>NZ_JAIHAZ010000002.1:0-241841 GCF_019718755.1 Enterobacter sp. RIT637
AAGCGGCGAAATACGTGGCGAAGGAGCAAATCTGCCTGAGCCCGCAGTGCGGCTTTGCCTCCACCGAAGAGGGCAACAGCCTGAGCGAATCCCAGCAGTGGGACAAAGTGCGTCTGGTGACGCAGATCGCCAGCGAAGTCTGGTAAGCCTCCTCCAGCGCTGCATTATAAAAGTGCAGCGCTGATTCATTCTGAGTCGTTCTCTTTACAACCCGCGCGCCATCTCCCGTCATTCCGCTTTCTCCATTCTGGCATCCTTTTTGCTCTCCTGAAGCTGACACCTTGTTTATCTGCGTCCCTGCGGTATCGGACGCTTTCGCACAGCTTTCTTTTCAGGAGTGAAAATATGCACCGTCGTACCTTGTTAAAAGCTTTTGCACTGTCGGCCTCCGTGGTCGCAATGGGAATGAGTTTTGGCGTGCAGGCTGCCGATACCATCAAAGTGGGGATTATGCACTCGCTGTCCGGCACGATGGCGATCTCCGAGACGCCCCTGAAAGACGTTGCCCTGATGACGATTGATGAGATCAACGCCAAAGGCGGCGTGCTGGGCAAGAAACTGGAGCCGGTGGTGGTTGACCCGGCGTCAAACTGGCCGCTGTTTGCCGAGAAAGCCCGTCAGCTCATCAGCCAGGATAAAGTGGCGGTGGTGTTCGGCTGCTGGACGTCGGTGTCGCGCAAATCCGTGCTGCCGGTGTTTGAGGAGCTGAACGGCCTGCTGTTCTACCCGGTCCAGTACGAAGGCGAAGAGATGTCGCCGAACGTATTCTATACCGGCGCGGCGCCGAACCAGCAGGCGATCCCGGCGGTGGAGTACCTGATGAGCGAGGACGGAGGCAGCGCTAAGCGCTTCTTCCTGTTGGGCACGGACTATGTCTATCCGCGTACGACCAACAAAATCCTGCGTGCCTTCCTGCACTCAAAAGGCATTGAGGATAAGGACATTGAAGAGGTTTACACCCCGTTTGGTCACAGCGATTACCAGACCATCGTAGCCAACATTAAGAAATTCTCCGCAGGCGGCAAAACGGCGGTGGTATCGACCATCAACGGCGATTCCAACGTGCCGTTTTACAAAGAGCTTGCTAACCAGGGCCTGAAGGCCACCGACGTGCCGGTGGTGGCGTTCTCCGTTGGCGAAGAAGAGCTGCGTGGGATCGACACCAAACCGCTGGTGGGGAACCTGGCGGCGTGGAACTACTTCGAATCCGTGGATAACCCAACTAACCAGACCTTCGTGGCGGACTACAAAGCCTACGCCAAAGCGCACAAGCTGCCGAATGCCGATACCGTCGTGACCAACGATCCGATGGAAGCGACCTATGTGGGCATTCACATGTGGGCGCAGGCTGTCGAAAAGGCAGGCACCACCGACGTGGATAAAGTGCGCGCCGCCATGGCGGGCCAGTCCTTTAAAGCGCCGTCTGGTTTTACGCTCACCATGGATGCCACCAACCACCACCTGCACAAGCCGGTCATGATTGGGGAAATCGAAGGTAACGGCCAGTTTAACGTGGTGTGGCAAACCGACGCACCGGTGCGCGCTCAGCCGTGGAGCCCGTTCATCGCCGGAAATGACAAAAAGCCTGACCAGCCGATGAAAACCGCCAGCAACTAAGCCATTACCGCAGGGAGAAACGTCATGAACGCCATGCGCATGTTCATCGCTCTTGTATGGCTTACCGGACTGCTGCCAGGGATGGCGCAGGCATCGGATGCCGATAACTTCGTTGCTGCTAACCGCACGCAGCAAGCAGCAATGCTGACCGCGTGGGCGGCTTCACCGGATGCGGCAAGGATGCCGCTGCTCCAGGCGCTGCAAACAGAAAGCCTGTTTATCGACGGCCAGAAGCATGCCTTTGCCAAACACGGCGGCGAAATGGTGCCGCTCGGGACGGCAATGGCGGCAGAAGGGCCAACCAAAGCCGTACGCCTGACCAACCGGCTCCGCGTGCTGGCCGCGACCGCGCTGGCAACGCATCAGCTTGTAAGTGACAGTGTCACCGAAAGGCGAGGCGCAGCCCGGCAGATCCAGCGGGATATCCAGCCAGATATGCTCGGATTTCTGCAAAAACGGGTCAGTCTCGAAACGGATGATGTGACGCGGCAGTCGCTGCTGCTTGCGCTGGCGAACCTCCAGCTGAACAGTCCTCAGGCAGAGACCCGTCTTCAGGCTGTTGAACTGCTGGGTCAATCTGACGACCCGGACGTGCAGGCAAAAATCACGCCGTTTACGCTACCGCAGACGGAGCCGGATGCGAAGGTGCGTGCGGCTGCCGCCGAGAGCCTGAGCCACATTCAGCACCGTCTGATGTGGGGCGATCTGCTCGGACAGGCATTTATGGGGCTTTCGCTGGGCTCTGTCCTGCTGCTGGCTGCGCTGGGGCTGGCGATCACCTATGGCCTGCTTGGCGTCATCAACATGGCCCACGGTGAAATGCTGATGCTAGGGGCGTATGCCACCTGGATGGTGCAGCAGGTGATGGCGCAATTTCTTCCCCAGTGGCTGGCGCTTTATCCGGTTATCGCGCTGCCCGTGGCGTTTTGCCTGACGGCGGGGATCGGGATGATTCTCGAGCGCACGGTGATCCGCCATCTTTATGGACGTCCACTGGAAACGCTGCTGGCGACATGGGGGATCAGCCTGATGCTTATCCAGCTGGTGCGCATGACGTTCGGGGCGCAAAACCTGGAGGTGGCAAACCCGGCCTGGCTCTCCGGAGGCGTGCAGGTGTTCGCCAACCTGACGCTGCCGTGGAACCGCATTGTGGTGCTGGGCTTTGTGCTGCTGGTGCTGTTCTTCACCTGGCTGATTCTGAACAAAACCCGTCTTGGCCTGAACGTCCGCGCGGTGACGCAAAACCGCAGCATGGCTGCCTGCTGCGGGGTGCCTACCGGGCGCATCGACATGCTGGCGTTTGGGCTCGGGTCCGGCATTGCCGGTCTGGGCGGCGTGGCGCTTTCCCAACTGGGGAACGTGGGGCCGGAGCTGGGCCAGGGCTACATCATCGACTCGTTCCTGGTGGTGGTGCTGGGCGGCGTGGGCCAGCTGGCCGGTAGCGTGGCGGCGGCGTTTGGCCTGGGGATTTTCAACAAAATTCTCGAACCGCAGATGGGTGCGGTACTGGGCAAGATCCTGATTCTGGTGGCGATCATTCTGTTTATTCAGAAACGCCCACAGGGGCTCTTTGCCTTAAAAGGGAGGGTTACTGACTGATGAGCCAGCCACTTACCTTAACGATGGCGCGTAAAGCGCCGCGCACGACTCAGATTGCGGGCAGCCTGCTCGTGACGTGTCTGCTGATCTTACCGTTCTTCGCGCTGCTGCCCGCCACGCATCCCCTGGGGCTATCGACCTGGACGCTGACGCTGGTTGGCAAGATCCTCTGCTATGCCATCGTGGCCGTTGCGCTCGATCTGGTGTGGGGATACGCGGGCATGCTCTCGCTGGGGCACGGCATTTTCTTTGCCCTTGGCGGCTATGCGATGGGGATGTACCTGATGCGCCAGGCGGCGGGTGACGGTCTGCCTTCCTTCATGTCCTTTCTCTCCTGGAGCGAGCTGCCGTGGTTCTGGTGGGGCACCCAGCACTTTGCCTGGGCGCTGGTCCTGATTGTGATGGTGCCTGGATTACTGGCGCTGGTGTTTGGCTGGTTTGCCTTCCGCTCAAAAATCAAAGGGGTCTATTTTTCCATCATGACCCAGGCGCTGACCTACGCGGGCATGCTGCTGTTCTTTCGTAACGAGACCGGTTTTGGCGGCAATAACGGCTTTACGGGCTTCACCACGCTGCTCGGGTTTTCGGTGACGGAAACGACCACGCGTATCGCGCTGTTTCTGGCGACCGTGTTGCTGCTGATTCTGGCATTAGGCACCGGATTTGCGCTGGCGAAAAGCAAGTTTGGCCGCATCCTGACGGCGGTGCGTGACGCGGAAAACCGCCTGACGTTCTGCGGTTACGATCCGCGCGGGTTCAAGCTGTTGGTGTGGACGCTCTCCGCGGTGCTGTGCGGTCTGGCGGGGGCGCTGTACGTGCCGCAGGTGGGCATTATCAACCCCGGCGAAATGTCGCCGACCAACTCGATTGAAGCTGCTATCTGGGTGGCGCTGGGCGGGCGCGGTACGCTGGTCGGTCCGGTGATTGGCGCGGCGCTGGTGAACGGTGCCAAGAGCTTCTTCACCGTTGCGATGCCGGAATACTGGCAGCTGTTTCTGGGGCTGATTTTCATCGCCGTCACGCTGTTCTTGCCGCGCGGCGTCTACGGCCTGTTGCGTAAGGGGGAGAAATAATGCAGCCATCTGACGGATTATTCACCCGACAGCTGCCCGGTGACCGCTACCGGGAACAGACCGATCCCGTGTTGCAGCTTGAGGCCATCAACGTCAATTTTGACGGGTTTCAGGCGTTGACGGATCTCTCGCTCAATATTGGCGTGGGTGAGCTGCGCTGCGTGATTGGGCCTAACGGCGCGGGCAAAACGACGTTAATGGACGTCATCACGGGCAAAACGCGGCCTCAAAGCGGCAAAGCGCGCTATGACCAGTCTGTCGATCTGACCCTGCTCGATCCCGCCGCTATTGCCCGACAGGGGATCGGGCGTAAATTCCAGAAACCCACGGTCTTTGAAGCGCTGACGGTGTGGGAAAACCTCGAAATCGCCATGAAAACCGACAAATCCGTCTGGGCGAGCCTGCGGGCAAAGCTAAACGGCGAACAGGTCGATCGCATTAATGAAATGCTGGTGCTTCTGCGGCTCAGCAGCGAACGCGACCGCCGCGCCGGGCTGCTTTCTCACGGGCAAAAACAGTTTCTGGAGATCGGTATGCTGCTGGTGCAGGATCCGCACCTGCTGCTGCTGGACGAGCCCGCCGCCGGAATGACGGACGCGGAAACCGAATACACCGCAGAACTGTTCAGAACGCTGGCGGGCAAACACTCTCTGATGGTGGTGGAACATGACATGGGGTTTGTGGAAACCATCGCCGATAGGGTGACGGTGCTGCATCAGGGGCGCGTGCTGGCGGAAGGCTCACTTCGTGAGGTACAGGCCAACGAGCAGGTGATTGAAGTCTATCTGGGACGCTAAGGAGCCGTGATGCTACAGGTTAACGAACTGAATCAATACTACGGCGGCAGCCATATTCTGCGCGGCGTGAGCTTTCAGGCTCTCAGCGGCGAGGTCACCTGTCTTTTAGGGCGCAACGGCGTCGGTAAAACCACGCTGCTGAAGTGCCTGATGGGGCTGATCCCGGCGAAAAGCGGTGAAATCGTCTGGCAGGGCAAAAAAATCACCCACAGCAAGCCACACCAGCGGGTACACGCTGGCGTGGCGTATGTTCCGCAGGGGCGCGAGATTTTCCCGCGCTTGACCGTCGAAGAGAATCTGCTGCTGGGGCTGTCACGCTTTTCCGCCCGCGACGCGAAGCAGGTGCCGGATGAGATCTGGCAGCTGTTTCCGGTGTTAAAAGAGATGAAGCACCGCCGCGGGGGCGATCTCTCCGGGGGGCAACAGCAGCAGCTGGCGATTGGACGCGCGCTGGCAAGCCGTCCGCAGCTTCTGATCCTCGATGAGCCGACGGAGGGCATCCAGCCATCGGTCATCAAAGAGATTGGGCAGGTGATCCGCTCGCTGGCAGATCGCGGCGATATGGCGATTCTGCTGGTCGAACAGTTTTACGACTTTGCCGCCGAGCTGGCCGACAGCTATCTGCTGATGTCGCGCGGCACCATTATTCAGCAAGGGCGTGGCGAAAATATGGAGCAGGAGGGCGTTAGAGGTCTGGTTGCGATCTGAAATGTTATAATATAACATCATCATTCTTATAAAACGGAATGAGGGTTTTGTTTTGGCTACACATATTGGGAAGATTGCCATGACTCTGGGGGCGCTGCTGGTCAGCGGCCAGCTGTTTGCCCATTCGCACGGTCACCAGATGACCGAGGCGGAACAGAAGGCGGCGAACGGCGTGTTTGAGGATAAAGACGTGAAGGACAGAACGCTGTCTGACTGGGACGGTACCTGGCAATCCGTCTATCCGTTCCTGTTGGACGGTTCACTCGATCCGGTGTTTAAGAAGAAAGCCGAGAAGGACCACAAATCCGTTGAGGCGGTGAAAGCCTATTACCGGACGGGCTACGCGACGGACGTGGGATCTATCGGCATCGAAAATAACGTGATGGAATTTCACAAAGGGGAAACGGTAAGCCGCTGTCACTATGACTACAGCGGCTACAAAATCCTGACCTACTCCTCGGGGAAAAAAGGCGTTCGCTATCTGTTTGAGTGTAAGGATGCCAGCAGCAAGGCGCCGAAGTTTGTTCAGTTCAGCGATCATATCATTGGGCCGAAAGCCTCTTCACACTTCCATCTCTTTATGGGCAACACCTCCCACGAGGCGCTGCTGAAAGAGATGGATAACTGGCCGACGTATTACCCGAACGAGATGTACAAAGAGCAGGTGGTGGAAGAGATGTTGCACCACTAGTCTGTTGCTTTTGCTGTTATTGTTGCTGCCGGGTGGCGGCTACGCCTTACCCGGCCTACGATTAGGGTTTTGTAGGTCGGGTAAGCGTAGCGCCACCCGACACGGTATCTTCATTTTTCACGCTCATCCCGCGCAAAATCATCAGCCACGCAATGACGATGGCGGCCATCATAATCACAAACAACGACCAGTGCGGCAGATGGGTCAGGATGAGCCCGGTAATCATCGGGTTCGCCGCCGCGCCCAGCCAGCCCAGCGCCTGGGCGGAGAAATAGCTCGCCTTCATTCCCGGCGGGGCGATGTTGTCGATCAGCATATATTCGCCCGGCGCATAGATAATCTCCCCGAGGGTAAAGATCGCGGCAGCGATGCCCCAGTAAACCAGGTTTTCACCGGAGAGCATAAACCCGCCCAGACCCACGATGAAAAACAGGGTGGCCACGGTCATCAGCGGGCGAATGTTGGTGGCTGAAATTTTACGCCCGAGGGCGTATTGCAGCGTCACCACCACGGCGGCGTTGACGGGGAGCACCACGGCCACCACCTTTTCGGCGAAATCACTGTCTGCATGCGCGGCCAGAACGTATTGCGAAATGCAGGTCGCAAACGATCCGCCGACGTATGACGCGAGCAGGCCGGACAGCGTGTACCAGAACAGCGCGCGGTCCTTCAGCAATACCGACGGCTGCCATGGCGCCTTTTCTTCAGCGGCATCTAACGCCACGCTTTTCTGTACAAAGAAATGGATAAAGCCGAGCGGCAGTGCGGCGCAAAAGGCCGCCAGCCAGAACGGGAGCTGCAGGCTGTACATCACCAGCAGGGTCCCAAGCGGTGGGCCGATCGTCCAGCCGATGTTCAGGAAGCTGTAGTTCAGCGAGAAGACGCGGGCTTTTTCGCTTGAGGTCAGCACATCGGCAAACCAGGCTTTGAGTACCGTTGAAAAAACTGAGTAGGCGCAGTTGATCAGCGCAAAAAACAGGACCACCAGCGTGACGTTATTAACCAGCGGAATGGCCACAAAGCCCGCAATAAACGCCACAATGGCGATTAGCATATAGCGCTTTTTATCAAACTTATCGGCCAGAATGCCAAACCCTAAGCTGAACACGACGCCAATGGTCAGCGCAATGGTCAGCGAATAACCGATATTCTCGACGCTCATGCTATACGCGCGCGTGAGATAAATGGTCATAAACGGCAGCGTTGCCCCTCGACCAATTGTTAATAACAATGACGATGCCAGCAGCGCTGCGGTAGAGCGCCTGAGAGATGGTTTCATATTCCTGCCCGACAAATGCTTATGCTTTTTTTGTTGTGTTATAAAAGGAGTATCACGACATAAGGGGCTTGTATAGCGCCTAATTTATCCCTAAGTGCTTCGCCTGACTGCCAGAATTAATGATCTTCTCGTGGCGCTATTTTTTCTGTTACCTTGAAGTGTTAACAAATTATTAATAATTCAGGGGCAGGGTATGACGCGTAAAGACGGGCTACTGGCGTTGTTGGTGGTCGTAGTGTGGGGGCTGAATTTTGTGGTCATCAAGCTGGGGTTACATAATATGCCCCCGCTGATGCTGGCCGGATTACGTTTTATGCTGGTGGCCTTCCCGGCGCTATTTTTCGTGGCGCGTCCAAAAATCCCGTTGAAATTGCTGTTGGGCTACGGCCTGACCATCAGTTTTGGTCAATTTGCGTTTCTCTTCTGCGCCATTAAGTTCGGCATGCCCGCCGGTCTGGCCTCGCTGGTTCTGCAGGCGCAGGCGTTCTTTACCATTATTCTCGGCGCGTTTGTATTTGGCGAACGTTTACAGGGTAAGCAGCTGGCGGGGATCACGCTGGCGGTGTTTGGCGTGCTGGTGCTGATTGAAGCCAGCCTGAACGGCCAGCATGTGGCCCTGCTGGGCTTTATGCTCACGCTGGCGGCGGGGCTGAGCTGGGCCTGCGGGAACATCTTCAACAAACTGATTATGCAGCATGAAGCGCGTCCGGCGGTGATGTCTCTGGTGGTATGGAGTGCGCTTATCCCTGTTATCCCGTTTCTGGCGGCATCGTTTATTCTGGACGGCCCGGACCTGATGCTGAAAAGCCTGGTCGAGATCGATCTCACAACCATCCTGTCGCTGATTTATCTGGCGTTCGTCGCCACGATTATCGGCTATGGCATTTGGGGTTCGTTGCTGGGGCGCTATGAAACCTGGCGGGTGGCGCCGCTGTCTCTGCTGGTACCCGTGGTGGGGCTGGCCAGCGCAGCGTTGCTGCTTGATGAAAAACTCAGCGCGCTGCAGCTCTTTGGCGCGGTGCTGATCATGGGCGGACTCTACATTAACGTGTTTGGTTTGCGCGTGCGTCGGGCGACGCGAGTCAGGAATTAGGGCACAAAAAAGCCCCGCGGTTGCGGGGCAAAACGAATCAGAAGCCGTGCTGATTGTAATACGGCACGCCTAATTCGTCGGATTTGTCGCTGCCGGCACCCATATGATTGAAATCAAAAGGTGACTGGTCATGTGCTGACGGCAAAATCATCGAGTCACGATTATTTTGCTGCGTTGCACTGGGCGTTTGCTCCGCGAAGGTCTGGCTGGAAAATAGCACCAGCAAGGCGAGGGCGGCGGAGACGGTAACTTTCATGATTTCCTCGGTACGTCTTTACAGGCGTTGTTTAACTACAGTGTTTTAACGGATAGAGATATCGGGATTCACCCGGCATGCTGGTGATACGATACTTATGAGGCGGCACATCAAAGTAGTTCTTAAACGTGCGCGTCAGGGTTTGTTGCGATTCAAATCCGTAACGCTCCGCCAGATAAAGGATCGGCTCATTGCTTTCTTTCAGTTTTTGGGCAATTTCCGTCAGCTTGCGGCTGCGAATATATTGACCTAATGAATGACCGGTCTCTTTTTTGAACATCCGTTGCAGGTGCCATTTTGAGTAACCTGAACGCTCTGACACTTTTTCAAGGGAGAGCGGCGATTCCAGGTTGTCCTCGATCCAGTCCAAAATGCTATGAATGGTGATAGCGTCAGTATTGCGTCTGGACATCGTCATACCTCTTTTTCTGTTTACGGCAGTATTTTCTTAAGCAAAAGCTCAAGCGTTGCCACTTCATCTGCCGTTAAGTTTTTTGTTAGTTCCTGATGCAGTGTTTGTCCTACGAGTTGATGACATTGCTCACACATGGCCGCGCCGTCGCTGGTCAGTTTGATCAGCACGCCGCGTTTGTCATTCGGGTTAGGGCTTCGTTCTATCCATCCTTTGCAGACGAGACGATCCAGCATGCGGGTTAACGCACCCAGATCGACAGAGAGCACCTTTTTCAGCTCAACCGGCGTGATACACACTTCGCAGCGAATGGAACACAGCACTTTGAACTGTGTTGCGGTGATATCCAGCGGTGACAGATAGTCGTTGAGCAGGCGATCTTTTTTTTGGTTAACCATGTGAATAAGACGGCCCAGTGGAATGATGTCGTTAAAGAGATCGCTGGTGCTTTTCACAATGGTTGCCCTGGCAAGTAGTTTAGTCACGGCAGATATTATTGCTCAGGCAAGTATAAGTCAACTGAATGAATCGGCGGATGCCACGAATTGCTAAAACGTTTCATGAACTTTTTTTGAGTGCTTTCAAATCATATACATAACGCAGGGTTATCATTGCAGTGAGAAAATAATGGTTACGTTGTGATAATGGCTGAAGGTCACACTTTCACCCTATAATTGCGGTGATGAATATGGATAAGGACAACGACGCATTATGTTGGATTTGATTAAAGCAATTGGCCTCGGGCTGGTGGTGTTGCTGCCGCTGGCGAACCCGTTAACGACGGTGGCGCTTTTTCTGGGGCTGGCAGGGAACATGAACAGCGCAGAGCGCAATCATCAGTCGATGATGGCCTCTGTCTATGTGTTTGCCATCATGATGGTGGCCTACTATGCAGGACAACTGGTGATGAACACCTTTGGGATCTCGATTCCCGGCCTGCGTATCGCCGGGGGGCTGATTGTGGCCTTTATCGGATTCCGTATGCTGTTCCCCGCGCAAAAAGCGCATGAATCACCGGAAGCGGCCAGCAAATCCGAAGAGCTGGAAACAGAGCCCAGCGCGAATATCGCCTTTGTGCCGTTAGCGATGCCGAGCACGGCGGGGCCGGGTACAATTGCGATGATCATCAGTTCCGCCTCAACGGTGCGTGACAGCTCAACGTTCCCGGACTGGGTGCTGACGGTTGCGCCGCCGCTGATTTTCGCGCTTATCGGTATTATCGTGTGGGCGTCCCTGCGTAGTTCAGGCGCGATTATGCGCTGGGTGGGCAAGGGCGGTATTGAAGCGATTTCACGCCTGATGGGCTTCCTGCTGGTGTGCATGGGCGTGCAGTTTATTATTAACGGCGTGCTGGAAATTATTAAGACCTATCATTGATGTCTTGCCCGGCGGCGCTTCGCTTGCACGGGCCTACGGGTTTTGTAGGCCGGGTAAGGCGAAGCCGCCCCCCGGCACAAACAAACCTCACCCGTGTTGACCCTGTTCCTCGAGCGCTACCGGCCATTTACGGAAGATAAGTAGCGACCAGATAAGCGCCACAAGTGCAGGGATTGCCCCCAGATAGCCAATTGCCGACATCGACACGTGCAGGCTAATCTGATTTCCCAGCAGCGCGCCCGCCCCAATCCCCAGATTGAAAATCCCTGAGAAGAGCGACATCGCGACGTCCGTAGCATCCGGTGCCAGCGCCAGCACTTTCACCTGCATGCCCAGACCGATAATCATGATTGCTACACCCCAGAACAGGCTGAGGATCGCCAGATGGCTTTCGCTACCCGCGGCAGGCATCAGCAACAGCAGGCAGGCCAGCAGCAGGCCAATGGCGCTGCTCACCAGCGTTGACGCGTGCTGGTTGCCGAGCTTACCAAACAGAATACTGCCGACAATGCCCGCGCCGCCCAGAATCAGCAGCAGAACCGTGGCGAAGTTGGCGCTAAAGCCCGCAACAACCTGCACAAACGGCTCAATGTAGCTGTAGGCCGTGTAGTGGGCTGTCACCACAATCACCGTAAGCAAATAAATGCTCAGCAGCGCAGGGCGTCGCATCAACAGCGGCAGGCTTTTCAGCGAGCCGGAATGTTCGCTCGGCAGTTTTGGCAGCAGCTTGATGAGGCAGACCAGCGTGATCAGCGCCCCCATGCCGATGGCAAAGAAGGTGGTGCGCCAGCCGAAGTATTGCCCAACGATGCGGCCAATCGGCAGGCCGAGCACCATCGCCAGCGCGGTACCGGTGGCAATCAGGCTCAGCGCCTGCGCGCGTTTCCCCGCCGGAGCCAGGCGAATAGCGAGCGACGCGGTGATCGACCAGAACACCGCATGGGCAAAGGCAATACCGATGCGGCTAATGACCAGCACCGTAAAATTCCACGCCATAAACGACAGCACATGGCTGGCGATAAAGACCACGAACAGGCCAATCAGCAGCTTTCGCCGCTCCATCTGGCTGGTCAGCAGCATAAACGGCAGCGACATTAGCGCGACCACCCAGGCGTAGATGGTCAACATAATGCCCACCTGCGCCGTCTCTATCTGGAAGCTGTCGGCTATGTCAGACAGCAGCCCAACCGGCACAAATTCAGTGGTATTAAAAATAAACGCAGCGATGGCGAGCGTGACCACACGTAGCCACGCGACCCTGCGGGAAACCGTGTTTGTTGTCATAGCGATGTCTGGGATTGATTAACGATGAGGAGACGATCTTAAAGCGTTAAACGGCGAAAACTCAACCATAATGTGACCTTAATCACAAAATTTACCGTGTCACAGCGGTAGCGGCGGGCGAGGTTTTCCGTGAAGATAAAGAACAACATAACGATAACAGGCGGTAAGTCGATGCAGGAGATTGATTTTTATCTGGTAGATGCGTTCAGTGATACCTCATTTGGTGGCAATCCGGCGGCGGTTTGTCCGCTTAACGCATGGCTACCGGATGAGACGCTACTCAACATGGCGCAGCAGCATAACCAGTCCGAAACCGCATTCTTCGTGTGCGGTAAAGGTGGGATTGAGCTGCGCTGGTTTACCACCTTAACCGAGGTCAATCTCTGTGGACACGCGACGCTTGCCGCTGCGTATGTGCTGTTTAACGAGCTGGACTACCCGGACTCGCGCATTCACTTTGAGACCGCCTCGGGCCGCCTGACGGTCAGCCGGGAAGGTGACTGGATTACACTCGATTTCCCGGCCTGTCCGACGCAGGAATCGACGCCGCCGCCAGAGATGCTCGCGGCATTGGGGATCAACCACTACGTTGAGGCCCGAAAGGGGCGCGCCTGGGTGGTGGTACTGGAAAATCGCGAGCAGGTTGAAGCCGTGACGCCGAATTATTCCGCCATGACGCCAGGTGAACATAAAGTTGCCGTCACCGCGCGTGGAGGAGAGGGTGAGTACGACTTCGTCAGCCGTTTCTTCTCACCGGGCGTTGCCGTACCTGAAGATCCTGTCACCGGCTCTGCGCATACGATGCTCATTCCTTACTGGAGTGAAACGCTGGGGAAAACGACGCTGTTTGCGCGTCAGGTGTCGGCCCGCGGCGGCGATGTGCGCTGTGAACTGAAAGGTTCGCGGGTGATGATGAGCGGCCAGGCATCACTTTATCTGAAAGGCACAGTATTTCTGCGCTAGAAAAAAGAGGAAGAGACCATGCAGGAAATAGATTTTTATCTGGTAGATGCCTTCAGCGACAGGGCGTTCGGTGGCAATGCGGCGGCGGTTTGCCCGCTGGAAGAGTGGCTCCCGGACGAGACGCTGCTCAACATGGCGAAGCAGCATAACCAGTCGGAAACGGCCTTCTTCGTGCGTACGGATAGCGGCTTTGAGTTGCGCTGGTTTACCACGCTTGATGAAATTAACCTCTGCGGACATGCCACGCTGGCGGCGTCCCACGTCATTTTTGAATATCTCGACTACCCGCATACCGAAATCACCTTCTCAACGCGTTTTGTTGGCGACCTGACGGTGAAACGCAACGGGGACTGGCTGACGCTCAATTTCCCGGCATGGTCGACGGAGGTTGTCGACAATCCGCCCGCGTTACTCTTCAGCGCGCTGGGCATTAGCGGCGCGAAAGAGGTCCGCGCTGGGCGCGATTACATGGTGGTGCTGGAAAGCCAGCAGCAGGTGGAAGCCTTAACGCCGGATATCGCGGCAATGATCCCGCTGGATAAAATGGTCTGCGTCACGGCGCCGGGGGACTCGTATGACTTTGTCAGCCGCTTCTTCTGTCCGGGTGAAGGCGTGCCGGAAGATCCGGTGACGGGATCGGCGCACAGCATGCTGATTCCGTACTGGAGCGAAAAGCTGGGTAAAACCTCCATGAATGCCCGTCAGGTGTCAGCCCGCGGCGGGGATCTGCGCTGCGAATTGAAGGGTGATCGCGTGCTGATTGGCGGACAGGCGACGCTGTATTTGAAAGGGCGGATCTTTTTGCGCTAGCTGATAGCGATATAAGTTAACGCTATGAAACACAATGGCAGGGCTGCGCTATGTTAAAAGAAAAATAGCAAGGAGCCTGCCATGTATTCCATCACCTCTGAATCTGCCCGTCATCCGGACATCCTCACTCTGATTGCTGCCCTTGACCGCTATCAGAGCGAACTTTACCCCGCAGAAAGCAACCACCTGCTCGATTTGGCCGATCTGCCGGACGCGTCGCTGATTTTGATGATTATTCGCGACCAACAGCTCAACGCCGTCGGGTGTGGTGCCGTGGTGCTGAACGGTGACGGCACGGGAGAGATGAAGCGGGTGTATATCGACCCGACCCACCGTGGGCAGCATCTTGGGGAAAAGCTGCTGGCCGCCCTTGAGGATGAGGCCCTGAGCCGGGATTGCCATACCCTCCGGCTGGAAACGGGGATCAAACAGCATGCCGCTATCCGTCTGTATCAGCAGTGCGGATACGAACTGCGGCCGGCGTTTGCCCCGTACGTTGAAGATCCGCTAAGCCTGTTTATGGAGAAGGCGCTGGTGGTTGACGTTCGTTTAGCAGCTCTATAAAGGCTTCAAGCTGGCGAGTCATCGCCCCGCGCCGCCACACCAGCCAGGTGGTGAGCCAGCGCCAGTTTTCCGCCAGCGGCCACGCTTCAACCTGATGGTGCCCCGGCATGCTCTCCAGCATCGATCGGGGCATTAATGCGATGCCCGCCCCGGCAATCACGCAGGCGAGCATGCCGTGATACGACTCCATCTCATGAATACGCCCCGGCGTGGCTCTGTCGGCATGAAACCAGCTTTCAAGATGTCGGCGATAGGAGCAGTTCGCGCGAAAAGCGTAAACATCGCTGCCGCTGACCTGGGTGGCTTTTGAGACTTCAACGTGCCCGGCGGGCGTCACCAGCATCATCTCTTCCCGATAAACCGGCATCCCTTCCAGCTCCGGATGGGATAGCGGCCCGTCAACAAATGCGGCGCTCAAGGTGCCTTCCAGTACCCCATCAATCATCGTCCCGGATGGCCCGGTGGACAGCGCAAACTGAATGCGCGGATAGCGCTGGTTAAACTGTGCCAGACTCTCCGGGATGCGCACGGCGGCTGTGCTCTCCAGCGCGCCGAGGGCAAACAGCCCCTGCGGTTCGTCCCCGGCGACAACCATCCGCGCCTCGTCTACCAGCGCCAGGATCTGCCTGCTGTAGCGCAGAAAATTATGCCCGGCTGGCGATAAGCGCAAGCGCTGGTTCTCTCGGATAAACAGCTCGACACCGAGATCCGCTTCAAGCTGGCGGATGCGGGTGGTCAGGTTCGACGGCACACGATGCACCTTCTGCGCCGCCTGAGTGATGCTGCCGGTTAGCGCGACGGCGTTAAACATTTCAAGCTGAGTTAAGTCCATAGCGTTCTCGATTCGTGAATAAGGTGGTCATTATTATTCATTTTTAAGAAATAGCAGAGTGGGCCACAATGAATCAACTGTTATTGCGAGGAGAACATCATGACCCTTTCATCTGCTACTCATGCACGCTCTGTAAACCCGGCGACGGGCGAAACCCTGGGCACGTATCCCTGGGCGACAGCCGACGATGTCGAACGCGCCATTGCCCAGGCCGATGCGGGCTTTCGCCAGTGGCGTCGCGAAAGCGTTTCCCATCGCGCACAGAAGCTGCGCGATCTGGGCGCCGCTTTGCGTAAACGCAGTGAAGAGATGGCGCGGATGATGTCCCGCGAAATGGGCAAACCCATTCTGCAGGCGCGCGCGGAGGTGGCTAAATCCGCCAGTCTGTGCGACTGGTATGCCGAACATGGACCGGCAATGCTGAATGCTGAACCTACGCAGGTCGAGAATCACAACGCGGTCATCGAGTACCGCCCGCTGGGGCCGATTCTGGCGGTAATGCCGTGGAACTTCCCGCTCTGGCAGGTGCTGCGAGGCGCGGTCCCCATTCTGCTGGCGGGGAACAGCTATCTGCTGAAGCACGCCCCGAACGTGCTCGGCTCCGCAGATCTGATTGCGCAGATTTTTGCTGATGCCGGTTTTCCTCAGGGCGTGTTTGGCTGGGTAAACGCCACCAACGACGGCGTCAGCCAGGCCATTAACGACCACCGCATCGCTGCAATTACCGTCACCGGCAGCGTACGTGCCGGGGCGGCAATTGGCGCTCAGGCGGGCGCGGCGCTTAAAAAATGCGTGCTGGAGCTGGGCGGTTCCGATCCCTTCATCGTCCTGGACGATGCCGATCTGGATCTGGCGGTGAAAGCCGCAGTGGCGGGACGTTATCAAAATACCGGGCAGGTTTGCGCGGCGGCGAAGCGTTTTATCGTTGAAGCGGGCGTGGTTGATGCCTTTACCCAACGCTTTGTCGATGCGGTCGCGGCCCTGAAGATGGGTTCGCCGGAGACGGAAGAGAACTATCTTGGCCCGATGGCGCGCTTCGATCTGCGTGATGAACTGGATCAGCAGGTGCAGGCGACGCTGGCAGAAGGGGCGACCCTGCTGTTGGGCGGAGAAAAACTGGCTGGGGAGGGCAACTACTACGCGCCAACCGTGCTCGGCAACGTCACCCCGAACATGACCGCGTTCCGCCAGGAGCTGTTTGGCCCGGTGGCGGCAATCACGATTGCCAGGGATGCGGACCATGCCTTAGCGCTGGCTAACGACAGTGATTTTGGTCTGTCTGCCACGGTCTTTACCGCGAACGACGCGCTGGCGGAAAAATTCTCCCGCGAGCTGGAGTGCGGCGGGGTGTTTATCAATGGCTACAGCGCCAGCGATGCCCGGGTGGCCTTTGGCGGCGTGAAGAAGAGCGGCTTCGGTCGCGAGCTTTCACATTTCGGCTTGCACGAGTTCTGCAACGTGCAGACGGTCTGGAAGGATCGCGTGTAATTTATCGCCCGCCTGTTATTTCGGCCCTCATTACGAGGGCCGTTGTCATTATTCTGCAATGGTTCTGTCATTTTCGTTTCGTAGACTCGCTCGCGTCTAACGTATTGTTACAGAAGAAAATTATGAACCTAACGCAAATTTTTCGCCGTATTGCGCAGCGCCTCATCCCCCGTCAATTTGGTCTGCTGGCCGGCATTTTTTGTATTATTGGGCTTTTCTCCGCACTGCAACTCTCCTGCACGCTTCTGCTCACCGCCTCTCTGAAAGATGCCCAGCGCAACGAACAGCATAACCAGCTGGCGTATCAGCAGCAGGGCAAACTGGATCAGGCGCGCGTTTCCCTGCTGGCCGCAAGCGATCTGCTTAATCGCTCCGGCGTCTGGTTTATGCAGGATAAAGAGACCGGCTCGGAAGGGAGCTGGCACAGTCTGATGGACGAGGCGCAAAAGGCGCTTGACGACTCTCATCAGGCATGGACGGCGTGGCTGGCACTCCATCCGGCGAAAGACGAGGCGCTGGTGAACAGCTATCAGCTTTTCTACGGTGCCATTAAAGAGCAGGCGGAAGGGTTGATTAAAACGAATTCCATTGATGCTTTTTTTGCTGTTCCCGCTCAGGCTTTTCAGACTGACTTCAACGATAACTATGCGCGTTACCAGCAGCTGAGCGAGAAACAGGCCATACAGGGGCGGCAGACGCTGGTGGCGCAGCTTTCGGATCTGCAAAGGCTATTCCTGTTTGCGCCCGTTGTCCTGCTGGCGATTGCCATTCTGGTCTGGTTCGGGATGGCGAGGTGGGTCATTACGCCGCTGCGTCGGTTGATTGCACATATCAACCAGCTTGCAGCGGGCGATCTGTCCGGTACACCGCCAGATATTGCCTGCTTCAACCGGGAGATTGACCAGCTCAGCGGCAGTGTAAATACCCTGCAGCATGGGCTACAGAAGCTGGTATCGCAGGTCAGCCACGCCACGACTTCAATGGTCGAGAACATTGGCTCCCTGGCGCAGGGGAATCAGAAGCTGTTTCAGCAGTCGGTACGTCAGGCGAAAGAGCTTGAGGATGTCACGGCGAATATCGCCGCGCTGGAAATGCATGTTGAAGGCAACACCGGCTATGCGAAACTCGCCAGCGCCCGCGCGGATGAGGCGCGTCATGCTGCGGCAGGCGGCGACCAGATGATGTCGACGGTGAATGCCTCCATGCAGGCGATCGTTGACCGATCCTCAGAGATGCGCGGGATCGTCGCCATGATCGACAGCGTGGCGTTCCAGACCAATATTCTCGCCCTGAACGCGGCCATTGAAGCGGCACACGCGGGCAATCAGGGGCGCGGCTTTGCCGTGGTCGCCCGTGAGGTGGGGCTGCTGGCGCGCAAAAGCAGTCATTCTACGCAGACCATTCAGGAACTGATCAATCACTCTTTGCAGGGTATTCATGATGGCTCAAAAGCGGTTAACCGGCTGGAAGATAACCTGCAGCAGGTTACCGGACTGGTGGCGAATTTAAGCAGCCTACTAAATGACATCTCCGCCGCCACGCTGAGCCAGGGGGAGAGTATTCATCAGATGACTCGCCAGCTTCACGCCCTGAATCAGGTGTCGCGTCAGACGGATGCGCTGGTGTCTGACGCGTCGGATGCCTCTGCGCGTTTGCATCAGGAGTCCGATAATTTGCTGGAAGCCGTCTCGCGTTTTCGTCTTCCTGCCTGACGCAATATATAAGCCTCTGTTATACTCGCAGCCCGTTTTAGCCTGAGGGCAAGGAGCAAAGTGTGGCTGCGGTTATCCATAATGAGATGCTGGACGATATTCTGGCGCAGGTCCGTCCGTTAATCGGAAAGGGGAAGGTTGCCGACTATATTCCGGCGCTGGCCTCTGTCAGCGGTACTAAGCTGGGCATCGCTATATGCACGGTAGACGGACAGCGTTTCCAGGCCGGTGACGCCACCGAGCGATTCTCGATTCAGTCCATCTCAAAAGTGCTGAGCCTGGTGGCGGCAATGCGTCAGTATGAAGAAGACGAGATCTGGCAGCGCGTGGGTAAAGATCCCTCTGGCCAGCCGTTTAACTCGCTGCTGCAGCTTGAAATGGAGCAGGGTAAACCGCGTAATCCTTTTATCAATGCCGGAGCGCTGGTGGTGTGCGATATGCTGCAAAGCCGTCTCAGCGCGCCTCGCCAGCGGATGCTCGAAATCGTGCGCCAGCTTTCTGGCGTGCAGAGCATTGCCTACAATCCGGTGGTCGCGCGCTCTGAGTTTGAACACTCGGCGCGCAATGCGGCGATAGCCTGGCTGATGAAATCCTTTGGCAATTTCCACAACGATGTGGCGACGGTTCTGCAAAACTACTTCCATTACTGTGCGCTTGAAATGAACTGTATTGAACTGGCGCAAACGTTTCTGTTCCTCGCGCATCAGGGGCATGCACCGCATCTCGATCAGGAGGTGGTGTCGCCGATGCAGGCCCGTCAGGTGAACGCCCTGATGGCAACCAGCGGGATGTATCAGAATGCCGGTGAATTCGCCTGGCGTGTCGGTTTACCGGCGAAATCCGGCGTGGGCGGCGGAGTCGTGGCCATCGTTCCCCACGAGATGGCAATTGCCGTCTGGAGCCCGGAACTCGATGAAACGGGAAATTCACTGGCAGGCGTGGCGGCACTGGAGAGACTGACCCAACGGTTGGGGCGCTCGGTTTACTGATGTCGAACCTGGATCCGTTATTTGCCCGCCTGTCGCGTTCAACGTTTCGGTCGCGCTTTCGACTGGGACCGAAAGAGCGGCAATACTGTTGGGAAAAAGGGGCTGAGACCATCGATCGCCATGCGGCGGATTTTGTTGCTCAGCGCCTTGCCCCGGCCCATCCCGCGAATGACGGCAAGCAAACGCCGATGCGCGGGCATCCTGTGTTTATTGCTCAGCACGCCACCGCCACGTGCTGTCGTGGCTGCCTGGCAAAATGGCACAACATCCCGCAGGATGTCGAGCTTACTGGGCAGCAGCAGCACTATATCGTCACCGTGATCCATCACTGGCTGGTCATACAAATGAATGCATGACGCGGGCGTGGAATTTTCCAGTTGTTCATACCCATACAGGGAGAATGCGGCCTTGATATATATGATTAAAAGATAAATTGCTTGCTAGGTATTTTTAAGCTCAATAAGATACCGCAAGAAACATATCGGAAAAATCTTAGTATGAATGCCACAGACAAACTCAGTCCCAAGCCTGGCTTTCCCGGTCGTCGGTTTGTCAAACGTATGTATCTGATGCGTTTACTCGGCACATTTCTCTGTTTTTTTCCTGTCCTGTCCGTATTGATTGAACACCATCGCTCGGTCTGGCTGATGATCCTGCTAGGAGCGAATGCCTTTATTTGGCCAACGGTGGCCTGGCTGCGGGCACGTCGTTCACCGACGCCCCTGACGACCGAGCACCAGCACCTGGTGCTGGATGCAGGCGCGGGGGGCTTTTGGATCGCGATGATGGCGGTTAACCCGCTAACGTCGGTTGTGATTGCGACCATTTTGCTTTCTGACAGGCTTTCTGCAGGCGGTTTTACACTGCTGAAAAAGGCCGCCGCCCTGATGCTGGGCGTATTCCTGGTGACCTGGCTGACGCAGGGGATGCCGGTAGACGGGTACGTTTCCCAGCGAACAATGTTTGCAACCTTACCGCTGATCGCTATTTATCTGCTGGCCATGAGCATGCTGACCGACAGTATTGCGCGGCGTTTGCGGATAAAAAGCCGCGAGCTGGAGCGGATCGCCATGATGGATCCGCTGCTGGATATCGCCAACCGTCGTCTGCTGGAAACACGTATCGATCATGAACTGAATAAACTTCGTCAGACGTGCCGTGAATCTGCTTTGATGTTTATTGATATCGACAACTTTAAAGATGTAAATGACCGCTTTGGCCATAAGGTGGGCGACGCGATGCTGGCGACGGTATCGAACATCCTGCATCTGGCCACACGCCCTACGGATACCCCAGCGCGTCTGGGGGGCGACGAATTTGTCATTTTGCTCCCGGATACCAGCGTGGATGAGGCCCAGATTGTGGCTACCCGCATTATGGACGCGGCGGCAGTAATGAAGGATGTGGCACAAGAGGCCGTGCATTGCACCCTCAGTATCGGTATCGCCTGCGCAACGCGAGACACAAGCAGCGTGGCCGACTGGCTGCAGGCCGCCGATAGTGCCCTTTACCATGCCAAGCGTGAAGGCAAGAACAGAATATTCGCACACTGACAATGTCTCTGTTTAAGCTACGCTTTTAATAACGCAAAGCGTCAGGAGACGTTATGAAAGCACCTGTAACCCCCGCTAATGAAACAGAACGCCTGAACTCGCTGCGCGAGTCCGGCCTTCTTGAGATCGACAATTCCGTGGCATTTGACCGACTGACGCGTCTGGCTAAACGTTTTTTCCAGGTGCCGCTGGCGATGGTCAATCTCATTGATGAACATTCACTTATTGTGAAATCCGCCGATGGTCAGGCGCCTGACACCGTTCCGCGCAATATCTCTTTTTGTGGTCACACGATCCTCAGCGAAGCGCCGCTGGTGGTGAGTGATATGCTTCAGGACGACCGTTTTGCCGATAACCCGCTGGTGGCAGGCGACCCAAGGGTTCGCTTCTACGCGGGTTTTCCGCTGCGCTTACGTGACGGGGCGAGCGTTGGGTCTCTGTGCCTTATCGATTTCGCGCCACGTGAGTTTTCCGCGGCGGATCTCGCCGTATTAGGGGACCTGGGCGCGCTGGCGGAAGATGAATTTGCCGCAGTCAGCGCGGCAACCACCGACGAACTCACCGGTTTATACAATCGCCGCGGGTTCAACCAGTTTGTTCGCTTCACCCTTTCTGTTGCCAGACGTCGGGCGGAGCCGTTAACCCTGGGATGGCTGGATCTCGATCGTTTTAAAGAGATCAACGATCGTTATGGCCACGAGGAGGGCGACAAGGCATTGAAAGCGATGGCTTCCCTCATGCAGGCCTCTTTCCGCGAGGCTGACCTGCTGGTGCGCTTTGGTGGCGACGAGTTCGCGGTGCTGTTTGCCGATACGGATGAGCAGGGCGCCTGGATAGCGATGCAGTATTTGATCGAACAGGTAGAGAGCTATAACGCGCGTCAACTGCACCCCTGGTCGCTGCATTTCTCCTGGGGCTTGAGTGAGTTCGACCATAACAGCAACGATATTCAGCAGTGGTTGAAAAATGCCGATCGGAAAATGTATGCCATGAAACAGCAGAGGCACACTGAGCCATAACAAAATCCTATGCACCACGTTATTGCGTTACGGAAATGTTAATAGCAATCTGGAGAGATTCATTAAAAGGAATAAACATGAACTCTCCACTGCATATTAAAACCCTCTCCCGGGACGACATTCTGTCCCACATCGATGCGCTGGCCGAAATCCTCGAAAACTGTGTGAACGGCGGCGCATCCGTCAGCTTTATGCTGCCTTTTAGTCACGACAAAGCGCGCACGTTCTGGCGCGGGATTGCTGAAAGCGTTGGCCGCCATGAGCGTACCGTACTGGCGTGCGTTGACGAGCAGGATGGCATTATTGGAACGGTACAGCTCATTACCGATCAGCCGGAAAATCAGCCGCACCGCGCGGATGTCGCAAAACTGCTGGTTCACGAAAAGGCCCGCCGTAAAGGTGCGGCAATGGCGCTGATGGAGACCCTCGAAGTGATTGCGCGCGAAAAAGGGGTATCGGTTCTGGTGCTGGATACCTCCACCGGCAGCGGGGCAGAGAGCTTCTACCAGCGGGCGGGCTGGCAAAAAGTGGGGGAGATCCCGCGCTACGCCCTGATGCCAGACGGTGCAATGACGGCCACATCCGTCTTTTATAAATTCTTATGATTATTTTTCACAATTGCCAGATGTGTTGATCCAGACAGGGGTTCTGGTCTGAAAGCTTTGATAAGTTATTACACCAATCTTATCAGGTTGTATGACTAATCGAAAAGGACCCCAATGTGAACACACTCAACCGACGTGATTTCCCCGGCGCTCTCTACCCTGAACGTATTATTCAGTTTGGCGAAGGTAACTTCTTGCGTGCGTTCGTTGACTGGCAAATCGACCTGTTAAACGAGCATACCGATCTTAACGCCGGTGTGGTGATTGTTCGCCCGATCCAGAGCGATTTCCCGCCGTCGCTCAGTACCCAGGATGGTTTGTACACCACCATCATTCGGGGCCTGAATGAGAAGGGCGAGGCGGTAAGCGATGCGCGTCTTATCCGCTCCGTTAACCGTGAAATCAGCGTCTACGATCACTATGATGAGTTTTTGAAGCTGGCCCACAACCCCGAAATGCGTTTTGTCTTCTCGAACACCACGGAAGCCGGTATCAGCTATCACGCCGCTGACAAATTCGACGATGCACCGGCGGTAAGCTATCCGGCGAAACTGACGAGGCTGCTGTTTGAGCGCTATAGCCACTTTAACGGCGCAGCGGACAAAGGCTGGATTATCATTCCGTGCGAGCTTATCGACTACAACGGTGAGGCACTTCGCGAACTGGTGCTGCGTTATGCGCAGGAGTGGGCGTTGCCGCAGGCGTTTATTCAGTGGCTAAATGACGCCAATAGCTTCTGCTCTACGCTGGTTGACCGTATCGTCACCGGGTATCCGCGTGACGAAGCGGCGGAGCTGGAAGCTCAGCTTGGCTATCACGATGGGTTTATCGATACCGCTGAACATTTCTATCTGTTCGTGATCCAGGGACCAAAATTACTTGCTGCCGAGCTGCGTCTGGATAAATTCCCGCTGAACGTGCTCGTCGTTGATGACATTAAGCCGTACAAAGAGCGCAAAGTGGCTATCCTGAACGGGGCGCACACCGCGCTGGTACCGGTGGCCTTCCAGGCTGGCCTGGATACGGTAGGTGAAGCGATGAACGATGCAGAGATTTGTGCGTTCGTCGAAAAAGCGATTTACGAGGAAATTATTCCGGTGCTGGATTTGCCGCGCGAAGAGCTGGAATCGTTCGCCAGCGCGGTGACGGGCCGTTTCCGTAACCCGTACATCAAGCACCAGCTGCTGTCGATTGCCCTGAACGGGATGACCAAATACCGCACGCGTATCCTGCCGCAGCTGCTGGCGGGGCAGCTGGCGACGGGTCAATTACCCGCGCGTCTGACGTTTGCGCTGGCCGCGTTGATTGCGTTTTACCGGGGTGAACGTCATGGCGAACGCTATCCGGTACAGGATGATGCGCACTGGTTGACCCGCTATCAGCAACTTTGGGCACAGCACCACGATAAGCAGATCGATACCCATTCACTGGTGGAAGCGGTGCTAAGTGAAAGTAATCACTGGGAGCAGGATTTGACGCAGGTGAACGGATTGGTAGAACAGGTTACGTTAGACCTTGAAACCATCCTGCATCAGGGGATGCGTGAAGCGGTAAAACCACTTTGCTAACGCGGTTACCCGGCTTCGGTCGGGTATTTTTACGATCCAATTTAGTTACAACATACTATTTGCTCTGTTTTTTTAAATCACTTCAACTCCGTGCGGTTTACGCTTGCCAGTTGAGAAAATGCAATGTTCTATTAACATGCTTGCAACCGTGAGAGCGATCACGTTTAATAGCCGCGCTCTTTTCCTTTCTGACACTGACTATGATTGTTCGTCCTAAACAGCACTGGCTACAACTGATATTTGTCTGGCACGGTTCGGTCCTGCCGAAAATCTACACCCGCTTGCTGCTCAACTTCCTGCTTTCCATCGCCGTCATCCTGATGCTGCCGTGGTATACCTCGCTTGGCATCAAATTTACCGTCGCACCCTTTAGCATTCTTGGCGTGGCGATCGCTATCTTTCTCGGTTTCAGAAACAACGCCTGCTATTCGCGCTACGTTGAGGCTCGCCAGCTCTGGGGGCAACTGATGATAGCGGCACGCTCGCTGTTTCGCGAGGTAAAAAACACCTTACCCGACGATAAACATCTGGGTGAGTTTGTGCGCCTTCAAATTGCCTTTGCCAACTGTTTACGCATGACGCTGCGTCGGGAAACAAACGCGGAACAGCTTTCACCTTATCTGGCGGCAGAAGATTTACGTAAAGTGATGGACGCCAACTCACCGGCGAACCGCATTTTACTGATTATGGGGGAGTGGCTTGCCTTACGGCGGCGTAACGGGCAGTTGTCAGATATCCTGTTCCACAGTCTGAATAACCGTCTGAACGATATGTCGATTGTCCTGTCAGGCTGCGAGCGCATAGCGACAACACCTGTACCGTTTGCGTACACCCTGATTTTGCATCGCACGGTGTATTTGTTCTGCATCATGCTGCCGTTTGCCCTGGTTGTGGATCTGCACTACATGACGCCGTTCGTCTCCGCGTTGATTTCCTATACCTTTATCTCGCTGGATACGCTGGCGGAAGAGCTCGAAGATCCGTTTGGCACCGAAGATAACGATCTGCCGCTGGACGCCATCTGCAACATGATGGAACGCGATCTGCTGCAGATGAACGATGAAGAGAACATTCCGGAAAGGTTGTTCCCGGATAAATACTATCAGCTGACCTGACGGGCATTCCACTCGTCACGGGTGATCTCCCACAGCTCGGAATCCAGCATTCCGCTGACGTAGGCTTTCTTTTCCGTTCTGATTAACCGCATGCCGCTGCTGTCTGAAATACGTCGGGAGCGGCTATTGGCGGCAGCCTTCGGGGCACGTAAAACGGGTTTGTTGAGCGTGTTAAACCAATAATCCGTCGCGGCAATGCTGGCCTCGCGCATAAACCCTTTCCCCTGAAACTCCGGCGCCAGCCAGAACCCGCGGTTGTTATCCTCGACGTCGTAGAGGCAGATAATCCCCATGAGCCGATCTGGCGCTTCACGACGCCGGATACTCCAGAACCAGGCAATCCCTTTTTCCATATCCGGCAGCGCCACGTTATTGACATAGCTTTCTGCACCGTTTTCCGGGTAGGGCCAGGGCACCGACGAAACCATATAGCGTACGATTTCCCAGCGCGGGTACAGCTGTTGAATCTGGACGGCATCTTCAGCAACCAGTGGTTTCAGCAGCAGGCGTTCTGTCGTAAGCGTCGGTATCGTCATTCGCGGATCTCCATATTTAAGCGTTATGCTTTTGTTTGCGTTCTGGTATTTTCATCACTATCACATTCTAATGAGTTGTGCAGTTCGCTGGCGGTATTCTGATGAGATTTCTGAGTTTTTTAACCGGACGTGTAGTCCAGGATCTCCTGCAGCATGGCAAAGAGATTGAGGTGGCTATTGCTCGTCATGATACCCGTCTTTTGAATCATTCCACTCCCGACCTGGAACAGTATTTTTCTCGTCCTCTCGACGAGCTTCCGCGTCAAAATCCTTACCCGATAGCGGCGCTGTTACCTCTGTTTTTAGTGGCATTTGCGTTAAATCTTCTGCCTTTTCTCCACACGTTGCAGGGGTTGTCGCCTTTACATCATGCACTGAGTTTTTTCGTACCGTCATTGATAATCCTTGTCACGCTCATTGTTAGTAGCGTGCTTCTTGCCCGAGGCGTGACGTCAGGTTTGCTGGGCGTTATGGCATTGTTCATCATTCTACTGGTCATGACCCTCGTTCAGGCGCTACATCTCCTGTTTTCTCATGGCGGAAGCCTTTGGCCAATTGTCATCGCATGCTTCACCCTGTTACTTTGCCGGGTGGTGATGAATAGCAGAGGTTTTGTGCTGTTTACCCTCTATTGTCGCACTCAGCGTCTTGCCAGACTGGCACGTGAAATCCGGTTAAAAAGCCGTTAAGGGGAGGTATGACGTTACGAAAAGCTAAACCGCAGGAAGCCGAAATACTCTGGGATATTCGCAATCAGGCGATTCGTCACGGCTGTAAAACCAGTTACGACGCGGATGTGATTGCGCGCTGGACGCCCGACCTTATGCCCGAACACTATCGAAAAATGGTCATAGATTACCCCTTTTATGTGGTGGAGGATGAAAAGGGCGACATCGCGGCGACGGGTTATCTCGATCTTGATACGCATAGCCTGGAGGCGATATTCACCTTACCTTCAGCATCCAGTAAAGGAATGGCGACACGGATCGTCGAGGCACTGATCAACGAAGCCCGCAGCCGTGGAATTACGCGTTTGCTGCTCGATTCCACGCCAAACGCCCGGTCGTTTTATCATAAGCTCGGTTTTGTCACGCTGGGCGAAAAGCATCATCACTCGCGTATGGCGGGTGCTGATTTACGCTGTTTTGAAATGGCAATCACGTTGTAATGTGAGGAACTCATGGCTGTCACGGTAAGATCGTTGCGCGCAGATGACTATTCCCAGTGGCGACCGCTGTGGGATGGCTATACCCATTTTTATGATTGCTACCTCGATGAGTCTGTTACCGCATCGACGTGGGAAAGGGCGCTCTCAGATAACTCACCCCTATTTTGCCGGGTCGTAGAGAAGGATGAACAGGTTATCGGTTTCGCGATGTGTATTCTGCATGAAGGCACCTGGTCGACAGCCCCCATCTGCTACCTGGAAGATCTGTTTGTGAATGCTGCAGAGCGCGGGGCGGGAGCAGGAAAGGCGCTGATAGATGCTTTGATTGCGGAAGGCCAGCGCGAAGGGTGGTCAAAACTGTATTGGGTCACCCGGGAGAGCAACCCGGCGCGTAAACTCTATGATCAATATGGTGAGGCTGACGATTACGTCCGATACCGCATAACCCTTTAACGTCATATCGCCTGTGTTTGTATCACACTGTATCAGCGTCCCGGATACATACACAGGCTTGCAATAAACCCGCTTTCGCACATATCCGCTATACAGTGACATGTTGTTATATCCCCGTGAAATGTACACAACCGGAGATATCAACATGTTTAGCAAACTCGCTTACTCGACTCTTGCATTGACCGTTTCTCTTGGCACCGTCATGTCCTGCCAGGCAGAAGCCACGGGCAACGACTTCGCCTCGGCATTTGATCACCCCCAGCAGATTAACGCAGGCGATCTCAACGTCGGCTATGTCGACATCGGACCGAAAACCGGCCAGCCGGTGATTTTGTTACACGGCTGGCCCTACGATATTCATAGCTATGCGGAAGTGGCGCCCGCACTCGCGGCAAAAGGCTATCGCGTTATCGTCCCTTCACTGCGCGGATACGGTACCACGCGGTTTATCTCGGATAAAACACCGCGTAACGGTCAGCCTTCCGCAATGGCGAAAGACGTTGTTAACTTGATGGACGCGCTGAACATTAAGCAGGCCGTTTTCGCGGGTTACGACTGGGGGGCCCGCACGGCGGATATCGTCGCCGCTTTATGGCCAGAGCGCGTTAAATCGCTGGTCTCGGTGAGCGGTTATCTGATCGGTAGCCAGGCCTTAGGCAAACAGCCCTTGCCGCCGAAAGCTGAGGTTCAGTGGTGGTATCAGTTCTACTTCGCAACCGAACGCGGCGCGGAAGGCTATGCAAAAAATACCCATGATTTCGCGCGTCTGATCTGGACCCAGGCTTCGCCGGACTGGAAATTTAGCGAGGCCACCTTTAACGCCAGCGCCAAATCGCTTGATAACCCAGACCACGTTGCCGTAACGCTCAGCAATTACCGCTGGCGTTTAGGCCTGGAGAAAGGGGAGCATAAATACGACCGCTACGAGCAGAAGCTGGCAACGCTGCCGAACATCACCGTGCCTACGATCACCATTGAGGGCGGTAATAACGGCGCGCCGCATCCTGCACCCGCGGCCTATGCCAGCAAATTTACCGGAAAATATGAGCACCGAACCTTTGGTGCCACTGTCGGGCACAATCCTCCCCAGGAAGATCCGCAGGATTTCGTTAAAGCGGTCGTCGACGCTGACGCGCTTTAAAATGTGCTATTTTCAATCCGTTACCCTTCATTCTGGAGCTTGCGGTGGAGCATATTGATCATATCCTTGTCGTCGATGACGACAGGGATATTCGTGAACTAATTGTCGCTTATCTCATTAAATCCGGCTATCACGCCTCCGGCGCGGCGAACGGTAAAGAGATGCATGCGGCGCTTAATAAACAGCACGTCGACCTGGTTGTGCTGGATGTGATGATGCCGGGCGAAGACGGTCTGACGCTGTGTCGACAGCTGCGCAGCAGCAAGCATAAAGATTTGCCGATACTGATGCTGACGGCCCGCAACGAGGAGACGGACCGGATCCTGGGGCTGGAAATGGGCGCCGACGATTACGTGGTTAAACCCTTTGTTGCCCGCGAGCTTCTGGCACGCATCAAAGCCATTATGCGTCGTTTTCGCACGATGCCGCCCAATATGCAGGTCACCGAAGCAGGGCGGTTGGTTGAGTTTGGCGACTGGCAGCTCGACACCATTGCTCGTCATCTTATCGACCCGGAAGGCACGATCGTGGCACTTAGCGGTGCGGAATATCGCCTGCTGCGCGTTTTCCTTGACCATCCCCAACGCGTTTTGACGCGCGACCAGCTGCTGAACCTGACGCAGGGGCGAGATGCCGAACTGTTTGAACGTTCGATCGATCTGTTGGTGAGCCGCGTCCGCCAGCGTCTGAATGAAGATGCGCGAACGCCGGCCTACATTAAAACCGTTCGTAGTGAAGGCTACGTTTTCACCATGCCAGTGACCATTAAAGAGGTTAACGAATGACTCTCTGGCCGCGCTCGCTGCTGACCCGGCTGCTGATTATTGTGCTGGTTGGGCTGCTACTGGCTAATGCGCTCAGCCTGACGCTGGTTATGGTGGAGCGCATGCGCAGCGCCCGCACGGTGATGTTGGGTAACCTGGAATATGATGTTGCTACCAGTGTCGCCATTCTTGACCGTCTTCCGGCGAATGAACGTCCTGCCTGGCTGGCGCGGCTTGACCGGGGAAATTACCGCTATATTCTTGGGCCGGGCGAACCGGGTGCGGCCCCGCAGGACAAGCGGTCGCAAGATGCTGTGCGCACCCTCAAAGAGACGCTTTCTGCAGACTACCCCCTTTATTTTACGGCCGTTGCCGGGCCGGTGTCGCACATTCAGGCGCATATCACCTTAAGCGATGGTGCGCCGCTTACGATTGATCTCATCCCCCGCATGCCGCCGGTCGCCAGCTGGCTACCCGTGGTGCTGATCTTACAACTGATGCTTTTGGCCACCTGTTCGTGGGTTGCCGTGCGTCAGGTGGTGCGGCCATTCTCGCAGTTTACTCGCGCGGTCGACTCCCTTGACCCGTCATCACATGCCGCCATGTCCGAGCAGGGGCCGATCGAGGTGCAGCGCGCCGCTCATGCCTTTAACGCCATGCAGTCCCGCATTCAGGCTTACCTCCGCGAGCGCGGGCAGATCCTGGCGTCCATTTCACACGATTTGCAGACCCCGATAACCCGTATGAAGCTGCGCGTTGAAATGGCCGAACAACCTGAACTGCGTGACAAGCTGCTTAACGACCTCGACAACATGTCGCGTTTGGTTCGGGAGGGTATTGCCTATGCCCGGTCATCAGAAATTCTTGAAGAAGCCACGGTGAAGATGGAGTTAAACGCCTGGATAAACACCCTTGCCAGTGATTATCAGGATGTCGGTAAGAACGTGCAGTTTCAGGCAAGCGACGAAAGGCTGCCCATCGTCACTCGCCCCCAGGCGCTGCGGCGGGTAATGACCAATTTGTTGGACAATGCGCTTAAATTCGGTGATTACGCCGAGATTGAAATTGAGCCTCAGGCAGAACAGGTTGTTATCCATATCAAAGACGGCGGGCCGGGAATTCCTGATGCCGAACTTGATGCGGTATTACAGCCTTTTTATCGTATTGAAACGTCCCGTAACCGCGATACGGGAGGAACCGGGCTTGGCCTTGCCATCGCGGCGCAGCTCACCGCGCAGCTGGACGGAAAACTTCACCTGGCCAATCGCACCGAAGGGGGGCTGGAGGTGTCCGTCACGCTGCCGCGGCGATGATTGTACGGCTTTGTATCTACTTTCCGTACGGATACGGTGGCAGACAAATCGCGCAGATTTGCACATCATCTGAACACATCAGTACGTTGAAATAACCTCACTGCAGCTACGCAGCCAATCTGTTATGTGAGGTCGTTATGTTTCTGATTATCGCTTTTTTAGGCGGGATGATTAGCCTGCTGAGTCCCTGTACGCTCCCCGTTATTCCACTGCTGTTTGCTGGCTTTCAGGGGCAGCGGCGGCACATCGCGGCGCTTCTCGCGGGCATGGTTGTGATGTTCACCCTGGTGGCCCTGGCGGTCACGGCTGCCAGCGAGTGGATCGTGCAAGCCACCCTGGTAGGACGCTGGATCGCACTCATTATTTTGGCCACCGCAGCCCTTGCACTGATTTTTCCGCAGATTGCTCAGCGTATTGCCACACCCGCGGTCCACGTCGGAAATGCGCTGAATACCCGAAGCGGACAAACGCGCGGGATGTCTGCCGCATTTCTGGCCGGGCTCGCGGTTGGCCTGCTCTGGTCTCCCTGTGCGGGCCCCATTCTTGGCGCGATCTTCAGCATCAATATCGCGGGTCACTCGCCCCTTACCACCGGCACGCTGCTCATCGCCTACGGAAGCGGATGCGCGCTGATGCTGGGGTTGCTTGTTGCCGGAGGCCGTAAGTTGATTCAGCCGTTAAGGGCGAAATCGGCGCTAATGGAACGACTGCGTCAGGCGGCAGGTGCAGTGATGTTGGCCGCGGTGGCATTTAACGTCACGGGGATGACGTCGGCCTTAAAAGGGGCAAACGGCATCGCCGATCGGCTCGAAAACGTACTGTTAAACCTGGCAAAACCCTCGACCTCAACCGTGAAATTGCAGCCCGTGGTGGAAACCGCGCCGAGCAGTGAATTACCGTCATTAAGCGGCGGCACGGGATGGCTAAATGGTGACCCTGTCACGTCTGAGTCACTGCGAGGGAAGGTGGTTCTGATCGATTTCTGGACCTGGGACTGCATTAACTGCCAGCATACGCTTCCCCACGTCCGGGACTGGGCCAACAGGTACCAGTCTCAGGGACTGGTGGTGATTGGCGTGCACACGCCAGAATATCCATGGGAAAAAACGCTTTCGTCCGTAAAAAATGCGGTCAATAAATGGCAGCTTCCGTACCGGGTGGTGGCGGATAATCACTATCAAATCTGGAACAGATTTGGAAACCAGTACTGGCCCGCGCATTACTTCTTTGATGCCAAAGGACAGCTACGCTATACCTCATTCGGCGAGGGTAACTACGACAAACAGGAGCAGGTCATTCAACAGCTTCTGAAAGAAGCCCGCTCCTGAATGCCACCTCAAGGCTGACGCTGAGCGACGATGAAAAGCCGTGGAAACGCCAGCAGTATCTGCCCATTCTCCTGGAGCGGATACTGCTCTTCCAGCAGTTCCTGATAGCGTTTCAGGTAGGCTTTTCGCTCGCTTTCATTGAGATCCTGCAGCCACGGACGCAATCCCGTGGCGCTGACCCAGTCGATAATGGCTTGGTGGGAGCTCATCTTGTGGAAATAGGTGGTCCGCCAGATATCCACCTCGCACCCGGCCTCCGTCAAAATATCATAGTAGGCATGCACGCCCGGTAGCGGCTCGCGGCCACGGTCGGGATACCCTTGTTCGTAAGCCACTTCGCGCATTGAAACATGCGTAGGTTCAAGCCAGTTGTCGGGCATTTGAATCGCCAGCACGCCGTTCAGGCGCAGCAGCGAAACCAGGTGCGGCAGCAGATCGTAGTGGTCCGGGATCCACTGCAAAGAGGCGTTGGCGTATATCACATCGAGCGGCTGGTGTGGTGTGTACTGGCGGATATCCGCTTCCACGAAATGGCAGTCAGGCAGCGCGCTGCGCGCTTCCTCCAGCATGGCGGGAGAGTTATCCACCCCCGTTATGTGTGCCGATGGCCAGCGCTGCTTCAGCAATGCGGTACTGTTGCCCGGACCACACCCCAAATCAACGATTGTGGACACCCCATCCAACGGCACGCGCGCCAGAAGCTCGGCGGCAGGGCGTGTGCGTTCCGCGCCGTATTGCAGGTAAAGAGAAGGATTCCAGTCGGCCATTTTTGCAGCTCCATTTCAGGGGATTAGGGGAAGAATAGCACAGACAAATACCCGCGCAGCGGCAGGTATTTGACAATGCGATGTTTATAAGATCCCTTTCAGGGCGACGTGGTAAATCAGCATGATGGTTTTGCCGTCTACAATTTGGCCGGTCTCAATGCCGCGGAGCGCCTCGTCCAGCGTCACTTCAAGCACGTCGATATCTTCCCCCTCTGACCTGATCCCGCCACCTTTACCGGTTTGATCCCGAGGGTGGTATTCCGCCAGGTAGAAATAGAGTTTTTCCGTTACCGAGCCGGGGCTCATATAGGCTTCGAAAATTTTCTCTACATGCGACACCGTAAACCCGGTCTCTTCTTCGGCTTCCGCTTTAATGCGGCTTTCAGGATCCATATTGTCGAGCAGCCCGGCGGCGGCTTCTATCAGATCGCCTTCATGGCCGTTAATAAACACCGGAAAGCGGAACTGGCGAGTGAGGATGATCGTTTTTTTGTCGCGATTGTAGAGGAGTATGGTGGCTCCGTTGCCCCGATCGTACACTTCGCGGCTTTGGCGCTGCCATTCTCCGTTGCGGTGGCGTTTATCAAAGGTATATTTTTTCAGGATGTACCAGTTATCGGAAAGAGTTTCGCTCTCGATAATGCGGATATCTGCGCGTTCTGTTTGCACGTTCGGCTCTCCTTACGTAGAGTTAAGAATATAAACAGCACTATCGTGCACCCTCAAGATAAAACATGCAACATCAGGAAAATCCGATGCTCACCAGTCAGCGAAAAAAATTGATTCTGGAAAAACTCGAAGCGGAAGGTCAGGTACAGTCGACGGCGCTCAGTATCCATTTTTCAGTATCTGAAGACACCATCCGGCGCGATCTCCGCGAGCTGGCGGCAGAAGGGCGTTTGCAGCGCGTACACGGCGGGGCGCTGCCGTCATCTTCAGCGGTGGTCCCCTTTGCCGAGCGTAAAACCGTGAAGATGGATGCCAAGAAAAACGTTGCCCGTAAAGGCGCTCAGCTCATTTCGTCAGGACAAGTGGTGATTATCGACGGCGGCACGACCACCGCTGAGTTAATCACGTTTTTGCCCCCAGACCTGCAGATTACCGTCGTCACGCATAGCCCGAGTATTGCGCTGGGTCTGGTCGAGCACCCTTTGATTGACGTTATCCTGATCGGCGGACGTCTGTACAAGCACTCGATTGTCACCGTGGGTGCGGCAGCTATCGAAGGCATTGGGAACATACATGCGGATCTGTTCTTTATGGGGGTAACGGGCATTCACCCTGAGGCAGGGCTGACGACGGGCGATTTCGAGGAAGCGAGCATCAAACGTGCATTTTCCGGCAGAGCCGCGGAGACCATTGTGCTGGCTTCTCCTGAAAAGATTAATACCGCCTCGTCATTTGCGATTGGCGATGTATCGCTGGCGAATACGATGGTTGTGGAAGATGACACGGACAAGGCCTGGATAAAGGCGATAACAGAGAAGGGCGTGACGATCGTTAAAACCTCCGATCGGACACAGGAATAACCGGTTTTCTGCCAGCTTTTTGGTCATGCTGTCCTTGCGGTAAAGGTTATTGATTACGCGAGTTCTTATACTGCTGATTTTCAACAGTATAAGGACTTCCATGACAGATATTTCAGTTTTAACGTTCGGGGCAGATCCCAGTGCTGAACGTATTTCAACTGCGGCTATCCAGCAGGCTATTGCGAAAGCGCAGCCTGGCGACAGCGTGGTGATCCCCGCAGGCCGTTATCTTACCGGCGCCATTTTTCTTAAAAGCGATATCACGCTGCATCTGGCGCAGGGTGCGGTGCTTTTAGGCAGCCAGCACCTGGAAGATTACCCCGTGATCGACACTCGGGTTGCCGGCATTGATATGCGGTGGCCAGCAGGCATGATCAACGTGATTAATGCGCAGAACGTAAGCCTCACCGGAACGGGCACCCTCGACGGTCAGGGGCGGATCTGGTGGCAGCGATTCTGGGGTGATGATGAACGCGGCGGCATGGTTGGAGACTACAGCGCCAACGGTTTACGCTGGGTGGTGGACTATGATTGCCAGCGGCCACGCAATATTCTGGTGTATGAAAGCAAGAATATCCTGCTCACAGATTTCACCAGCTGCGAGTCCGGTTTCTGGAATGTGCACCTTTGTTATTCCCGCGATGTGGTAGTCGATAACGTCAGTATCATTAATTCAGCGGGGCCAAGCACCGATGGAATCGACATTGATTCCTGCGAACAGGTTCGGATTGAGCGCTGTACGGTTTCCTGCAATGACGACAATATCTGCATTAAGGCGGGCCGCGGGCGCGAAGCCGCGCAAAAAGCCCGTACGGCCAGGGACATTGTTATTCGGGAATGCGTGTTGAACAAGGGATCTGGCATCACCCTGGGCAGTGAAACCTCCGGTGGGATCGAGCACGTACTGATCGAAAACAACCGTTTTAACGGCACGGGCGTTGGGTTTCGCATCAAGTCAGCCCGCAATCGCGGCGGGTTTATCCGCCACATCACGGTGCGGAATTTGCAGCTCGATGATGTGCGTTTCCCCGTTCTTATCCAACTGAACTGGTTCCCGCAGTACAGCTACGGAGATAGTGGCAACCTGAAGGATAAGCCGGAGCACTGGCGCAAACTGGCTGACGGGGTAGAAGGAGAGGCGGGTCTGACTGAAGTGAGCCACCTGACGCTTAGCAATATCACCGCGCGCCGTTCAGGCAGCAACTTATTCTCACGTGCGTTTTTTATCGAAGGCTATCCGGACCGTCCTGTCTGTGGGTTAACGCTGGACAATATTTCCGTCGATGCCACCGAGTTTGGGAAAATATCGGGTGTTGAGGGATTGCGTTTCAATAATGTCCTGGTCACCGCGAACGGACTCACGCAGGACATAAATGATAGCTACGAGCGCTGATGGGTATTCGGTCAGGCTTGAGGAATGCTCTCTAAGCTGGTGTAGACCTGAAGACCACGCTTGCGCGCGACCTCAATATCCATATCTGCGCCTTTTGATGCACCTTCGATGCGATAAATCGCGTCGCATTTACCAATGAGGCGATGGGCAACGGGATACAGCATCGCTTCACTGATTTCATCATGCAATGAGGTTGACCCAGCGGCCTTAGCCAGCGGCAGGGCGAGCCATTCTCCAATGACCGGGATGTGCCCACGTTCGTACACCGCAAGCGCTGCGTGTTCTAATCTCGCCAGATTGGCGTCGATACGTTCCTGAATACCCTCCGTACCGCTGCGATAGGGACCGGCGATTAAAATCAACTGTTGAGTCATATCTACCTCTGTGAATGATGATGCATGTTATTGCGCGGAAATTGCCTGTTTAGCAATGTCTTTAAAAAATAACAGGCATTATCATGCAAGATCAAGTGAAATCATGTATGCACTTCACAGAAGTAACGGCAATGTCAGTCCGGCAAGTCGCTTTCAGGGGCATGACAAACCGCCTCGATGTTATGACCATCGGGCGCAATGACAAACGCTGCATAATAATTTCTGCCGTAGGATCGTAAACCCGGCGCGCCGTTATCCTGCGCACCAGTGCGTAATGCGGCATTGTAGAAGTCATCAACTTGCTGGCGCGTTGTGGCTACAAAGGCGATATGCAATGGTGCTGGCTTATCATGTGTCTGATACAGGCAAAGTGAAACGTCGCCGGAACTCATTTCGACGCCGTAGTCTGGTGTGCCTTCATCGACAATGTTTACGCCAAGCGGCCGCAGGGCTTCGAGGAAGAAGGTCTTACTTTTTTCATAATCGCTTACGCCGAATTTAACATGGTCAAACATTTGAGCCTCCATCAGACATCAGTGAAATATGGAGTATAGAAGCGGAGCGTGATTATGGCGGTTTGGGTGCTGGATAATGCGGGGTTGGACGCGTTCGTTGACGAGCACAAGGATGACCATACGATGCTGGATTTTGCCATAATTCATATCAGTGCGCATAATGTATATTATGTTAAATTTAGTCCGTCGTCCATTTAGTTCATAACCACCCGCAGACCACGATCAATCATACACTTACCTGTCCCTCCATCTTCTTCTTGCAGGACGTTATGTTTGCTGGTTACTTTGTTCATACACATACTGTTTATGAGGATAAGTGCCGCGTGTTCACACTCACACAACTCAATCTCAACCAACGGCAGCGTTTGTGGGCACTGATGGATACTCACACGCGCCAGCCGCTGTTATATCCATTAGTGTATCTTATAGACCATCTTGCTTTTCGTTCATCAGCCACGCAATCCGCTTTGGCGGTTGAGGTAAATCTTGCGACAGGTGTTCAGAACGGCTACTGAATTGAACCTTACACACCGGCCTTCACCCCATAAACATGATTTTTGTGTCCAGAATTTATGCTTATACAGCCACCTGCTGTGTGAGCGCTGATTTAAGAGCCAGGGTGACGATGACTAAGTTTTACAGGAATAGAGTTCCATTTGGTTTAGACGGAACTATGACCTATGGATACCGGGACCAGATTCACAGGCGATAGTGGCTTCACGCTTACCAACAAAAGGGCAATTAATTGCCCTTTTTAATCAGTCTGCAACAATTTCTAAACCATTGCTGAAATCGCGCCACAGTCATGAGGCTTATCAAAACCAGAGGTGCTTTTGACATATTCAGTAATCAGCGCACCAATAATCTTAACTGCATCTTTGTTCGTTGTAATGAAGCCCAATGGCATAGTCACAGGCAGCGTTTCTGGTTGAGAAATATGATAGATAACGGCACATAACTCATCCTCAAGATGAAGAATCTCAACATTACCATCTAACAGTCCTTCAACTAGCCCTTTAGCGCACGCGTGGAATTGCCCAAGTTCATGCTTCCACTGCCTTGCAACCCGGGCATCAGTTGCATCTTGGACGGGTACGTATAGCACCGGTTTATACAGCCGCTTATCCTTCGTAGCCGACCTGTTAAGAAAATCGCTCAGGCTTGAGATAAATCGGGCGCTCTTTGACCAGTAGGGATCTGATGGAGCTAACCAAACGAACGGGCTACCGCCATAATCGGTTTTGTCTCTGATACGCTGATTGAGCACCGGTGCCAGAGCTTTCTGCAGCGTTTCCCAGTTGTCTTTAGAATAAACCGGACCTAAAAAAGTCGTCCTGCCTGAGTCTGAGTATTCTTCCAGTGCCTGCATATCCTTGATAAATAATGGATTAAGCTGATTCGTTTTAGAATCAAACAGCTTAAGCGTAAGATCATCGTTAATGGATACCATGGCCTTAAAAATACTCATGGTATTGTTATGCCGTGATAACCTAGCTATCTCAACAGCCATTAACTCATGAACACATTCCGAACTGTTTAACTGTTCATAGTCTTCACGCTCGACAGCTTTACCATCGTTATCCATTTTAAATTCCGTTGTTAAACGGAGCGGTATTTGCCGCAGCTTATTAACAGAATTAACGGTATAGATAGAAGGTTGTTCTTTTCCGCCCTGAACTTGTAGGTGAGACAGATAACCTTTATCCAGGATTTGATTAAACTGGTACTGAAAGTGCTTCTCAACCAGTTTCTCACTTTGAGAAATGTTGCTGTCATCAACCTTTAATGTTAACCCTCCCCTCCAGTGATCCTGGAAAGTCTGGTTGCTGAAGCAACTAAATGTGGCTAAATCAAAGGATAAGGTGCCGCCACTGTCCTGGATAGTTGAAAGGTGCGGTATCTCGCCAACCTCTGAAAAATAGCCATTTGATTTGTCTGTTAAGGCCATTCTACCATCTGAGGAGAGCGTCAATTCACCACGCTGCACAAGATCGGAAATCGCCTCCTCTGTCTCACGGTGGGTCAGGCCGAAATAGGTTGCTATTTGAGCTTTGCTCATCGAGGCTACATGAACAAGTCTCAGCACAAACTCCCGGATGAATGGCAGCCCCTTCTGGGAAACATAGGAAAACTGAATGTTAAACCTCTGTGCGGGCAGCAGGAAGTCAACCTCGTGATAGGTTACTTTGTTATCAGATATCATTTCTTTTTGCCTCCCTGCTGAGCGGAGAGGAACCTGTATCCAGCTTCCTGACCTCGTTCAGCCATATAACTTACAACGGAGCCTAATGGCAGTTCTTTATTGTTTCCCTTCCAGATATCGGCATTACCCACAATCAACAGGCGATCCATTGCGCGTGACATCGCAACATTTATACGGTTTGGAGCGCGTAAAAAACCTGGACTATGCTGCTTATCCGAACGCGTCAGTGACAGGATGATGATCCGGTTTTCCTTGCCCTGATAACTGTCAACAGTGTCAATTTTAACAATGCCCTTAAATCCCTCGCTCCAGATTTCCTGATTGAATTTCTGACGGAGCAGCCGCTTTTGTTCGGCATACATACATATCACGCCAATAGCGGCTTCATCTTTGTTAACGAGCTTTGAAAGCTGAGCGACAAATTCTTCATTCTCTGACACTTGTTTAAGAACAGAAATAACCTCGTCAGCTTCACATCGGTTGTAAATGCTTGTTCCGCGATCTTCAAGATGATGTGCCCTGTGGCCCAGATTAGCAGTATCAAGCCAGGTTACGACGCTACATAACGCTTCTGGAGCTTGCCGATAGACATCCGGAATTGCCCGTTCTCCATTCAGAAGCTTCCTGTCATAGAACGTCTTCGATACGAGATCACCAATCGGTGGAGCCATACGATACTGGGTCAGCAGAGCTGCACTCGCTTGCGCACCATAAGCAGAGTTGAAGGCACGAGCAAAGTCACTTCGTAATACCTCGTCAATTTCAGTGCGGGAGTTATTGATACCCAGCTTCCTCGCTAATGCCGCCTTGTGGGCATCTGAGTACAATGGGGGAAGCTGCAGGTGGTCACCCACCAACAGGACACGTCGGGCCGACTGCATAGCAATAGCCAGTTCGCTTGCAATCGAGCGCGCCGCCTCATCAATGATCACCCAGTCGTAGATATTCTCCTGAATGCCAATGTGCCCCTGTCCAATACCAACGCATGTACCAGCCACTAACTGCCTGGAGCGCGAATAAAACTCGTCTAGGTTCACTCGCTCTCCCGACATAGCATCCTGCATATCACGTGAGATTTTAGCTAATGCCTTTACTCGTCTTGCCTCATCAGGTCTGACACCATACTCTGTACACAGCTTGGAAATCAGAATGTCTTTTGCTGCAGAAACCTTCGCGCCTTTATCTAGGTTAATCCCATATTCCTGACTCAGTCTGGACCGGATGGAAAAATCGAGTTCGACTGCAATATCTTTCAGTTCACCGATCTCTTTTGAATCCGTCAAATCATTAACCTGATAGAGCAATTTCTCAAGGTGATCGATTTGTCTGAACAACCTGAGCTCAGCAAGTACTACACCCGAAATAAATCCCGGCTCCAGACCAATGGCTTCACTCAACGCTTCAACACGGTACTTAATTTCAGCATTGAACAGTTCGCGCTTCTCAGTTGTGATTGCATTTGAGTACACATCTTTCAGGCCAGGGGAAACAGCCCCTTCCCGGTTGCTGAACCTGACAACATCCAGCTCTGTACCAAGCCGGGAACAGTGCTTTCTGATACGCTCGGCCGCTGTATTCACAGCCTCGTGTGACTGGCTGACCAGTAAAATGCGTTTGGTATTCTGTTTCTCGATCAGGTAGTGGACAAAGGCCGCGATGAACTCGGTTTTACCGGTCCCCGGTGGCCCCTGAAGCAGGGATAGAGGGCCATTATTGACCAGTTTGTTAAACGCCTTTCTTTGCTGCTCATTCAGACTGATCTTATTCCCGTGCTGATCTTCACGGTCGTATCTGGCAAAATCGGTATCGCTGAGAGTGATACCATAATTTTGAGCCACCTGCTTGCAGGATGGGTCGAACAGATCAATTAAGTCAGGCAGCACACTTTCTCGATCTAGGAGACGTTCCAGTGCGCGTTTACGTTTCTGATAAGACGCCCGATCCTGCTTTGTACGGAAGAAGACAATATCAGAATCCTTCAGCCTGTAGGCTGCCGAACGCACTTTGACCAGACGGATCTCTTTGAGCTCTGACTTCTTAAGTGACACCTCACCTATAAATCGCTCAACACCTTCCTGATCGACCTGTAAGGCTTCGACTTCATCACTACTTCTGAAAGAGCCAAGTGGATCAACGTCTGTAGAGTAAGGGAGAAGAAGCTCTCCGGGAGCATCTGCAACCGGGACCACCTCTCCGCTGACTTCAATGTTTGGATAGGATTCTGTTTCAGTATCCAGAATGGCGCGCCACAGCTTCACCGTAGGAATTTCCAGCACTTCTTTTAAAGCCGGTTCAAGCGCCTGCTTATCAAGTCTTGCAAAGGCATCTTTTAGCTGAAGCGTAAGCGGGTCCTGTTCCTGAACGTCTTCAGGTGCGGCAATCAACTCGATTGCCCGCGCAAAAGATTCTTCTTCATTAAGCAATGCTGTCAAGGCCGACATATCCTGCGGACTGCCGGGAATAATCCTGATGCCAGTACCAATTTCGAACTGGCTTTCATCAATATCTTGCTTACGAATTGTGGCGCGAACCCATGGCCTGAAGCCATGAATCAGCGTTTTCTGCTCTTTGTGGAACACTGCAGTGAAACCGCCACCTATCCCGCTGAAAGTTACTTTTACTTCAGCTGGGGCTTTAGGATTTGGTTCAACTTTGACATACAGATGCCCGTTATCTGGCAGGACAGAGATGATTTCATCGGCATTTCCTGCTGTTATCTCTATCAGGGCTTGTTCTGACGCCAGGTCATTACTGTTTATCGCTTTTTTAAATCGCCCTAAATCCTTAAACCCAAAAACCAAGTCTTCCAACTCAGCTCGGATGGCATTCGCAATAGTCTGATGAATGTCTGATTCCTGCCCCCATGACAAACCTAACAACTCGCAGGACATTTTCATCACTGCATAATTGTCGCGTTCAAAGGAAGTACAATTATCGATGTATTCAGGGCTGTAGCTGTGGTTTTTAGGTTCGTCACCGGATGGTGAAAAATCGGGGATATCGATGAGGAAAAGCGAACGACTCTGTGTCCCAAGCATCACATTGCCAGGATGGATGTCCCCGTGAGAAACACCCAGACCGTGTAAGTGCTCAACGGCGGCGACGAACTTACCAATAAGATCGATTTTTTCATCATCGGGGACCAGCATTTTATCCCAGGTATCTCCATGTACCTGATCCGTGAGCATATAGAGACTTGATGATTTTGATGCGATACCGAATTCACGAATTTCAGGAAGATACGTTGGTTTAACTAAAGAAAGCTGCTCAACCTGCTTTAAAAACTTCAGAACCTGGAAGTTAATTGACGGATCGTCTCCCTGCCCCCCCACGTTCAGCCAGGCCTTCACGAGCCTTCCACCCGAGATATAGACTTCCTTGTCAGATGTTTCGACCAGAAAGTCACCGTCTTCCCGGTACTGACGAGAGTGATTGATAGCATGCCGGTAAGAATCAAGCTCAGTATCATCAAATGTTGGGATAGCCTTGCCAGCAGGTTCGGCTTGTTTCAGGGCATCAAAAAATTCTGTCGCGGAAGTAAATTTTGCAGCAACGGCATCCAGTAATACATATGAATACCAGTGCTGGCTGTTTAGCATACTGTCCTGTACTTTCTCCAAACTCTTTGGCGACATGCGCGTACCGTTTAATAAATGCCAGGCCACAAGGCCCAGGGCATGAACATCCTGCTGAAAAGGCGTAAGCTCGCCCTCATCAAGCATGTCTTTTACCCCGACTGCACCTACGGATAAAAGCTTACGGTAATCGCCTACCGTTCCGGCTGGTCGGTAGTAAGCCGAAATAAAGTTCGAAAGGGCAACTTCTTTTGAAGGTGAAATCCACAGGCTGTGATCGGCTATATCCCTGTGCGCAATTTTCATCTCATGGAGATCACTAAACTTCGCAATGAGCAGTTTCACCACGTTCAAGCGATCCATATCAGAAAAGGCCTTACCATATTTTCCGATAAACTCATTAAACCGGACATGGCCCGGCGGAAGTTCATAGACTTCACTGTACTCGGCCGTGACCTCGTCTTTCTGGAAACTCGTCAGAGACCTGAGACAGTGGTTATAAAGGTCACGGTTCTGGTGATTGATGTGCTGTAACACTTCGCGCTCACGTGAAACGATCTGAGCTCGTCCTTCCGGGGTATTCGCTTTCGTTCCCGCGATATTCTTAAAATTCCACACTCTGAGTAGCGCTTCGCTGTTCGCTGATATCTCAGATTTTGCCAAATATTCGCGATACACCTTTTTAGGGTGTTCGAAAATCATATCCTTAGCCTCGTAGCCATTAACTCTCAGGGCTTTTGGCGCCGTCTGAGGCCCTAGGAATAGATTATCAAAAAGAGGAAAATCCTTGTTAAGAACTTCGGAACCTCGGTGCGGTTTGAAGTAGTTATTGAATGTCCTGCGATCGGCAAATTTCAGAAAATCTTTTAACGAGATCGTATGGTGAAGTTGTTCCTCCGGCAGCGCGCTGAAGTCCGCATTGCCGGTCATCACAACAAAGAAATGAACAATCGGGGTATAGCCTTTGTTCGTAAAACGGTTTGCCAGACGCTTGAGTTTGTTGTCTAGCATGAATTTTTTGCCACGGGTCACGCTTACGGGCGAGCGCCCCATGTTCTTGTCACCCTTATACCAAGTATCTCCGCGCGCGGTTACAGGCTGATGGTTCCAATCTTTCAGTTCAACAATGATCACGTTGCAGTGTGTGACAATAACTAAATCGAATTCACCCTCTTTTTTGGCCTCAACAAATCGAAAACCTGCATAACCTTTCCAGGGGAACATTCCATTTCCGGTAAAACCATAGCTTTGTAGCTGCTCGCCAATTGAACCGCCACGGACAGGCTTGTCAGGCTTAGATACGTTGGCTGAGAAAGCAGCCTTTATTTTCTCGATAGCCAACACTTCCTGCTCTTGTAAGCCACCATCCCACATTTCTACTTCCAACGAAGTTCCCCTTAGATTTCAGTTTAAATTTGCTTAGAAAGTCAGGCCATTTATTCTGGTCAGTAACGGATGAATCGGACTAATTGCTATCTATGTTACTATTAAACATAGATTTTTTAATATCATCATTTGTTTGAAGCACAGACGGGCTCAATAGTGAAGTTCAATAGTAAGCTAAAGCGTGCCAAAAGAGGCCATCCTACATGCTTCTGTGGCTTGTCAGCTTCTACTACGCATTGTAAACAAAGAGATAGCTGTCCTGTGACATAAAATACGGCAACATTTCTCCATAGCAACAGCAAGGTCCGCAACTCGGTGATAAGAAACTCTACTCATTGATGCTTATCAATTCTAAGGCTCATTACCCACCGCGTAGACCAGAAAAGAGGCTAAAGCAGAAAGGAGCTGCCTGCCAACGGTATACCCCCTTGCTATCGCGGAGTGAAGATCTACCAAAGTCAACCATGCTAAAATCAGCTTTTTATCCTCATGGGTATTATCACTATGCGATTGAGTAAACTCCCCGGATATGGTCTTCCAGAGCTGGCTTTCTGGCCGCAACCCAAATACGAAAGAAATGAATGGTCGGTTTATTGCCTAAAGCTTCGCACAGACGGAACTCTCGCTTGGTACAGACACTTTGTCGATAGAGGGACAGAATACCGCGCATATGGTGACGACTATCATAGTTACGTACTTGCTAAAGAAAGAGCGATAGAACTGAACAACGGTGTGGATTTTAACATTGATGATCTACCACTCTCACCGGAAGAGAAAGAGTCTCTACATTTAAAAGTGGACAAGGCACTCACAGCTAAGAAACGATTGATGGATGAAGAAGAATTGATGCTGAGTGTTGCCATGAAAAGGCACACAAAAGACCCACGGTTGTCATCTGATAAGCTAATTATCAAGCCTGTCAATGAGAATATACGCCAGTCTCTTTTTGAGGCGCTAAGCACTATGCCATATCTGCATTTTGTTACTCTATCGACCTTCCGCGTATATCTTCAACTTACAGGACCTAATACTTGGGAATGGTCGAATGCCGGAGCAAGAGAAGCAAAAATCGGTTATAAGGAACGTATCGCCCGAGGTTTTGGTTTATCAGGAGCTGCCCATTGGGGTAAAACGAAAGCAACTATTCGCTCAATGCTGCTTCCTCAAGCAAATAAATTGCTACAACATGCCAGCGTGAAACGAATGCTGGATGAAGCTCTTTGTAACGGCCAAAAGGTACTCGTCTCCGGGAATTTTGTTTTCTGGTTCGAAGATAAAGATCAAATTGGGTGGAGCGTTAAAGCGGTGAATGACAGCGAAATCACCTCAAGCGGCAATACTCTCTGGAAAGAGGGGACAATCATCTCCAAAAACCACGGCCGCATTGTCGTTCTACCTTATACGAAAGAAAGTGGTGAGCATGTTAGAGGCTACACAAAGAACGCACCGAATGACGGCAATGCACTTCCGAGGCATAAGACTGAGTATGTTGAGCTTCCCTTTGAAGTTTTGGACGGAGATCTGATGATTGGATTACTCGGTGAGCTAAATTACGAATAGTCCTCGTTGGAATTTATCAGGCGGGGATGTCTACCCGCCTTAGTTTACTAACCAAAATTGTCCGGTCTTAGTTTTCATAACACGATGAAACAGCGGCGCATTTATGCACTCGATAAATTTTTATTGTTAATATGTTGCTTCAATTCATTCTCAATCTCAAACCGTGTTTTCAAAACGGATAGATGAGGTTTAAACTCAATCCAACTACTATTTGATAGATTTGTTAATCTTTCTGATTCACCTAAACCAAGAGCAACTGCGCTGAACATTGGACCAACTATCGGAGTAAACCCAAGAACTGAACATACTTTCCCAGCAAGGGTGGAAAACCTATTAACAGTTTGATGCCTAGAGTTTTTAAGGTTGCTATCCAAAGCTAATTCATAAAAGTAGCTTTTTGATTGACTCGCATTGGCCTTTAGAATAGAGGTAACTTTAGCACCATATTTTCTGGTGTCTTTATCTTGCTTAATATGGTGCAATAAATCGATACTGCTTATTTCAAAATCAGGAACGATCAATTCAGCACTATGCATTATTGGATCTGAGAAATTGACGATGTTTTTACTCACATTGTGATATTGGGGATCAATTTCACAAAGTCTCTTCATAATCAACCTTCGCCCATTTGATGAAATAACCTCCGCTCCATACCTAAGTGAAAGTTCAACATCACAAACCACTTGGAATAATATTTGTTTCTTAGCATGCTTAGGAATATTTGTTAGGACTCTGGCAATAACTGGATCTGTCAGTACCCAATCAATATAGCTCTGATGTTCTATATAGTCTATTCCAATGGAGGAAGGCCTAGAAGGCATTCTTAATCCAAAATCAGGATGATAATATTCTTCGTCTAACCAAAAACTGTTAGAATCTGGTAATGGATTGTCGACAGGAGAAAAAATGATCTCATCATACAAAGTAAATAATGTTAAAGATAACCTAGATATCTCCTCGCTGTTATTGCCCCATAAAGTTTTGTAATAGCCATGGTTTTGACCAAACGAATCCCCCGCTAATTCTTTAGCGAAAAATTCCTGAATCGCTCCAGAATATGGAAAACTTAAAATTACTTTGCTCAAATTAACTCCAAAAATCTAGCGCAGCATTCAGCGACTTGTCTGCTACAATGCTTCGTTAACAATTGATTGTAATCCATATTTGACGAAATACTGTTCCATCATCTCATCACCTTGAAACTCACGGGCTAACCTATCAGCCGCAGGACGCTTAGCCTCATTGCGACAGGTCGACAGGGGCAAACTACTACTTGCCCAAAAGCTCATGCACGCAATTGTGCATTGCCTGAACATTCCTAACAGAGATAGTGGGCAGCTTGCGCGCCTGAGCTGGGACAATCGGAGAGTCATCTAGATTGAAAAGCCATACCTTAATCTTGCCATATTCCTGCTGATTTATTGCCAGACTCATTTCGTCATAACACCATGGGCTCTGGGCATACTGACGGCTCCAAAGAACTGCACAAACATCGCTGCGAAGAACCGCTTGCTCAATGGTTGCTGTGATCATCTGATCTGACCTGATCTCATCGTCACCAACTAGGACCTCAATACCCTCTTTTACTAGCACGGCCCGTAGTGCATTCGCCATTTCGGCGTCCTGATGAGCAAAACTAACAAAAACCATTTTCGGTCTCTCTAAGAGACGGCTCGGCTGCATTCGATCTAACATGAGTCGATTAGCTATCTCAATCGTATGTTCAACACCATCGACGTCGCACAAAACGCTTGGGTCAAAACCTGGATTAAGTCTCGACCAATCTCGGCGCTCGTATGAGCGCTTCGCCACTCCACCGAGGAATGCAAACGGAATGATCGGAAGGCCCCTAGCCTCAGCAAGATGCAAAAGTGTACTAGCCGTTTGCGAAACCTTCCCTCCCAGAGCAACAACCACATCAGCTTTCTCCAGCGCCTGAATCTGGGCCAAAAACCAGGACTGGAACCATGCATCTTCCTCATTGCCCTCTGGACCAGGGTAGTTCCAATCCTGGATTACGAGGCCAGGTCGTCCAAGCGTTTTGCGTAGAAGGCATCGCTTTTCCTCAACTGTTGGATGAGTGGGACTATGGAACTGGATTAATCCACCACACTTAGAGTCCGCATAGCCCATTGCTGCGTAGTAGTCGACCGAATCAGTAAATGGGCTGCATATAAGTAGCTGTGCTCCCGCTTTCGCGAGAACATGCCCAAGGGTCAACGACGCCTTGTTCAAACGTGGGAGTTCAGCATCAACATCTGCGGTCTCACCGGTGTGACCACCTATAACGAATACAGATTTCACCCGAGAATCAAGCTGCACATGTGACGATGGCGATAATGCGACCTGCGCCAATTCTTCCTCAGCTCCGAACATCCCAGCTTGGACAGTGTGAATAAAAAACGAAACAGCGTTTCTAGCAGACAAATTTCGAAACTTACCTTTAGCTGTGTCTTCAATTTTTTCTTTTCGAGCGTCCGCGTAGTCAGAAATGCCGCGGATGGCCACGGTTCGTGGAGCCGGAGTGCGAACAGTCGCGGCATCGTATACACCTGCCGACTCCATTTCGAGGGCCGCAACCTTACGATCATGTTCACGGATGATCCAATCCACAAAACCCTTGCCTTTACCTACTGCTGGGCCGCTGGCCAACTTACGGTCATCACCGGCAAAGAGCTTACAGCTACCTCGTAGGATCAGTTCATTGCTAGCAAGGGCAAGCTGTACCTCTTCTGAAATGAGTTCAGCCTTGGCAAACTGAGTGTCTTGCTGCCAACGTTTGTAATAGTCGCCACTGGTGTGTGCGAAAAATTGAAACCTATTGAGTAGTCTCAAGGAGCTTTGAAATTGGTTACCTGAGGTAGTAAAACTCCAGTTTTTACCTTCCCCATGGGTCGCTGAATTTGCCATGTACTCATTCACAGTGTCCGGTATAAATACATCGCCAGGTTCCATGTCGTTTACCAGTGATCCTGCTATGCCTAGCACCACGATGTTGGCAGGATTCAGCTTCTCGATAAGTGCTGAAGTAAGACTAGCGGATCGGGTATTGCCCATTTTTCCTGCCGGGAACACAGCAACTTCGAAGCTTCTGTTAAGAACAGGCGAGTCGATATTGCCGAAGAAACCTGTCAGTGCAACACCTACCTGCTCTTGTGATTTAAAATCTGATCCTAGCATATCTATAACGACATCAAACTCCTCGCTTAGAGCCACGTAAAGCAAGATATCGATAGCCTTACCCATACTTATTACCTTCCTAAAGTTGATGTAGGTGGCTGGATCTGCAGCGCGCAGCAACCACTAAACTGAAACGTTCGTGTTGTTCTTAAAATCAATAGCTTGAATTTTATTGCACTTTATCAAATTCATTAAGCGGTAAGTGTGACGGACATAACCTACATCCGAACCCACGAAGGCTGGCTGTATCTGGCCGTGGCGGTTGACCTGTTCTCCCGAAAAGTTATCGGCTGGTCAATGCAACCCCGCATGACAAAAGAGATTGTCTCGTATGTCGGAATTCTTTTTCTGAATGGATCAGGATATCGGGTCAGGGACAAAGGCCTCATGCAAATCCAATCAACCCTGACAATGCTACCGCCCTCAGAGAGCTGTTCTGATTAGGTTTTGGTGTATCTAAATGTTACTAAGATTCATAAATTATTCAAGAAGACAATCAGATACAACCTAAATCTTGATTTGCCGGGTTATACGATTAATTTGGGAAATGCTGTAACTAAGTAAGTTGCCGAGAAATGCACATTAGACGCCCATTTCCTACTAGTTCATGAAGTTATCTGGAGGTAGACTCAACTATATATTGTGAATATACATTGAAATCATGTGGATAGTTAAACTTTGGTTTATGAACTAAATTCCCTTACAACATAAGTTAAATTGAATGTGGACACCAGAACCACAGCCCAATCAAACCCCTTCACCGTTACCTTCCCTGACACCTCAGTGCAATGGCCATTTGGCCACTGCACCTGTCAACTGATGGAGTTATCGTTTATTGAGATATTTGTTGAAGAATGCCGTCATGTTATCGAACGGGATTTTATCCATACGATCATATAAATCAACGTGCGTGGCATCTTTAACAATCAGAAGCTCTTTGGGCTGATTTGCCGCTTCATAAGCCGTTTTGGAGAAGTAAAGCGAATGCGCTTTTTCGCCATGAACAAACAGGATTGGACGCGGAGAAATTTCCTTAATGTAAGTCATCAGCGGGAAATTCATGAAAGACATCGGCGTTGTCACGGACCATGAGTTTCCTGAGTTGACGGCTCGTGGATGATAGCCGCGCTTCGTCATATAGTAGTCAGCATAGTCCACGAGGAACTGCGCTTCCCCACCCTTCAGTTTATTATAGGCTGGCTGGTACGCAGGTTTGCCGTTTGCTGCATCTTCCCAGCGCTGGAGGCTCATCTTCTCCAGCGCCTGCTCGCGTTGCTCCGGTGTTACGCTGTCATTGTAGCCTTTTGACATCACGCGGCTCATATCATACATGGTGCTGGCAACGACCGCTTTTACGCGTTTATCGACGGCAACAGCGTTCAGGGCAATACCTCCCATGCCGCAGATACCGATGACACCGATACGTTCACGATCCACATAGGGTTGCAGTCCAATAAAATCGACTGCTGCCATAAAGTCTTCGGTATTGATATCAGGTGACGCGATATTGCGGGGTTCACCACTGCTTTCACCGGTATAAGACGGATCAAATGCCAGCGTCACGAATCCGCGCTCTGCTAAGGTCTGAGCATAGAGACCTGAGGCCTGCTCTTTTACCGCGCCAAATGGCCCGGAAATCACAAGCGCAGCAAGCTTCTTGTTCCCGCGATCTTTAGGAAGATACACATCAGCGGCAAGCGTAATGCCGTAACGGTTTTTAAAAGTAACTTTTTGATGATCCACTTTTTCGCTCCTTGGGAAAGTTTTATCCCACGTCTGAACCAGACGGACTGAAGAATCTGCGGTGCCTGGTGCAGGCTGGGCGACCGCAGCTTCTGTTAAAATCAGAGCCATCGCTCCGGCAAGAAGTGCGCTATTTAAGAATCGCGTTGAAGATTTTGTCGTCATGCTATTAAAACCTTTCATTCAGTGAATTCAGGGTTGTTATTTTGGGTATCTTTAACGAAAGGTGTTATTGAAATACTCTGCATTATTTGCCCGATCCTCTAAACCTGATGCCAAAGCGTATATTTCAATTTTCATAACTGCTAAGTTGATTACGTCGTAAAATTTGAGGCAAAACAGAATGATTTCAGACAAGTTGGTTGCGAAACGACTCGGTAAGCTTTCCCAGGATATTGCTCAGCGCACGCCCGGTACCGGTGATTTCCCTACAGCCGTAGAAGGTTTGGAATTATTCCGGCGTAACGAACCCGCTCCTCCGGTAAGCTGCCTGGTCCCTCCCAGTATCGTTCTGGTGGCCGATGGCGCTAAGATCATGTGGGTTGGTGGCGAACCCTATGAATATAATGCGGAAAAATTCCTGATCACCTCTCTTGACCTGCCAGCCAGTTCGGAAGTATTACAGGCTTCGACATCCCGTCCCTGTGTCGGCGTCGCCTATAAACTTGACCAGCGCGTGCTGATGGAATTAATTGCACAGGGAAGCCTGCCGCCGGTTAAAAAAAGAGATGCGGGAACGGGGGTCGGGATTAGTACCATGACTGATGCTTTGCTGGAGCCCTTCTGCCGTCTGCTTTCTTTGCTTGACGAGCCTGAAGCCATTCCTGTTCTCGGGCCGCTGATTCAAAGAGAGATACATTACCGGCTTTTGATGAGCGATCAGTCCGATCATCTCAGACAGATTGCAGCAGTAGACGGCCATGGCTACCGTATCGGTAAAGCTATCGACTGGTTAAAGACCAATATTGCATCACCATTACGCGTAGAAGAGCTGGCGAGTCGGGTGCAAATGAGCACGCCCTCTTTCCACCAACACTTCAGGCAACTTTCGGGAATGAGCCCGCTACGGTATCAGAAATGGCTGCGCCTCAATGAAGCCAGGCGACTGATGCTGAATGAACATTATGATGTCACTACTGCGGCCTATGCGGTCGGTTACGAAAGCTTATCCCATTTCAGTCGAGAATATACCCGGATGTTCGGGGAATCACCTAAGCGGGATATTACTGCGTTGAGAAAGTCTGCCGGTAGGCTTTAGTCAATTTTGCACTGGCCTGACTCCCACGGTGAAATAGATATTTCGTTGATGAGATGTCTGGCACCATGCTCCGTTGCCAATACTAAGTAGTTCATTAAGTGTTCTTGAATTGAGGTAAGATTTACATTAAAAATACTCACTAAAGCAATGAGATATGACGTGCGTTTCTTATGAACTAAGATTAGTGCTGTCAACAACGCGTCGGCGTTTGTGGGGAGTTCACTCACAGGGACTATCCGCAATCCTCAGAATACCGTCCAATCCGGACGCTATGTGGTCGGTCTGTTGCAGTCATTTTCACCTAACTAAACGCCGAGTATTTAAATGTTTAAAGTCTTATCCCGTCGCCTGCAACACTGTAACGAGGTGGCTGCCAGTATCAGCAAAGCCAGCCCGGTAGAACTGCAACAGATAAAGACGCAGCTTGCCGATCAGATTGAGAAGCCAGTTGGGTTACATACTATGGGCATTCCGGCTGCGGTCAGCACCCTGGGAGTGATTGTCAGTTTCGCAATTCCACAGCTGTGGTTGGGGTATGGTGTAATCGCCGCACTTAACCAGCCAGCTGAACGCGTATTCGTGTGGGTTGTGCTGGTCGCCCTGCTCGTCGCTGGAATCAACGGCTTAACGATGTTCATGATTGGTAAAGGCAGCATGCGCGCCGTACGTTTACATCTCACACTTGCGATTATAAGCCTGGTATTAACGACAGTCTATTTGCTGGCCGCATTAAGCGATACACCGCTTCCAGGCGTGAGTCTCATTGCGGCGCTGGTGAGTGTCGTCATGTTACTCCTTAGCGGAAGCTGCATTCTTTCTACGTCTTTTTATAAAATGCTGTTATTCACTCTGCATAATCGAGCCTGGCGCAAGCTAATCATCCAGACTCGTGAAGTTCACACGCCTCGCTAACCATTACCCCTAAAAAACCCGCCATATCCTGGCGGGATTTATGCTCATTATCCCAGACGCGATATCCTTGCCCTCGCCTCGTCAAGATGTGCGCGTAACGCCGTAAAACAAGGTGCAAAGCTGGCAGAGAAACGGTCGCAATCGCGGGCTAAAGCAAAAAATCGCTCCGCCAACTCCAGCGCTTCACGCCAGGCATCCCCGTCGATCGCATCGAGTAGCGTTGCCGGACGAAGTGTATTCACGATTTCGCCACCTGACTTAGGCGCAAACCCCATGGGCAGAATGTCGTAGGCGGGTGCAAGATGATACGGACGGCCGTGAGCGCTGATGAACGACAGATTACCGTGATGCATGTCGGTATTGCCGATCAGCATCCCAAACGCCCATAGTCGTGCCGCGCCGGTCGCTGCGTCAGGGTGCACACACCCCTGCTTTACCAGCTCATTAACCAGAACGGGCCAGGCCTCTCTCGCCCGGCCTACAAATTCCGCCTCCAGGGCCCGCAAAGAAAAAAGACCTTTGCGGCCCAGTTGGCCAATGCGATCGAAACGAGGGATCTCAAGGAAGCGCTGCCCTGCGAAATCAAACACCTCGGTTTCTACCCCGAGCACGCTCAATGCAAAATGTTCAGTCAGGAGCAAATCTCGCCAGCGTTCGCTGATGGGGTTATCGTCTGCAGCCGTAAATTTCACAATGACGTGACCGCGTTCGGTATAGGTACAAAATTTGGGTTGCTCACCTCCAGCGGACGAACCCGGTACCTCTCCGGAACTCACGGCAAGAGCCAAAGACGGGTAAGCCGTAGCCCGATCCACCGCAACAGGCAGCGGCATCTCCACAAAATGGTTCCTCGCCTGTTCACCGATTAATACGTTCCCCACCGCATCGTGCCCATGAGCCAGCAAGGCCCTGATCACATCTGCGTCAGCCCAGTTTTCGGGATTTGCCGGCAGGCCAAGCTCGGATGAAAACCGGGACGCATAGGCGCGACCGAGATAACCCTGAGGCCGCATGTCAAATAACCACCAGGGAAGGCCGTCGCTATGAAGGCATACGTTGTCCGCTTGCTCCATCACAAACCCGTCCGGGTAAACCGGAATGAGTCTGCCCAGCGGTTTGACCTGCCCCTCTTCTGTTATGCGGTAAATGGGGGCCGAACTGAACCCCCGAAACGGATCACGCAGCACATAGTGAATAGATGGACCGGTGCCAATTCGAACAACCTCATCACCAAGCGCTTTCATCGCCCGCGAGACGGTTGGCTGACTAATGCCCATAATTTCAGTAAGTTGTCTTACTGACGTAGGGCCTTGCCTCAGCAGCTGTCGTATCGTTTCAGAGCGGTCTGTCATGAGTGTGAATCGCTTTATGAATAGGTTATTGAATAGCTAATTTATCAGGTGTTGTGCCCCCTGTCATCTTCACGAAATGCTGTCGCCGTTTTATGCCTGCGCAGCCAGATTAGCTTGTACGCGGCAGGAATAATAAACAGGGATAACAGCGGTGCCGTAATCATTCCGCCGATCATGGGCGCCGCGATCCGGCTCATCACTTCAGAGCCCGCACCGGTTCCCCAGAGAATCGGCAGCAGACCCGCAATGATCACGGCTACGGTCATGGCCTTAGGGCGAACACGCAGCACCGCGCCATGATAAAGCGCCTCATCAAGCGCCTCCGCAGTGAACGTTTCGCGACGGGACAGCTCCGGGTGCGCTTCAATGGCATGACGCAAATACATCAGCATGACCACGCCAAACTCAGCCGCGACGCCAGCCAGCGCGATAAACCCGGTTCCGGTTGCGACAGACATATGGAAGCCCTGCCAGTACAGGAACCATATTCCTCCAACCAGTGCGAACGGCAGGCTCATCAGAATCAGCAAGGCTTCGTCCACGCGACGGAAGGCCAGATATAACAGAACGAAAATGATCATCACCGTCATCGGTACCATCAGCTTCAGTTTTTTATTGGCATGCTCGAGTAATTCAAACTGTCCTGAAAATGACACACTGGTTCCCGGCCTCAGTTTTACCTTCTGGCTGATGGCTGTCTTAATGTCGTTTACCACCGACACCATATCCCTGCTCCGCGCATCAATGTAAATCCAGCTGGCGGGACGGGCATTTTCCGTTTTCAACATGGTTGGACCGGAAACGACCTTAATCTCTGCCACATCGCCAAGGGTGATTTGCTGCTTCATCGGCGTGAGGATCGGCATCTCCTTTAACGCCTGCGGGCTGTTCCGGTAATCCTGCGGATAACGAATATTGATCGGATACCGGGCCACGCCCTCAACCGTTTCCCCTACCGTCGCGCCGCCGATGGCGGAAGAGACAAAGAGTTGCACATCGCCCACCGTCATGCCGTAGCGGGAGGCTTTTTCACGGTTAATATCCACATCAATGTAGCGTCCCCCTTCAAGACGTTCAGCCAGGGCTGAGACCACGCCCGGCACGGTTTTGGCTACCGCCTCAATGCTCTGCGCCGTTGCGTCGATATCCGACAAAACGGTACCGGAGACCTTAATCCCTATCGGACTTTTGATCCCGGTTGAGAGCATATCGATGCGGTTACGGATGGGCGGTACCCAGAGATTGGCAAGCCCCGGCAAACGTACCGTCTGGTCAAGTTCATCGATAATCTTGTCAATCGTCATGCCTGGCCGCCACTGGTCTTCCGGCTTGAGCTGAATGGTCGTTTCAACCATTTCAAGCGGCGCGGAATCCGTTGCGGTTTCAGCCTTACCCGTCTTACCAAACACGGAAGCCACTTCCGGGACGGTTTTGATTAACTTGTCCGTGGTCTGTAACAGCGCCGCCGCTTCTGCCGGAGAGACACCTGGCAAGGTCGACGGCATATACAGCAGATCGCCTTCATTGATCTTCGGCAGAAACTCGCCGCCCACCTGACTCAAAGGCCAGATAACTGTGAAAATGGATACCGCCGCAACCAGCAGGGTTGTTTTAGGCCAGTGGAGCACCCTGAGCAGTAACGGGTGATAGGCTTTGATCAGCAGTCGGTTGAGGGGATTACGGGTTTCCGGAGGGATTTTCCCGCGGATCCAGTACCCCATCAGAATAGGAATAACAATAATGGCCAGCGCGGCTGCACCTGCCATGGAGTACGTTTTGGTAAAGGCCAGCGGGCCAAACAACCGCCCTTCCTGTCCTTCAAGGGTGAATATAGGAATGAACGATAAGGTGATGATCAGCAGGCTGATAAACAGCGCGGGTCCCACCTCCATGGAGGCGTTGGTGATCACCTTCCAGCGGGTGGCGTTGTCAATCTGCTCTCCGGGATGCTGATGATCCCACTCCTCGAGCCGTTTATGCGCATTTTCAATCATCACAATGGCGGCATCCACCATTGCGCCGACGGCGATGGCGATCCCACCCAGCGACATAATATTGGCATTCAGCCCCTGGAAGTGCATGACGATAAAGGCAATGCACAGGCCGAGCGGCAGAGAAATGATGGCCACCAGCGCAGAGCGGAGGTGCCAGAGGAAAAGGGCGCAGACAATAGCCACCACGATAAATTCTTCAAGCAGCTTGGAACTCAGGTTGTCGATTGCCCGATCGATCAGCTGGCTGCGATCGTAGGTGGTCACAATCTCGACGCCTTCCGGCAGGCTGGCCTTCAGCGTCTCCAGCTTATCTTTCACCGCAGTGATAACCTCACGCGCATTTTTGCCCGAACGCAGGATCACAACGCCCCCGGCGACTTCCCCCTGACCGTTGAGTTCGGCAATGCCGCGCCGCATTTCCGGCCCCGTCTGCACGCGAGCGACATCACGCAGATAAACAGGTACCCCGTTTTCCCCGGTTTTCAGGACGATGTTATTGAAATCATCAAGGGCCTGGAGATAACCGCTGGCGCGAACCATATATTCCGCTTCCGCGATTTCAATGGATGAGCCTCCCGCTTCCTGGTTGGACGATTCAAGGGCCTGCTTAACCTCAGGCAGGCTTACGCCGTACTGGGCCAGTTTTAACGGATCGACCTGAATCTGATACTGCTTCACCACGCCGCCGACCGACGCCACCTCGGCCACGTTCGGAATGGTTTTCAGTTCAAACTTGAGGAACCAGTCCTGAAGAGATCGCAGTTCCGCGAGATCGTATTTTCCGCTGCGATCGACCAGCGCATACTCAAATATCCAGCCCACGCCCGTGGCATCAGGCCCGATTTCAGCGCTCACCCCGGCGGGCAGTTTACCCTGCACCTGATTCAGATACTCCAGCACGCGTGACCTGGCCCAGTAGAGATCTGTCCCATCTTCAAAAATGACATACACGTAGGAATCACCAAACTGGGAAAACCCGCGCACGGTCTTTGCGCCCGGCACCGACAGCATGGTGGTGGTGAGCGGATACGTCACCTGGTTTTCAACAATCTGCGGAGCCTGACCGGGATAGCTGGTTTTAATAATGACCTGAACATCAGACAGATCGGGCAAGGCATCGACCGGCGTATTGATGATGGTCCAGGTTCCCCAGACGCTGAGAAACAGCGCCCCCATCATCACCAGAAAACGGTTGGCGACCGAACGCCGGATAATCCATTCAATCATCGTCGTCTCCTTAGTGGCCAGAGTGCGCGTCGTCAGGTTTTTCAGGATGCCGCATGCGCTCCAGCGCACCGGTAATATTGGCCTCGGAGTCAATCAGGAACAGACCGCTGACCACCACCGACTCCCCTTCATTCAGGCCAGAACCGATCCCGGACTGTTGCTGAGATTCGTGCAGCACGTGGATCGGTTTTGGCACAAAACGCCCTTCCGCATCGACGGTAATCACGCGCTGTTCCTTACCGGTATCGATAACGGCCTGAGACGGGATCAGCAGCATGTCCTGGCTTTGGGTATTCAGTTTGAGATAGGCGTTCATCCCTGGTTTAAGACGTTCATCCTTATTCGAAACCTGCAGGCGCACCTGCAGCGTTCGGGTGGTCGGGTCCACGCTGGGCAGAAGGTTCCATTTTTCAACCGGGAACGATGTCTCCGGATAAGCCGGAACTGAAATCGCAAACTGCGACGTGTCTTTCAGGAGATAGGCGATGGACTCAGGAACGGCAGCGCTGATCCAGACGGGGTCCATCCCCTGAATCTGTGCCACCACTTTATCTTTTGAAATATTCATTCCGGTGCGCAGGTCAAACGCGGTGATCACCCCGTCGATGGGGGCTTTGATGGTAAAACGGGTCTGAATGGCTCGGCTGGCGCGCAGCCTCTGTATATCGTCGTCCGGCATGCCCGCCAGCCGCAGTCGTTCAAGCACTCCTTTAATTTGGGTTGGCGTTCCGCCGGTGCCGGATAACAGCAAAAACTCACTCTGCGCCTCGACCCAGTCTGGGATTGTGATATCAATCAGCGGCGTGCCTTTCTTCACATGGTCGCCCGTTGTCAGCGGGTACACTTTCTCAACGAAACCTTCAGCGCGCGCCTGCACAATGACAAATTGATAGTCGTTATAACTGACGTTGGCCGGAATGGTCTGGGAATAATTCAGCCTGCCTCGCGTCACTTTTTGCGTTTTTAATCCCAGATTCTGAACCTGTGTCGGATCAATACGAATGCCGACGCTGCTTTTCTCGTCGTCTTCATCCGCATATTTCGGCACCAGGTCCATATCCATAAAAGGCGATTTACCGGGTTTATCAAATTTAACGTCTGGTTTCATCGGGTCATACCAGAAAAGCACCTTTCGCTCAGGAACTGTCTTTTCTGTTTTATCCACTGAATGTATCGCCTGCCAGGCCGTCACTGAAATCAGACCGCCTGCTATAAGGCTGGTAATAATCATTGCAGCATATTTTATTTTAAAAGACGCCATGCCGGTTCTCGCTATTTAATGCTCTTCAGTAAAGAAATATTGCCCTGCTGCACAAACGAAAAATTAACCTGGCTACCCACCTTTAACGCTGTAATAGTCTCGTCTGCCTGGGTAAAGGTGAAGCGCATGGTCATCGCGGGCCAGCCAACCGCCGGGATAGCCTCATGAGCAATGGTAATTTTCTTACTGGTGAGATCAATGTCCTTCACAACGCCGGTTCCTTCGATCACCTGCTCTGACGCGGCGTTGCTGGCAGCGCTCATCTCACCATGCTGATGAACTTCCGCCTGAAGGCCAGCAGAAAACATGACTGAGAGAGCACCAAATACAACGGCTTTAATGGAATTACGCATAATCATTGTCCTGTTAAAAGATAAATAATTTATTCAACCCAGCCGCCGCCCAGTGCGGTGTAAAGATTAATTTCATTCACCTGTCTGGAATTGGTCAGGTCGAGAAGGGTTTGCTGTGTGGTGAAAAGAGAGCGCTCTGCATCAAGCACTTCGATATAGCTCACCGCGCCGCTGGCATATAATCCTCTGGCGCGCTGAAGGGTAATTTGCAGTGAATCCAGATAACGCTGCTGCGCATCAATTTGCTTGCTAATGCTGTCACGCAGGGCGAGCGCATCGGCAACCTCTTTAAATGCCGCCTGAATTTTTTGTTCGTAATTAACAACCGACTGCTGCTGGCGAATTTCAGCCAGCTTCAGGTTGGCTTTATTCCTTCCCGCATTGAAAATCGGAATGTCGATTTTAGGAATAAAATTCCACATTCCGCTCGCTGGCGTGAATAGGCTGGATAACGCCGCGCTGCTTGTTGAAAGCCCACTGGTTAGCGAAATGGAGGGGAAGAAAGCAGCTCGCGCGGCGCCAATATTGGCATCAGCGGCTTTCAGCTGATACTCCGCCTCCATAATATCCGGGCGCTGAAGCAGGATGTCTGATGATAAATTGGGCGGCAGTTTTACGGGTGTCATAGCGCTATCGCTCGCACCGTTTTCTGACGGGAGCGCGCGATACGTGCCGAGCACTAGCTGCAGGGCATTATTGGCCTGCGCCAGCTCACCCTCTCTTTTGGCTATATCTGCCCGCGTGCTTTCTATCTGTCCCCGGGCCTGTTCGAGCGCCAGGACGTTCGTGCTGCCCGTCACCAGCTGCTGCTCTACAAATGCATAAGACTGTTGATAATTTTTCAGCGTATCGCGCGCAATACGCAGCTGTTTGTAGGCCAGTTGCTGGCTGAAATAACTCTGCGACACGCTGGAGACAAGCAGAATATGTACCGCCCTGCGGGCTTCTTCGCTGGCAAAATAGTTCTGTCTGTCAGACTCACTCATGTTCCTTAGCTTGCCGAAAAAATCGAGGTCGTAGCTAAGTTCAAGGCCCGCGTCATACTCTTGTGATGTCGGTTTGTCGCTTTTCAGCCCACCGCTGTAGGTAATGCCTGACGACGCATTCAGCTGCGGATAGCGGTCTGCATCCGTGACGTTGAACTGCGTCCGGGCCTCTTCCACCTTCAGGGCAGCCATGCGCAAATCGCGATTATTGCTCAGGGCCTCGGCGATCAGCCTTGTCACCTGCGGATCGGCAAAAAAGTTGCGCCATCCGCTGTCATGATAATTCTGTGCAGCGGGCATCAGACCGTTGCGAGACAGTGAGAACTGCTGCGGGACCGGTGCCGCGGGGCGCTGGTATTCAGGGGCCAAAGAGACGCAGCCTGCGAGGAGGAAAATGGTGCTGATGCTAAGTCGTTTTAAGGTGAACATAACGCTTCTCGTCCAGGCAGACCTGGTCAATGATTCCAATGAAGTCCAGAGTGTTACCAGGGTTACTCTAACGAAATCATCCTGTTTGCCCGGTGACAGGATAATGACAATGTTGTCATTTTTAGCGTAAGCCGTTGATTACGGCCTTCGGCGCAATAGAATGTCGCTAGCAGCCAGTCAGGGGAGCAAGATGAAAATACTGATCGTTGAAGACGAGATTAAAACGGGCGAATACCTCAGCAAGGGGCTGACGGAGGCGGGCTTTGTTGTGGACCACGCGGATAATGGCCTGAACGGCTACCATCTCGCCATGACCGCTGAATACGATCTGCTGATTCTGGATATCATGCTGCCAGATGTGAACGGCTGGGATATCGTTCGCATGCTGCGTTCTGCCGGGAAAGGGATGCCGATACTGTTACTGACGGCCCTCGGCACGATTGAACACCGGGTTAAGGGGCTTGAGCTGGGCGCAGATGATTACCTGGTAAAACCTTTCGCATTTGCCGAGCTTCTCGCTCGGGTGAGAACGCTGCTAAGGCGCGGTAATACGGCGATCGCCGAGAGCCAGTTCAACGTGGCGGATCTGACGATCGATCTCATCTCACGGAAGGTCACCCGCGCCGGAAACCGTATTCTGTTAACCAGCAAAGAGTTCAGCCTGCTGGAGTTTTTCATCCGTCATCAGGGCGAAGTGCTGCCCCGCTCCCTGATTGCTTCGCAGGTGTGGGACATGAACTTTGACAGTGACACCAACGCCATTGACGTCGCGGTTAAGCGATTGCGCGCCAAAATAGACAATGATTATGAGCCAAAACTGATCCAGACCGTTCGCGGCGTCGGCTATATGCTGGAGGCGCCGGATGCAAAATAAGCCCGCCAGGCGTCCTTTCTCTCTTGCCCTGAGGCTGACGTTTTTTATCAGTCTCTCCACGATCCTCGCTTTTTTCGCCTTTACCTGGTTTATGCTGCATTCGGTTGAAAAGCATTTTGCCGAACAGGATATTAACGACCTGCAGCAAATCAGTAGCGCAATGCACCGCATACTGCAATCACCGGCCGATCCGGATGAGCGAAAGATCAGTAAAATCAAAGAGTCGATTGCCAGTTACCGCAACGTCGCCGTGCTGCTTCTGGATCCTCAGGGAAATGAACTGTTCAGCTCAGCGCAAGGCGCGGCATTACGCCCTGCGGTAAATACGGCGGATTTTGGCACGCACCGCCGCGCGCAGGATGTGTTTCTCTGGACGGTAGAAGACCCGGCCATGCCCGCGCATTCCGGCCACGAAATGAAAATGGAAACCTACCGGATTATCGCCTCTTCCGGAACGGCAGCATTTCAGGGAAAAACGCAGAACTACGTCATGCTTATCGGGCTTTCCATCAATTTTCACCTTCACTACCTCGATGCGCTGAAAAAGAATCTGCTCGCGATTGCTGCCGTTATCAGCGTGCTGATTATCCTTATCATCCGCATCGCGGTTCGCCCGGGACATCTGCCCCTGCGTAACGTCAGCACCGCCATTAAAAATATCACTTCTGAAAATCTGGATGTGCGGCTGGAGCCGTCCCGCGTGCCTGTTGAGCTGGAACAGCTGGTGATCTCCTTCAACCATATGATTGAAAAGATTGAGGATGTCTTTACCCGCCAGGCCAATTTTTCGGCCGATATCGCGCACGAAATCAGAACCCCCATCACCAACCTGATGACGCAAACTGAGATTGCGCTGAGCCAGAACCGGACGCAGAAAGAGCTTGAAGACGTGCTCTATTCCAGCCTTGAAGAGTACACCCGGATGACGCGCATGGTCAGCGACATGCTGTTTCTCGCGCAGGCGGATAATAACCAGCTGATCCCTGACCGGGTCATGTTTGATTTACGTGCAGAGGTGATGAAAGTTTTCGATTTCTTCGAAGCCTGGGCGGAAGAGCGCAACATCACGCTGAAATTTAACGGCATGCCCTGCCTGACTGAAGGCGATCCCCAGATGTTCAGACGCGCAATCAATAACCTGTTATCCAATGCCCTGCGCTATACGCCGGAAGGACAGGCTGTGACCGTCTCACTCGCTGAACAGGATAGCTATTTTGTTCTGACGATTGAAAACCCGGGCACGCCCATCCCGGCAGAACATTTACCCAGACTGTTCGACCGCTTCTATCGGGTGGATCCGTCCAGGCAGCGAAAAGGCGAAGGCAGCGGTATCGGGCTTGCCATCGTCAAGTCCATTGTGGTTGCCCATCATGGAAAGGTGCGTGTGGAATCGGACGCTCGTTCGACGCGGTTTATCTTATCTGTGCCTAAGGCGATACCGCGCTGAGGCTCACTGCGCGTCCTGACAGACGTCGCGCACTTTCTCTCTCAACCAACGGTGCCCTGGATCCTGCTCCATTCGCGGGTGCCACATCTGGGAAACCGTAATGCTCCGGGCTTTAAACGGCAGTTCGAAGACGTGCACACTCTCCGTCATGGTTTGATTGCGCAGATACAGTGCGGGAACCATCGCAATGAGATTGGACGCCAGCGCCACGGATAACGCCGTCGGAAAGCCCGGCACCACGCTGACCACTTTACGTTTCATACCCTGTTCCGCCAGAAGGTCATCGACAAAGCCGTGTAACGACCCGTTGGGCGCGGCGACCACGTGGCCCCAGGACACATAATCGTTGACGCTGATTGTGGGGAGCGTGGCCAGCGGATGTCCTTTGCGTACCACGCCCACAAACCGGTCCTGAAATAACCGCTGCAAACGTATCTCCGGCCCCATATTGCTCTGTACGCCAATTTCCAGGTCAACCAGCCCCTCACGCAGATACCGTGAAGTTTTTTCAGGCTTCGGTGCAAAGCGTATACAGACATCGGGCGCTGCCGCGGCAACGGCGGCAATCAGGGCAGGACCAAAGGCAACCACAAAACCATCATTTGCCCGAATGGTGAAAAGTCGCGCCAGATTTTGGACGTTAAGCGTCTCGGTGGAGGGCTGGAGCACCGCCCTCGCCTCATGCACGGCGTTTCTGGCCCGGTCCCGGCTGGCTTCCGCCCAGGGCGTCAGCACCATGTGACGTCCGGCCCGAACCAGAATCGGATCGCCGGTCACTTCGCGTAGCCTGCTCAGCGTTCGGCTCATGGCGGAAGTGCTGAGGTTTAAACGCCGCGCCGCTGCCGCTACGCTGGCTTCCGCCAGCAAAACGTCGAGGGCAACCAACAAATTAAAATCAGGATCGGACACGTTAAACCCTCATATAAGGCGTTATATGCAACGATGGAGTGCATACGCTGCGTCTTCCGCCTTGTATACCCCATGATTATAGTTTCGTCATCACTATTCTTTTCTGGAGTAAATATCATGACGCTGTTTTCAAACCTGCCCGGCGATGAGGGATTGCCGGGACGCGAACGCGCATGGGTCATGGTCGCGCTAATGACCACCACGCTGATGGGCGTCTTTGATGGCACCATGATTAACGTTGCGCTGCCCTCCATGGCAAGCGCGATGCAGGTCTCTGCGAATGTCGCAGTATGGTTTGCCAACGGATACCTGCTGTCGGCGGCGATGACGCTGGCTATCTTCGCGGCGCTCGCAGCGCGCATGGGCTACCGACCGGTGTTTCTGGCGGGTCTTACAACGTTCACGCTCACCTCCCTCGGTTGCGCGCTGGCAACGACGCCCGACATGCTGATCGGCATGCGCGTTTTACAAGGCATCGGCGGCGCAGCCACATTGAGCATCGCCCCGGCGATACTGCGGTCCGTTTTTCCCGGACGACTGCTTGGCCGCGTTCTGGGGCTGCACGCCCTGCTGATTGCCGCCAGCACGGCCATAGCGCCGGTGCTGGGCGGCACTATCCTGGAGGCGCTGCGCTGGGAATGGCTGTTTGCGATTAACATTATTCCGGGAAGTGTCGCACTTCTGCTGGCCTGGAAGGCGCTACCGCGGGGTTCAGCTTCCCAAAAAACGCCCTTTGACACAGGAGGTGCGGTGCTCTCGGCGGTGCTGTTAGGTTCGACGATCATGACCGCGAACAGTTTCCAGCACGTCAGCCGTGAGGCCGCTTTCTGGGCGAGTATTGCCCTGCTCAGCACCGCTGCGTTTATCTGGCATATTCGCCGCGTCGAAAGTCCCCTGCTGCCCCCCGTTATCTTCCGCAACGGTCGCTTTACGCTTGCCGCGCTGACCTCGCTCGCAACGTTTATCAGCCAGGGCATCACCTTTATCGCGCTGCCGTTTCTGTTTCAGAGCGTGTATGGCTACAGCCCACTGGAATCGGCCCTCCTGTTCACGCCCTGGCCGATAGGCATCGTGCTGATCGCCCCTCACGCGGGCCGCTGGGCAGATACGATTTCTGCGCCGCTGATTTCCACCATCGGGCTGATGATTTTTGTCGCTGGGCTGATCCTGCTGGCGACGTTACCTGCAAGCCCTCCCACGTGGGATATCTGCCTGCGCAGTCTGGTGTGCGGCATTGGGTTTGGCTGCTTCCAGAGTCCCAATAATCGGGAAATGCTCGCTAACGTGGCGCGGGAGAATGCCAGCTATGCATCCGGGGTATTGTCCATTGTCAGGACGTTCGGGCAGTGTCTGGGGGCGGCAGCAGTGGGCGTTTGGCTGGCCGCGGCGACGGGCTCGGACCAGGCCGTTCACTTTGCACTGTGGACGGCGGTGGTAGCCTCCGCCGGGTCGGTGTTGTTTAGCCTGAGCAGGCTGCGTCCTGCGGTTCGGGCATCAGCCTGATTCGCCGGGTGGCGCAGAAAATGTGCATTTCACAATGTAGGCCGGGTAAGCGCAGCGCCACCCGGCAAAAATGACGACGCGTTTGTTTATTCCAGCGCCAGCAGCGCAAAGCTCGCCAGCCAGTGACCACCGCTGTAGTGGCTGCCCACCACGTGCTCCACGCTTGCCGTCAGGTGTTTCGCCACGGAATCACGCAACGCCAGCTGCCCTGGATGGCTCTCCGGCAGCGCCTTTGCGATGTGCTTCATACACCAGGCGCGGCTGAGGTTTAACCCGTCCAGATGGGCAATTTTCGGGTCGGTACGGTCGCTCACCTCCGCCGGGTTCATCAGTGCCGCAACAGTCCCTACATCAGGGAGGAATTTATCGAACCATGCCGGGAAGTTATCCGTTACCTTGCTCATCAGCAGCGCCTCGGTCAGCGCGCCGGAAATATACTCATCGCCGCCCGGTTCGTAGTGCGCAGGATAGCGCGTATCTGCGAGATAAAACCGCTCAGCCGCCGTCAGAATCGCCTGCTCCAGCGCGCTATCTTCTACGGCCCGGGCGTAGTCCAGCCCCAGCGCGAGGGCAAACGCCGTGTTGTAGTGCGTTCCGACGCGGATCGGATAGGTGAGCTTGCTGAGGTAATCCACCAGCCGGTTACGAATATCCTGGGTTAACGGCTCAAGCGTCTGGTACCAGACCGCGGCCTGCGGCAGCGACGACTGTTTCAGCTCCTGGGCCAGCGCCAGCAGCCAGCCGTAGCCATACGGGCGCTCAAACGAGGCGCGGAACGGCGCGGTGAAATAGGCCAGCTCTTTCGCCACGTTCTCGTCGGTCAGGTGCTCGTCGAAAAGCGCGACGATGTCGTTCCGACACGGTAGCTCAGGGTAGAGGCGCACGCAGCGCAGCAGCAGCCAGTAGCCGTGCACCGCCGAGTGCCAGTCGAAACAGCCGTAGAAAATGGGGTGCAGCTCGCGAGGCGGCAGAACATCGCCATCATCATTCAGCAGGTGCATGATGTGGTTCGGGTATTCCTGACGCAAATAGGTCAAAGGCATGCGGGCAAACGCGTCAGCCTGATGTTGCGTTAATTCCATAACAGCTCCTTAGCGAAACACGAGGAAATACATGAGGAACACGTTCACCACCAGCAGGGTTAACGCGGTCGGGATCTGGATCTTGATCACCTGATACTTGTCTTTCAGCTCCAGCAGCGCGGCGGGAACGATATTGAAGTTCGCGGCCATCGGCGTCATCAGCGTGCCGCAGTAGCCCGCGTACATGCCAATCGCCAGCAGCGGCGCCGGGTTCCCGTGATGCACGTTAATCAGGAACGGCAAGGCGATACCGGCGCTTAATACCGGGAAAGCGGCAAAGGCGTTACCCATGATCATGGTAAACAGCGCCATACCCACGCAGTAAATTACCACCAGCATGAAGCGGCTATCCGGGTTCACGAACAGGCTGACCACCTTCTGCACCGAATCACCGGTATTGGCCGCTACGAATACGCCGCCGAGCATCGCCAGCATCTGCGGCAGGATCACCGCCCAGCCGATGGTGTCGACAAGACGGCGAGACTGACGAATAGCGTGCAGCGGCGTGCCCTTCGTTAGCCACCATCCGGTGAGGATCGCCGCGACGCAGGCCACGCACAGCGCCGCGAGGGTAAGCTGCTTCTGGTCGAGAAGATACACGTCGCCAATCGACACGCCCTTCAGGAACAGCGTCCCGATAACCGTCACCACCGGGATCATCAGCGCGGGCAGGAACAGCCAGTTTTTGAGCCGGTTCGATGAGGCAACGCGCTCCTCGTCGGAGGCCATTTTATAGTGCCCTTTCCCGACCAGACCAAAGCCCGCCAGCAGCGCGATAGCGATGACGGCGCCACCAATGATCCGGTACGCCAGCGATTTCCCCAGCTCCTGCACCATCAGATCGCCAAACAGGAAGATCCCGCCGAATAAAAACCAGAACAGCGCGGTTGTAAAACGCTTCGGATTGGCGCGATCGCGCAGGGTCATCACGACCAGCAGCATCACGACAAAGCCGATGAGGTAGTACACGCGGTTAATGGTGATAAGCGTCATCATGGTGCCACCTCCTGTTTACCTTGCTCTGAACGCCAGGCCATGACGTCGCGACGAATGCTGGCATCGAGGCGCAGCAAGCGAGCCATATGAATAATTAATGCCGCAATGGCGGTGGGAATAGCCCACAGGCCGATATGCAGCGGTTCGATCCCCTGGATCCCGTTCTCTTTCAGGAAGGCGTCAATCAGCAGCACCGCGCCAAAGGCGATAAAAATATCTTCGCCAAAAAAGACCGCGATGTTGTCACACGCGGCGGCATGGGCTTTGATTTTGTCTCGGATATGTTGCGGCAGCTCGCCATATTCGTTCAGCGCCGCCCCTTCTGCCATCGGGGCCAGCAGCGGACGCACCGTCTGGGCATGGCCGCCAAGAGACATCAGACCCAGCGCCGCGGTCCCTTCACGCGCCACAAAGTAGAGCATCAGAATACGCGCCGAGGTGGCGCTGGCGATCTTCGCCACCCAGGCCTGGGCGCGCTCCTTGAGCCCGTAATATTCCAGCAGACCAATCACCGGCAGGATCAGGATGAAGGTCGCCAGCGATCGGCTATTCACGAACTTTTCGCCAAAGGTCTCCAGCAGCATCCCGAAATCCATTCCGACCAGCAGACCCGTCGCCAGCCCCGCCACCACGACCACCAGCAGCGGGTTGAAGCGCAGTGCAAAACCAATAACCACGATCGGTATCCCGATCAGCGGCAACAGCGTAGTACCGTCCATAAACGTTTACCCTATCCAAAGTGAGCGTTGCGCGCCGACGGCTATTTTTTTAATTTGCGGCGAGCGATGTTGTGTTTTTTCGTCAGGCTTCGAAAAACCTGCGCTAAAAAGCTATATCTGAACCGCAAAAACATGTAAACAATTTATCAATAAAATGTTCTTATTTTATCGTTGAGTTTACATTTCTGGCTAAGGAACGTTATGACCTCAAAAAAGAGTGCCTCACCCGATCGCGACGATATCAACGATGGCCGGATCGTCTCTTCCCGCCACCTGGTGTCGGAGCGCTGCGCGGAGCTGTCGGAACTGGAGTACGCGCTGATCATGACCAGCAACGCCTTCAATAAATGGATGGTGCGCTGCATGACCGCAGCCGGCGAGCCGGATATGGGCGCATTTGACGTGTCGCTGCTGCATCATGTGAACCACCGCGACCGCAAGAAAAAGCTGGCCGATATCTGCTTTGTCCTGAACGTAGAGGACACGCACGTGGTGACCTATGCGCTAAAGAAGCTGGTGAAAGCGGGCTACGTGACGAGTGAGAAAGCGGGCAAGGAGCTCTTTTTCTCCACGACGGAAGAAGGGAAAGCGCTGTGCATGAAATACCGGGACGTGCGGGAAGCGTGTCTGATCGCGATTCACGCGGAAAGCGGTATTTCAGGGAAGTCGATTGGCGAAACCGCGCAGCTGTTACGCACGATCTCCTCCCTGTATGACACCGCCGCCCGCGCGGCGGCATCACTCTAAATTACGGTCGTCGGAACAGGGTAATACTGCGTCCGGCCAGTTCGTATTCTACGCTTTCGGTGATCGCTGTCCCGGTGGCAGCATCATCCGCCGTAGAGAGCTCGAGCACCCATCCGCCTTCGCCAAACTGGGGGATCTGGAACGGAACCGTCCCTTCGAACGGATTGAACAGCATCAGCACGTCGTGCCAGACGCCCTCCTCCTGTTTGAGATCCGGCCTGCTGATGGAGACACCGAGCGTTGAGCCTTCATCCCACTGTTCCGCCTGCTGCGGTCCGCCCCCGGCGTTAAACCAGCGGATCTCCAGCCCGTCGCGCCAGCTTTCACGGCGCAGTAACGGCTGTGATGCGCGAAGCGCGATGAGACGGCGGGTAAACTCGCGCAGCGCGGCGTCGTTTTCGGATAGCCCCTTCCAGTCGATCCACGAGATCTCACTGTCCTGACAGTAGCCGTTGTTATTCCCCTTCTGCGTGCGACCAAACTCGTCCCCGGCCAGCAGCATCGGCGTGCCGTGGGAAAACAGCAGCGTGGTCAGGAAATTACGCTTCTGCCGCTCGCGGGTGGCGATAATATCCAGGTTCTCCGTCGGCCCCTCTTCGCCATAGTTGTACGAGCGATTATCGTTATGCCCGTCGTTATTGTCCTCGCCGTTGTCGGCGTTGTGCTTCTCGTTGTACGACACCAGGTCATTCAGGGTAAAGCCGTCGTGAGCGGTGATGAAGTTGACGCTGGCCCACGGACGGCGACCGCGCAGATCGTACAGATCGCCGGAGCCCAACAGGCGTGCGGCAAAATCGGTTGAGACGTTGTCTCCCTTCCAGTATTCGCGCACGGTGTCGCGGTATTTGTCGTTCCACTCGCCCCAGCCCGGCGGGAAACCGCCGACCTGATAGCCGCCAGGCCCGATATCCCAGGGTTCGCCGATAAGCTTAAGCTTAGAGAGCACCGGATCCTGTGTGACCGCATCGAAGAAACCACCGCGCGGGTCAAACCCTTCCGGCTCTCGGCCGAGGATGGTCCCTAAGTCAAAGCGAAAACCGTCAATATGCATCGATTCCGCCCAGTAGCGCAGGGAGTCCATCACCATCTGCAGCACGCGCGGGTGCGAGGTGTTGACCGTGTTTCCCGTCCCGGTGTCGTTAATGTAATACCGGTGCTGGTCCGGCAGCGTGCGGTAGTAGCTGTAGTTATCAATGCCCTTGAATGAAAGCGTTGGCCCCAGCTCGTTACCTTCCGCCGTGTGGTTGTACACCACGTCCAGAATCACCTCGATGCCCGCATCGTGATACGCGCGCACCATGTCGCGGAAACCCTGGATCCCCGCCGGGCCGTAGTAGCGCGACGCCGGAGCAAAAAAGCCGAGCGTGTTATAGCCCCAGAAGTTTTTCAGCCCGCGGTCAAGCAGATGCTGGTCGTCCGGAAACCAGTGAACCGGGAGCAGCTCAACCGAGGTGATGCCAAGACTCTTGATGTAATCGACCGAGGCTTTGTGTCCCATCCCCTCAAACGTGCCGCGCAGCTCGGGCGGGATGGCCGGGTTCATCTGGGTAAAGCCCTTCACGTGGCTCTCATAGACAACGGTATGCGGCCAGGGCACGTCCGGCCGATTGTTGTCCTGCCAGTCGAAGGCATCCGGGTCGATGACCTTGCATTTCGGCGTGAACGGCGCGCTGTCGCGGGTATCAAAACTGAGATCCAGTTCATCATGCCCCAGCTCATAGCCAAAATGGGCCTCGTTCCAGTCGATATCGCCCACCAGTTCGCGGGCGTAGGGGTCAATAAGCAGCTTATGCGGGTTGAAGCGGTGGCCGTTTTCCGGGTCGTAAGGTCCGTAGACGCGATAGCCGTACAGCGCGCTGGGCTTCAGGTCAGGCACATAGCCGTGCCAGACTTCATGGGTATACTCCGGGAGTTCCAGCCGGGCAATTTCCGTTTTCCCGGACGGGTCAAACAGACAGAGCTCCACCCGCTCCGCATGTGCGGAGAAGAGCGCGAAGTTCACGCCTTTTCCGTCGTAGTTTGCGCCCAACTGCTGGCCGTGACCGGCCCGAATTTCAAACCTGTTATCCTTTGCCATTTTCGTTCTCCACGATTATTCGCAGGTAAGCAGAACCAATACACATCCCTTTTCTGACGTTAGATCCAGCGTCTCTTGCAGAACGCGGCTTTCACCGCTGAACACATCGCGATAGCGTTTCCCGACCAGCTCTTCGGGTATGGCTACCGTGGTATTGACCCACAGTTTTTCGTGACGGGTGATTGTGAAAACCAGGCGCGGCACGGCAACAATCAGCGCCTCTTCGTCTTTTACGCGCGCATACACAATCAGATTCTCCTCGCGATCCCCGGTCACTTTCAGCGGCAGCCAGTCGCCGTAGCGGAACAGCGCCGGGTAGTGCGGGCGCAGCCGCAGCAGCGTGGCGGTGACATACTGCTTCACGCGTCCGTCCCGCCAGCACTGTTCGTCGTTGAATACCGTGGCGTCCGCCGTACTGAGGTTTTGCACCAGCGCGGCGAAATCCGGTTCGCGTCGGTTATCCGGGTCAACCAGGCTAAAGTTAAGCGCTTCGCTGCCCTGATAGATGTCCGGTACGCCGGGCGCGGTAAGCTTAATCACCGTCTGGCTCAGGCTGTTCATCAGGCCAGCGCGAATAAAGGGCTGTAGGGTTTCACTGAAATCATGCAGGAACAGCGTGTTGTCGGGCGAAAGCAGATGACGAACGTAGTCCATCACGACGCTTTCGTAGCTCTCGTTACTGTCGATCCAGTCGGTTCGCTGCTTGGCCTCGCGCAGCGCTTTTTCAATAAAACCGAGGAAACGCGCTTCAAGGGTTTTCAGCCCGTCCCGGTCGTCAGGTGAGAGCGTGGCAGGCCAGACGCCAGCTAGCGCCTGATAAATCATCCAGGTATCAGCGGCGTTCGGCGCGGTGCCGTCGTTAAGGAAGCGCACGTGCGTCTGGTTCATCTGCCGCCAGCGCGCCAGATTTTCGCCCCACAGCTCTGGCGCTTCCGTCAGGGTATACAGACGCGCCCGGGCATCCTCGCCGCGCTTGGTGTCGTGAGTCGAGGTGCCCAGCAGCGCGTCGGGCTGACGGGCAAGACGGATGCGCATCTCCTGATGAAAACGCGACAGCGAGAAGGCGCGCGGCGTCGGGTCAGCCCCCACTTCGTTAAGCGCAAGCTCCAGGTTGTGGCGAAAGAACAGCGTGTCTTCCACGGATTTCGCCATCAGCGGCCCGGTCAACTGCTGGAAACGGGTCCTGAACAGAGAGGCCGCATCGCGGTCAGCTTCCGGCAGATCGCCGGTCAGAATTCGCACGATCAGGCTAAGCGCGGGTTCTGAGGCGTTCACACTGGCGACAACGCGGCTCAACAGCGTAACGTCAGAAGGCGTTAACCCCTCCGCAGTCCCGTAGGTACGGTAAACCGGAAAGGCGATGAGCAATTCGCGTAACGCATGACGAATTTCATCTGTCTGTATCTCAGCGCCGTTGTGCTGGGCCAAATCGCGGGCGATGTTGAGGAGCGTGGTGAATTCCCCTTCGAAGTTGCGGTCGGTCATCAGCCCTTTGGCATCCCGCAGCGCGCTTTGCCTGTCGACCGTAACGCCCAGCGTCTCGTTATGGATTTTCTCCAGACCCGCCAGGCTATTGTCATCCACCAACACCTCAGCCAGCGACGCGATGAACTCATACCCCGTCGTGCCGGACACGGGCCACTCGGCCGGGAGCTGCTCTCCCTTCGCCAGGATTTTCTCCACCGTGATGTAGCAGTCTGGCCCGGTGGCCTGGCGCAGGCGCTGCAGATACCCCAGCGGATCCGCAAGCCCGTCAATATGGTCAATGCGCAGGCCGTCGACGGTTCCGTCGCGAACCAGCTCGAGGATCAGGCGATGCGTGTCGTCAAAGACTGCCTCGTCTTCAACCCGAACGCCGACCAGACCGGTAATCTCAAAGAAGCGTCGCCACGACAACTGCTTCGGCGCGTCGCGCCATGACATCAGCCGCCAGCTCTGCGCTTCATGCAGTTCAGCGATGCTCTTATCCTCGCTGTACGTACCCGGGTTGAGCGGATACTCGGCATCATAGTAGACCAGAGCGGCCTTATCAGTGACAGTGTCACGCTTTAGGGTGATGGCGCCCTTCTCCAGCTCCGCCTCAAAGGTATCGCCAAGAAACGGCAGCGTCAGCGGTCGCGACCCGTCGATATCGAAATAGCGCGCGTAGCGGCTCTGTTTGCCGTGCTCGATAACGTCTCGCCACCAGCGGTTTTCCAGTGAGGTCGACATGTGGTTAGGGACGATATCCAGTATCAGCCCCATGCCAGCCTGCCTGAGCGCCGCCGCCATGCGGTCAAACCCTTCTCGTCCGCCTATTGCGGGATCAATTTCGTTGGGGTCGGTGACGTCATAGCCGTGGGTGGAATCCGCTGTCGCGGTAAAAACAGGTGATGCATAGAGATGGCTAATGCCGAGATCTCTGAAATACGGTATCAGCGCAACCACCCGGTCAAACGTCATGCCATTGCGAAACTGTATACGGTACGTGGCGGAAGGGATCATAACGCGGCTTCTCCATCAGCAAAGCGAACAACAATACTGTTCGGCGGCAAAACGTCAGTGACTTCAGGCCAGGCAAAGTGCGTCTCACCCGCGAGAGCGGGCAGCGCGACGGACTTATTACCGATATTGAGCGCCAGAGAGAGCGTCCCCGACGGGAAGCGCCAGCTCACCGCCACCATGCCGGGCGCGGTCTTGATCACCTTGCCCTGAACGGTGTCGCCATGACGCAGAAGCGGAACGATATGGCGATGACGCAGCGTCAGCAGGTGGCGCGTGAAGCGCAGCCACGTTTTACCTTCGTCGGTGGCAATCTTATTCCAGTCGAGCTTTGAGCGAACAAAGGTGTTCACGTCATTCGGATCCGGGACGGTCTCATCGTGCCCGGCATGGCCGCTAAACTCCTTCGCGCGCCCTTCCCGCACGGCCGTTGCCAGCTCGCCATGGAAATCCGTGAAGAACAGAAACGGATGGGTTTCGCCGAACTCTTCGCCCATAAACAGCAGCGGGATATGGGGAGAAAGCAGCAGCGCCGCCAGCAGCACGCGGGTCTTCTCCGCACCCGCCAGCGTGATGAGCCGCTCCCCCTGGGCGCGATTGCCGGTCTGATCGTGGTTTTGAATAAAATCGACGAAGAACGTTGGCGGCTGGGTGTGGCACTCCACGCCGCGCGACTGACCGGTTTGCAGAGAAACCTCGCCCTGGTAGACAAATCCCTCCGCCAGCGCCCGGGCGAATTTTTTCTCCGGCTCAAAGGCGAAATCCTGGTAGTAGGCGTGCGTCTCGCCAGTGGCAAACACGTGGGCGGCATTGTGGAAGTCATCATTCCACTCGGCGGTGAACTGCGGCGTGTTGCCCTGTTCATCGCGCGGATGCAGGAAAATCACGTTGCGGCTGTCTTCCGTGGTCAGATGAACGTGACGGTGCGGGATCGCCTCGCGGATCTTTTCGGCTATCTCCTCAAGAATATGCGTATCCGAGGTGTCTTTGATCTGGTCGATGGCATCAAACCGTAGGCCATCCAGACGATATTCCGTCAGCCAGTAAAGCGGCGCATCGGTGATGTATTGCCTTGCCGGCTCGCGCTCGTAAGCGATGCCGTTGCCCCACGGCGTCATCCGATCCGCATCGAAAAACGCAGGCGACAGCAGGGGCAGATAGTTTCCCTCGGGGCCGAAGTGGTTGAGCACGATATCCAGCACCACCGACAGCCCCAGCCCGTGCGCGGCGTCGATAAACGCGTGAAAATCCTCCGGCGTACCGTAGGCGGCGTGCGGGGCATACAGCAATACGCCGTCATAGCCCCACCCGCGGGATCCGCCAAACTGTGAGACGGGCATCACTTCAAGTTGGGTAATACCAAGCTCAGCCAGATAAGGCAGCCTGTCGATGGCCGCCCGGAAGGTTCCCTCCGGGGTAAAGGTCCCGATATGCAGTTCATAAATAACCGTCTCTTCCCACGGACGCCCTTTCCAGCCACGGTTAAGGTGCACATACCGGCGATGATCGATAACAACCGACGGTCCGTTGACGTCTCCTTTCTGGGCGCGTGACGCAGGGTCAGGAACGGTCATGCCGTCCTGTAAAACGAACTGATACTCTGCCCCCGGCGCGATGCCCGGCACGTCAGCCTGGAACCAGCCATCGCCGCTGGCCGCCATCGGAATATCGTTATCGTTAAGACGCAGCGTGAGATTTTTTTGTCCTTCAGCCCAGACGCGAAAACGGACAACGTCATCGGAAATATACTCAGCACCCCAGTGCCTTTGACATGTTCTGAATTCCATTCCTTGTCCTCGAATGACCGCATTTTACGCGAAACGAAGTACAAGCTTAGTTCAGGATGAAAAGTGTGTTGGCTCAGCGGATTTAACCGCTTCGTCTATTCTTTATGAATTAACTTACTACAGGGAATACTATGCAGATTCGAAAAGGATTAAATACTGACCTTGTACGTCTTGAATGCTGTGACTTTTCTTTCACCATTAGCCATATTGCGCGAGAACCCTTTGTCCATTGCGATTTGCATATCGATGCCGTCGCCGAGCCCTGGACAAAAACCTATGAGCTCGACATTCAAACCCTTGAAAACCACTGCGTTAACCCGGACGCAATATTTCTTATCGCCGAAACGGATGACGGTGAAATAGCCGGATTTATTACTGCGTCTATCGGCTGGAATAAGTTTATCTCAGTGGATTATATTGCCGTTGAGCGAACAAAACGCAGAACCGGCGCTGCGCAAAAATTAATGGCCGCAGCCCACGTCTGGGCCCGCAGCGTAAACGCGCCGGGATTACGGCTTGAAACACAAAATGTAAACGTCTCTGCCTGTCTGTTTTACCGTAACTACGGGTTTACCCTGGGCGGATACGATCGTTTTCTCTACAACGCCTTACCGGAAAAAGACGAAGTCGCCCTGTTCTGGTATTACATGCTGGTGTAGCGGAAAAAGATTATCACTTTACGAACAACGAAGATGAGCGCTTTCAAAGGAGACTCGTATGCTTACCGTGAAAAAACTTGCTCTGTCCACGCTGATTTCCGGTTCATTGCTTTTCTACCCTGCGCTGCAGGCATCGGCAGAAACGCCCCAGCACGTCGTGAAACAACCGGCGGGCGGATACAGCGTTCAGGTTGGCGACGTTCTGGTCACCTCGTTTACGGACGGGACCGTCGCGCAGGATCTGCACAAGCTTCTGCGCCGGACAACGCCGCAAAAAATTGATGCGCTGCTTGCGAAAAATTTTCAGACCAACCCGCCTGAAGTGTCCATCAACGCATTCCTGATTGCGATGCCCGGACATAAAATTCTGGTGGATACCGGTTCAGGCCAGCTTTTTGGCCCCGGTAACGGCGGACGTGTGATTGAGAGCCTCGCCACGCAGGGGATTAAACCCGAGGACATTACGGAGGTCCTGCTGACCCACGCCCACTCCGATCACGCGGGCGGCCTGGTGAAAGATGGGAAGATGGTGTTCAGCAACGCGCGCGTTTTCATCGGCAAACCGGACGTCGACTTTTTCTTTGACGACGAGAATCAGAAAAAAACCGGCTACGGTAAGAACTACTTTGACGTCGCGCAGAAGACCTTAAAGCCCTATCTTGACGCCGGTAAACTGGTGCCGTTTAGCGGAACATCAGAAATTCTTCCGGGGCTGACCGGCACGGTTCATCCCGGCCATACACCGGGCTCAGCCTTCTACACGCTGACAAGCAAAGGCGAGAAGATCACCTTTGTCGGCGACATCATTCATGCCGCGGCGGTCCAGTTCCCGCAGCCTGATGTGACCATTACCTACGATGAAGATCAGAACAAAGCGGCAAGCGTGCGCGAACACGCGTTTACGGAGTTTGTGAAAAATAAAGATCTGGTTGCCGCGCCCCATCTGCCGTTCCCGGGTATCGGCTATGTCACCCAAGGCGAAAACGGCGGCTATGCCTGGGTTCCTGTCACCTATACCAACCGGGACGCCAGCAGCGCGAAATAAACGGGCGCGAGCAGCTGCAGCAGGCCACCGGACGTCAGGTGTGATCGAGCGTAACCAGAAACTTTTTGAGCACTTCTGAGCGAATAATCCGGTGGCAAACCAGCGTCAGCTCGCTTTCCCGCAGCCGGTCGAGCATGTCCACGTAAACCACATTCTCGACGCTTACCACCTTTGCCGAGGCGGGCAGCAGCGCCAGCCCAAACCCCGCCGAAACCAGGCTTATCACCGTGGGCACGTCTGTCGCGTTTTGCACCACGTCCGGCTGAAAACCCGCTCCGTTGCAGGCGTCATAAAAGTACTGCTCCAGCCCCATTCCCTCCGGGTCGCGCAGGGAGATCCACTGTTCATCTTTTACGGAGGCGAGCGTCAGCGCGGAAGATCCGGCCAGCGGATGCTGACGATACAGCGCCAGCACCGTTTTCTCGGCGGCGAACGGTCGGCTTTGCAGATCCTCAGGCAGCGTCGGCAGCGGCGCGCGGATGATGGCCACGTCCAGCTGGTTGCTCTGCACGGCGGCGTAGAGCGTCTGCACGTTTCCCGTCACCAGCGACATGGTAATGGCTGGCCAGCGCGTATGCATCTGGCGCAGCGCGGCGGGCAGCCTGCCGTCGAACATCGCACTCGACACGCACCCCAGGTTTAATACCCCCTGCTCGCCCCTTGCCGTTTGCCTGGCGTCGAGAACCGCCTGCTCGGTGAGGGAAATGGCGAGCCTGGCTTTCACCAGAAACGCTTCACCCGCGGGCGTCAGGGTTAAGCGGCGGTTTGCCCGGCTAAAGAGCGTAACGCCTAAACGATCTTCCAGCGCCTTGATTTGCTGGCTCAGCGCCGGCTGCGCCATATTCAGACGTTCAGCGGCCCGGTGCATGTGGAGCTCTTCGGCCACGACGATGAAGTGGCGCATCTGACGAAACTGCACGGAACGTTTCCCTTTTTGATATGAATTTACTTATCAATTTAGCAGTAATGATGCAATTGATGCTATTGGTCATTGCCATAAAAATGGAGGTATTCAAACGAGGGAGGATAATATGGAAAACCCGATCAACGATCTCCGCAGCGCCATCGCCCTGCTTCAGCGCCACGAAGGGCAGTATCTTGAAACCGATCATCCGGTCGATCCCAACGCGGAGCTGGCGGGGGTTTATCGTCATATCGGCGCGGGCGGCACGGTAAAACGTCCGACACGCACGGGCCCGGCCATGATGTTCAACAGCGTGAAGGGCTATCCGGGATCCCGCATCCTGGTGGGCATGCATGCCAGCCGCGAGCGCGCGGCGCTGCTTTTGGGCTGCGAACCCTCTGAACTGGCAAAACACGTCGGGCAGGCGGTAAAAAAGCCGGTGGCTCCCGTTGTCGTCCCGGCCGCGCAGGCGCCCTGTCAGGAACAGGTTTTCTACGCGGACGACCCTGATTTCGACCTGCGCAAGCTGCTTCCGGCACCGACAAACACGCCGATTGATGCGGGTCCGTTCTTCTGTCTGGGACTGGTGCTGGCAAGCGATCCTGAAGATAGCTCGCTGACGGACGTCACCATCCACCGCCTCTGCGTGCAGGAGCGCGACGAGCTTTCCATGTTCCTTGCCGCCGGTCGGCATATCGAAGTCTTCCGCAAAAAAGCCGAAGAGGCCGGAAAACCGCTGCCGGTGACGATCAACATGGGGCTCGATCCCGCCATCTATATCGGCGCGTGCTTTGAGGCCCCCACCACCCCGTTTGGCTACAACGAGCTGGGCGTCGCCGGGGCGCTGCGCCAGCATCCGGTCGAACTGGTGCAGGGCGTGGCGGTAAAAGAGAAAGCGATCGCGCGGGCGGAAATCATCATCGAAGGTGAACTGCTCCCGGGCGTGCGCGTAAGAGAAGATCAGCACACCAATACCGGCCACGCGATGCCGGAGTTCCCGGGCTACTGCGGCGAGGCGAACCCGTCTCTGCCGGTGATCAAAGTGAAAGCCGTGACCATGCGAAACCACGCCATCCTGCAAACGCTGGTGGGACCAGGTGAAGAACATACTACCCTGGCCGGTTTGCCGACGGAGGCCAGCATCCGCAATGCCGTTGAGGAGGCAATTCCGGGCTTCCTGCAAAACGTCTACGCGCATACCGCGGGCGGTGGTAAGTTCCTCGGGATATTGCAGGTGAAAAAACGTCAGCCGTCGGATGAAGGACGCCAGGGCCAGGCGGCGCTTATCGCCTTAGCCACCTATTCGGAGCTGAAAAACATTATTCTTGTCGACGAAGACGTGGATATTTTCGACAGCGACGACATCCTCTGGGCGATGACCACCCGCATGCAGGGAGACGTCAGCATTACAAATATTCCGGGGATCCGCGGCCACCAGCTGGATCCGTCGCAGTCGCCGGATTACAGCACCTCGATTCGCGGAAACGGCATCTCCTGCAAGACCATCTTCGACTGCACGGTGCCGTGGGCGCTGAAGGATCGCTTCGAGCGCGCGCCGTTTATGGAGGTGGATCCGCGTCCGTGGGCGCCGGAGCTGTTTGCTGATAAGAAATAGGAAAAATTTCGGGCGTATGGCACGCAGGTCATACGCTGATTTTCTTTTCAAGCGTGGCAATATTTTTATCTGTCTTTCGCTCCACCGAGAAACGATCGACGTTCAGCAAAATGAGCATCAGCCCCCTGCCGCTCTCCAGTAACGGCGATATTTCACAGAAGCGGTTTTGTCGGGCGGCCTTAAGCCGCTCCAGCGGGAATGCATCACCCGTGTCGGTAAAGACAACGCAGACATTATGGTCCCGGATGTCGAACTGTACGCTGAATTCGCGTGAGGCATCCTCATGAAGCGCGTGCCGGATGATATTCGTCGCCACTTCACAGACGGCAACATCGAGCGCGAAACGCCACTCGTTGTCAACGGCAAGCGCGCTCAGCCTGTCTCCCAGCCAGTCGGCCAGCGGCGTCAGGGAAACGAGCGTCGCCGGAAATTCTGCATGCTCCGGCGTCTGCATCTATTGCCCCAGTTGCGCAAGCGCGCTGTTTTTATCCGGATAGATGCGGAATATGCGATCCATTCGGGTCAGGGTGAACATATTCATGATTCCGGGATTCAGGGAGCACAGCGCCATTTCGCCTTTCCCGTTCATCAGCTTAAACAACGACACCAGCATCCCCAGCCCGCTGCTGTCGATAAAGTCCACTTTGCTAAAGTCGACAATTAGGGCTTTACGATCGCTGCCAATTTCTTCCGTGACAGAGGCCTTAAACGCCGCGGCAATGGACGCATCCAGCCGCCGGACAGCTGGCGTGAGAATGTTGGCATGTGGTAATCGTTCAGTGTTAATAATCATTCTGTTCTCCCTGACGCTCAATCACGAGCAGTGAAACGTCATCGGTTAAGGCGGTCGGTTCATCACGGTTTGCGTTGCGCCAGCCGGTCAGGTGGTCACCGAACCGCGGCAGAAGTTCGTCAACCGGGAGCCGGGCATGCTCATGAAGCCAGCGTTCGAGGCGTTGCGGGCCAAACTGCTCGCCCTCGCTATTCTCGCACTCCGTGATGCCGTCACTGAATAAGCATAAGCGATCCCCAGGATTGAGGGTAAACGTGACATCCTCCCAGCTGAGGTCGGGCATCAGCCCGACAGGCGGTCCCCCGTCGCCTACAGAAGTGACGGCATTCTCTGCATTCACAATCACGGGAGTAGGATGCCCCGCCTGGCACAACAACCCCTGACCACTTTCAGGGTCGATCACGCCGTAGATGATGGTGAAATAGCTGGTAATGTCGTTTTCTTCACTGCAAAAGCGGCTGTTCAATATTCTGATGACCTCAGCAGGCGACTGAATTCCGCCCTCTGCGGTAAACAAAAAACGGTCCACCACCCGGCCATGCAAGAACTGACGCGCCACCGCGAGGGACATCATCGCGGCCCCCACGCCGTGACCGGACACGTCAACGCAATAGAACCCCAGATGAGACTCCAGAGGAAAAATATTGAAGACATCGCCCGATACCCAGGCTGACGGTAAGAAAAGCCAGTCGGAAAAATAGTCCCCGAAGCGTAAGCGGTGTGAAGGCAGAACCGAGTGCTGAACGCGCGCCGCCAGCTCAAGATCCTGTTCAATCTGGTGTAACGCTTCACTCAGGCGCTTATTATGCGCCGCGAGGGTCGCTTCCAGCGTCAAAATACGTACCCCCGCATGAAGCCTCGCCCGTAGCTCAGCCTGTTCGACGGGCTTGCTTAAAAAATCATCGGCCCCGGCATCAAAACCCTGCGTTAAATCCCCGGCATTCTCGCGTGCCGTCAGCAGGATGACATACACATAGCGGCCAAACTGACGGTTGCGTATCGTCTGACAGAGCGTGAGCCCGTCCATTTCAGGCATGTCCCAGTCGCTTATCACCATACTGACCGGCTGGCTGGACAATATTTCCAGCGCGGCGACGCCGTTTTCCGCCTCGCTCACGATATACCCCCACTGGGTGAGCATTCGGGAGAGTAGCCGACGATAAATCAGCGAATCTTCAACGATTAACACGTGCAGCGCTGACATGCATCCCTCCTATAGCGGTAAGAACCAGATGAGGCTCACGGTCCCTTCCCTGAATTTTGCATTACCGTTCCCATGCCCCGGATAGCGCGTCCCGGCATAGTTTGCGTACTGGACGGAAAACGATCCCGGCGTATAGCCTGCATAGCCGAAGCTGTAGCTGTAATCGCCGTTCCAGGGCTGCTGCTGGCTGCTGTCCGGAAACCAGAACGCCGTTGCGCGAACGAAGAAATGTTGTTTGAAGGTATAGCCGCAGCCGCCGAGCATGACGTTTTTATTTTTGCGGATGTCATCGCTGCTGAGGTCGTAGTAGCGCGGAACCCAGCTGTACCCGACCTGGCAAATGATAGAGTCCCCTTTATTAATCAGGAGCGTGTTTTCAACCGGTTTCGGTAGCGAAAACTTATAGGCCAGTGTAAAGGCGCCCTGTTCGAAATAGGTGTGTCTCCGGCTCCCCGACGTCCAGAAGTGGTTATCGCCGTAGTTGCCGTATACGAGGCTGAACGTATTGGCATGCCAGTCGTCATAGCCAAAGCTGTAGCGAAAATCGGCGGTATAGCGGGTGGTATCTCTGACCGGCAACCGGGAGGTAATGTTGGCAAACCAGAAACTGTAGGGGGAATACTGCAGACTAAGATTCAGCGTCTGGTTAATTTTTTTCGCCTGGGCGGCACTGTCAGAGCTATTCGGCACGCTCACCATCTGCTCTTTCAGCCCTGAACTAAAGCTCAGGGCGCCTGAAAATTTCTTATCATTACCTGAGAACAGACGCCCCCACCGGCTGGTAAATACGCCTGCCTGAACGGGTTCTCCGTTCTTATCGCGCAACGTCTCTTTCTCATTGCTTTGCGCCGCTTCCGCCGCGGGTATTGTGGCGAGTAAGATGCCCGCCAGTAACCATTTTTCGCGCATAACCGCCATCCTTAGTTAGGTATCCAGCGTGCGGCAACGTTGTATTTTGCCATGAGCCACAACATGCCCAGTGCTGCAGCATGCGCTACCGTATTTTCTATCCAGGCATGACGCCACAAATCGAAGGTGATGAACTGACTCACCAGCAGCACCACGTACACATGCAAAATGAAGGTATAAAGCGAGTGCTGGCCTAGCGGAATAAGAAACCATCCCAACAGGCGGTTGAACGGCGTCCAGCAATATGTCAGCACCAGATAGACGGTGACCATCAGGGCGATATCGTTTAACACCCGCACCGGGCCCAGCCCATTCTTCGCCGCCCAGGTGTGATAAAACGTATTGAAGCTGTCAGGCGAGATCGCATGCATCAGCAGCGCGGGCGGCATAAATGGGTTGGTATGGTTCTGGGCGACGAACCCCAACACCAGCGACACCATGACCAACGTAAACACCACCATTTTACCTGCCGGCGTGCGTGCGAAAGAGATCAGTTCGGCTTTATACCAGCCGCTGGTCATGCCCAGCACAAAGATGAACTGCCACGCCAGCAGCGGGAAGGCAAATTCGAATTCCGACGGCGTCAGCCGAAGCGGCCACCGCTGCCACAGGCCATACACCAGCAGCGACAGCCCTAACAGCCACCAGACTTTCCCTTTCTGCAGCACCCCCAAAAATAGTGGGCTGAGTAGCAGCAAAAAGATATACAGCCCCAGGATTTGCGTCTGATGGGGGCCGATCTGCAAATAGAGAATAATGTTGAACCAGGTCTCTTTTATTTGCGGCGTAACAGGATAAAGCGACCAGCTCTCACCCGAAAAACGGTCGGTAAAATGAGTGACCTCGAAAAGATTAATTCGTGGGATATAGGACATGAGAATAAACGACACTATGATAATGATATTTATGCGATATATTTTCCACGCCCTGAGATAAAGCCCCCAGGAAACAGTGAGTAAAACCACTTTTTGCAGACGCGCGCGATTCAGCATCCCCAGCATAAACCCCGAGAGAATGACAAAGCCTTCTGCACCGGTTGTTAGCCCAAAACGCTCCCAGGAGAATATATTAAATATCGACATCACCTCCGTATGCGCCACGACCATCATGACGAGAGCAATGCCGCGCATAAAGTCTATTCTCAGGTCCCGGGCACCTGCAACGGCATACCGCCATGCTGTTGATTTAGCGTCATCTTCTTGCGCAACCGACGGCGCAACATGGCTCATAGAGTGTCCTTTTCCTGAAAACGAAAATTGAGGTCTAAATAAAGTAGATAGACTAAAGGAATAGTAACTGCAATTTATCGCCGGAAGATGAAACATATCAATAAGAATTAAAGCCAAATTAACTTCTGCTACATATTAATAAAAACGACCCTGGACACTTTTATTCGGCGTTCTACACTTATCTTAAATCTTGTTTAATCGCTATTTTCTTTCGCTTTTGGGCAACTGCCTGCGCAGCAGAAAGGGTCTGCATTTTCACGGAATCAGGAACGCCGGAACTATGGATTTTTATTTTTCCCGATTTGAACATCGTCGACCTCCGGAACCGTTGAAAACGCCGCGCTGGGTAATGATGACCTGGCAGGTGTTAGCGGTCGCGGCGCTTATTCTGGGCGCAAATTATATTTACTGGCGCTGGACCGCCTCCCTGAACACGGACGCGTTATGGTACGCCATACCGCTGGTACTCGCCGAAACCCTGGCCTGGATCGGTACCGTGCTGTTTACCATCAATTTGTGGAAAGAACAGGATCCCCTCCAGAATCCGCCCCCGAGCGAAATTAACGACTGCCTGTCACCGGAGGAGGCCGTAGAGCCCCGTCCCGTTAAGGTGGATCTGTTCATTGCCACCTACTCCGAAGACACCGAACTGGTCAGGCTGTCCATTCGCGATGCCCTGAACATGGATTACCCATACCCGATTGACTACCGGATCCACGTCCTCGATGACGGCCGCCGCCCGGAGATGAAAGCCGTTTGCGATGAGGAAGGCGTCAATTACATCAGTCGACAGACCAACATCGGCTTTAAGGCCGGTAATCTGCGTAATGGTCTTGAGCAAACTGACGGCGATTTTATTGTCATCTGCGACGCCGATACCCGGGTATTTCCCACCCTTCTCAGCCATACGCTGGGCTATTTCCGCGACCCTGATGTGGCCTGGGTGCAAACGCCTCAATGGTTCTTCGATCTCCCGGAAGGCGAAAGCCTGTCACGCTGGGGCCAGCGGAAAGCGGGAAAAGTGGGCTATGGCCTGGGCTGGCTGATACAAAAATTCGTGGGGCCGGTCACGGTTGGCCGCGACCCGTTTTTTAACGATCCGCGCATGTTCTATGACGTCATCCTGCGGCGCCGCAACTGGGCCAACGCGGCGTTCTGCTGCGGCGCGGCGTCCATCCACCGTCGCGAGGCGGTCATGCAGGCCGCGCTGAGAAGCTACGTCTGGTCCGTCGAAGAGGAGATCCATCGCCATACCCGCGACATCCGCGATGACGAAACGCGGAGCGCGCTACAGGAGGCTATGCGCCCGCACGTGGCATTTGACACTGAGTTAACGCCCTACAAATTCCATGTCTCCGAAGATATTTACACCTCGGTGCTGCTGCACGGTGACGCCGCAAGACGCTGGCGTTCGGTCATGCACCCGCGCGTTGAGTCGAAGATGCTCTCTCCGCAGGATATGCTAACGTGGATGATCCAGCGCTTTAAATACGCCGCAGGTTCGCTGGATATTTTGTTCCATGACAACATCTTTAGCCGTCGTCGCTTCAGGCTTTCACTCCCTCAGACGCTGATGTATGCCACGACCTTCTGGTCCTATATGGCCTGCGTATGGAACACGGTGTTTTTGATTTCACCCATTATTTATTTGTTCACCGGCATTCCGCCTGTATCGGCCTGGTCGACGCCGTTCTATCTCCATTTTCTCCCCTTTTTTATTTTCTCCGAACTGGCCTTTATGTTCGGGACATGGGGGATTTCGGCCTGGGACGGCAGGGCGTCCTACCTCTCTTTCTTTTCCATGAATTTGCGCGCGCTCAATACCGTGCTTCGGGGCGAACAGATCAAATTTCACGTTACGCCAAAAGAGAGGCAGACTGGCCGTTTTCTCTATCTGGTGAAGCCGCAGATTGCCATTGTGCTGCTGACTCTCGCAGGGCTTATCTGGGGTGGGATTCAGGTTGTTCGCGGCCAGGTTGACGATCCTTCTGGCTACGTCATCAATATTTTCTGGGGAGGGGTGAACATCGCCGCCATGTTGCCGCTGATATTCGCAGCTATGTGGACGCCCGCCGAAGACGATGAGGTCACCCAATGAAAATACGTGATGCCCTGCTTTCCGCGCGCAGCTATATCACTATTCTGCTGGGGTTCCTGCTCGGCTTTGCCATTGTGGTATGGGTTGAGAAACAAATGCCTTCGCGCGTGGAAAGCAGCGGCGGCATCGCGCTCAGTAAAGATTTCCCTCCGCTGCCTGCGAAACGCGAGCTGACCTATGAAGAGGCAATCTGGGCACGGGTGGCCTGGCAATACTATGTGAACAATACCCAGCCAAATGGCCTGGCGAATGCCAGCGATGGAGAGCCATGGCTGAGCCTCTGGAGCGTAGGGAGCTATCTGTTTGCGACCGCTGCCGCAGAGCAGCTCAATATCATTTCCACGGATGAGTTTGACGAGAGGATCAGCACGGCCCTGTTTACGCTGGGGCAGCTGCCGCTCAATGAACAAGGCCTCCCTGCTGCGTATTACCATGCGGACACCCTTAAAATTCTGGGGAAACCAGACGCCTCCGCAATTGGGCTGAGTCGCCTGCTGACGGCGCTTCAGAGCATTCTGTGGCGCTATCCTCAGCACGCAGCCGCAATCCGCGATCTGTTTAGCACCTGGCGCACCGGCGCGCTAATGGAAAACAACACCCAAAGCCAGGCGGCGGTACCGCTCCATCACTGGACGCTGGCTGCCGACGAGCAGCGAGACAGCTTTGGCTACCGGCTCTATGCCAGCCATACGCTGCGCTTGATTGACAGTGCGGCGGGGCTGGCGGTTACCAATCCGCCTGAAGGGCAAAAGATGATCGACCTGGATGGGATCATGGTTCCCGATGAAGGGCTGCGCACGCCCTGGGGCAAGCAGATCTCCCTAATCAGTCTCCCCTATTTGTTAACCGGCCTTGAGCTTGGCTTTGACGCGCAAAGCGCTGAAATTGCGTGGCGGATTATGCAGATTCAGCAGCGGCGCCACAGCCTGCGCGCGCCAAAGCCGCCTGTCAGCACCGATTACGCCGAACCGGCGCCGGATTACGTTAACGATCTGCCCAACAGGCAGCCGGTTCAGGCGCGTGCCCTGCGCGAAGAGATACCGGAGAAGGTGGCGATCGCCTCCACCCGCACCGCGTTTGCCTGGTATGCCTTGTTCCGCAACGGCTGGAGTGAAGCGCTGCGCCAGCAGGTTCTGCCGCTTCAGGTGCCGGGTAAGGGCTGGCAAAGAGGGCTGAATCTCAATAACACCGTCAATGCGGTCGTTGATGGCGACACCAACGCCATTGTGCTGGAAAGTCTGTCGTATATCGCGCATGGCCAGATGCTTTGTCTGGCCTGCTTCTCCACGGCCCCCCATTCATCCACTCCTGCAGGAGCAACGCCATGAAGCCAAGATCCCCGATCCTTTTCCACCTGCTCACGGGAATAACGATCTGCTGGCTGGCGCTATCGACCGTGCGTGCGCAAACCGAGCTGCCTGCATCGGGTTACTCCCCGCGCAGCGGCGAGCTGACGGCCCGAGAGATGACCATTGCGAAAAATGCCTGGCAGTATTTCGTCGCGAACTACCAGCCCACGACGGGCCTGGTGAATGCGGTTAACAAATATCCGTCCACCACCATGTGGGACAGCGCCTCCTATCTGGCCGCCATGACGGCAGCGCGTGAGCTGGGGATCATAGATAAAGCCGAGTTCGACCGCCGGATGCTGAAATTCCTTGCCACGCTAAACACCCTTGTGCTGTTCCGTAATGAGTTGCCCAACAAAGCCTATAACACCATCAGCGGCCAGAAGGTGGACTATACCAACAAGCCCGGTGAAATCGGCTTCTCGGCACTGGATATCGGGCGGATGTTGGTCTGGCTGAAAATCATCAAAGAGCGTTATCCGGAATACGGCAACAGCATTGATAACGTGGTGCTCGGCTGGGATTTCAGCCATGCGGTCGACCCCTGCGGCACGCTGTATGGCGCCTATCTCGAAAACGGTCAACCGAAGTATGTTCAGGAAGGCCGACTGGGCTACGAAGAGTACGGCGCGGCGGGCTACCAGCTGTGGGGATTTAATACCTGTAAAGCCAGTCGTCCGCAGCCGTATGAGCTGGCAGAGATCTACTGCGTGCTGGTTCCGTATGATTCACGCGACCCGCGCAATACGTCTCAACATAACTACGTCGTGACGGAATCCTACCTGCTTTACGGGCTGGAGTTCGGCTTCGATAAGCCGACCGATCGCGATAATGCCCCGCGCGACTACTCCCTTACGTGGATGAAAAACTTTGCCGATCGCGTTTATCAGGCTCAGGAGAACCGCTATACCATCACCGGCGTCCTCACCGCGCGCTCTGAACACCAGCTCGATAAAGCCCCTTACTTCGTCTATGACACCGTCTTCAGCGACGGATACAACTGGAACACCATCACTGACAAGGGCCAGTTCGTCCCTAACGCTGCCGCAATTTCACTGAAGGCGGCGCTGGGGATGTGGGTCCTGTGGAACTCGCCTTATACCGACCGCCTGCTGAACACCATTGAGAATGCCAACGAAGAGGGAAAAGGCTACTACGAAGGGCTTTATGAAAACGGGGACGGGCCGATCAAAGAGTTCACCGCGAACAATAACGGCATCATGCTGGAAGCCCTGTTGTTCAAAAAAGAGGGGAAACTGCTGGCCTTCAACACCGACAACCCGAAGAGCAAGGATTTTGCCCCGTCTCTGTGGGATCAAAAACTGCTCGATCAGTTTGAAGAGAACAACGCGCTTCGTAGCCGTCCGTTCCTGACCAGCACGCTGGCCGTAAAAAGCTGGTGCGAGCGGACCGGCGTCACGCAGCGCACCAAACCCGCCTGCCAGGCCTGTCAGTGCGCCTCATGCAGCGCGGACGAGCCGATTAAACTGCCTCCGGTGACTGCGCAATGCTTAAAACCATAGCCAGAGGGCTCGCGGGCTTACTCCTCGCAGGCGTGGTCATATTTGCTCTGTTTGGCCATCAGGGAGCTGGCTGGCGCTGGCTGATCGCCGGCGGCTGGCACTCCAGCGCGCGTATCGCTGCCCTGACGCCGGAAGAACAGAAATGGGCGGCGATCGCCTGGCGCTATTTCGTCAATAATACCCAGCCGCAAACGGGCCTGGTCAACGGGAGCGACAAACAGCCCCGCGTTACGCCCTGGCAAATGGGCGATACGCTTATCGCCCTGCTGGCGGCAAAAGAGCTGGGGCTCATTCAGGACGCCGAATATGATGCCCGCCTGACGCGGCTGATGGGGACACTCAACCGCCTGATGCTGACCGAGGCCCGGACGCCAGGGCGGCTTTATTCCAGCCAGACGGCGGCGCCGATCGACTTTAGCGGCAAGCCCGCTAAAAATGGCTGGTCTGCACGCGACATGGCTCGTCTGATGCTCGCCCTGCGCCTCACCGCTGAGCGGGAGCCGCAGTACAGCGAGTACCTTGATAAAATCATTCTGCGCTGGAACTTCTGCCCGGTCATTGATAGTGAGGGGGGACTGTGGTCGTCTTCCCTGCAAAATGGTCAGCCGGTGGTCCGGGAAGAGTTGCGTCTGGGCGAGAGCGAATATGCCGCGACGGCGTTCCATCTGTGGGGATTTTCCCCGGATAAAGGGTTTTCCCCCCCGGCGCACCACGTCATTATCGCCCAGCGGCGTCTGGCCGTGGATGCGCGCGATCCGCGTACCACGTGGCAGCCCTCCCTGATAACCACCCTTCCCTACATGCTGCCGGGCCTGGAATTTGGCTGGGAGCCGGAAGGCGTTGCGGCCGATCTGCAAAAGCGTCTGCGTAAGCAGGCCGAAAACGTCTGGCTGAGCCAGAAAACACGCTGGGAGACAGAGAAGATCCTGACGGCCAGAGCGGATTTTTCACTCCCTCAGGCCCCATGGCATATTCAGGATACCGTCTGGGGAAATGGGTATGCCTGGAACTCTGTTGGCGATGATGGCCGGGATTACACCCGCTTCGCGCAGGTTTCAACAAAAGCGGTCTTTGCGCTGTGGGCCTTGTGGGACACGCCCTACACCGACGCGCTGATGTCGGTCACCGAATACCTTAACGATCCGCAAAGAGGCTGGTATGAAGGCCGCCTTGAAGCCACGGGCGATACTAACGCCTCCCTGACCCTTTCCACGAATGCCACGGTTCTGGAAGCCCTTTTCTTTAAGCATAACGCCGGGCCCCTCTTTGACATTCGCCGGTCGAAGAAAGAGAGCTACTTTTCACGCCGTCTGGCAGATGAATTTACGCCCCAGGGGCTTTGTCTGCCGGACGAAAATGCCGTAAGGAGGACGCCGTGAAGTTTTACCGCGATCTGTTTGAATCCAGTCTGAACCGCGTCTTTCCCAATAATGAAAAAACCGCGTTTTTTCAGACGTTCTATGACGCCTTCATCCATATGTCACCCGAAACTGAGGCGCATTTTTCTCGCCTGCCGGATCGGGAGGGCCAGCAGACCCTGTTTAAGAGTTTCTTCGCCATGCTTGCGGTAGACGGCGCATTAATCGTGCCTGATTTTCTCGAGCGTCTGGCGCGGGAGCAAAGCGAAGACGGCCTGCATCTCCCCCCGCGATTTTTCGCGCTATGGCGTGAAGCGATGTTGGACACGGTGAACCAGCGCGATCCACAGTGTGACGATGAGATCCTGACGGCCTGGGCGATGGCTATCGCACCCGGTCTGGAATATCTGCGCCGACAGGCAGAACTGCACTACCGCGCGTAGGGAGGATCATGATGAGCGCATTCACGTACGATCTTAACGCACTGCCAGCCGCCGTCATGATTTATGACAGCGATGAACGCCTGCAGGCCTGGAATCACAACGTGGCCCTTTTTTATCCGGTCATCACCCCGTGGCTGAAGTTGGGCGCAACGCTTGAAGCGCTGGCGGAGCGCTTCATCGACGCCGTTTACAACGTCGATCCCGGCCTTCGCCAGACGCTGCGCGAGTCGGTCGTCCGCAACTGTCGACAGGATAAGCACTGTGAAGTGAGGCAGGCCGGCAATCGCCGTATTTTTGTTCAGCATCAACGGCTTGCGGACGGCGGCATTGTCAGCCTGCACAGCGATATCACGGAGCTGGACGAAGCGCAGCGGGCGCGCCACCAGTTGCATGACGATTTTTTGCTGACGGCGGAATCCATTCATATTGGGATCTGGGACTGGCAAGTCTCCGGCGATGTATTACAGGTTAATGACACCCTGCTTTCCATGCTGGGCCAGTCGCGGACGCAGTGGCGATATCCGGTGCGCTTTTTGCTCAATCAGGTTCACGAAGAGGATCGCGGTGCGCTGCGCAAGGCGCTGCACGCTTCGAAGCAGGATCACCGTCCGGTCTTTGAATGCGAGATCCGCGTTCATCATCCAACCGAAGGATTGCGCTGGATGATGCTGTCCGGCCAGGTGGTCACACTCTCCATCGAAGGAAACGCCGAACGCGTCATTGGCACGCTCCAGGATATTACGCGTCGCAAAGAAGCAGAAATACTGGCCATCAATGCCGCCCTGGACGCGAGGAAGGCCAACGAGGCGAAAAGCGCGTTTCTGGCGAATATGAGTCATGAAATTCGCACCCCCATGAACGGCATTATTGGCATGACCCAGCTGTGCCTCGATACGTCTCTCAGTGCCGATCAGCGCGATTATCTGACGCTGGTAATGAGTTCTGCCCAGTCTTTGCTGCATATCATTAACGATATTCTCGACTTTTCCCGTATCGAAGCCGGCAAAGTGGAGCTGGAAGCGGAGCCCGTCCCTGTCCGCCCCTTCATCCAGTCGCTTATTCGCCCACATATGCCGGGCGCGAGCGAAAAAGGCATTGAGCTTCTGGTTGATATCGCACCCGACGTGCCCGACGTGCTGCTGGTCGACGGCGCGCGACTGCGTCAGATCCTGACCAATCTGCTGGGTAACGCGCTGAAATTTACTCATCAGGGAGAAGTCATCCTGATTGTTGAGCCGGGTGATAGCGCAAATCGCTGGCGCTTTCGGGTGCGCGACAGCGGCATTGGCATACCGGCGGACAAGCAAAAGGCCATTTTTGAAGCATTCAGCCAGGCGGATAACTCAACCACCCGGCGCTATGGCGGAACAGGGCTTGGGTTAACCATTTCTGCTCGACTGGTTGCGGCCATGGGCGGAGAGTTAACGGTGTCCAGCGAGCCGGGGAAAGGCAGCGAATTTTCGTTTTCGCTGTCGCTTGCGACACAGTTGCTTACGCCGGAGGAACGCCCGCATAACGATCGCTTTAACGGTGAACGCGTGCTGGTGGTTGATGATAACGCGACCAACCTTCGGCTGCTGGCCGCCATGCTTAGCCAGATGGGGCTGAACCCCACCTGCGTCAACAACGCCAGCGAGGCCATCAACTGGGTTAAAGCCGGTCCGGCCTGGCTGCTGATCCTGCTGGACGCGCAGATGCCGGATATGGACGGCGTATCTCTGGCCCTTGAGCTTTCGGTGCTGCCGCAGGTTTCTGAAAGCCACATCATCATGCTGAGCTCCATGAGCCGACATTTTGATATCAATATGCTGAAGCGGATCGGCATCCAGAACTACCTGCATAAACCTATAGCCCAGAATGAATTGCATCAGGCGATTGCCGCGGCGTTCGAACGTGCGCCGAAGACAGTGAGTGAAAGCGCACCCGCGCCCACCGCCGCGCCGGATACTGCGGGGCTACGGATCCTGCTTGCGGAAGATAATCTGGTTAATCAGAAGGTCGCCGCGCGCCTGCTTGAGCGGCTCGGGCACACCTGTCAGATCGTCGACAACGGCGTCACGCTGCTTGAACGCTGGCGCGCGGGCGTATGGGACGTTTTGCTGATCGACCTTCAGATGCCCGAAATGGACGGCGAGACCGCCATTCGTCTGCTTCGTGAGGAAGAACGCTCCCGGCCCGGACCGGCGCAGCCCACCGTCGCCATGACCGCACACGCCATGCAGGGGGATAAAGAGCGCTGCCTTAACATGGGATTCGACGGCTACATTGCCAAACCCATCAGTCAGGAACATCTCGCAGAGGAGATTGCTCGCGTGCTCCCGAACCATGATGTGCCCTCCACCTTCCCGGATGAAGCACGCCTGCTGAAGCAGTGCGCTGACGATCCTGACCTAGTACAGGAACTGCTGGCCCTGTTTGGCGAAGGGCTGGCTGAAGCCATGAAAGTCATCACCCGGGCTATCGACAGCAACGATCGCGAAGCGCTGCGCCGCACGGCCCACAAGCTGCGCGGAGAAGCCATTACGCTGGACTTCAGGACACTCGCGCAACCGCTGCAGGCGCTGGAGAGCGAAGCGCATAAGCTGGAGGGGCAACAGCTTGCGGCGCTGAATGAACAACTTCACAAGGAATCGCTGCGCCTGGTGGCATGGCTCAACGCGCGCGGGGTAAACGTCACTCATGACTCGTAACTGCACGCTGCTCTTTACCCTGTTTCTTCCCACAATGGTGGCGGCGTCAGCACCGGTAAGTTGGTCGCTTGCGGGCACATGGCAGATTCAGGACGCCAATGACAGTACGCATCCTCCCGCATCAGGCTGGCGCGGGCTGAAAGTCCCTGCCAACTGGTACAGCGCCGGGTACGATCACCAGGGCGCATTATGGTATAAGCACGCATTTACGCTACCCGCTCAACCGCCCGATGTGATGAGCACCCTGGTGTTTGACGGCGTCGATTACCTGGCGGATGTCACGCTCAACGGCCAGCCGCTGGGCAAGCATGAGGGCTATTTCCAGCGCTTTTCGCTGGATGTCAGTGCTGCGTTACAGCGTCACAACCAGTTAGTTGTCCGGGTGGATAGCCCTTACGAAGATCCACACACGACCTGGCCCCTGCATAAAACGGTCATGAAGGGGATTCTTAATCAGCATGACACGCGTCCCGGAGGCGCCTGGTCGCAAGAAGGACAGGACGCCAACTCTGGCGGCATCTGGGGACCGGTCAGGCTGCATCTCAGCCGGGGAGCCACCCTGGATGAAATCATTCTTCGGCCTGACTGGTCGCAGGGGCTGAAAAGCCCTGCATTGAAGGCTGAGATTCGCTATCGTGCCCTCAGTCATGGCCAGTCTACCGTGCGGCTCACCGCCACCCCTGCAAATTTCAGCGGCAAACGCTTCCAGGCAGACTTTCCGGTTACCCTGGAAAGCGGTGCCCATTCCGCGCAGGTGACGCTGCCCATGCCTGCGGCAAAACTGTGGTGGCCGATCGGCACCGGGAAACCCCACCTGTATACGGTTCGTGTCTCATTGCGGGATGAAAACGGGTTAATGGATACGGCGGTCACCCGTACCGGACTGCGCAAGATCGTTGAGCAGCCAGACAATAAAGGCTGGCTCATTAACGACAGACGCCTTTTTGTTAAGGGCAGCAATTACATCGGCTCCCCCTGGCTCAGCACCATGACGCGAGAAAAATACCGTCGTGATCTTCGTCTGGTAGAAGCCATGAACGCCAACGCCATACGCGTGCACGGACACGTCGCGGGGCGTGCGCTTTATGATGTTGCCGATGAGATGGGCATGATGATCTGGCAGGATGTCCCGCTGCAGTGGGGCTACGATAATCGCGACGCCTTTACCAAAAATGCGGTTCGACAGACGCGGGAGATGATCGAACAGTTTGGCAACTCACCCGCCATCATCGTCTGGGGCGGCCATAACGAACCGCCCTGGAATTCGCCGTGGATGGAAAAACGCTTCCCGGACTGGAACAAAAACCTCAACCGCGAACTCACGCAGCAGGTGGCGGACACGCTTGCCGAAGATACCTCCCGCATCGTGCATCGCTTTTCCGCCGTTGAAGAGCACTACTGGGCAGGCTGGTATTTCGGTACCGTACGCGACCTGCTGACGCCGGCCAAAACTGGGATCATCACCGAGTTTGGCGCGCAGGCGCTTCCCCGCTTGTCCACGCTAAAAACCATCATCCCGGCAGCGCATCTCTGGCCAAAAACCACCGCAGCTGACGATCCCGGCTGGACCGTCTGGAAATATCATAACTTTCAGCCCTTTCAGACGTTTAAATTTGCCAATATCCCGCGCGGAAACAACATTCAGGAAATGATCCGTAATACCCAGGCGTATCAGGCTCAGCTCGTCGCCACGGCGGCCGAGAGCTATCGCCGACAGCGCTACCAGCCAGTAACGGCCCTGTTCCACTTCATGTTTGTAGAGACCTGGCCTTCCATCAACTGGGGCGTGGTGGACTACCTGCGTAAGCCTAAAGACGGTTTTTACGCGTTAAAACGTGCGTACCAGCCGGTTCTGCCGTCGATTGAACCGCTCACCCCGCAGTGGAAATCCGGCACGGCAGCGACCGTGCGTCTCTGGGCCATCAACGACACATGGAAACCGTGCAGCGAATGCCGTCTGTCGTGGCGTATCGCCCAACGCGATAAGGTGCTGGCAAAAGGTAAGATGACGATGACGATCGCAGCAGATTCGGGAACGATGGTAAAAGTACTTACGGCCACGCCCGTAGGTCAGGAGGAGGTATCGATTACGTTTACGATTGAAAACAAAGCGGGAAAAAAGGTTGGTGAAAATCAGCGCACTGAGTCCGTCATAAGGTGAGCGAGGGTAAAGGAAAATTGCCGCTTCCCCTGCTTTCTTGTACCCTTTCACCGTTAACCCTTCCCCCATCAACATTGAGACATCCGGACGCCTATGACTGCACACATTTCTAACGATCCTTTGCATGGCGTAACGCTGGAGATGATGGTCAACGCCCTGGTGGCGAAATATGGCTGGAGCGAGCTGGGTGACCGCATCAAAATTAACTGTTTCAGAAAAGATCCCAGCGTTAAATCGAGCCTGAAATTTCTGCGCCGCACCCCGTGGGCGCGCGCGGAGGTTGAAGCCCTGTATCTGGACTCCCTCAACGATGAGGTAAGCACAGAGCAGGAGGCGCCCGCCTTTAATCCCTGGGCTAACAGTCGGATTATCAAGAGCTAATACGCAAATGACGCGACACGTAAAACGGATTGGTGCGCTGGCTGCCTGCGCACTTTTACTTGTAAGCTGCTCCTCCAAACCACCCAAATCACTGGTTACCCCTCTCCCCACCGCGAGCAAACCGACGCCGCAGGCAAACGAGCCGATGCGCGGGATTTGGCTGGCGACCGTCTCTCGTCTCGACTGGCCGCCGTTGGCCTCGGTGAATGGCCGCAGCGCTGACCAGCGCATCGCGATGCAGAAGCAGGCGCTGACGAACAAACTCGATAAGCTGAAAAGTCTCGGGATCAACACCATATTTTTCCAGGTGAAGCCGGACAGCACGGCGCTGTGGTCATCCAAAATCCTTCCCTGGTCGGATACCCTGACGGGGAACATTGGAGAATATCCGGGCTACGATCCGCTCCAGTTTATGCTGGATGAGGCCCACAAGCGCGGCATGAAAGTCCACGCCTGGTTCAACCCATACCGCGTATCCACGAACACCAAGCCTTCGACCATCGCCGCGTTAAACCGGACATCGTCACTGCACCCTTCCAGCGTTTACGTACAGCACCCGGAATGGGTCAGTACATCAGGCGATCGTTTCGTCCTCGATCCGGGCATTCCGGAGGTGCGTGACTGGATAACCCAAGTGGTGACCGAGGTAGTGAGACAATATGCGATAGACGGCGTGCAGTTCGACGACTATTTCTACACAGAAACGCCGGGGTCGACCCTGAATGATGCCTATACATACAGGCAATATGGTGAAGGATTTGCCTCAAAAGCAGACTGGCGACGTCACAATACGCAAGAATTGATCGTGCAGGTCTCCCGTGCGATTAAACAGGCAAAACCCAACGTTGAGTTTGGTGTGAGTCCGGCGGGGGTCTGGCGCAACCGCTCCTTTGACCCGGCAGGCTCCGACACGCGCGGTGCTGCCGCTTATGATGAATCCTACGCCGACACCCGCAAATGGGTTCAACAGGGACTGCTGGATTATATCGCGCCGCAGATCTACTGGCCCTTCGCCCGCGACGCCGCGCGCTATGATGTACTGACCAAATGGTGGGCTGACGTGGTGAAACCGACCCATACCCGCCTTTACATCGGCATCGCGTTCTACAAAGTGGGGGCACCCTCTAAAAATGAGCCTGACTGGACGGTTAACGGCGGCGTGCCTGAGCTGAAAAAACAGCTCGATTTGAACGATTCACTGCCCAACGTGAATGGCACCATCCTGTTCCGTGAGGACTATCTCAACCAGCCGCAAACGCAGGACGCGGTAAGCTATCTCCGCGGGCGCTGGGGCAGCTGAGTGGGCAAACGCGGGCAGGAACACGCCGTTTCTGCCCGCGCTGATCAGGGTTTTGGCCCGAACATCTCTACCAGCTGTTTCTCGTTTGGCAGTCCCATCACCTGCTGAAGTTCGTTTTCTTCATTCAGATAATAAATTGCCGGAGTGGCATTCCCCCCGAGACTGTCCATTAATGCCTGGTGCTTCTGCAGTATCTCGACGGTTTCACGCGTCGCCGCAGCCTCTGGTTTTGGCAATTTTTTCCCGCCGGAAAGCTCGTACTCTTTCCAGGCCGTGACCGGATCTTTCGCATTCAGAATAGCTGAGGCGTTACGCCCGCTGTTGGGGTTGAGAAACGCAACCAGCAGCGTGTTGAGCTGAACCTTGCCAGCCTTCACCCACGGCTGCGCTTCGGCCCAGAACTGTTTGCAGTACGGGCAGAACGGATCGGCAAAGACGAAGACTTTGCGCGGCGCAGCGTCAGCCCCCTCTTTCAGCGGATGCGCTGCATTGAGCTTTTTCCACATTTCACGCCCCATCGGCGCGTAGATCTCTTTCTGGAAATAGGCCTCGCTGAGATTTTTTCCCTTTTCATCGTACAGATACCCCGAAACCACATGCTTTCCGTCAGGGGTTAAAAAAAGGGTGACGCCCATGTCCTGGTATTGTCCCAGCCAGGCAGGTGCACCGCCCGGAGCGTCAATCTTCTTGAGGATCTTGATATCCTGCTGTTCACTGAAGTTCTTCACGGCATCAGGCAGCGTCTCTTGCGCTTTGAGCCCTCCTGAAACCATCAGAGCAGCAAGTAACAGCACTTTTTTGTTTGTAAGCAGTTGAAGCATAACGATCCCTCTAACATATTGTTTTTCAGAGTGGTCGAACTTCAATCCCCTGTCAACGCTTCATAGATATCCTGCAGGCGACTACGCAGAAATCGCACGGCCTTGTGCTTGCGGGATAATAATGCCTGCACCGTGTCGCCCGTTTCATCCGCCAGCGTTTTCATGCTGTAGCCGTGAAATTCCGTTTTTTCGAATATCTCACGCTGTGACGGCGGCAGCTCTGACAGGGCTTGCTCCAGCTCTTCCCACAGCAGCAATTTAAGATACTCCTCCTCCGGCGTTTGCGGCACGCCGAATAAGGTTTCAGCTAACTCCTCTTCGGGGAAATCCTCATCGTCGTCAGCGGTAACGTAGCCAGGGAGCGAAACCTCGCGCTTTTTCCGCGCCCGATCGGTCATCTCATTACGTGCTGCGCGAAACAGCCAGGCGGCGACATTCTCCACCGGCTGTTCCACTTTCATCAGCTGATACGTCACTTCCTGCAGGATATCGTCGGCATCATCGCGAACCGCCGTTCGCCCGCGAATGAATGCCTTCAGGCGGGCGCGGCAGGCATTAAGCGCCGAGACCAGTAACGATTCACCTGCATCACCGGCTTTCATATCGTTCACTCTGCTTCCGGTGTTTTCGCCGCATTGTCATCGCGCTTCTCATCACGGTGGTCGCGCCAGCCACAATGGCCGTGGCGTCCAAACCCAGCGCGGCGCTGCTGAATAAAGGCTTCACGCTGTTCGGGCGTCATGTTCATCCAGCGTTCGTGCATCCGGCGGTGTGCGCCGAACATACCGGGCCTGAAGCCCAACCCGCCGAACAGAATGCGGCTCAGCAGCAGAATGCCCAGCGCCTGCCAGAAGCCGATGGCTTTCACGCCGAGGATGGCGGGAAGTAAGGCGTTCCACAGGGACATCACCAGCAGGCCGAGCACGATGAAAATCACCGCGCCGATGACTAAGCCCTTACCCATACGGTGGCGACCAAATCCGCGTCCGTGACCTCTGCCGTGCAGTTCAAAATCTCTCATCGTGTTTACCTCGTTTACAGTAACTGATTATGGCTTGTGATGAGGTAGACGGATGAGGGCGGGAAATATTGCTGGGGTGAATATAAAATTTTTGGGCTGACGATTTTGGACTCATAGCAGTAATGGCTGGCGGGCGCTATGAGTCGCTTTCAGGCAAATCATCTCGTACGAAGAATTCGCTTAGCCAATGCGATAGCAATGACGGCCAGTATGATTGACAACAGTGCCAGGAAGATGAGCAAGGATAATAGTGGATTTAACAAGCCACCTAAACTGGTGAAGTCGCTGATACGGCCGAGTTGCTCGGACGTGCATACACGCAGAATGATCTCAGGGATAATAAGCAAAAATATAATTACGGTCAGGACATAAATCAGAGCACTCTTGCGCTTTCCCATTTTCGATGTTGCCCCTTTCTCAATCATGATCAATGATAATAAGATAATGATACTGCAAGGTTATATAAAATGGCACAAAACTATTTGCAACTTAAAATGCAGTCGAATAAACAGTTAGCTATTGCACTAACAAACTCGCTTCGAGACATGCATGAAGATCATATGGCAACCCTGGAAAAGGTGAAACAGGGAACACAGCGCCTGGTTAGCTACGGTGCATGCTTAATGCCAGACGAATATTATCGTAACGCTTGTCGTGATACCTGGCGTGAAGACAAACGCTTAGTCCTGGCCTTAGGTGAAATTTACAACCGAAAAGATGTCACTTTAGACATGGTTGAAATCTATTTTAGGAAAACTCTTAATAGGCTGGGCGAACAAAAGAGCAAAGACCTGATTACTAATATCCACAACTTGTTGGGTAAAGCTGCCGAGCATGCATCGGCTAAAGCCAACAAGCTAGCCCTCTCCTTTACTCTTGCGAACCTGATCATCAACAGCAGAGATTTCAAGCAAAATCACATCAAGCTTGTTAACTCATTCTCGACATGGTTTGTTAATGGTGCAACGCTTTACTCAAAGGCTCAGGTAGCGGCATCTGCGGCTAATCGACTCAAATTTCAGGATCCTCAGTACTATCAGGCGCTTTATAAAGAAAATATTGAGATGTTATATTTCTTAATCGAACCGCAAATGTCTGAAATCATCTACCAGGTAAACTCCGGGGATAATAACGCGCAAGTGATAGGTGACGCTTTGTACGAGATACTGAGGAAATGAAGCAAGCAATCTTATGGCTTTTGAAGTCGTTTTTTTACCTGGTGCCGGCGTTACTTATTGTACTTGGGATATATTTTTTTGTACGATTTATACCGGATTATGCCGCTTTACTCAGCATCGTTTGGGTGATTACCATTTCTGTTATTTATGTAAAATATAATAAGTGGTATTAAAACAGTCCTATTAGGTCTACAAGCTGACCTTATGGGGAAACGACTTAGAAATTTTCACACACTAAGTAGATAAAAGGCTCCCCAGGGAGCCTCCTCCCATCTATCAAGCCTGCACCGGCAATCTAAAACTCGAAATACTCCGTGAAAGCTGCTGCGCCTGCTCTTCCAGCGAGGCCGCCGCTGCGGCAGACTGCTGCACCAGCGCCGCATTCTGCTGGGTCACGCCGTCCATCTCCGTAACGGCCTGGCCAACCTGCCCAATCCCCCGGCTCTGCTCTTCCGAAGCAACGGAAATCTGTTCCATCAGCGTATTCACTTTATTCACCGAAGCAATAATCGAATCAATAACGTCGCCCGAGCGGTGAACCAACTGCGCACCGTTCTTCACGCTGGAAACAGACTGGGCGATAAGACTTTCAATGTCCTTCGCCGCCACCGCGCTTTTCTGCGCGAGTGTTCGCACTTCGCTGGCAACAACCGCAAAGCCGCGGCCCTGCGTGCCCGCGCGTGCGGCTTCAACCGCCGCGTTGAGCGCCAGAATGTTGGTCTGGAAAGCAATGCTGTTAATGACGCTGGTAATATCCTCGATGCGCTTCGAGTTCGCCGCGATGGTGTTCATCGTTTCAATCACTTCGCGGGTCACCGCTTCGCCGGTATGGGCATTTTTCACCGCATCCTGCACCAGCTTCCCGGCCTGGAATACGTTATCGGTATTATTCGCCACCGTCGCGCTCAGCTCTTCCATGCTGGCTGCGGTCTGGGTCAGTGCGGATGCCTGTTGTTCAGTGCGTGAAGCCAGGTCGATATTCCCGGAGGCGATCTCTTGCGCCGCGTGCGTGACGGTATGGCTCGCGTCGCGCACCTGGGCGATAGTGGCGAGCAGCGCCTGACGCATCTGCTCCATCGAACCCATCAGGCGATCGATTTCATTACCGGCACTGCCCTTCACGGGCACCGGAACGTCCAGCTTGCCCGCCGCAATCTGGCTGCAGTGTTCACGGGCCAGGTTAACCGGCGCGAAAACAAAGCGCTTCATCAGCAGGCTGACGGCGACAATCACCACCACAAACAGGCTGGCGATAGCGGCAATGATTGCCAGGCCAGAGACGAAGTTACTGCTCGCATCTTCATTCAGGCTTTTGGCATATTTCTGATGTATGGAAAGGACCTGGTCGAGAACGATCTCGTACTGGCGGTCGAGGCGGGAGACTTCCGGGATCAGCGCGTTAAATTTGGCGACATCGTGCGCCTCAGCGGCATCGATCAGCGGCGCCAGCCCCTGGTTGCGGTAGTTTTGCCAGGCATCCTGATAGGCATTCACCTGCGGGGCTTCATCCGCCAGACGCGGCGACGCCATAAAGGCCGCAAAGGCGTGGTCCGCTTTGGTCAGCGCCTCTTTCACCGCAGAAAGCTTGGCAGCCTCATCGGCAGTATTGCCCGCTTCCACCATCTTCACATACTCCATCACCCTGACGCGCAGCGTACGGCTATGGTTGATAGGGTCAATAATGGAGAGCACAACCTGGATCTCTTTGTTCACGTTATCCAGGGAATTATTACTTTTAATGATGAGGCCAACGCTGGTAGCAGTGCTGACAACAAAGAAGAAAAGCAGTGAGAACAGGACAATCAGGGACGACTTCTTCAACGACATAAACCAATACCTCAAGGAAAATTATTCCTTATGGTTATCGGCTGTTCCAAAACTTAAATTAATTAAAGTTATTGAAGTATCCCCTTAACGAGACAGGGCTACTCTTACCCTTTAAAGCGCCGCTGCAGGGTGGCGTCCAGCTTCCGCTGTACAGGCTGCGGCGTCTCACCGTCGATCAATTTACCAATCAGATCAAAGCAGTGCCACGCAAGCTGGCGGTTGTCCTGGCGAATGGTGTCAACCGGTATCGTCAGCGAATCATACAAATAATGATCGTCAAAACTGGCTAACCTGATATCACTTTGCAACAGGTTATGTTGGCCCATATAGCGCAATACCCCTTCCAGCAGGCCGCAGGCGGCGGTAAAGAGGGCTTTGGGCGGGCGGCCCAGGCGCGCGCAAAGCTCGGCGAACATCTCGTAGCCGGAGCTCGGGTGATAGTTGCCGTGAATGATCCACTCCGGACGTAGCTCGACGTTGGCCTCACGTAAACCTTGCTTGAAACCTTCCAGACGGTCCCGCGTCGGGGAAAGCCGTGGTTGCCCGCCGAGGAAATAAATCTCATCGGGATGCTGGCGGGCGATCTCAGCCACCAGTTCCGCCGTGGGAGTAATCGAATCGGTGATGACCAGCGGCAGAGAGCTGTCGTTCATATGGCGGTCAAAGAGGACAACGGGCAGCTGTTCGCTCAGTTTCTGGTAGTCCGCATCATTCAGCATGCTGGAGGCCACAATCAGACCGTCCACCTGGCGCGCCACCATGTTATTGACCACCACGGTCTCCTGCCCCGGATTCTCATCGCTACAGGAAATCAGCAGCTGTACACCCGCCTCGCGGCACAGTGTTTCCAGCTCGTGAGAAAAGACGGCAAACCCGTAGTTGGTGATCTCCGGGACCACCAGACCTATGGTGTGGCTGCGGTTATCACGCAGCGAACGGGCGTGAATGCTCGGCTGGTAGTGATGCTCTTTGGCAATGGCCAGAACGCGATCGCGGGTGTCTTCCGCCACACGAAGCTCTTTGCTGCGTCCGTTCAGTACCAGGCTGGCGGTGGCTTTTGAAACCCCCGCCAGCTCCGCGATGTCTTTAATTGTGACGCGTTTTGTTTTTCTCACAACGACTTAGATCCGGCTGCCAAAACCCCTATTCTATCATGCAGGCGCGCAGCGACCAGTAGCGTAATGTGATGTCGGACGCACCTTCGAAGCGCACCTGAGCCGGATGAGCAGGAAAATAGCGGCTGCTCATCACCCCTTCGCCATGATTGATGAAAATCTCAACGCTGGAGCGGTCGCAGAGAACGCGTAAATGGTTAACGTCGCCCAGCCAGTAGCGGGTCAAGGTTTCGCCGTTTTTCAGGCTGGCGCGTTCAAGACGCAGCCCCTTCTCATCCCAGCGAAGGCGCATCGCGCCGGCAAAATCCACATTCACACACGCCGTTTCCAGCTCAAACTCAAGACTCGTCGCATCCAGAACGGGCGCACCGCGGGCAGCACCCTGCCACTGACATTCGGTCTCGCGCAGCGTTTCCAGTTCACGAACGGGCGTTTGCCACAGCCTGCCGTCGCGATATCGCAGTTCACGCGGGCAGGTCATCTGGTGGATCCAGCCGTGGGCCTGCGTCGGCTGGAGCATCTCTTCCCCGTCCGGCACGCCCATCCAGCCAATCAGAATACGCCGTCCGTCTCCCGCCAGCGTGGTTTGCGGGGCGTAGAACTCAAAGCCCGCATCCAGCTCGTGCAGTTCGCCGTGATCGAATGCGGCGTTTGCATAGTCAAACGCCCCGCTCATCCAGGTCGCCGGATAGGTATTGAGGTAGCGATGCGGCTCGCGCGCCAGCCCTTGTGGACAGCAGATCAACACGTGCGTCCCGTCGAGAGCAAACAGGTCCGGGCATTCCCACATATAGCCTGCGTCAGACAGGCCGTTGACGCCGTGACCGGCAATCTCGCCGCAAGGCTGCCAGCGCTGTAAATCATTGGATGTGAACAGCAGCACTTTGCCGCGCTGTTGCAGATCCTGCGCCCCGAGCACCATGTACCACTCCCCGTCGTGTTGCCACACCTTCGGGTCGCGGACGTGTCCGGTATAACCGTCCGGCAGCGGCAGCACCGGCCCCAGTTTTTTAAAGCTTCCATCCAGTTGTTCGACGGCCAGGCACTGCCAGGCTGTGCGGCTGCCGTCGTAAAATTTCACGTTGCCGGTGTAGCACAGGGTCAGCACGCCGTCGTTGACCACCGCGCTGCCGGAGTAGCAACCGTTGCGGTCATATTCTTCATCCGGCATCAGCGCCAGCGGCTCATGCTGCCAGTGCACCAGATCCGCTGAACTCCAGTGTCCCCAGCATTTGTAGCGATGATCGCAATCCAGCGGGTTCCACTGATAAAACAGGTGGTAGCGCCCGGCGAACCCGATAAACCCGTTGGGATCGTTCATCAGCCCCGTAACCGGCGCGGCGTGCCACGCGGGATAATGGCTGTCGGCCAGCGCGCGCGGCTGGCCCTTCATGACGGCCTGCAATATCGCAGGCCAGCGGGAAGCTAAGATCATTATTCAGAGTCCGTTTTATATTTCAGCAGCAGCGAGACGGTAAACGCCACGCCGAACGCAATCACCATGCCGATAATATAGTTGAGCAGCGAGCTGGCCTGCACGATGGCCATGCCCGGAATAGCGGTCAGGCCAACGGCGGTCATATAGACATGGACTGAGACCACCCAGGCGCCGCCCACCGCGCCGCCGATCAGCGCGGCGATAAACGGTTTCACGAAGCGCAGGTTGATACCAAAAATGGCCGCTTCGGTGATACCCAGCATCGCAGAAAACGCCGAGGGCAAGGTAATGGCTTTGATTTTGGCATCTTTGGTCTTGAACCACACCGCCAGACAGGCACCGCCCTGCGCCACGTTCGCCATGGCCCAGATTGGCAGCAGGAAGTTAACGCCAATCGACGGGTTTCCCAGCAGCCCGGCCTCGATGGCGTGGAAGCTGTGATGAATACCGGTGATCACAATCACCGAATAAAGCCCGCCAAACAGCAGCCCGGCCAGCCAGCCCGCGTGTTCAATGAGCGTGCTCAGGATAAAGGAGATGCCGTCGCCCAGCGCGCGCCCTGCCGGGCCGATAATTAACAGCGCAATAAAGCCGGAGATCACCACGGTCAGGAAAGGCGTCAAAATCAGATCCAGCGCGTCCGGGATCGCGCGGCGCAGATTTTTCTCCACGATGCTCATAAACCAGACGGCCAGCAGCACCGGGAACACCGTGCCCTGATAGCCAATCATCGCAATCTCAAGCCCGAAGAAGTTCATGGTGTGGAAGCCGGACGCCACGCCCCAGGCGTTAGTCAGCGCCGGGTGCGTCAGGATCCCGCCAAGCGTCGCGCCCAGATACGCGTTGCCGCCAAACTCGCGTGCGGCGGTGAAGCCAATCAGAATAGGCAGAATGATAAACGCCGCCGAGCTGCACATGTCCAGCATGATGTAGAGCGCGTTGTCCGCGTTAACCCAGCCGTAGGTTTTCACCATCCCGAGCAGCCCCATCAGCAGACCCGAGGCCACAATCGCCGGGATAATCGGCACAAAAATATTGGAGAGCAGACGCGCGATGCGCTGGAAAGGGTTGAGCTTGCGCGCCGCAATATTCGCCGCTTCCGACTTGCTGGACTCACCGATCCCAGCCGCCTGAATAAACACCGCGTAAACCTTGTTGACCACGCCCGTGCCAAAAATCACCTGCATCTGCCCGGCGTTACGGAAACAGCCCTTCACGCCGTCGACCTTGCCGATAGCCTGCTGATCGGCAAGCGCGTCATCAACCAGCACCAGACGAAGACGCGTTGCGCAGTGGGCGGCGCTGGCGATGTTTTCCTTGCCACCGAGCAGCGGAATAAGCTCGCGGGCGATTTGATTAAAATCCATAGATACCTCTGCCTGACTTCTTTTTTATGATGTGCGAAACGCTCCCGCCAGGCGGGAGCGTGATGGGTTAAAACCAGGTTTCCATCTGAACCCCAAAGTTCCATTCCCCGCCAGCGTTGAAGCCGCTGCTGCCAAAGGCATCATCGCTGGCGTAATTATCCAGTTTGCTGCTCCAGTCCATCCAGGTGGCAAACAGGCGCAGCTCCGGACGGCTGAAGAAATCGCCGATCTTGCCCGCTTTTAACGTCGGGGCGAAGGTCAGCTTGTAGAAGCTGCCGTTGACCGCGTTGCGATCCTTGTAGCCTTCCGGGTTTAAGTCCATGTACTGATAGCTGCCCTCGAACGCGAGGGCGAAATTCTGCGTGACCTCTTTGATCAGGCGCGTATTCAGGGTGACCCACTCATAGCTGTCGCCTTTCACGTAGCGGTCCTTGCTGCTCTGCGCCAGCACGGCAGGCGCGATATGCCAACCGCCGCCGAGCGGCGTGACACCGTAACTTGCAAAGCGCCAGGTATCAGCCTCCGACAGCAGCGCACCATCCGAACCGATGCTTTTGACCTCGGCTCCCAGACCGTGGCCGTAGAGCAGCGCCGTTTTGGCGGAACCTTCACGCAGCCCGTAGAAACTCTCGTTATGCAGGCCGACCAGGGCGTGCACGCCGTTGTTCGCCGCATCGGTTTTAATCAGATCGCCGTTGCTGTCTTTACGGTCGTCATTATCCTTTGCCCGCAAGCCGCTGACCATCACCTGGAGCGGCCCGGCGAAGTGGTTCATGCTGAGGATGTAGTTCTGAACGTTATTGTCGATCTCCTCTTCGCTGCCAAAGTTACGGCCATAAATCGAGAAGTTGCTGCGCAGGGACTCGTTCCACTTCACGTCATACACGCCGCCGCCGGTTCCGGCGAGAAACACCACGTCGGAGTCCAGCCAGTGAATGTCAAAGTTATCGCGATCGAATCGTTTACCCGCCCAGAAGGTGCTGCCCTTTAGCACGCCGGCAAAATCCGGCAGATTGCCCAGTTCGGCAAAGGCCTGACGAATATTGAGATCGCTGGTATCGGCGGACCAGTCGTTATAGGTCTTCTGGCCGTCGGCAAGCATTGCCTTAAAGCGAGTGGTCGCCCCGCTGTCCAGCGTCTGTTTGTGCTCCACGTTCAGCTCAACGTAGGTGTCTGCTTCGTTACCCAGACGCCCTACCGCACCACCGGTTTCCCCGGCTGGCGTCAGGTATGGACCACTTTTACTGCTGGAGGCCGCGTCGTTCATCAGCAGGCCCGAACGGGCGTAACCGTGGAACTCGAACCCGCTGCTCTGGTCGGCTTTTTTCTCCAGCACCGTCGTTCGTTGCGCCACCTCCTGAGTGGTGGTTTGCGCCTGCTGCTGCGCCGCCACCAGCTGCTGTGTTTTTTGCTCCGCCGCCGTGGCGCGTTTCTCGGCAACCTGTGCGCGGGTTTCCGCAGCCTGGAGGCGCTGCTCCATCGCGGCGAGGCGCGCTTCGATGCTTGTCATATCCGTTTGGGCAAAAACAGAGGTACTGCCGGCCAGCATGCCTATCATCACGGCAAGTCTGCGTTTTTTATACATTTTGTCGCATCCCTAAAAGAATTTATTAAAAGTGCTAAATTGCTAAACCGGTTTAGGTTGCTGATACTAAACCCGTGAAATTTGGATCGGCAACGTTTTTTGCTAAACCGATTTAGTTTGTGTGATCGAGGCGACAATTCAGGCCGCCGACGGGCGGCCATGGGAGGTGAAATTACAGTTCGTGATGGTAAGGCAGCGCGGTCATTGCGCCTTTCGCCGTCGTGGCTAACGCGCCGCAGCGCTGGGCTAATGCGATAACCGGGACAAGCTCCTGACCGGCGGCCAGCCCGTAGAGAAGACCGGCCACGAAGGCATCACCTGCACCGGTCGTATCAACGCACTCCACGGAGGCTGCCGGATAGTGTTTCACGGTGCCATCATGCCAGGCGATAACGCCCTCTTTGCCCAGCGTGACCAGCACCAGACGGGCCGGACAGCGGCGCATGAGCGTTTCCAGCCCGGTTTTTACCTGCGCGTCGTGGGTTAAAAACGTCAGCTCCTCGACGGAGAGTTTGACCACCTCCGCGTGCTGCAAAGCCAGTTCGAGGCAGCGGCGAAGTTCGTTCTCATCTGCCCAGAGATCCGGGCGAATATTGGGGTCGAAACTGACGTAACCGCCCGCTTCTCTGATGGCGTCCATCGCCTGAAACGCCGCTGAGCGGCTCGGTTCTGCGCTTAAGGCGATGGAACAGACGTGCAGCCACTCGCCTGTGCTGAAGGACGGCAGATCGGCAGGTTCCAGAAACAAATCGGCGCTCGGGCGCACCATGAAGGTAAACGAGCGTTCGCCATGGTCATCCAGATCGACAACCACCGTGGAGGTACGATGCGCCGGGTCAAGGCGCATCTGCTGCACCTCAACCTGCTCATCAGCTAATCTCTGATACATAAAGCGGCCAAAAGGATCGTCGCCCACTCTGCCGATAAACGCACTGTTTCCCCCCAGACGCGCAACGCCAACCGCCACGTTTGCCGGCGCGCCGCCGGGGCATTGCAGTAACCTGCCTTCCCCATCTGGCAGGAGATCCACTACGGCATCACCAAGAACCCAGATCTTTTTCATGTCATCCTCTTTGCTAAACTATGTTAAACCGTTTTAGCTATTTAAGCATAGCCTGGCCTAAGGGGGAAATAGTTGAGGAGGAATTGTATGGAATGTGCGATCACCGCGTCATATGTGGCCAGTTAATATCAGACACGCCGTTCAGCTGTGGGCGAGCAAACAAAAAGCCCTGAAAACGGCGTATTCCGGCAGATTCAAGCCAGAACCACTCTTCGAGCTTCTCGATGCCTTCGGCTACCAGGGTAATTTCAAGGTCGGTACAGCAGCTGATGATGGAGCGCACAATCGCCTGCTTCGGGCCGCTCAGGTGAATATTGCTGACAATCTCCCGGTCGATTTTAATTTTATCCGGCTGGAACCGGGTCAGCAGTGAAAGTCCGGCATAGCCAGAGCCAAAATCGTCAATGGCCAGACCAATCCCCTCTGCACGCAGCTGTTTAATGGCGCTGTTGAACTTATTGAAACCGGAAATCATCTCGTTTTCGGTCACTTCGATAATGACCTGCTCCGGCTGTAAGCCGTGCCTGCCGATCTGTTCGACCAGAAACTCAACCGCACCAGGCACATTCACCAGCGACATTGGCAGCAGGTTCACTGCAATTTTGTGACTCCCGATCCCCAGCTTTTCAGCCAGCGCGAAGGCATACGCTTTGGTTTGCAGATCGACCTCGTAAACCTTGTTCGGGTCGAGGGTATTGAAGAAATGCTCCGGGCTTCCGCCGTCATTTCCGCGGATCAGCGCTTCAAAAGAGCTAATTTTGCCTTCTGAAGGCTCGACAATCGGCTGAAGGGCAAACTGGCAGGGTTGATCCGCAAACAGCCCTAAGGTGTGACCAAAAGGCGTGCTCTCGCGGGAAAGCGTCCATTTGTCCGGTTCGAAGTGCGAGCCTGACGATGTCGATTTATTGCCGGTAATAAACGACTGGATAAACTTAAACACCCGATCGTCAGACGTCAGATAACTCTCGAGCTTGCTGTAATGCAGAACCGATTCCAGGACCTCTTTCTGCGACTGGACCTGAAGATCAAACAGCAGCATACCGACGTTGTCGAAACGTCGGCGTGGACCGTAATCCCGCATGAGCTCGACCACGCCTGCATGTCGTTTATCTTCGCGGATCTTATGGAAGAGTTTCACCACGCTCTCTTCCTTCCCTTCGAGAAGTTGCAGAATTTCGCTTCCGTTCGAGAGAAGAATACCGGTGATGTTCTGCCCCGTATTGCGGATCCTGGCCTTTTCAACCAGCGCGCTGAGCTCCGCAGAGCTGCAGGATAAATTCCACTGGCTTCGATAAATAAGAGTAGTAAGCACAGAATTGGGGTCCGAATATGAGGAAAACGTCTGGACGTTACTGTTTAACATACTTCCCCCTTGCGGCCTAATCTATTCATCAAACCAATCAATTCCCGTTGATGCGCCCGTTAATCCGCTCCTGCATATAGTCGTAAAACGGATTCGACGTGACCCGCATAAGCGCATCCTTCCCAACGCTAAGAACCGATGTCTCGCCCCACAGCGCAATGGTCCCCAGACTTATGCCGTAGCGGTTTTTTACCTCCGGATGACGGCCATAAAGGTCATCTTCGGGAGGAAACGGGATGGCCACATGCGAGAGCGAATAGACCTCTTGCGGATACGGCGTCGACAGCGGAACGACCGTTTCACGCATACTCTCCGCAGGGGTAATTTTAGCAACCGTGTCATCACTGTCTGCCCTGCGGTTGGTGATCACCGTGACACTGTAACGCCTTTTTGCCGCAGGCAGGAGATCGGCAAGCGCCGTCCATGAAGAGGGTTTAAACAGAGGGCGGAAACTCGCCGCCTGGTTGATATCAAATACCACCAGTTCACTGCCGTTTGCCGGGAGCTGGTCAAACAGCTCCGTTACCACCGCCCGGGTACTGACCGTTGAATCCATGATGGACTGAAACGCTATCACCGGCGCGAGCTGGTCGATGCGGTGGTTCTGCGCATCATGGCTAAGCTGCTGCTGCAACGCCTGCGTCAGCAACCACGACTGTCGCGCCGCGTTCACCGGAAACGAATTATATTTGTAAGGGTTATATTCCGGGGCAATGTTGAGCCACGCGGCTTTGGCAAATGCCGGTAACATCGCGGGTAGCCCGGCGAATCCGGCAAAACGGGCGAACGCCGTGACGCCAATCATGGGTGACAGCAGAACCAGTTGCTGAGGTTTACGTAACGTCGGGCCGTCGAGCGCATCAAGGGCATACTTCATGGCCAGCGCCCCGCCGTTGGAATACCCCACCAGATGCAGCGGCACGGCATCACCCGCCAGGCGCGTCGCTTCACGCACGGCAAGCCGCGTCGCCGCCATCCACATCTCCCAGTCAACGTCCGTTAACGCGCCGGGCGCGGTGCCATGACCGGGCAGGCGCGGAACGACGGCGACAAAACCGTGCTGCTGATAGTTAACCGCCAGGTGTTTTACGCTGTAAGGCGAATCCGTCAGTCCGTGAAGCAGCACCACCGCCCCGCGCGGTTTGCCTTCCGGCATCAGCACAAATGAACGGTTGGCATCGGGTGAAAACTGTCCGGGCCACACCAGGCTCTGGCGGCTGTAGCGGTTAAGCGGGGTCTGCTCTTCTGCTTCCGTTTTCGCCGTCACCTCGTTTTCCAGCGCGCTGAAAATGGCGTTTTCGCGGGTCAGGTACTGGGCGAAACTTGCCTTGTCCATCTCCTGTACGGACATTTCATCCGCGCGCCAGGTGTGCCAGCGGTGCAGTTCCGGCCCCTGCTGCGAGAGATAAACCCGCACGGCAAGCAGTACAAACAGGATAATCCCCAACACCAGGATACTTTTCTTTGCGAACGCGATCAGCCGCACGCTGACACGCCAGGGCCAATTCGCCATGCCGATTTTCCTTTCCAGCTCAGAGTCCTTCAATCTTAACAAAAATGTGAAGGCACTGACGTATTCACCAAAATCATCCCCTCCGCTTCGACCAATGCACCAAAAGTGAACTACGCTGCACAAATGTTGATCATTGGTTAAATAAATATTGCATTAACTTTGCTGCACAGCGGGTTTTACCTCCTTTGTGAACATGGCACGCGTCCTGCATTGTTAATCAGGTAACAAAAAATCGGCAATTGACAGCCAGTTAACAGCGAGGCGGTATGACGACACAACCTGAAGTGCTGAGCCGCATCGAAGCGACCTTCAGTCAGCTCACGCCAAGCGAAAAGCGGGTGGCGAGCTGGATGCTGGCGCACGCCGCGCAGATCCCGTTTGAAACGGCAGAAAGCGTGGCGCTGATAACCGGGACCAGCGGGATCACCGTCGGGCGCTTCCTGCGCAAGCTGGGCTACCGAAATCTGGACGACGTCAAAAAAAGCCTGCGCGACCCTTATCAGCCCTGGGGCATGAACGAGCGTCTTGACTCGTGGCAACAGCAGCAGCCGCTGTCGGACCGCGTTCAGCACTCGCTTTCCCTGGAAATCGACGCGATTACGCAGGTGTACCAGCTTGCGCAAAGCGAGGCCTTCAGGCAGGTGGTCCAGCAGCTTGCCCGAGCAGACGCTGTATTTGTGCTGGGTATTCAGTCAACGCGCGGGATCGCCAATGCGTTCTTCAGCCATCTGGAATATCTGCGCCCGCGCGTGAGTTACTCCGAAGGGTTATCCGGCAGTTGGGTGGAGTCCCTGAACTCCGGGTTTGCGAACCCCTACGTGGTGCTGACCGATACCCGCGCCTACTCCGCTATCGCCCGTCAGTACTGCCGCGTCGCGAGTGAAAAAGGCATTCCGATGGCGCTCATTACCGATATCTGGTGTCCGTGGGCGCGGGATTACCCCATCGATTTACTGCAGGTGAAAACCGATACCGGGCACTTCTGGGATTCGCTTGCCCCCGTGAGCTGCCTGTTCAACCTGCTGCTCTCGGGCGTGGTGGAAGTACTGGGTGACGCGCTGCCTGAACGCCTCGCGGTGAACCGACAGCTACAACAAGAGTTTGGTCAATTCGAACGCTAAAGGAGTGGATCAATGTCTGACGAGTATCAACTGGTTGATGTGGCGAAGACGTTTCCCGCGCTGCATATCGATCTTAAATACGCCACCGCTGACAACATCACCGGCAGGCCGATTTATCAGGAAGCGCGGTGCTTGCTGCATACCGATGCGGCTACTGCGTTAGCGAAATCGATCGGCATTGCTACCCTGGCCGGACTGAAACTGGTGGTCTACGACGCCTACCGTCCGCAGGAGGCCCAGGCGCAGCTGTGGGATGCCTGCCCAAACCCGGAATACGTGGTTGATGTGGCCATTGGCTCGAACCACAGCCGGGGGACCGCCATCGACGTCACTTTGATGGATGAACGGGGTCACGTGCTGGACATGGGCGCCGGGTTTGACGAAATGCACGACCGCTCGCATCCGTATCACCCTTCCGTCCCGCCGCAGGCACAGCGCAACCGCCTGCTGCTCAACGCCATTATGTTTGGCGGCGGATTCGTGGGCATCAGCAGCGAGTGGTGGCATTTCGAGCTGCCAAACGCCGCAGGCTACCCGCTGTTAGACGATCAATTTCCCTGTTTTTCGACCACACACGCTGCACGTTAATACTGGAGCCCGGCCATGAAAAAAACGCTTCTGACCACGCTGATCGCCGCTACGCTGGCGTTAACTTCTCCCGCTGCACTGGCAGCCGTCCCCAAAGATATGCTGGTGATCGGCAAGGCGGCCGATCCGCAAACCCTCGACCCGGCGGTGACGATTGATAACAACGACTGGACGGTCACCTATCCGTCCTATCAACGTCTGGTGAAATACAAGCCGGGCACGACCGAGGTGGAAGGCGATCTGTCGACGGGCTGGAAAGCGTCCGACGACCAGAAAGAGTGGACATTTACCCTCACGGACAACGCCAGATTCTCGGACGGTACGCCGGTCACCGCCGAGGCGGTGAAGCTATCCTTCGAACGCCTGCTGAAAATCGCTCAGGGCCCGTCGGAAGCCTTCCCGAAAGATTTGAAGATTGATGCGGTTGATGAGCACACGGTGAAATTTACCCTCAGCCAGCCGTTTGCCCCGTTCCTCTATACGCTGGCGAACGATGGTGCCTCCATCATTAACCCGGCGGTGCTGAAAGCCAATGCCGCCGACGATGCGCGCGGTTTTCTGGCGCAGAACACGGCGGGATCTGGGCCGTTTATGCTGAAAAGCTGGCAGAAAGGCCAGCAGCTGGTGCTGGTACCGAACCCACACTGGCCGGGCGACAAGCCGCACTTTAAGCGCGTGTCGGTGAAGATCATCGGCGAGAGCGCATCGCGCCGCCTGCAGCTTTCCCGTGGCGATCTGGACATCGCCGACTCTCTGCCGGTGGATCAGCTTTCCGCCCTCAAGCAGGAAGGCAAAGTGGCCGTCGCGGAATACCCGTCCCTGCGCGTGACCTATCTCTATCTGAACAACAGCAAAGCGCCGATGAACCAGGTTGATTTACGCCGGGCGGTCTCCTGGGCCACGGACTATCAGGGGATGGTTAAAGGTATTTTGAGCGGCAACGGCAAACAGATGCGCGGCCCGATTCCGGACGGCATGTGGGGCTATGACGCCACCGCCATGCAGTACAGCTTTGATGAGGCCAAAGCCAAAGCGGCGCTGGAAAAAGTGAAGGATAAACCCGCCAGCCTGACGTTCCTCTATTCCGACAACGATCCGAACTGGGAGCCGATCGCCCTCTCAACCCAGGCGAGCCTCGGCAAGCTCGGGATTAACGTCAAGCTGGAGAAACTGGCCAACGCCACCATGCGCGACCGCGTGGGCAAAGGCGATTACGACATCGCCATCGGCAACTGGAGCCCGGACTTTGCCGACCCGTATATGTTCATGAACTACTGGTTCGAATCGGACAAAAAAGGGCTGCCGGGCAACCGCTCGTTCTATGAGAACAAAGAGGTCGACGCTCTGCTTCAGGCGGCGCTGAAAACCACTGACCAGGCCGAGCGCACCAAAGACTACCAGCAGGCGCAAAAAGTGGTGATTGACGAGGCGGCCTACGTTTATCTGTTCCAGAAAAACTACCAGCTGGCGATGAACAAAGAGGTCAAAGGCTTCACCTTTAATCCGATGCTCGAGCAGGTGTTCAACATCGCCACCATGAGCAAGTAGCGGCTCTCGCCGGGGGAAAATGTATGACGTTCTGGAGCATTGTGCGCCAGCGCTGCTGGGGGTTACTCCTGGTGGTGGCCGGTGTCTGTATTATCACCTTTGTTATTTCACACATGATCCCCGGCGACCCGGCCCGCCTGCTGGCCGGTGACCGCGCCAGCGAAGAAATGGTTCAGAGCATCCGTCAGCAGCTGGGGCTGGACCAGCCGCTCTGGGTCCAGTTTGGTCGCTACGTGGACGCGCTGGCGCACGGTGATTTAGGCACCTCCATCCGCACAGGGCGGCCGGTGGCGGAAGATTTGAAGGCCTTTTTCCCCGCCACGCTGGAACTGGCCTTTTGCTCCCTGCTGCTGGCGCTGGTGATTGGCGTGCCGCTGGGCATTTTATCCGCGGTCTACCGTAACCGCTGGCTGGATCACCTGGTGCGGCTGATGGCGATGACCGGCATCTCCACGCCCGCGTTTTGGCTGGGGCTGGGGGTGATTGTTCTGTTCTACGGACAACTGCAAATTCTCCCGGGCGGCGGCAGGCTTGACGACTGGCTCGACCCGCCCGCGCACGTGACCGGGTTTTATCTGCTGGATGCGCTGCTGGAGGGCAACGGCGAGGTGTTCTTCAACGCGCTGCAGCACCTGATTTTACCTTCGCTCACCCTGGCGTTTGTTCACCTGGGGATTGTAGCGCGACAGGTACGCTCGGCGATGCTGGAGCAGCTCAGCGAAGATTACATCCGTACCGCCCGCGCCAGCGGCCTGCCGGGCTGGTACATCGTCCTGCGCTATGCCCTGCCCAATGCGATGATCCCGTCGATTACGGTGCTCGGGCTGGCGCTGGGCGATCTGCTTTACGGTGCGGTGTTGACCGAAACCGTCTTTGCCTGGCCGGGAATGGGGGCCTGGGTGGTGACCTCTATTCAGGCGCTGGATTTCCCGGCGGTGATGGGCTTCGCGGTGGTGGTGTCGCTGGCGTATGTCTTCGTTAATCTGGTGGTGGATCTGCTCTATCTGTGGATTGACCCACGAATCGGGCGCGGAGGTGCCGAATGATGTTAACTCAGGAAACGTCCGTCCCCGTAAAACCTGCAAAGCAGCGCATCAACTGGGCAAAGCTGTTCTGGATGCTGCGCCAAAGCCCGCTGACGCTGGTTGGCGGCGTGATTATGCTGCTGATGCTGGCGCTGATGGTGACATCACCGTGGATCGTACCGCACGACCCGAACGCGCTCGACCTGACCGCCCGCCTGCAGGCACCGTCTGCGCAACACTGGTTTGGCACCGATGAAGTGGGCCGCGATCTGTTCAGCCGGGTGCTGATCGGCAGCCAGCAGTCCATAACCGCAGGGTTAGCCGTGGTGGCGATCGCGGGCGGTATCGGCTCGCTGCTTGGCTGTCTGTCCGGCGTGCTGGGCGGGCGCGGTGACGCCATTATCATGCGGATCATGGACATTATGCTCTCCATCCCTTCGCTGGTGCTGACGATGGCGCTGGCCGCCGCGCTCGGCCCAAGCCTGTTTAACGCCATGCTGGCGATTGCGATTGTGCGCATTCCGTTTTACGTCCGCCTGGCGCGCGGGCAAACGCTGGTGGTGCGCCAGTTTACCTACGTGCAGGCCGCACGCACCTTTGGCGCTTCGCGTTGGCACTTGATCAGCTGGCACATCCTGCGCAACGCACTGCCGCCGCTGATTGTGCAGGCCTCGCTGGATATCGGCAGCGCGATCCTGATGGCCGCCACGCTGGGCTTCATTGGTTTAGGCGCGCAGCAGCCCACCGCCGAATGGGGTGCGATGGTCGCCGTTGGCCGCAACTACGTGCTTGACCAGTGGTGGTACTGCGCCTTTCCGGGAGCGGCGATTCTGATCACCGCTGTCGGTTTTAACCTGTTTGGCGACGGGATCCGCGACCTGCTGGATCCGAAATCGGGAGGAAAACAGTGATGAGTGATGCCGTTTTAACGATAGAAGATCTCCACCTGAGCTTCCCGATTTTTCGCGGCGACGTTCATGCGCTTAACCACGTGTCGCTGGAGATCAAACGCGGGGAAATCGTCGGCGTGGTGGGTGAATCCGGTTCGGGCAAATCGGTGACGGCGATGCTGGCGATGCGCCTGCTGCCGGAAGGCAGCTACCATGTTCATCACGGAAAGGTCACTCTGCTGGGTGAAGACGTGCTGAACGCCACGGAAAAACAGCTTCGCCAGTGGCGCGGCGCGAAGGTGGCGATGATTTTTCAGGAGCCGATGACGGCGCTCAATCCCACCCGGCGCATCGGCAAACAGATGGTGGAGGTGATCCGTCAGCATCAGCCGCTTTCCCGGCGGGAGGCGCAGCAAAAAGCGATTAGCCTGCTGGAGGAGATGCAAATCCCCGACGCGGCCAGAGTGATGGAGCGCTATCCGTTTGAGCTTTCCGGCGGCATGCGTCAGCGGGTGATGATTGCCCTTGCCTTCTCCTGCGAGCCGGAGCTGATCGTTGCGGATGAGCCCACCACCGCGCTGGATGTGACCGTCCAGCTGCAGGTGTTGCGGCTACTGAAACATAAAGCGCGCGCCAGCGGCACCTCGGTGCTGTTTATCAGCCACGATATGGCCGTGGTGTCGCAGCTTTGTGACCGGATGTACGTGATGTATGCAGGGAGCGTGATAGCGAGCGGCGCCACGCAGACGTTAATTCACCATCCCGTTCATCCCTATTCCATCGGCCTGCTGCAGTGCGCTCCGGAAAACGGAGAGCCTCGCAACGTTCTCCCCGCCATTCCCGGCACGGTACCCAACCTGAGCCAGCTTCCGCGCGGGTGTGCATTTCGCGAGCGCTGCTTTGCCGCTGGCGCGAAATGCGGCGAAACGCCCCGCCTGATGCCACATGGCGCTGAAGACCAACAGGCGGCATGCTGGTACCCGCAACAGGGGGCACACCATGTCTGACATTCTGCTGGAACTGAACAACGTGCACCTGAACTTTACCGCGCGCAAAAACTGGCTGGGGCGCGTTACCGAGCAGGTTCACGCCCTCAACGGGCTGGATCTCCAGCTCCATCGGGGCGAAACGCTGGGCATTGTTGGAGAGTCCGGCTGCGGCAAAAGCACGCTGGCGCAGCTGCTGATGGGAATGCTCAAACCCAGTACCGGCGTCTGCCAGCGGACAGACCATGCTGGCGATATGCAGATGGTGTTTCAGGATCCGCTCTCGTCGCTCGATCCGCGTTTGCCGGTCTGGCGGATTATCACCGAGCCAGTGTGGGTGCAAAAACGCAGCAGCGTACGTGAACGTCGCCTGCTTGCTGAGGACCTGGCGCTGCAGGTCGGCATTCGCCCGGAATACCTCGACAGGCTTCCCCACGCCTTTTCGGGCGGCCAGCGCCAGCGCATCGCCATCGCCCGTGCGCTCTCCTCCGATCCTGACGTCATCGTGCTGGATGAACCCACCAGCGCGCTGGATATCTCCGTGCAGGCGCAGATCCTCAATCTGCTGGTCAAGCTGCAGCAGCAGCGCAATCTCACCTACGTGCTGATTTCGCATAACGTCTCGGTGGTCCGGCACATGAGCGACCGCGTGGCGGTGATGTATCTGGGGCAAATCGTTGAGCTGGGAAGCGCCGCGCAGGTTCTGGGGGATCCTCAGCATCCGTATACCCGGCTGCTGCTGGACTCCGTCCCAAAAACCGGCGTGCCGCTGGATGAGGCGCTGGCGCTGCGTAAAACGGATCTTCCGGGCAATCGTCATCTGCCTGAAGGCTGTTATTTCCGCGACCGCTGCCCGATGGCAGCACAGGGATGTGAACGCCCTCAGCCGTTACAGCCCTCACGTGAGGGCCGGAACGTGCGCTGCTGGCGAAATGCGGGTTAGATTTGCGCCATCCCGCCGTCGACAAACAGCTCGACGGCGTTAATAAAGCTGGCCGCGTCGGAAGCCAGAAACGCCACCGCTTTGCCAACTTCTCCCGGTGCGCCTAAGCGGCCCAGCGGAACCTGAGCGGCCAATGCGTCGTAAAGCCCCTGGCGCTGGGATTCCGGCACAAGGTCACCCAGTCCTGGGGTTTTGACTGGACCAGGGCTGACGACGTTGACGCGAATGCCCCGCCCCTGCAAATCCAGTGCCCAGGAGCGGGCAAAGTTACGCACGGCGGCCTTACTGGCGCTGTACACGCTGAAGTTGGCGGTCCCTTTCACCGACACGGTCGATCCTGTAAGGATGATGGATGAGCCGGTGACCAACAGCGGCAGCGCTTTTTGTACCGTAAACAGCACGCCCCGCACGTTGGTGCCGAAGATCCGGTCAAACTGCTCTTCGGTGATGGCCCCGAGCGGCAGCATGTCCCCGCCACCGGCGTTAGCAAACAGGATATCCAGGTGACCTGCTTCCTGTGCAATTTGGGCGTAGATCCGGTCGAGATCGGCAAGCAAAGAGACGTCTGCACGGATACCCACCGCAGCGGCACCGACGCTGGCAACGGCGGCGTCCAGTTCGGCCTGGCGGCGACCGGTGATATAGACCTTAGCACCCTGTGCCGCCAGCTCCTGCGCGGTTGCCAGACCAATACCTGTGCTGCCGCCGGTAACAAGTGCGATTTTTCCTGCGAGTGTTGTGTTCATCGTATTCACCTTTAATGAGGGGGTTGGGTTGAGCACACTTTATCGCTGGCGTTATTGGTGAAAAATGGGCAAAAATGAAAATGACTATTCACACAGAGAAATAATCCGGGGGATCGCATGGATCAATTACTGGCGATGCGGGCGTTTACGCGAGTCGTCGAATCCGGCAGCTTCACGCGTGCGGCAGATTCTCTGAACATGCCGATCGCCACGCTAAGCAAGCTGGTTAAATCGCTGGAAACGCATCTGGAAACGAGGCTGCTGCACCGGACGACCCGCCGCGTCGTAACGACGCTGGAGGGGACGGAATACTATGAAAAAGCCCTGCGGGTGCTGATTGATATTGAGGATATCGACACCTCGTTTCGCGCCTCCTGCTGTACGCCGAAAGGGCATTTGCGCATTGACGTCGGCGGCTCCACCGCCCGCGACGTGCTGATCCCCCTTCTGCCGGATTTTATGCAGCGGTATCCGGATATTCGCATCGATCTGGGCGTGGCTGACCGGCCGGTAGATTTGATAGGCGGCAACGTGGACTGCGTGATCCGCGGTGGCCCGCTTGATGATTCAACGCTGATCGCCCGCCGCATCGGGGAGGCGGAAAGGGTAACCTGTGCGTCACCCGACTATTTGAAGCGTCACGGTATTCCCGCGTACCCGCAAGAGCTGCGCAATGGGCACAAGCTGGTGAGCTATCTCTCCCCCGTGACCGGACGGGCGTTTCCTTTTCGCTTCAGAGAAAACGGCGAGGCGCTGGAAATCAGCGTGCTGCACCATCTTGGGGTGAACGAAAGCAATGCGCACCTGGCGGCGGCAGTCGCGGGGCTGGGAATTATTCAGACTTTTGGCTACGCGGCCCGCTCCTCTTTGAGAACCGGATCGCTAGTTGAAATCCTTCATGACTGGCGTCCGACGGATTATCCTTTTCACGTGGTTTATCCGCAAAACCGGCATTTAACGCATCGCCTGCGGGCATTTATTGCGTGGCTGGGTGAAGTGTTCCCGACAGCGTTGAAGGGCTAGCCGGGCGGGCGCCCGGCTTTTGACTTAGTTGAGCTTATAGTCCAGCGTGATTTCTGCTTTTAATACCTGCGATACCGGGCATCCAGCTTTGGCCTTCTGGATGATGCCGTCGAATTTCTGCGGGTCAATACCCGGTACGGTGACCTTACTGGTCAGCGCAATTTTTGTAATCGCAAAACCACCGTCGGTTTTATCCAGTGAGACATCCGCCGTGGTATCAATAGAATCCGCGGTGAAGCCCGCTTCACCAATCATCAGCGACAGCGCCATTGAGAAACAGGCGGCGTGCGCTGCGCCAATCAACTCTTCCGGGTTCGTGCCCTTAGCGCCTTCAAAACGGGTGTTAAAGCCGTAAGGTTGTTGATTCAGGACGCCGCTTTCCGTTGAAACCGTCCCTTTTCCTGATTTGATGTCACCAGACCAGTGTGCCGAACCGTGCTTATGAATCGTCATTCTTGCTCTCCTTTTGGCTTACAAAGGGTTAAGTATAGACTATGCCTCTGGCACTCCTCTGAACCCAGACAATTCCGTAACTGACCTTTATTTAATAACCATCAGCCCTGCTGTGCGTCGTTTGACAGATAGCGCGCAATTTCGTCCAGAAAGACGCGCAGCGCCGCGGGCTGATATTCACGGGACTGATAAATACCGTGGATGGCTAAGGTTTTGGGTTTCAGCCCGCTCAGCAGCGGGACCAGCGTACCCTGCTCAATCGCGGCGTGTGCCTCCTGCTCTGGCAGCATCGCAATGCCGCAGTGCTTCTCTGCCGCCTCCATCAACAATGATGAGATGCTGGCGCTGAGGTTGCCGCTTACGGCGACGCTGACGTTTTCTCCTTCCGGCGTCAGGAAGTGCCACGACTGGCCCGCGAAAAAGCTGTAGTGCAGGCAGTTGTGCTGCGCGAGATCATCCGCATGCGCTGGCGTGCCGTGGGTAGCGAGGTACTGCGGCGATGCACAGAGCACGGAGCGGCACTCCCCCAGCCTGCGGGCAATCATTCCCGGCTCCGGGTTATCCGTGATGCGGATCGCCACGTCAATCCGTTCTCCGACAAGGCTCACCGGATGGTTGTTCACGTCCAGCTCAACGCGTAGCTGCGGATACCGGGACAACAGATCGGGCAGCACCGGCGCGATAATGTGCATAGCGGTAAAATGCGCGCAGGCCACCCGCAGCGTGCCTGAAGGCAAATCTTTTGCCGACTGATCTTCAATTTCCTGGGACAGTTGCGAAAGCGTGCGCGTTTTTTGCAGCACCTTTTCCCCTGCAGCCGTCAGCGTCAGCTTGCGCGTCGAACGGTTTACCAGCCGCGTTCCCGCCCACTTTTCCATCTGTTCCAGATAGCGGCTGACCATAGGGCGAGAAATACCCAGCGCGCGGGCTGCCGCACTGAGGCTCCCCAGCTCGCATATTCGGTTATAGACCTGGGCGGCGATAACGCGATCCATACAGAACTCCATTTGCTCGATTTATGAAACAAAGCATGTCTTGTTTCAGGAATTCTGGCAAATGCGAATATCCGTACAATAGCGATATTCCTGAACAACAGAGACAACAGCATGAAATTCACTCACCTTGCCCTGCTTTCCACCCTTTTCACGCCGGCTGTGTTTGCGGCCCCGTTGACCATTGATACCTATAACCCGCAGGAAAAAGGCATTTTCGCGGTCTCCTCCACGCTGGTCTCCGGTCCGAAAGAGGCGGTGCTGTTTGACGCGCAGTTCAGCGTGAAGGATGGCGAAGCGCTGGTAGAAAAAATCCGCAAAAGCGGCAAAATCCTGAACAAGATTGTGATCACCTCCGGCGATCCGGATTTCTATTTTGGTCTTCAGCCGCTGGTGAAAGCTTTCCCGAATGCCAAAGTAGTGGCCACGCAGCATGTGGTTGACCATATCAAAGCCACCAAAGATGCCAAGCTCGCCTTCTGGGGCCCGCAGATGAAAGACGGCGCGCCAACGGAGTTGGTCGTCCCGCAGGTGCTTGCCTCCACCACCTTTATGGTTGACGGAGAAAAGGTCGATATTGAGGAGCCAGACAGCTACGCGGCCTACGTGTGGATCCCGTCAGCGAAGACTATCCTCGGCGGCACCGGGGTCTCCTGGGGTATTCACGTCTGGACGGCGGATACCCAAACGCCGGCTCGCCGTCAGCAGTGGCAGGAAACCCTGGATAAAATGGCCGCGCACAAGCCTGAGCGCGTGGTCCCGGGCCACTACCTCGGTACGCCGCCAGCCGGAACCGGCGCGATCGACTTTACCCGCGACTATCTGCATCACTTTGAAAAAGCCTTATCGGCGCATAAAGATTCTGCAGGCGTCATCAGCACCCTGAAAAAACAGTATCCGGGTCTGGCTGAAGAGAGCTCACTGGAATTAAGCGCTAAGGTAAATACTGGCGAAATGAAGTGGTAATTTAAAATCTGCTCCTGCTATATTTCCGTGATAGCAGGGGCATCACCAAAATATCCCCGCCGTTACCCGTCGAGTTGCCCACGCATTTTAAAAGCGTATAAAAGCATGCACTTATGTCATTTTTATTTCTAAGATGAATCTGAGACACAACCGGGAAAATATTTGCCATTCTGTTTATGAATTAAATTTTTTGCGAGCCGTACCATTAAACAGACAACGACACGGAGGCAGCATGTTTACTTATTACCCGGCTAATACCGCAGCAGCACAACCTGAACTCGTTAACGCGATTGCGCAGGGTCTTCACGCCGAGCACGGTGCTGTGACTGAAGATGACATTTTGATGGAACTGACCAAGTGGGTGGAATCCACAGACAATGACATCCTCAGTGACATCTACCAGCAGACCATTAACTATGTCGTTAGCGGGCGAAACGCACCTTTGTAAAAAACTGCTAAGCTGGATCTGCAACCTAAGGGGTTACATTTCGTTTGCGTAAGCAAGCTTGTCCTTAAAACTATCAACAGGATTGAGGAGTTAATATGAAATCGAACCGTCAGGCACGCCATATTCTGGGACTGAACTACAAGCTTTCAAACCAACGTAAAGTGGTGATTGAGGGCGACAGCGAAACGCAGGTCACCCACGCCACGGGCAGAAAACGCCACGCAGGCAAGTAAGTTCCGGTAAGACATTCACGACACCATCGGTAATCCCGATGGTGTTTTTGTTTATGTGTTGCGGTAATTAATATTTAGCTCCTTTATAATACCGCCCGACCGCACCCCGTAGCACAGGCCAGAAAGATGACAAACAGCAGTGTCAGGGACGGATCTTCATAAAAAGAGTGAGTGACATGGACAACAAACTGAAAAAACATCGTTCCTTATACATCCCATACGCCGGACCGGTTTTACTCGAATTCCCCCTGCTCAACAAAGGCAGCGCCTTCAGCATGGAAGAGCGCGGCAGTTTTAACCTGCTAGGACTCTTGCCTGAAGTTGTTGAAACCATTGAAGAACAGGCAGAGCGCGCCTGGATCCAGTATCAGGGCTTCAAGACGGAAATCGACAAACACATCTACCTGCGCAACATCCAGGACACCAACGAAACCCTCTTCTATCGCCTGGTGCAAAACCATCTCGAAGAGATGATGCCGGTGATCTACACCCCGACGGTGGGTGCGGCCTGCGAGCGTTTCTCAGAGATCTACCGTCGTTCACGCGGGGTATTCATCTCTTATCAGAACCGTCACAACATGGACGATATTCTGCAGAACGTGCCGAACCACAATATTAAAGTCATCGTAGTGACCGACGGCGAACGTATTCTGGGTCTGGGTGACCAGGGCATTGGCGGGATGGGGATCCCAATCGGTAAGCTCTCCTTGTATACCGCCTGCGGCGGCATCAGCCCGGCGTATACCCTGCCGGTGGTGCTGGACGTTGGCACCAACAACCAGCAGCTGCTCAACGATCCGCTCTATATGGGCTGGCGTCATCCGCGTATTACCGACGACGAGTACTATCAGTTTGTCGACGATTTCATTCAGGCCGTGAAGCACCGCTGGCCAGACGTTCTGCTGCAGTTTGAAGACTTCGCGCAGAAAAACGCGATGCCGCTGCTGAACCGCTATCGCGATGAGATCTGCTCCTTTAACGACGATATCCAGGGCACCGCAGCCGTGACCGTGGGTACGCTTATCGCCGCCAGCCGCGCAGCCGGCAGCCAGCTGAGCTACCAGAAAATCGTCTTCCTGGGCGCAGGCTCTGCTGGCTGTGGTATCGCCGAGCAGATTATCGCCCAGACGCAGCGCGAAGGCTTAAGCGAAGAGCTGGCCCGCTCCCGCGTCTTTATGGTTGACCGTTTCGGCCTCCTGACCGACGGTATGCCAAACCTGCTGCCGTTCCAGACCAAGCTTGTGCAGAAGCGCGAAAACCTGAAAAACTGGGATACCGACAACGAAGTCCTTTCCCTGCTGGACGTGGTACGCAACGTGAAGCCGGATATTCTGATCGGCGTTTCCGGGCAAACCGGTCTCTTCACTGAAGAGATTATTCGCGAGATGCACAAGCACTGCGAGCGCCCTATCGTGATGCCGCTCTCCAACCCGACCTCGCGAGTGGAAGCGACGCCGCAGGACATCATCGCCTGGACAGAGGGTAACGCGCTGGTCGCGACCGGCAGTCCGTTCGATCCGGTGGTGTGGAAGGATAAAACCTATCCGATTGCCCAGTGCAACAACTCCTACATCTTCCCGGGTATTGGTCTGGGCGTGATCGCCTCCGGCGCCTCCCGCATCACCGACGAAATGCTGATGTCGGCAAGCGAAACCCTCGCGGGCTACTCGCCGCTGGTCAACAACGGTGAAGGGCTGGTGCTCCCAGAGCTGAAAGACATTCACAAGGTGTCACGCGCTATCGCGTTTGCGGTCGGTAAAATGGCACAGCAGCAGGGCGTGGCGGTGAAAACCTCTGCTGACGCGCTGCAGCAGGCCATCGACGACAACTTCTGGAAGCCTGAATACCGCAGCTATCGCCGTACCTCGATTTAAAATGTGAGTGGGCCACTGGCCCACTTATTTTTTGCTAGGTTGCCAGCTTTTATCTATCTGCGGTTCACCGTAATGCTCCTGCCGATGACAGTTAGGGCAAAGGGCAATAGCATTGTCTACGTTGTCTTCCCCATTTTCTGATAGCGGAATAATGTGATGAACTTCTAAATAATATCTCCCATCCTTCGTGCGCTGAAATGGTGCCGGGGCATCACAACATTCACAATTATTTTGAGCTCTGAGAAGTACTTCGGCCACCACATCTGGATTACGATCGTAACGCCAGACGGAAACCTGTTTTTTCGCCGGATGCACAGACGCATTTTGCAGCCGCTTTCGTCTTTCCTCAGATTGTAGTTTTAACGCCTTACTGACTTTGCCGTAAAAGTCGTTTTCATCGCGACCTGGAATATCTTCGCTGTCCACTTGCTGTTGGTTAAGTTGTTCCTCAAGGATGGCAATAACCGTCGCGTCCAGAGGCTTCTGGAATGTCCTTCCTGTTTGAGCGAAGTGATTCATGAAGCGATCCCAACGGTATTCTTTGCCCGCTGGAGGCAGAACTTTGCTTAGTTCGTGGCGATCAAGCGTAATAAAATCATCTAGCTTAGACACATCGCTCAACTGCACGCGATGGGGGTAAACGTTTCCCTCCTCGAAATCGATCCCTTCAATACGGTAAAGTCCGCAAAGCTGGTATCCCACAGATTTATGAACATTTTGGATGACAAAGACAAAGTCACCTGTTTTTACATTACTCAGCTTTTTCTCACTACTTGCACTAACACCATATCCCTTGATGTAATCGAAATTGCTGGAATTAGATGCACTGTGATAGGCGTAATAATAGGCCATACGCTCAACCTCCTTTTGGTTTCATAATGAAGGGTATCGGCATAATGACAAAATTCTTAACGTGCAATTGTGTGACATTCGATTATACTTTCGACACACATTAACCTACTGAATATATAAGGAGGCCAATTATGCTGTATCGTGAAATTTTCAATGTTTCACATACATTTGGTGATCGCACCAGCTCAAGCGTTATCGGTATCGTGCTGCGATAACTTCTGCTTGAGCGAAGACACCAACCCCTGAAATCCCTTCTCTCGGGCTTACTGAGTTATCGTCAGCGATGTTTGACGAGGCATAAACATGCCTGTAACTCTTGGGTAAGCAACAATGAGCACTTTACTCACTGCACAATCTTTACGCGTTGATACGGCGTTTGGCACGCTCTTCGACTCACTCTCCTTTACGCTGAAAAAAGGCGACCGCATTGGCCTGCTGGGCGACAACGGATGCGGCAAAAGTACGCTGCTAAAGGTGCTGGACGGCACTGACTCCCCCGCCGCTGGCACGGTAGCGCTGGCCGGACACTGCCTGATGGCGCGCGTGGAGCAACATCTACCGGACGCCATTTTCCCACTGTCCATGCTGGATGCCGTACTCGCACTGCTGCCTTTAGCTGAGCGCGATAGCCTGCGCTGGAAAGCCGAAACGCTGCTGGCGAGCATGGGCTTCACGCCGCAGGATATGATGCTGCAATCCGCCACGCTCAGCGGCGGGCAACACACCCGCCTGCTGCTGGCGCGGGCGCTGATTCACGAACCGGACCTGCTCCTGCTCGATGAGCCAAGTAACCATCTCGATTTGCCAACCCTGCTGTGGCTGGAACACTTTCTACAGAACTGGTCAGGCAGCTTCGTGCTGGTTTCGCATGACAGACAGCTGCTGGATGCCGTCACCAACGGCAGCTGGATCCTGCGCGATAAGACGCTGCACTACTTCGCCCTTCCCTGCACCGCTGCCCGCGAGGCGCTTGAAGCAAAGGATGAGAGCGACGCGCAGCGCCACAAGGCGGAGCAAAAGGAGATCGACCGCGTGACCGCCAGCGCGAAACGGCTGGCGACCTGGGGCAAGGTTTACGACAACGAAGACCTGGCCCGCAAAGCCAAACAGATGGAAAAGCAGGTCGAACGGCTGAAGGAGAGCCAGACGGCGCTCACAGCAGGCAGCCAGTGGACGTTAACCCTGCGCGGCGACGCGCTGCGGGCAGACCGTCTGCTGGAGATGGAGAACCTCAGCGTCCCGCCTGCGCCCGGGCTACCGCCGCTGTTTAACATCGACATGGCGCGGCTGAAAAGCGGCGATCGCGTGGCGATTGTCGGTCGTAACGGCTGCGGCAAATCGTCGCTGATGAGGCTTATCTGGCAACAGTTTGCCGATGAGCCCGCAGACAGCGGGTTGAAAATCCATCCGCGCGTGTCGCCAGGCTATTACGACCAGACGCTTCATCAGCTTGCGGACAACGCCACGCTGCTTGACGCACTGGAGCCGTTCGCGCCGGATCCGCAGAACCGCAAAATGGCGCTGATAAGCGCGGGTTTCCCGTGGGCGCGTCACGGGCAAACGGTCAGCACGCTCAGCGGTGGCGAACGCTCGCGCCTGCTGTTCGTTGGCCTGACGCTTGCCCGCTATAGTCTGCTGATGCTGGATGAGCCGACCAACCACCTGGACATGGAAGGCAAAGCGGCGCTGGCACAAACCCTTCAGCAGTTCGAAGGCGGCGTGCTGCTGGTCAGCCATGACCGTCAGTTAATAAGCCAAAGCTGCAACCGTTTCTGGCTGATTGAGAATGGCAAGCTGAGCGAATGGCACGATGCCGAAGCGGTGTTTGAGCGCCTGCGTGAAAGCGCGGGTCTGGTGACCACCGCCGCGCCAGTCATGAATGCGGAGACGGTTCAATCCTCGCCGTATGACGATCTGCTCGAACGGCTGGTCGCGCTGGAAACGCTGCTGGAAGACGATCTGGCGCGTAAGCCGAAGCATCAAAAGCCGCAGCTGCAGGCGCAATGGCGTAAAGAGATTGAGGAGATAGAAGCACTGCTGTAAATCTGCGCCCGGCGAGTTTCTCTCGTCGGGCCAGTATTTTCCCCCTAAATTATTAGAGGAACGCCGTATTCTTAATCTGAAATCGGCTTAAATGATGACATTATGTTGCCGCAGCCTTGCATTACCAGGCTAATGTATTAATCCTTATGGGGTACTACACCTGCTATGCAGATTCTTATCATGAACAAGGAGATACACATGAAGGCTGCTGTTGTCACTCAGGATCATCAGGTCAACGTCACCGAAAAAACCTTACGCCCGCTAAAGCACGGGGAAGCCCTGCTGAAGATGGAATGCTGTGGCGTATGCCATACCGATCTCCACGTGAAGAACGGTGATTTCGGCGATAAAACCGGGGTTATCCTGGGCCACGAAGGGATTGGTATCGTAAAAGAAGTCGGCCCTGGCGTGAAGTCGCTGAAAGTCGGCGACCGCGCAAGCGTGGCGTGGTTTTTCGAAGGCTGCGGCCACTGCGAATACTGTAATACCGGCAACGAAACTCTGTGCCGCGACGTGAAAAACGCGGGTTACTCCGTTGACGGCGGCATGGCGGAAGAGTGCATCGTCACCGCTGACTACGCCGTAAAAGTGCCGGACGGTCTGGAATCCGCGGCGGCCAGCAGTATCACCTGCGCTGGCGTTACCACCTACAAAGCGGTGAAAGTGTCCGGAATCAAACCAGGCCAGTGGATTGCGATTTACGGTCTGGGCGGGCTGGGCAACCTCGCGCTGCAGTACGCCAAAAACGTCTTTAACGCCAAAGTCATCGCCCTTGACGTTAACGACGAACAGCTGAAGCTGGCGGCCAGCATGGGTGCGGATTTAACCATCAACTCCCGAAGTGAAGATGCCGCGAAAATTGTGCAGGAGAAAACCGGCGGCGCGCATGCCGCAGTCGTCACTGCCGTTGCAAAAGCGGCATTCAACTCAGCCGTTGATGCCGTGCGTGCCGGTGGCCGCGTGGTTGCGGTTGGTCTGCCGCCGGAAGCAATGAGCCTCGACATTCCGCGTCTGGTGCTGGACGGCATTCAGGTTGTCGGTTCGCTGGTCGGCACCCGTCAGGATCTGCAGGAAGCCTTCCAGTTCGCCGCGGAAGGTAAGGTTGTGCCGAAAGTGACGATGCGCCCTCTGGAGGACATCAACGCCATCTTTAAAGAGATGGAACAGGGCCAGATCCGTGGCCGTATGGTGATCGACCTGCGTTCATAAGCGATCATCTTTTATCACCGCTCCTCTCCGGGGCGGTTTTTTTTATAGCCATTTTCCGGCAATCCTTATCTTAATTCCTTTGTTCCCTTGTTTTCCCCCGCGCCCGATGATGAATCCGACGCTAACAAGAAGATAACAAAGGAATTCACCATGCAAACCCCATTTCGTCTGCCGCTGCTGACGGCGCTGATTCTGGCGACAACCGCAGCCTGGGCAGCAGATGCGCCCGTCAAAGGCGGCACGCTGATTTATCTGGAGCAACAGGCGCACACCAACCTCTATCCGCCCGCCGGTGGCTTTTACCCGAACGGCGGTATTCTGAATCAAATCACCGACAAGCTGACGTGGCAGAACCCAAAGACGCTGCAGGTGGAACCCTGGGTGGCAGAAAGCTGGACCACCAACGCCGATAAAACCGAATACACCTTTAAACTTCGTCCCGACATCACCTTCTCCGACGGCACGCCGCTGGACGCGAACGCCGTGGCGAAAAATTTTGATACCTACGGTTTAGGTAATAAGGCGCAGCGCCTGCCGGTGTCAGAAGTGATCAATAACTACGATCGCAGCGAAGTCATCGACCCGCTGACCGTGAAGTTCTACTTCAAAAAACCGTCGCCGGGTTTCCTGCAAGGCACCGCCACCATTGGCTCGGGTCTGGTTTCGCTCAGCACGCTGAAGCGCAACTTCGAAGAGCTGGGGGATGCCCGCCATATCATTGGCTCCGGCCCGTTTGTGGTGAAGGACGAGAAACTGGGCCGTGAAGTGACGCTCGAAGCGCGCAAAGACTATCAGTGGGGCCCCAAAAATCTGGCGCAACAGGGGCCAGCCAATCTCGATGGCATTAAGTTTATCGTCACTCAGGAAGACAGCGTACGCGTCGGCGCCCTGCTGGCCGGTCAGGCCGACATTATTCGCCAGGTGCAGGCGTATGACGAAAAGCAGGCGACAGACCAGGGTTATAAGATCTACGCCGCCCCGACGCGCGGGGTGAACGACAGCATCAGCTTCCGCCCGGATAATCCGCTGGTCTCTGATATTCGCGTACGCCAGGCGCTGCTGCATGCCACCAATGCCAAACAGGTGGTCGAGACCCTCTTCTCGGCCAACTATCCGCAGGCGAAGTCAGTGATTGCCGATTCCGCCGCAGGCTTTGTCGATCTCAGCGATAAATTGACCTTTGACCCGGCTAAAGCCAACCGGCTGCTGGACGAGGCAGGCTGGAAAGCAGGCGGCGACGGGATCCGTGCCAAAAACGGCCAACGTCTGGCACTGACGGTGTATGAATCCCTGCCGCAGCCGCAAAACAAAGAGGTGCTGCAGCTGGTTGCCCAGCAGTGGCGCCAGGTGGGCGTGGCGCTGAGCGTCAAAGCCGGTGACGCAGGCAGCCGCACGCTGGATAACCTCGACCCGCTGAAAACCCCGTTAACCGTCTCCGAAGTCGGCCGCGCCGATCCTGACGTGGTGAAAAGCATGTTCTACCCGGCTAACCGCGACGCGCTGCTGCAAAAAGGCGGATCAAGCGACAAGGTCAAAAACTTCCGAGACGACAAGCTGAATGAACTGCTGGTGAACATTTCGGCTGAGGTCGATCCGCAAAAACGCCTGCAACTGGCGGGGGACGCCCAGCGCTACCTGCTGGATAACGCCTACGTCATTCCGATTTTCGAAGAGCCGCAGGTCTTTGCCGGTGCGCCGTGGCTGAAAGGCGTCAATTTTGAAGCGGTAGGCCGCCCGTCGTTCTACGGCGCGTGGATTGAGAAACACTGAGGAGCTGACGATGCGCCACGCACTTCTTCAACGCTTTGGGCACGGGCTGCTGGTGCTGTGGGCCGCCTTTACCCTCTCGTTCGTGTTGCTCCAGGTGCTGCCGGGCGACGCGGTGCTGATTAAATTTCAGAACCCGGACCTGGGCTTAAGCCCGGCGCAAATCGAGGAGATGCGCGTGGCCTACGGCGCGGACAGCCCGCTGTGGCAGCAATACGGCCACACGCTGCTGGCGATGCTGCGCGGGGATTTCGGCTATTCGTTACAGGCCGGAGTGCCGGTCAGCGAGCTGATTGCCAGCAATCTGCCGGATACCCTGAGCCTCGCTCTGCCCGCGTTTGTGCTCGCGGTCCTGCTGGCGTTTGCGTTGGCCTTTGCCTCCCGCCTGCCGGGTCTGCGCTGGCTGAGTAATACCCTCCAGTCTTTACCCGTGCTGTTTATCTCGCTGCCCACCTTCTGGCTTGGCATTGCCCTGATTCAGCTTTTCTCTTTCCAGCTGCGGCTGATCCCGGTAATTAACCCGACGCCGCTGCAGGGACTGATCCTTCCGATCGTGACCGTCGCGATCCCGATCTCCGCCCCGCTGGCACAAATTCTGATGCGCAGTCTGGACCAGGTGACGACGCAGCCGTTTGTCGCCGTCGCCCGTGCTAAAGGGTTGAGTGAAACCGCCGTCCTGTGGCGTCACGTTACCGGCAACGCCCTGCTGCCGGTCCTGAACATTGCCGGGCTGCTGCTGGGCGAGCTGATTGCCGGGGCGCTGATCACCGAGACCGTTTTTGGCCGCAGCGGGCTCGGACAGCTGACCCAGCAGGCGGTGAATAACCAGGATATCGCCGTACTTCAGGCGGTAGTGATGATTTCTGCCCTGGGTTTTGTCCTGATCAATCTGCTGGTGGATCTGCTGATGCCGCTGCTGGATCCCCGTCTGCAAACCGTTACCGGAGGTGCATCATGAGTCTGGTCGATTACGCTGCCGCCGCGCGAAAACGCGTTCCCGTGTGGCAGGGAGTGGAATGGCAGCCGGGATTGTGGCTGGCATGGGGGGTGATTATTCTCGCCGCTTTTGCCGCCGTGGCGCCCGGCCTGGTAACCCACTACAGCCCGATTGAGGGCATCGCCGGGGCACAACGCCTGGCGCCGCAGGCGGGACACTGGCTCGGCACCGATCAGCTTGGCCGCGATGTTTACACGCGTATTGTCTACGGTGCATCACACTCCCTGAGCGCGGCGCTGGCCGCCGTGACGATGGGTCTGGTGGTCGGTACCGGCTTAGGGGTGATCGCCGGGGCGTTCGCCGGACGCGTCGAGTCTCTGCTGATGCGTTTTGTTGACGTGCTGCTGTCCATCCCGTCCCTGCTGCTCTCGCTGACGGTGATTATTCTGCTCGGGTTTGGCACCGTTAACGCCGCGATTGCCGTCGGCGTGGCCTCCATTGCCAGCTTCGCCCGCCTCGCGCGCGGTGAAGTGGTGCGCATCCGGCACACGGATTACGTCGAGGCGGCGTTTGGCAGCGGCGGGACGTTTTTCGCCGTGCTGTGGCGACACATCCTGCCCAACGCCTTAACCGCCGTCCTTGCCTTTGCCACGCTGCAGTTTGGACAGGCCATCCTGGCGCTCTCCACGCTGAGCTTTCTCGGCTACGGCACCCCGCCGCCCGTGCCGGAATGGGGCTTACTGATTGCCGAAGGCCGTAACTATCTCTCTACCGCCTGGTGGCTCACCACCTTCCCCGGCGCGGTTGTCATCGCCGTGGTGCTGGCCACCAACCGTATCAGCCAACAGTTCAGCGGAGGTCGCTAGTGACCGTACTCTCAGTGGAAAATTTGACGATCAGCTACCGTACCGCGCGCCAGTGGCGAGAGGTGGTGCATAACGTCAGCTTCACGCTCTGGCGAGGGGAAATGCTGGCGTTTGTCGGCGAATCCGGATCCGGCAAAACAACCACGGCACAGGCGATCATTGGCCTGCTGGCTGACAACGCCCGGCGCGATGCGGGAAAAATATCGCTCAACGGCGAGGAGATTAGCCGATGGTCCGCGAAGCGTCTCGATACTCTTCGCGGGGCGCGAATTAGCCTGGTTCCGCAGGATCCGGGTAATTCGCTTAACCCGGTGAAAACCATCGGTGCGCAGGTCGGAGAAATTATTCAGCTACACCAGAAAGTGACCCGCGCCGAGCGCGACGAGCAGGTGCTCGCCCTGCTGACAAAGGTCGGCCTGAGCCACCCCGAACAGCGCATGACGCAGTATCCCCATCAGCTCTCCGGCGGGATGAAACAGCGCGTGTTGATTGCCATCGCCATTGCCCTGCGCCCGGATGTGATCGTTGCCGATGAGCCGACCAGCGCGCTGGATGTAACGGTGCAAAAACGCATTCTCGATCTGCTGGATATCCTGCGCCGGGAATCGGGAACCGCCGTTCTGTTTGTGACTCACGATCTGGCGCTGGCCGCACAGCGCGCCGACAGGCTGCTGGTGTTCCGCCACGGTGAAGTGCAGGAGCACGGCGCGACCGATGATATCGTCCGCGCCCCGCAGCATGCCTATACCCGCCAGCTGTTAAGCGATTTACAGGGCCAGCGACTGACTATCGCGCCAGTCTCGGGGCGCTCGCTCGCCTCGCCTGCCATTCGCGCGCTGTCCATCAGCAAGCAGTTCTCGCTGGGCAAAGGGCATCGGCTTCAGGCGCTGGACGACGTCAGCTTTGACGTGACGCGCGGCAGCACGCACGCGTTGGTCGGCGAATCGGGATCCGGGAAAACCACCCTCGCCCGTATTTTGCTCGGTTTTGAACAGGCCGACCGCGGGCAGGTCATCATTGATGATATTGATGCCACCGCGCTCAGCCGGGAGGCCCGCCGTCAGCTGCGCCAGAAGATCCAGTTTGTCTACCAGAACCCGTTTGCCTCTCTCGACCCGCGTCAGACGCTGTTCGAGATCATCGAAGAGCCCCTGAAGAATTTTTCTCGCCTCGGTAAGGCGGAGCGAAAGGTCCAGGTGGAGACAGTGGCGCAGTGGGTTGCCCTGCCCGTCGAACTCCTTACCCGCACCGCCCGGGAACTTTCAGGCGGACAGCGTCAGCGCGTTGCTATCGCCCGGGCGCTAATCCTGGAGCCGACCATTCTGGTGCTGGATGAAGCCACCTCCGCGCTGGACGTCACCGTGCAGGCGCAGATTCTGGCTCTGCTTCAGCAACTGCAGCAGCAGCTGGGATTGACCTACCTCTTTATCACGCACGATCTGTCTACCGTCCGCCGGATCGCCCACAGCGTCACGGTGCTGCGCAGCGGTCAGGTGGTCGAACAGGGCGACGTCGGAACCTTATTCGCGTCGCCGCAGAACGATTATACCCGCGAGCTGATTGACGCCATTCCCCATTTTTCACCCGCAACGGAGGAGTTCGCATGACGCGAAAACGCCTGGGGTTTTTCACCCGCCTGCTTGACGACGCTACGCCGAAGGAGCGCTATCGTCTGGCAACTGAACAGATCCGCCACGCCGAACGCCACGGTTTTGACAGCGCCTGGATTGCGCAGCACCACTTCCACGAAAATGAGGGCGGCCTGCCGTCGCCGCTGCTGTTTCTGGCGCACGTCGCCGCGCATACCGAAACCATCCGTCTGGGCACGGCCATCATCACCCTGCCGATGGAAAACCCGCTGCGCGTCGCGGAAGATGCCGCCGTGCTGGATTTACTCGCCGATGGCCGTCTTGAAGTCGGTTTTGGTTCCGGCGGCACGCCGACCTCTTTTCTGCCCTTTGGCCTGACGTTTGAAGAACGCGGCGCGGCCTTCGCTGACCATTTGCACACGATCCAGAGCGCCTGGCGCGGGGATTCGCTTACCCATCCGGATAACCACCTTTATCCGCCTGCGCCACAGCTGGCCGACCGTATCTGGATTGCCACCTTCTCCGTTGACGGTGCCGCGCGCGCCGCGCGGGCCGGACACGGTTTAATGCTCTCCCGCACGCAGCCGCGCCCGGCAGATCGGCTGGATTTAACGCTCGACCAGATCCAGAACCCGATTGTTGACGCCTATCTTGACGCGCTACCCGCCGGTATCGCGCCTCGGATCCTGGCCTCCCGCACGGCGTTCGTCGCCGACAGCGATGACTATGCGCTGAAGGTGGCGACGCCGGGCTTAACCCGACAGGCGCAGCAGCATCGCGCGGCGGGACACCAGGTAACAGGTGACACCGTCACGGATTATCGCAGGCAATTCGATGCGCATATTGGGTCGCCGGAAACGGTACTGAACTCGCTTAAAGCGGACAGCGTACTGGCCCGCGCCACGGATATCTCATTCCAGGTGCATTCGGTAGAACCGTCGCACCAGGACACCCTACGATCGATTGAACTGATTGCAGAACATATCGCCCCCCACATTGTTTGAGGAGACACGTATGGCTTTAAGTCAGGATATTCTCGCCGAACTGGCGGAAATCGTGCCCGGTTCGCCGCTGGCCGAGGCGCGGGCCACGCGGGACGCCGCCACGCGTCACGCTCAGGGCAGTTATGAAATTTTATTCAGCCAGCAGGATGCGGCATTTGTGCGGGATGAACGCTTTGCCGTGGCGGCGAAGGTCGCAAAATGGCACAACGCAGAGGCGCTGGCGGCGCACTATGCCGGATTTGGGCTGGCCGATCCGACCTCCGGGCGCCTGACCGCTGCGCTGAACTTTGCCCGCCTGCTCACCTTCTCTCCGGTCGACGCCACACCCGGCGCATTACAGGCGCTTGTAAAGGCGGGATGGAGCAAAGAAGGCATTGTCACCCTTGCTCAACTGATCGCCTTCGTCAGCTTCCAGAGCCGACTTATTGCCGGGCTTCGTTTACTGAACGATAAACCCATCGCAGCCAGCGATACGCCCGTCGCGGCGGGGGCATGGCACACCCACGCTGCCACTGCCACCGGTAAATCGGCCCCCGTCGCGTTCACCCAGCAGGAACTGGGCTGGGAGCCATGGATTGCCGCTAAACCTCTGGCAGAATTTAACGATGATGAAGTGGCCATTCTCGCCAAATTTGGCCATACGGAATCTGACTATTTCCGCCTGCTGGGCCGCAATCTGCCGGTTCTGGAACAGCGCACGTTAACGGATAAAGGGATTTTTTACACGCCCGGAGGATTACCGCGTGCTGAACGCGAGCTGGCCGCGACGGTAGCCAGTAAAATCAACGGCTGCATTTACTGCGCATCTGTCCATGCGCGCAAAGCGAGCCAGCTGTCAAAGGACGACGGCGCGGTGGAAACCCTTCTGGCCGTCAGGCCGGGGCGCTCTCTGAGCGAGGGGCAGTCTGCGCGCTGGCAGGCGGAAATCAACTATGCGGCGGCGCTGTCGGTCACGCCACCGGCCGCCACGCCGGGCCATCTGGCTGAGCTGGAAAAACAGAAGCTGGATACGCTTGAACAGCTCGATCTGCTGCAATCCGCCGCGTTCTTTGCCTGGGCCAACCGTCTGATGTTGACCCTGGGTGAGCCCTGGCTTGCCTGAAAAAAATCAGGCCAGCGCGCGCGCGTTGGCCTGACGTTTTTTGGCGCAGAGATGGCCATACATCAACAGCGAGGTCATCGCAGCGAAGGACAACAACGCCGCTGGCAGCGTGACATAGCTCCAGCTAAAGCCGAGCGTAATCATCATCCCGCCAAAGTATGCCCCTACCGCGCTACCCAGATTAAAGGCCATCTGTCCGCCCGCCGCACCCAGCATTTCACCCCCTTTCGCATTCTGCAGCAGAAGAATTTGCAGCGGTGCGGAAAGTGCAAACAGGCCTGCACAGCAGACAAAGCCCATGACCAGCGAGGCCGTTTTCAGTTCGCCAAAGGCGAAAAGCAGCAGCAGTGTGGCAACAATCACCATGTCGGTGGTGGCCGCAATGCGCAGCGGGCTAAAACGCCCCGAGAGTTTACCGCTCAGCAGATTGCCCAGCACCATGCCAAGCCCCATCAGCATCATGATGACGGTCATCGTGCCTTCGGTGAAGCCGGATACATTGACCATAAACGGCTTAACGAAGCTGAACCACGCGAAGACACCGGCGTTGCCAAACATGGTGGCGGCAAAAATCAGCCAGGGTTCTGGTTTTTTCAGAAAGTGGAACTGCTCGGTCAATTTGATCTCGGATTTATCGTGCAGCGTCGGCACCCACAGCAACACGGAGAGGATCACCAGCACATCAAAGGCAGCAATGAGGAAAAAGGTGTAGCGCCAGCTGTACTCATGCCCAAGCCACGTCCCGAGCGGTACGCCGACAAGATTGGCAACGGTCATTCCGGCGATCATACCGGCCACCGCGATCGTGACTTTTCCCGGCGGCGCAATTTTGGAGAGGATTATCGCCCCTACGCCGAAAATCGCGCCGTGTGGGAAACCAGAAATTAAGCGGCCTGTTGCCAGCCCGACGTAAGAATGCGAAATGCTGAACACGGCATTCCCGATGACGCACATCGCCACTAAGAACAGTAATGTTGTTTTCAGCGAGAACCGGCTGGAAAACAGCGCCACAATCGGTGCGCCGATCACCACGCCGAAGGCGTAAAAGGAGATCATGTTTCCGGCGGAGGGAATCGAAATCCCGGTGTCCTTCGCCAGTTCCGTCAACACGCCCATCACGCCGAATTCGGCCATTCCCAGACCAAACGTACCAAGCGCCAACGAAAAGATTGTTTTTTTCATACCACGACCACGGGTTAACTATTCGCGACGGGCATTATCAAACAATCTGGTATGGTGAGCCAGTTCAAATCAGGTGGCTGACAGGTTAATCCATTAATTCAGGTAAGGCTGTGAATACCGCTAGCCCAAAACCACGATGCCAAGCCGATCCATCAGTTGGGCAATCTGATAGCTGTCCAGTTTGACACCCTGCAAATCAATACCACGCACGTCCAGTTCACCCAGTTCTGAGTTGGTCAGGTCGCAGTGAGTAAAATTGGCCGCCCGCCAGTCAAAAGAGGAGAACTCGCCCCCCGACAGATCCGAGCCGCTGAAGGTGGCACCGAGTATTTGCGCACCGTTCCAGCGGTTTTCCCACAGCTCGCATTTTTCCAGAACCACCTTCGAAAAATTGGCATAGCTCAGGTTGCTTTTTGTTATGTAAGCACTGCAAAACCAGGTACGCGTAGTGATCATGTTCATAAAACTGGCCCCGCGAAAATCAGCCCCTTGCGCCCTGCACTCACGAATTTCGATGCCTAAGGCATTAGAATGCCTGAAGTCCGCCATCGATAAATCGCAGCTTTTGAAAATAGCATCTTTAAGCTGCGCCCGAGTAAACTTACCGCCCTGCTGGCTTTCCCGGTCATAGAACTGACAGCCGATAAACTCCGTGCTGGTTAAATCCGTGCCTGAAAAGTCGCAGTTACGAAAGATCGCATTCTCTATTTTCTCGCCGGTAAAACGAGTACGACCGATTTTTTCGCCCTCAAAAATCAATGCCATCACACCCACCTGTTTATTCATACAGTACCTTTCTTCATTCTAACCCTTTACCTGCAGAAGCGAAACTCGCTTATCAGGCACATATGTCAAAAATTCCCGCGAAGGTTGCAGGTCAGCATTACACTTCAAAGTGTTAGTTCCTTCTAAGCACATCACCCGATCCGGAGATGAGGATTATCATGGGAAACGCAAAACAGAATAAAACCAAAGCAGTGACCGTGACCAAAGCGAGCGTAGATAGCCTGGTTAACCCCGCGCTGAAGACCAAAGAGTACGAAAAAGAGCTTCGTCGCCTACATGTGGAACTGGTAAAGCTCCAGCAGTGGGTCGTCGCCAAAGGACTCAAAGTGTGTATTGTTTTTGAAGGACGCGACGGCGCCGGTAAAGGCGGTACTATTAAAGCGATCACCGAGCGCGTCAGCCCTCGCGTGTTTCGCGTTGTTGCCCTCCCGGCACCCACCGAGAAAGAGAAAACCCAGCTCTATTTTCAACGTTATGTTCCCCATTTGCCTGCCGCCGGGGAGATCGTCATTTTCGACCGCAGCTGGTACAACCGCGCGGGTGTCGAGCGGGTAATGGGTTTCTGCACTGAGGAACAGGTGGAGAAATTTTTGGACGGCACGCCGGTGATGGAAAAAGCGATGGTGGATGCCGGTATTATTCTGCTTAAGTACTGGCTGGAGGTGACGCCGAAAGAGCAGGAGCGCCGCCTGCGCGACCGTATTAACGATGGTCGTAAAATCTGGAAGCTATCGCCGATGGATATTAAATCCTTTAACCTATGGGACGAGTATACCCGCGCACGCGACGCGATGTTTGAAGCCACCGATACCGCCTGGGCGCCGTGGTTTGTGGCGCGTTCAGAAGATAAAAAACGCGTGCGCCTGAATATTATTTCGCACCTGCTAACCCAAATTCCGTATAAAGAAATACACGTTGAAAAGGTGGATTTACCGAAACGCAAAATTGGTAAAGTTAAACCCACAAAATACCCGTTCCGGTATGTGGAGGAGCGGTTCTGATATAGCAGGGGTAGGCCCGCGCAAGCGCAGCGCCGCCGGACAAAGCCGACGGCGCAGGGCTCACTTCATTCCTTCCGTACTTTCCTGTTTCGCTTCCAGACGTTCCACATCACGATACCAGCGCGGGTGGTGTTTCTGCGCCCAGCGACGGCTCACCTTCCCCTCAATCATCCCTTTAATCGATCCTTTCACCCAGAACGCCATATACATATGGATCAGGATAGCGTGGATCAGAATGATGGCCGACGTGGCGTGGATCAGCAGCGCGTAGCGAATGACCTGAATGGGGAAATACTGGGCAAAATACGGACGCCAGATAATTACGCCGGTCACCAGCAGCACAAAAATCATGCTCATGATGGTCCAGAACATCATCTTCTGCCCGGCGTTGTATTTGCCCACCTTCGCGACTTTATGCTCGTTGCCTTTCAGAACTTCAACAATCCCTTTTACCCACGGGATATCCTGCTTGTCCGGAATGTTGTGATGAACAAAACGCACGAACATAAACATCAGCACCACGAAAATCAGCACGCCGAAGAACGGGTGCAGAATGCGCCCCATCTGCGGCGTACCGAAGGTCTCGGTCAGCCACTGCAGCGTCGGGAAGAAGAACGAAATCCCCGACACCGCCACCAGGAAGAAGCAGATCACCACCGTCCAGTGACAGGCGCGGTCGATAAACTTCGTGCGCACAATCATTTTCGACTTACTCATGATGCTCCTCCTCGTCGTCATCCACCTCTTTGTTTGGCCCGATACCGATGTAGTGATAAATCAGCCCCGCAAAGGTGGCGATAAAGCCCGCCGCAGAGAGCGGTTTGAGCGCCCCTTTCCACAGGTTGATCGAGGTATCGATCGCCGGATCTTTCGGCAGATTGTGGTACAGCTCCGGCTGGTCGTTATGGTGCAGCACGTACATCACGTGCGTGCCGCCTACCCCCTGCGGGTTGTAAATGCCCGCCTTGTCGTAGCCGCGCGCTTTCAGCTTGTCCACCCGCGCCTGCGCCACGTCCAGCATCTCTTTCTTGGTGCCGAAGTGGATCGCGCCGGTCGGACAGGTCTTGACGCAGGCAGGCTCCTGCCCGACGCTGACGCGGTCCACGCACAAGGTGCATTTGTATACCCGGTTATCCTCTTTATTGAGGCGCGGGATATTAAACGGACAGCCCGCAATGCAGTAGCCGCAGCCGATGCAGTTGTCCTGCTGGAAGTCGACGATCCCGTTGGCGTACTGAATAATCGCACCGGCAGACGGGCACGCCTTCAGGCAGCCCGGATCTTCACAGTGCATGCAGCCGTCTTTGCGGATAAGCCACTCCAGCCTGCCGTTCTGCTCGGTTTCGCTAAAGCGCATTACCGTCCAGGATTTGGCGCTCAGGTCAGCCGGATTGTCGTAGACCCCAACGCAGTGCCCCACCTCATCGCGGATATCGTTCCACTCCGAGCAGGCCACCTGGCAGGCTTTACAGCCCACGCAGGAGGAGACGTCGATAAGCTTGGCGACCTCTGCCTTGTAGTCCCGCGCGCGCGGCGCGGGCGTTATCGGGTTGGTCGCGGAGCGTTTGATAACGTCTTGTGTTTCCATCGCCATTCAATCGCTCCTTACGCTTTCTCGATGTTGACCAGAAACGCCTTGTACTCCGGCGTTTGCGAGTTGGAATCGCCGACGTTAGGCGTCAGGGTGTTGGCGATGTAGCCTTTCTGCGCCACGCCCTCAAAGCCCCAGTGCAGCGGGATGCCGACGGTTTCCACCTGCTGGCCGTGCACGTTCAGACTTTGCAAACGACGGGTCACCACCGCCACCGCGCGAATAAAACCGCGCTTGCTGCTCACCTTCACACGGTCGCCGTTGGCAATGCCTTTCACCTTCGCCAGCGTTTCGCTGATCTCCACAAACTGTTCCGGCTGCGCGATGGCGTTAAGCCGCGCGTGCTTGGTCCAGGTATGGAAATGCTCGGTCAGGCGGTAGGTCGTTCCGACGTACGGGAACTTGTCCTTTTTGCCCAGGCGCAGCACGTCCTCTTCGTAGATACGCACCACCGGGCTTGAGACCACGTTCGGGTGCAGCGGGTTAGTCCCCAGCGGCGTTTCCATCGGCTCGTAGTGTTCCGGGAACGGCCCTTCTGCCAGCTTGTTGAGGGCAAACAGACGTCCCAACCCTTCCGGCTGCATGATAAACGGCCCGGTGTTGCTGCCCGGCGCGGCAGTGTTGTAGTCCGGGATATCGTTACCCGTCCACTTCGCCCCGTTCCACTGGATCAGCATGCGCTTCGGATCCCACGGCTTGCCGTTTACGTCCGCAGACGCGCGGTTGTACAGCACGCGACGGTTCAGCGGCCACGCCCATGCCCAGCCCAGCGTATTGCCCAGCCCGGACGGGTCGGCGTTATCGCGGTTTGCCATCTGGTTGCCTTGCTCCGTCCAGCTGCCGGTGTAGATCCAGCAGGACGATGCCGTCGTGCCGTCGTCACGCAGCAGCGCAAAGCTGTTCAGCAGCTGGCCTTTCTTCGCCACCAGGTTGCCGTTTGCGTCATAGAGATCCGCCAGCGCCACGCCGTTGTTCTCTTTGGCGACTTCTTCAGACTCAGGATGGTCCGGCTGCTTGTAGTCCCAGCCCATTTTCAGCAGCGGCTCAGCGCCCTTGCCGCCTTCGGTGCGGTACATTTCGCGCAGGCGATGGTAAATCCCGGCGAGGATTTCGCCGTCATTACGCGCTTCGCCCGGTGCATCCTGACCTTTCCAGTGCCACTGCAGCCAGCGGCCGGAGTTAGCGATGGAGCCATCCTCTTCCGCAAAGCAGGTGGACGGCAGGCGGAACACCTCGGTCTGAATCGACGCCGGATCGACATCGTTTGATTCCCCGTGGTTCTGCCAGAAGGTGGAGGTCTCGGTCACCAGCGGATCGATAACCACCATGTACTTCAGCTTGCTCAGGCTGCGGACGACTTTGTTTTTGTCCGGGAAGGAGGCCACCGGGTTAAAGCCCTGGCAGATATAGCCCGTGACGTTGCCCTTATCCATCATGTTGAAATACTTGATGACGTCGTAAGCCTGGTCCCACTTAGGCAGCCACTCAAAGCCCCAGTCGTTCTCCTTCTGCGCCGCGTCGCCGTAGAAGGATTTCATCAGGCTGACGTAGAACTTCGGATAGTTGCTCCAGTAGTTGACCTGATCCGGCAGCGTCGCTTTCGGCGTATTGGCCTCAAGATACGTTTGCAGATCGGTCTGCTTTTCAGACGGCAGCGTCAGGTAGCCCGGCAGGCTGGTCGACAGCAGGCCAAGGTCTGTTAAGCCCTGAATGTTGGAGTGACCGCGCAGCGCGTTTACGCCACCGCCCGCCATGCCCATATTGCCGAGCAGCAGCTGGATCATCGCCATGGTGCGGATGTTCTGCGCGCCGACGGTATGCTGCGTCCAGCCCAGCGCGTACAGGAACGTGGTGGTTCTGTCTGCGGCGCTGGTTGAGGCCAGCACTTCACACACCTTCAGGAAGTCCGCTTTTGGCGTACCGCAGATGTTTTCCACCACGTCCGGCGTATAGCGGGATACGTGCTCTTTCAGCAGATTCCACACGCAGCGCGGGTGCGTCAGCGTTTCATCACGCAGCGCATAGCCGTTTTCGTCGAACTGATAGTTCCAGGACGATTTATCGTACTGGCGTTTTTCGGCGTCATAGCCGCTAAATAGCCCGTCATCGAAGGCAAAATCATCCCGCACCAGCAGGTTCGCGTTGGTGTAATGCTTAACGTATTCCGCGTTAATTTTGTTGTTTTCGATCAGGTACAGCAGGACGCCGGACAGGAACGTAATGTCCGTGCCGGAGCGGATTGGCGCATAGATATCGGCCACCGATGCCGTGCGCGTAAAGCGCGGATCGACGACGATAAGCGTCGCATCGTTGTTGTTTTTTGCCTCCATCGCCCAGCGGAATCCCACCGGATGGGCTTCTGCGGCGTTACCGCCCATCACCACCACGACGTTAGCGTTTTTGATATCAACCCAGTGGTTGGTCATCGCACCGCGACCAAATGTTGGAGCAAGACTTGCTACCGTTGGTCCGTGTCAGACGCGCGCCTGGTTGTCTACCGCCAGCATGCCGAGAGAGCGCACAAATTTTTGCGTCAGCATGCCGGTTTCATTACTCGCCGCCGAGGCGCACAGCATACCGGTGGAAAGCCAGCGGTTAACCGTTACGCCCTGCGCGTTCTTTTCAATAAAGTTGGCGTCGCGGTCGGCTTTCATTAATTTTGCAATGCGGGAGAAGGCCTCATCCCAGGAGATTCGCTGCCATTTATCCGAACCCGGCGCGCGGTATTCCGGGTAGCGCAGGCGATTTTCGCTGTGCACATAGTCCAGCAGCCCCGCCCCTTTCGGGCACAGCGCCCCGCGGCTCACCGGATGATCCGGATCCCCTTCAATATGGTAAATCGCTTCTCTGGCGTTCTTCGCGCCATCGCCCAGGCTATACATTAAAAGCCCACAACCTACGGAGCAGTATGTGCAGGTGTTACGGATCTCTTTCGCGCGCAGCAGCTTATAGTTGCGTGCCTGAGCCAGCGCCATTTTGGGAGCAAATCCCAGCATGGCTGCCGTTGTTCCGGCCATACCGCCCGCGCAGATTTTGAAAAAATGTCTGCGGCTGACGTCCATTGTTGTCCTCGTGTTCGAATAAGACTTCGCGCCGCAAACTAACAGCAAAGCCTCTGTTTTTTTTGCGTCAAATCAAGGTCGCCTGACTTCGCCCCCTTAATAGTCACTGCTGCCGCGTTTGAATAATCCTTTAGGGTTAAGCGCTTAAGAGAATTATTCGCGGCGGTTGCCGAATTAATGCTATAAATTTTTCCTTTGATTTTATTAGCGATGAAGACGTAATGGACAGAAAAAGAGCAACGCTTATTGGACTGGCGGCAATACTGTTATGGAGCACAATGGTCGGTCTGATCCGCAGCGTGAGTGAGGGACTGGGTCCGGTAGGCGGTGCGGCGATGATCTACACCCTCAGCGGATTGCTGTGTCTGGTGACGGTAGGATTTCCTGATATCAGGCGGTTTTCCCCCCGCTATCTTATTTCAGGCAGCGTTTTGTTTGTCAGCTACGAAATATGCCTGGCGCTGTCGCTGGGTTATGCCGCCACGCGATCGCAGGCCATTGAAGTGGGCATGGTCAATTACCTTTGGCCAAGCCTGACCATTGTGTTTGCCATCTTGTTCAACGGGCAGAAATCAAACGTGTGGGTGATCCCCGGCTTAGCCGTCTCATTGCTGGGCGTCTGCTGGGTATTGGGCGGTGAACAGGGTTTACATCTTGATGAAATAACCCGCAATATCGTTTCCAGCCCGCTGAGCTACGCGCTGGCGTTTGCAGGGGCATTTATCTGGGCGGCCTACTGCACCGTCACTGCCAAATTTGCCAAAGGACAAAACGGTATAACCCTTTTCGTTTTGCTGACCGCGCTGAGCCTGTGGGTGAAATATGCGCTCAGCGATCAGCCGGAAATGGTGTTCAGCATCCCGGTGGTGGTGAAGCTCGTCATGTGCGGCGTCGCGCTTGGGTTTGGCTATGCCGCATGGAATATTGGCATCCTCCACGGTAACGTCACGGTACTGGCTGCCGTATCGTATTTCACCCCCGTCCTTTCAGCCGCGCTTGCCGCCGCAGTGCTGAGTTCCCCCCTCTCATTCGCCTTCTGGCAGGGGGCGCTGATGGTCTGCGCCGGTTCGCTCCTTTGCTGGTATGCCACACGCAAATAAGCCCCCGATGCCGGGGATATTTTCATCCCGGCAACATAATTAACATTAATTTAAAATGTGAGCCTGCCTCAGAATATTTATCAAAATTATCGTGACCTGTTTAAATTCTGTTTATATTAGCCACGGGACGTAAGTTCGCCTTTTCTTATATTGACATAAACTGACAACGCATAGTGATTAGTTCGCTGCGTATATTAACGAACTATATAGCACAGAATGCAATAATACATTTCCGGATGTGTCACGCGCCCTATCATAAATCTGATGCAATAGAACTTCCATCAGACTGTTTTCATTGAATTTATCATCACCACCCCGCCCCTAAATAATCGTTAATCACGAATATTGCACCGATGAACTACAACGTACAAAAACTATTTGCTACGTAATTTTCACGAGACGTAAAGCGTCACTTTATGTGTAAATATTAATCGAATAAGGCGTTTTTACGGCAATTATTCCGATCAGGATCACACTAATTGAAATTATCTTTAATATTTTGAAACTTATTATTGAAAGCAGGCTACAAGATTTTTAAAAATAGTCTGCCATTGACGAAACGCCTCGTTTAGAAATCGTTCAAATTGGCTCAGGAAATACCTAAGAAAATTATAAGGAATGTTTAAGATGAAACTTAAATTAGTTGCAGTGGCAGTCACTTCTATGCTGGCAGCAGGCGTTGTAAACGCGGCTGAAGTTTTTAACAAAGACGGTAACAAACTGGATCTGTACGGCAAAGTAACAGGTCTGCACTATTTCTCTGATGACGCTGACAACGACGGCGACAAAACTTACGTACGTCTGGGCTTTAAAGGCGAAACGCAGATCAACGACCAGCTGGCCGGTTACGGTCAGTGGGAATATGAGTTCAAAGGCAACCGCTCTGAAGCGCAGGGCTCTGACGGTAACAAAACCCGTCTGGCATTTGCCGGTCTGAAGTTCAACGAGTTCGGTTCTTTCGACTACGGTCGTAACTACGGCGTGGCTTACGACATCGGCGCATGGACTGACGTTCTGCCAGAGTTCGGTGGCGATACCTGGACCCAGACCGATGGCTTTATGACGGGCCGTACCACTGGCGTTGCAACCTACCGTAACACCGACTTCTTCGGTCTGGTTGACGGCCTGAACTTTGCGGCACAGTACCAGGGTAAAAACGACCGTAACGATATCACCGAGTCCAACGGTGACGGCTGGGGTCTGTCTTCCAGCTATGAGTTCGACGGCTTCGCTGCAGGTGCGACCTATGCGAAATCCGACCGTACTGACCGTCAGGTTAACGCAGCAAGCGAGCTGAACGCTGGTGGAGAAAACGCAGAAGTCTGGGCAGCGGGCCTGAAGTACGATGCGAACAACATCTACCTGGCAACCACCTACTCTGAAACCCGTAACATGACCGCGTTCGGTAACGGTCACGTGGCGAACAAAGCGCAGAACTTCGAAGTGGTTGCACAGTACCAGTTCGACTTCGGCCTGCGTCCATCCATCGCTTACCTGAAATCTAAAGGTAAGGACATCGGTTCTTATGGCGATCAGGATCTGGTTGAATACATTGATGTTGGCGCGAGCTACTACTTCAACAAAAACATGTCTACCTACGTTGATTACAAAATCAACTTGCTGGACGACAACACGTTCACCAAAGATGCCAAAGTGTCTACCGACAACATCGTGGCTGTGGGTCTGACCTACCAGTTCTAAGATGTGTCACTCTACAAGGCCAGCCCATGCGGCTGGCTTTTTTGTGCCTGTTTGCGCATAGAATCTCCCCGGTTTCGGTATAATGACGCTGTCTCCCGCATCTTGACTCACTGCTTTTTTGTAACCCGTATCGATTTAACGCTTATATCAAGCCGCAGCTTCCCATCGGGGCTGGTGCAGTCGCGCTATCGGGTGACACGTCAGACAGCGTAAGAACACCGATAAAAAGCCCGGACAACATGGCGTCAACGGGCTCACTTTTACTTTTGGGGCGCTTTCGCCAGACTAAACCAAATCCCCACCGCCAGCAGCAATAACATTCCGCCTGCGCTACCCAGCGCCACGCTGTGCGAGGTGATAAACGCCGTTTTCGCCGCCTCAATCACCGACTCCGCCAGCGACGGGGTCAGATCCTGCGCCACTTTCACCGCTTCACCAATAGAGGACGAGGCTTTATCTGCAAGCGACGGGTTCAGCCCCTGCGGCAGCACAATTGACGCCGAGAAGCTGCGGGTTAACAGCAGGCCGAAAATCGCGATCCCCAGCCCCGCCCCCAGCTCGTAGGACATGGTTTCAATCGCCCCTGCGGCAGCCGCTTTCTCTTTTGGCGCAGCGGCCATAATCGCAGAGGTCGAGGCCAGCAGCGCGCTGGCCGCGCTAAAGCCGAGCAGAACCATCAGGGCAGACGCCAGCAACTGCTGAGTGCTGAAATCCAGCATCGACAGACCGATAAAACTGACCGCGCTCAGCCCCATCCCCCCTGCCGCCACAAGACGCAGACCGAGACGCCCCACCAGGACACCCGCTATCGGGCCGCTAAACCCGCTCGCCACCATCAGCGGCAGCATAAACATGCCCGCCTCAAACGGCGTGAAGCCATGAACAAACTGCAGCTCCTGCGCCATCAGCAGTTCAAACCCCACCAGCGCGATCATCGCCGTCATCGCCATCACCACGCCGCTTAAAATGATGCGGTGGCAAAACAGGCGCATGTCGATCATCGGCACGCGGGCGCGCAGCTGAATGCGCACGAAAATAAACAGCATCACTGCGCCAGTCAGCAGCGTACAGGCCACCAGCCACGGCGACAGCGCGCCTTTCAACGCGGTTTTAGCGCTGTAGACCAGCAGTAAAATCGCCACGATCAGCATGATCGCATGGCTAATGTTCAACGGCTGCTCAGGCCGCCCCTGCTGCCGGGGAACAAAACGTGCCGCAAGGGTGACAACAATAAGCACGATTGGCACGTTGATCAAAAACACTGACCCCCAGTAGAAGTGTTCCAGCAACATACCGCCAATCAGCGGGCCAAATGCCGCGCCGCCGGAACCCACTGCCGCCCAGACGCCGAGCGCAATATTACGATCCCGCGCGTCGATAAACAGCGTACGGATCCCAGCAAGCGTAGCCGGGATGATCATCGCCGCACCAATCGCCAGCGACGCGCGCGCCGCAATCAGCCACCCTGCTGACGGCGCAAACGCTGCCGCCAGCGACGACAGGCCAAACAGCGTGCTGCCGATAATGAGCAATCGTTTAAAACCAATGCGGTCACCCAGCGCCCCCATCGGCAGTACCATTCCCGCCATCACCAGCGAGTAAATGTCGATGATCCACAGCAATTCATTGCCGCTGGCGCCCAGCGTCATGCTCAATGTCGGCGCCGCCACGTGCAGCACCGTCGCGTCGATCGCCACCGGGATATACACCAGCACGATAATCACTAACGCTAACCACTGACGAAACATAAATTTCCCTTTCTTTTAAAACATGGACACATGTCCAGGATGCGATCCTACGTAAAGTTGAACGCATGTCCAGCTTTTTGTTACACTCGTTTCATTGCCATTGAGAGTGATTAAACATGCGATATCTGAGCAAGGATGAACGGCGGGAAGCCATCTTACAGGCCGCCATGCGCGTGGCGCTGGCTGAAGGACTGGCGGCAATGACGGTGCGACGTATTGCCTCTGAAGCCAGCGTCGCCACCGGACAGGTGCACCATCACTTCACCTCCGGCGGGGAGCTAAAATCACTGGCGTTTGTGCGCTTGATCCGCGAGCTACTGGACGCCGACGCACTGGGAGAAAGTGCCAGCTGGCGGGAGCGTCTTCACGCTATGCTCGGCAGCGATGACGGCAGATTTGAGCCTTATATTCGCCTGTGGCGTGAAGCCCAAATTCTGGCCATTCGGGATGCCGAAATTAAAGGCGCTTACGTACTGACAATGGAGATGTGGCACCAGGAGACCGTTGCCATTATTCGTGCCGGGGCGGAGGCTAGCGAATTTAGGCTTAACGATCGTGCAGAAAATATTGCCTGGCGTTTGATAGGTCTGGTGTGCGGACTGGACGGTATCTACATATTAAATATGCCGGAGATGGACGATGCGGCTTTTAATAAGCATCTCGATAAACTTATCACTCTTGAATTGTTTTAATACTCCTTCCTGAGTATTCACATTCCGAAATGTTACAATTAGTAACACATTAAGCGACCCCCTATTCCCATTCTATTCTCTGGGGTTCGCTTTTTTATCTATCCTTTCAGATGTATCCCAAAACATCCAATAAATCCTAGTCCCCACTCTCATTTATCTTTTTGTTTTCACTTCGTTTTTCTCTCCATTATGGCAAGTAAGAGGGCGATATGTCACCACAAAGTGAAAAGAGTAACCCGCATCTTTTAAGTAACTGGAAACCTGAAAACGCGCAATTTTGGGAGAATAAAGGCAAACATATCGCGCAAAGAAATCTGTTGATCTCGGTGGCATGTTTACTACTGGCCTTTTGCGTATGGATGCTGTTTAGCGCAATCGCGGTCAATCTCAATAAAGTCGGATTTAATTTCACTACCGATCAACTTTTTATGCTAACGGCATTACCTTCTCTCTCCGGCGCGATATTGCGCGTCCCCTATTCGTTTATGGTGCCAATATTTGGCGGACGATACTGGACGGTATTGAGTACCGTCATCCTGATTATTCCCTGCGTCTGGCTGGGGATAGCCGTTCAGGACACCGCGACGCCTTACTGGGTCTTTATCGTGATTGCCCTGCTCTGCGGCTTTGCAGGTGCCAACTTTGCCTCCAGCATGGGCAACATCAGCTTCTTCTTCCCCAAGGCAAAACAGGGCAGCGCGCTCGGCATTAACGGCGGGCTCGGCAACCTGGGCGTCAGCGTGATGCAACTGGTCGCGCCATTGGTGATATTTCTGCCGATGTTCACTTTCCTCGGCGTGCACGGCGTGCCTCAGGAAGATGGCTCGACGATGTGGCTGGCCAACGCAGCATGGATCTGGGCGCCGCTGCTGCTGCTGGCAACCCTTGCGGCATTTTTTGGCATGAACGATATTGCCAGCTCTAAGGCTTCTATTGCCAGCCAGCTCCCGGTGCTGAAGCGCTTTCACCTCTGGCTGCTGAGCCTGCTCTATCTGGCGACCTTCGGCTCGTTTATCGGCTTCTCGGCGGGCTTTGCCATGCTGTCAAAAACTCAGTTTCCGGACGTCAACATCCTGCACCTCGCCTTCTTTGGCCCACTTATCGGTGCGCTGGCGCGTTCAGCGGGCGGGATGATCTCTGACAAACTGGGCGGCGTGCGGGTCACGCTGATTAACTTCGTCTTTATGGCCGTCTTTAGCGCCCTGATCTTCCTGACGCTCCCCGGCTCTGGCTCCGGCAGCTTTGTCGCGTTCTATCTGGTCTTTATGGGACTGTTCCTCACCGCCGGGCTGGGCAGCGGATCCACCTTCCAGATGATCGCGATTATTTTCCGCCAAATCACTCTCGACCGCGTCAAAAAGCAGGGCGGCACGGACGAGCAGGCGCAGCACGAAGCGGTGACCGAGACTGCCGCCGCGCTGGGCTTTATCTCCGCTATCGGCGCCGTTGGCGGGTTCTTCATTCCCAAAGCCTTTGGTACCTCGCTGGCGATGACCGGTTCGCCGGTCGGCGCCATGAAGGTGTTCCTCGTGTTTTACATCATCTGCGTGCTTGTTACCTGGCTGGTGTATGGCCGCAAATCCGCAAAAAAAGAATAACTACACGTCCGAAGCAGGAGAAATGTCATGAGCAAACTGTTGGATCGCTTTCGTTATTTCAAAACAAAAGGCGACAGTTTCGCCGATGGGCACGGGCAGGTGTACCACACCAACCGCGACTGGGAGGACAGCTACCGTCAGCGCTGGCAGTTCGACAAGATTGTGCGCTCCACCCACGGCGTGAACTGTACCGGCTCCTGCAGCTGGAAGATTTACGTCAAAAACGGCCTGGTGACCTGGGAAACCCAGCAGACCGATTATCCGCGGACCCGCCCTGACCTGCCCAACCACGAGCCGCGCGGCTGCCCCCGAGGTGCCAGCTACTCCTGGTATCTCTACAGCGCCAACCGTCTCAAATACCCGCTGGTCCGCCGCAGGCTAATTGAGCTTTGGCGCGAGGCGCTGGCGCAGCATACCGATCCGGTGCTGGCCTGGGACGCTATCCAGAGCGATCCGCAAAAGGCGCAGAGCTACCGGCAGGCGCGCGGTAAAGGCGGGTTTATCCGCTCGAACTGGAAAGAGCTAAACCAGCTGATCGCCGCCGCCAACGTCTGGACCATCAAAAACTACGGCCCCGACCGCGTGGCCGGTTTTTCCCCGATTCCGGCGATGTCGATGGTCTCCTACGCCGCCGGCACGCGCTATCTTTCCCTGCTGGGCGGTACCTGCCTGAGCTTCTATGACTGGTACTGCGACTTGCCTCCGGCGTCGCCGATGACCTGGGGCGAGCAAACCGACGTGCCGGAGTCTGCCGACTGGTACAACTCCAGCTATATCATTGCCTGGGGCTCGAACGTGCCGCAGACCCGTACCCCGGACGCCCACTTCTTCACCGAGGTGCGCTACAAAGGGACCAAAACCGTCGCCATCACGCCGGACTTCTCGGAGGTGGCGAAACTGAGCGACCAGTGGCTGGCCCCCAAACAGGGAACCGACAGCGCCCTCGCCATGGCGATGGGCCACGTGATCCTCAAAGAGTTCCACCTCGATAACCCCAGCGACTACTTCCTCAACTACTGTCGCCGCTATACCGACATGCCGATGCTGGTGCAGCTCGACGAGCAGGAAGACGGTCGCGTGGTGCCGGGCCGCATGCTGCGCGCCTCGGACCTTGTCGACGGGCTGGGTGAAGCCAATAACCCTGAGTGGAAGACCGTCGCCTTTGATATTGCCGGGAACCTCGTGGTGCCAAACGGATCGATTGGCTTTCGCTGGGGAGAAAAAGGCAAATGGAACCTCGAATCGCTTGCGGCAGGACAGGAAACTGAACTGACGCTTTCTCTACTGATCACGCACGACAGCGTTGCGGATGTCGCTTTCCCCTACTTTGGTGGCAACGAAAACCCACACTTCCGCAGCGTCAAGCAGGAGCCGGTGCTGACACGCCGCGTGCCGAGCAAAACCCTGACGCTCGCCGACGGCAGTCAGAAACGGGTGGTCAGCGTTTACGATCTGATACTGGCTAACTACGGTCTCGATCGCGGTCTGGAGGATAGTAACGCCGCAGACAGCTATGCCCAGATCAAAGCCTACACGCCCGCCTGGGGCGAACAGATCACCGGCGTACCCGCTTACCTGATAGAAAAAATCGCCCGCGAGTTTGCCGACACGGCGCACAAAACTCACGGTCGCTCAATGATCATTCTGGGTGCCGGGGTGAACCACTGGTACCACATGGACATGAACTACCGTGGGATGATCAACATGCTGGTCTTCTGCGGCTGCGTCGGGCAGAGCGGCGGCGGCTGGTCGCACTACGTGGGCCAGGAGAAGCTGCGCCCGCAAACCGGCTGGCTGCCACTGGCCTTCGCGCTGGACTGGAACCGTCCGCCGCGCCAGATGAACAGCACCTCATTCTTTTACAACCACGCCTGCCAGTGGCGCTATGAGAAGCTGACCGCGCAGGAGCTGCTCTCCCCGCTGGCGGACGCCTCGACATTCACCGGCCACCTGATCGACTTCAACGTCCGCGCTGAGCGCATGGGCTGGCTGCCGTCGGCCCCGCAGCTCAACCTTAACCCGCTGCACATTAAAGCCCGCGCGGAGGCGGCGGGCATGACGCCGCAGGAGTATACCGTGCAGGGACTCGAATCCGGTGACGTGCGTTTCGCCTGCGAGCAGCCCGACAACGGTAAAAACCATCCCCGCAACCTGTTCGTCTGGCGCTCTAACCTGCTCGGCTCCTCCGGGAAAGGCCACGAGTACATGCTGAAATACCTGCTCGGCACCGAGAGCGGCATTCAGGGCGAGGATCTCGGCTCTACCGATGACGTGAAACCTGAAGAGGTGGAGTGGCAAACCGCCGCCATCGAGGGCAAGCTCGATCTGCTGGTGACGCTCGACTTCCGCATGTCCAGCACCTGCCTGTTCTCGGATATCGTCCTGCCCACCGCCACCTGGTACGAAAAAGACGACATGAATACCTCGGATATGCATCCGTTTATTCATCCGCTCTCCGCCGCCGTCGACCCGGCGTGGGAGTCCCGCAGCGACTGGGAGATCTACAAAGGCATCGCCAAAGTCTTCTCCGAGGTCTGCGTCGGGCATCTGGGCACCGAAACCGACGTGGTGCTGCAGCCGCTTCAACACGACTCCCCGGCGGAGCTGTCGCAGCCGTTTGATATTCAGGACTGGCGCAAAGGGGAATGCGACCTGATCCCCGGCAAAACCGCGCCGAACATTGCGGTCGTCGAGCGTAACTACCCGGAAACCTACGAACGCTTCACCGCCCTCGGCCCGCTGATGGATAAGCTCGGCAACGGCGGAAAAGGTATTTCATGGAACACGCAGAACGAGGTCGATTTCCTCGGCAAGCTGAACTACGTCAAGCTCGACGGCCCGGCCAAAGGCCGCCCGCGCATTGAAACCGCTATTGACGCCTCTGAAGTGATCCTCGCTCTGGCACCGGAAACCAATGGTCAGGTGGCGGTGAAAGCCTGGGAAGCGCTCGGGGAACTGACCGGGCGCGATCACACTCATCTGGCACTGAACAAAGAAGACGAAAAGATCCGCTTCCGCGATATCCAGGCCCAGCCGCGGAAAATCATCTCCAGCCCAACCTGGTCCGGCCTTGAGAGCGAGCACGTCTCGTATAACGCAGGCTATACCAACGTCCACGAGCTGATCCCATGGCGTACCCTTTCGGGCCGCCAGCAGCTGTATCAGGATCATCCGTGGATGCGCGCCTTTGGTGAGAGCCTGGTCGCCTACCGTCCCCCAATTGATACCCGCAGCGTCAGCCATATGCGCGAGATCCCGCCGAACGGCTTCCCGGAAAAAGCGCTCAACTTCCTGACGCCGCACCAGAAATGGGGCATCCACTCCACCTACAGCGAAAACCTGCTAATGCAAACCCTGTCGCGCGGCGGGCCGATTGTCTGGATCAGCGAAACCGACGCGCGCGAGCTGGGCATTGAGGATAACGACTGGATAGAAGCCTTCAACGCCAACGGCGCCCTCACCGCCCGTGCGGTGGTCAGCCAGCGCGTGCCGCCGGGCATGACCATGATGTACCACGCCCAGGAGCGCATCCTGAACATACCGGGCTCGGAAGTGACCGGACGGCGCGGCGGGATCCACAACTCGGTCACCCGCGTCTGCCCAAAACCGACGCACATGATCGGCGGCTACGCCCAGCTGGCCTACAGCTTTAACTATTACGGCACCGTTGGCTCGAACCGCGACGAGTTCATCATGATCCGCAAAATGAAAAACATTAACTGGCTCGACGGCGAAGGTCGGGATCAGGTACAGGAGGCGAAAAAATGAAAATACGCTCACAGGTTGGCATGGTTCTGAATCTCGATAAATGCATTGGCTGCCACACCTGCTCGGTCACCTGTAAGAACGTCTGGACCGGGCGTGAAGGCATGGAATATGCGTGGTTTAATAACGTCGAAACCAAACCGGGTATCGGCTACCCAAAAAACTGGGAAGATCAGGAGGAGTGGCAAGGCGGCTGGATCCGCGGCATTCACGGCAAGCTAACGCCGCGCCTCGGCGGCAAAATGGGCGTATTGTCGAAGATTTTCGCCAACCCCGTCCTGCCGCAGATTGACGATTATTACGAGCCCTTCACCTTTGACTATCAGGATCTGCACCGCGCCCCGGAGGGCGATCACCTCCCTACCGCCCGCCCGCGCTCGCTGATTGACGGCAAGCGGATGGACAAAATCGTCTGGGGTCCCAACTGGGAGGAACTGCTGGGCGGGGAATTCGAAAAACGCGCCCGCGACCGCAACTTCCAGAAGATCCAGAAAGAGATGTACGGCCAGTTTGAAAACACCTTCATGATGTACCTGCCGCGCCTGTGCGAGCACTGCCTGAACCCTAGCTGCGTCGCCACCTGTCCGAGCGGCGCGATTTACAAGCGCGAAGAGGACGGCATTGTGCTGATCGACCAGGACAAATGCCGCGGCTGGCGTCTGTGCATCAGCGGCTGTCCGTACAAGAAAATCTACTTCAACTGGAAAAGCGGCAAATCAGAAAAATGCATCTTCTGCTATCCGCGCATTGAATCCGGCCAGCCGACTGTCTGCTCGGAAACCTGCGTCGGGCGCATCCGCTACCTCGGCGTGCTGCTGTATGACGCGGACCGCATTGAAGAGGCGGCCAGCACCGAGCATGAAACCGATCTGTACGAACGCCAGTGTGACGTATTCCTGGACCCGCACGACCCGGCTGTCATAGAAGAAGCGGTGAAACAGGGTATTCCGCAGAACGTGATTGACGCCGCCCAGCGTTCGCCGGTTTACAAAATGGCGATGGACTGGAAGCTGGCTCTGCCGCTGCATCCGGAATACCGCACCCTGCCGATGGTCTGGTACGTGCCGCCGCTGTCACCGATTCAGTCCTATGCTGATGCTGGCGGCCTGCCGCAGAGCGACGGTGTCCTGCCTGCCGTGGAAAGCCTGCGCATTCCGGTGCAGTATCTGGCGAATATGCTCAGTGCGGGCGATACCGGCCCGGTGCTGCGCGCCCTGAAGCGCATGATGGCGATGCGCCATTACAAACGTTCCCAGACCGTGGAAGGCGTGACCGATACCCGCGCCATTGAAGAAGTGGGCCTGACCGAAGCGCAGGTTGAAGAGATGTATCGTTATCTGGCCATTGCCAATTACGAAGATCGCTTCGTGATCCCAACCAGCCACCGTGAAATGGCGCGCGACGCCTTCCCGGAGAAAAACGGCTGCGGCTTTACCTTTGGCGACGGCTGCCACGGCTCCGACACCAAATTCAACCTCTTCAACAGCAGCCGCATCGACGCGATTAACATCATCGAGGTGCGCGAACACGGGGAGGGAGAGTAATGCAAATCCTCAAAATCATCGCGCTGCTGATCGAATATCCCGATGAGACCCTGTGGGAAAACCGCGATGAAGCGCTTTCGTTAATTGAGCAGGACGCGCCCACGCTGCTGCCGTTTACCCGGCAGCATCTGAACGCCCCGCTGCTGGACAAGCAGGCCGAGTGGTGCGAGGTTTTTGAGCGCGGTCGCGCAACGTCGCTGCTGCTGTTCGAGCACGTTCACGCTGAGTCCCGCGATCGCGGTCAGGCGATGGTCGACCTGATGAGTCAGTACGAGAAAGCCGGGCTACAGCTGGACTGCCGCGAGCTGCCGGACTATTTGCCGCTCTACCTGGAATACCTCAGCATCGTCACCGACGACGAAGCACGCGAAGGATTACATAACGTCGCGCCGATCCTGGCGCTGATTGGGGGACGCCTGAAGCAGCGTGGCGTAGCGCATTACCAGCTGTTTGATGCCCTGCTGGCGCTGGCGGGAACGCGGCTTTCCAGCGATAGCGTGGCGACACAGGTGTCCGGTGAAAAACGGGATGATACCCGCCAGGCGCTGGACGCCGTATGGGAAGAGGAACAGGTCAAGTTTATCGAAGACAACGCCACATCGTGCGACAGCTCGCCGATGCAGCAATATCAACGACGCTTTAGCCAGGACGTCGCGCCCCAGTACTTGGACGTCAGCGCCGGAGGCCCAAAATGACACACTACCTGAACGTGTTTTTCTACGACATTTACCCGTACATCTGCGCCACCGTCTTTTTCCTCGGCAGCTGGTTGCGCTACGACTACGGGCAATACACCTGGCGCGCCTCGTCGAGCCAGATGCTCAGCAAACGCGGTATGAACTGGGGTTCTAACCTTTTTCATATCGGGATCCTGGGGATATTCTTCGGACACCTGTTCGGCATGTTAACCCCGCACTGGATGTACGCCTGGTTTTTACCCGTTGCGGTTAAACAGCAGCTGGCCATGATGGCTGGCGGGGTTTGTGGCGTATTGACGCTGATTGGCGGTTCTATGCTGCTTTACCGCCGCCTGTTCAATCAGCGCGTGCGCGCCACGTCCACCATGCCGGATATCATCATCATGAGCATTTTGCTGATCCAGTGCATTCTCGGGCTGACCACCATCCCCTTCTCCGCACAGTATCCTGACGGGAGTGAGATGATGAAGCTGGTCGGCTGGGCGCAGGGGATCGTGACGTTTAAGGGAGGCTCATCAGAAATGCTGAGCGGCGTCGCGCCGATCTTCCGCGTTCATCTGGTACTGGGGATGACGATCTTCCTTATCTTCCCGTTCACCCGTCTGGTGCACGTGTGGAGCGCGCCGTTTGAGTATTTAACCCGTCGGTATCAGGTGGTGAGATCGCGCCGCTGAATGTGTCGGGTGGCGGCGTAGCCGCCACCGGGCTATTTACGCAGATAACATCCGCCGTCCCACATTGGCCCAAAAGTATCGTTATTTGTTCTGCAGGTGACTCCTTCCTTTGTAGACTCTGCGAAATAATGGCGTCCGAACACAACGCAGAGGACGTTTATGAAATGAGACCCATTTTTCGTACGGCATTGCTGATCGGCATGATGAGCGCATTTTCCACTTATGCTACCGCACAGGAGACAACCCGCATGAATACCAAAACCATTCGCGCAATGACAGGCGCAGAAGCTACCCCATCCTTATCGGCATCTGAAACTGCGTTAATCGTGGTGGATATTCAAAACGAGTATTACGCATCAAAAGATTTTCGCGGTCAGATGGTGATCCCGGATGGTGAAAACGTGCTGAAAAACAGTCAAAAGCTGGTCAGCTATGCCCACCAACAAGGGATGCCGGTCTACTTCGTTCGTCATATGGGGCCGAAAGAGAGCCCGCTGTTTGCCGAAGGATCTGTTTATGCGCAGTTCCATAAAGATCTGCAGCCTTCAGCGCAAGACGCCATTATCACCAAAGCAACCCCGAGCGCTTTTGTTGGCACCGACCTGGATGCGCAATTAAAGAAAAAAGGGATTAAAACGGTGATTGTTATTGGGCTGATGACGCACATGTGCATTTCGTCGACCGCGCGTGACGCTGTACCGCTGGGTTACAGCGTTATTATTCCTGAAGATGCAACGGCAACGCGCGATCTGGATGACGGCCAGGGCGGCGTGGTGGATCACAAAACGCTGCAGCGGGCGGCACTCGCCGGCGTGGCCGATGTCTTCGCTGAGGTCATGACCACCAAAGACGTTATGGCACTGCCGGTCACAAAATAAGACCGGACTTGATCTCCTTCGCCAGCCAGACTTCTATACTGGCTGGCTCATGGAGGCTTTTATGACGTTGAAAATTGGTATCGTGGTATTTGATGGCATCATCCCTTTTCACCTTTCGGTGCCCTATGCCGTGTTTGAGAAAGCGCTCACGCCACAAGGCGAGCCCCTTTGTCAGCTGGTCGTTTGCGCCACGACGCCTGGCGTACTGAAGACCAATGCCGGATTTTCTATCGTTGTTGAACGCGGGCTCGATGCGTTGGCCGGAATGGATATGGTGATCGTCCCAAGCTGGGATGTTCCCGAGCGAGCCGCGGATCCCGACCTCCTTCTGGCGCTGCAAAAGGCCCATGCTGCGGGGGCACGCATTGTGGGTTTGTGCATGGGTGCATTTGTGGTTGCCGCCGCCGGGTTACTGGAACATCGTCCTGCAACCACGCACTGGCGATGGGCGGCTGACTTTCAGCGCCTTTATCCCTCCGTGCAAATGGATAAAGACGTGCTTTATATTGATGATGGTGACGTTGTCACTTCTGCGGGAACGGCGGCCAGCATTGACTGCTGCCTGCATCTGGTGCGTCAGGCATGGGGTGCCGAAGTGGCAAACGGCGTGGCGCGCTTACTGGTTGTCCCGCCGCACCGCCAGGGCGGGCAGCGGCAGTATGTCGAGCTGCCGGTTCAGAATACGCGTCGCGGGGATTATTTCACCGATGCGCTGGCCTGGGCGACGGAGAATCTCCAGCTCGCACTGACGCTGGACTGCGTGGCGGAGAAAGCCTGCATGAGCCGCCGCAGTTTTACCCGGCGGTTCCAGCAAACCACGGGGGAAAGTTTTTCGCGCTGGCTGCTCAACCAGCGCATCATCGTCGCACAGCGCTATCTCGAAAAAACCGACCAGCCGGTGGATGACATTGCCGAGCGCGTCGGTTTTCCCTCAACGACCTCTTTACGCCGTCACTTTCACAATCTGCTCAATACCTCACCTTCCCGCTATCGACGCGAGTTTCGCGGCCGATAGCGACGTGAGTTATTTTCCGTGCGTTTCAAAACCCGCCATCACGGCCGTAAGCTCAGCCAGTGAAAATCCGTGTTTTGCATCGTCAACGCCCAGACCAAAACGTTCCTGCATGAGCTGATAAAGCGCGCCAGCGTCCGGCAAATGGACCTGCTCCTCCACATGGCCGTTCTGCCAGTGGGTAAAGTTGAAGTTGGTCAGCGTCAGTTTGCCACCATCCGGCAGGTGACGACACATCAGCAGATGGTGGCGAAAATGCGACTGCGGCCAGTGCGCCGACCAGAAATTCCCCATCACGTAATCACTGAAATACTGCGTCGTCAGGTCAAAATGATACATCGACTGCCAGTGCTCGTGGTGGCGGAACTGTAGCACCCAGTCGTTACCTTCACTCAGCAGACGATACAGCCCGTGCGGCGTCTCTTGTTCTTCATTGGCAAGCAAACGAATCGGCGCCGTCAGCGTCTGGCCGCCAAATCCTACGTCGGCAATCCAGCGTTCACCGTTAAGCTCAACCAGCAGCAGGCGATGCGTGCGCGGCGGCATTTGCGGTGGATTTGCCAGAACGACGCGTCCCAGTACGCTGCGAACCGTAAAGCCAACCTCGCGCAACACGCGTTCGAACAGGCCGTTTTGCTCAAAGCAATAGCCTCCACGGCGCGCGGAGACCAGTTTGTCGACCAGACTCTGATCCTCAAGGTGGATCTCTCGCGGCAGAACGACATCAATATTTTCAAACGGGATCGCACAGTTGTGGTGTAAATGCAACGCGCGCAGGGTATCGATATTAACAGCGGTCGGTTGCGTCCAGCCGATGCGAGCGAAATAGGCGGTCAGAAATGGGGACATTAATCAGTTTCCTTTGATTGTGATGTTCTGTTTATAAACTAATTTTATGCGCCCACTTTGATTTACGTGCTTTTTCGTCATACTCATCAAAGTAAATAAGGAGCCTCTATGAATCACTTTCGCCCTGTTGAATTACGTCATGCCAGCCGTCTGTTGAACCACGGCCCGACTGTGCTTATCACCAGCCGGGATGGCACACTCGGCAGACGCAACGTGATGGCCGCCGCATGGTCAATGCCCGTTGAGTTTGAACCGCCGCGCATCGCAATCGTCGTAGATAAAAGTACCTGGTCGCGCGAATTGATTGAGCGCAGCGGGAAATTTGGCATCGTCATCCCCGGCGTGGCAGCGGCCAACTGGACCTGGGCAGTTGGTAGCGTCAGCGGGCGTGATGAAGACAAATTCAACTGCTATGGGATCCCGGTCGTGAACGGCCCTGAGCTTGGCCTGCCGGTTATTGAAGAGAAGTGCCTGGCGTGGATGGAGTGCCGGTTATTACCTGTAACTTCTGCGGCAGAAAAATATGACACCCTGTTTGGTGAAGTGGTTTCAGCAGCAGCAGACGAACGCGCGTTTGTCGCTGGCCGCTGGCAGTTTGACGGGGATAAGCTGAATACACTGCATCATCTTGGCGCCGGGACGTTTGTGGCGAGTGGGAAGATGGTGAAGGCGCTGGATTGACTGCCTAAATCATATCCCACTGAATTATAATAAATTTCTATGGCATTTTATGTTTACCATGACGAGGTAAAACGGGGGATATTTCCGGAGTTGCTGCATTAACACTCTCACCAGAAGGAAATATCAATGACATGGAATAAAGATGGCGCAATCTCGTATGCCAAATCACACGCCCAACCGAAGAGCACGGGTTATTGTGCTCACTACGTCACCGAAGCGATCAGAACGTGCGGAAGATTAAAAATCCCCAATACGCGTCTGGCAAAAGACATGGGGCGGACACTGGTCAATGCAGGCTTCCGCCTGGTATACGATCAACCTCACGCCGGTGACGTAGCCGTTATCCAAAATATTATGGGTCACGATAGCGGGCACGTTTGCATATACGATGGCCAGCAGTGGATCAGCGATTTTGTACAACGCTCTCTGTATCCAGGACAGGCTTACCGAACCATACAGCCCCATTACGAACTGTTCAGGCATGACTAATGAAAACACTCTGCTTTTTTCTTTTCGCCCTGTCTCCGTTCGCGGTCGCAAATAGCATCTCTTCACCGGGCCTGGCGGCGCTTAAATTCAATCAATGGTATATCGCGCAATTAAATACGAATAAACCGCCAGTACTTAATCCCGACATCATGAATGATTACGTAGCCTCAGGGACCATCGCAGCGATTAAAAAAATGTATTCAGGCAACAGTAACGAAAAAGACATGCCAGATGCGGATATGTTCATCAAATCCCAGGATTGGGATGAAGACTGGGATCAGATAACCATCTTACACTCTGATTTTGATGCCGTTTGCACAAACGTCTATATCGCGTTTGGTAAGAAACAAGATCACGTTGTAGCAGATTGTCTCGTTCAGGAAAAAGGCGCATGGAAAGTTCGCTCGGCCACGCTGATAAAGTAACATCATGATATGATAGGAATCGCCCTCTGTTGCAGAGGAAAAAGCACACGATAGCCCAGCGGCTACCGTGTGCAATTAATTAACTACTTCGCACGACGCGCAATAATCTCATCCGCAACATTCCGCGGGGCTTCCGCAAAATGATGGAACTCCATCGTATAGGTCGCGCGCCCCTGCGACATCGAGCGCAGCGTGGTGGCATAGCCAAACATCTCTGCCAGCGGCACGTCGGCACGAATAATCTGGCTGCCGTACTGCTCAGCCATCCCCTGCACCATGCCGCGACGGGAGGAGAGATCGCCCATAATATTACCGGCGTACTCTTCCGGCGTTTCCACCTCCACGTGCATCACCGGCTCCAGGATGACAGGTTCCGCTTTACGAGCGCCCTCTTTGAAGCCCAGGATCGCCGCCATGCGGAAGGCCATCTCCGAAGAGTCGACGTCGTGATACGAGCCAAACGTCAGCGTCGCTTTGACATCGACTACCGGATACCCCGCCAGCACGCCGGAGTTCATGGCCTCACGCAATCCTTTCTCAACGGAAGGAATATACTCGCGCGGTACCACGCCACCCTTGGTGGCATCTTCAAACTTGAAGCCGCTGCCCGGCTCTAACGGCTCAAGGCTGAGTACCACATGGCCGTACTGCCCTTTACCGCCGGACTGACGGACAAATTTGCCTTCGATGTCCTTCACCGCTTTGCGCAGCGTTTCACGATAGGTTACCTGTGGACGACCAATATTCGCCTCCACGCCAAACTCACGCTTCATGCGGTCGACGATAATTTCCAGATGAAGCTCGCCCATCCCGGAGATAATTGTCTGGCCTGATTCCTCGTCGGTGTGGAGTCGGAACGACGGGTCTTCCGCCGCCAGACGCTGCAGCGCAATACCCATTTTCTCCTGGTCGGCCTTGGTTTTCGGCTCGATCGCCAGAGAAATCACCGGGTCCGGAAACTCCATGCGTTCAAGCGTAATGACCGCATTAGGGTCGGTCAGCGTGTCACCGGTCGTGACATCTTTCAGACCCACGCAGGCCGCGATATCCCCGGCGCGCAGTTCGTCCACCTCATGGCGATCGTTGGCATGCATCAGCACGATACGCCCGATGCGCTCTTTCTTGCCTTTCACCGGGTTGTACACCGCGTCGCCTTTGCGCAGCACGCCCGAGTAGACGCGGATAAAGGTCAGTTGCCCAACGTACGGGTCGCTCATCAGCTTGAACGCCAGCGCCGAGAACGGCTCATCATCGCTTGGATGACGCTCCGCGTGCTGCCCTTTTTCATCCACGCCATCAATGGCAGGCACGTCCAGCGGCGACGGCATCAGTTCGATCACGGCGTCCAGCATGCGCTGCACGCCTTTGTTTTTGAAGGCGCTGCCACACAGCATCGGCTGGATTTCCCCGGCAATGGTGCGAATACGCAACCCCTTGATGATTTCAGCTTCATCAAGGTCGCCCGTTTCCAGGTACTTATCCATCAGCTCATCGCTTGCTTCTGCCGCCGCAGAGACCATTTTTTCGCGCCACTCCTGTGCGGTACTGAGCAGATCGTCAGGTACCGGCGCATAGCTAAACGCCATGCCCTGGGTGGCATCGTCCCACAGAATGGTGCGCATCTTGATGAGATCCACCACCCCGGTGAAATGATCTTCTGCGCCCACCGGGATCACAATCGGTACGGGATTGGCCTTCAGGCGTTCCTGCATCATCCGCACGACGCGGAAAAAATCGGCGCCCGGACGGTCCATTTTGTTAACGAACGCGATGCGTGGAACCTTGTATTTGTTCGCCTGACGCCAGACGGTTTCCGACTGCGGCTGTACGCCGCCCACGGAGTCATACACCATCACGGCGCCGTCGAGTACGCGCATGGAACGCTCCACCTCTATGGTGAAATCCACGTGCCCCGGAGTGTCGATGATGTTGATCCGGTGCGGTTCAACCCCCCGGTCCATACCTGGCCAGAAGCAACTGACCGCCGCGGAGGTAATGGTGATCCCGCGTTCCTGCTCCTGCGCCATCCAGTCGGTGGTTGCCGCGCCATCGTGTACTTCACCCAGCTTGTGGCTCATCCCGGTATAAAACAGGATGCGCTCAGTGGTGGTTGTTTTACCGGCATCGATATGCGCGGAGATACCGATGTTGCGATAACGTTCGAGGGGGATGGGTCGGGGCATGATATTTCCTTAAGTCTTCAAGACTGTAGTGTGACGACCGGGATGGTCGTATATTCGTTCGTTTGCTATAATAGTCCTATTGTACGAGTATTATCGAACTATTTTTTAACGATTGACCTATTGTTGATATAGCTCAATCTGACATTTCACGCAGGAAAACCATGATCCCAAACCACCCCGAACCTGAGCAAATACTCCTGGAAAACGTGCTGTTTGCCCTCGGCAACCCGTTGCGCCTGTCCATAATCCGCAGGCTGGCAGATGGCAGTGAACTGAGTTGCAATGCGCTACGCCCGGAGGATGTAGTGAAATCGACAATGACACACCACTGGCGCGTACTGCGCGACAGCGGCGTTATCTGGCAGCGCCCGCAGGGGCGGGAAAATATGATTTCATTGCGAAGAGACGATCTGGATGCCCGCTTTCCGGGGCTAATGAAGATACTGCTGCAGGTTAAATAGTCTCTGCCCCTTCAAGACGATAAACGGGGATCCGTCGAGCTGTTCTGGTGAGCGTATCAAATACCTCGGTCTCAGATGTCACTATCCTGATCCCCGTTTTGCGTAACCGTTGCACATCCGCCGCGATGCGCTGAATACCAAACCAGAAAAGCCCGTCGAGCGCCGTCACGGACAGCCCGTTTTCCAGCGCCAGCTTGAGTCGTTCGCGGGGCGCTTTCACCTGCTGGGCGATTTGCCGGTAAGGGACTTCATTACATCCTGTCGCGTCGCTGCGCTGGATCCGCGTTTTCAGCTGATAGGTAAACTCGTCAGGTATTCCGTTGAGATCCTTTTTAAGGCTATAGACGCAGCCAAAACGCTTGCCGTTAAACAGAACATTTTTCTGACTAAGCTGAAGCTCGTTTCTGACGCCGTCTATCAGTTGCGGTGCGCGGGTGAGGAGAAGCCTGAAGGGAAGCTCGAAGCTGGTCACGTAATCCACATTGAGCAGCGCGAGGCGCAAGCGCTCCTCAGCGCCGGATTTTTGCTCACGACACTCTTCCAGCACCTCTGCCCACTGGCGCGTCAGGCGCTCCGGCTCGGCGGCTTCGGTGAGGAGATATTTTTCAATCTGGTAATCGACTCTTCCGGTCATAGTGGTGTATCCGGTCGCTGTGGATGCGGTAATTCTATCCAGCGCGGCGACTTTTATAAAGGACTGAACCGCAACGGCATTCACAAAATGCCGTTGCGATTCAGTCTCCTGATATTTCGAATCAGTGCGCCATTATCCAGCCCATCAGCAGCGTGGCGAAAATCACCGTCGATGCGCCGCCGATGCGGGTAGCGATTTGGGCGAACGGCATCAGCGACATGCGGTTAGAGGCGGATAAAATCGCCACGTCCCCTGTCCCACCCAGTCCGCTGTGGCAGCAGGTCACAATAGCCGCTTCCACGGGATACATATTCAGACGCGACGCAATAAAATAGCCGCTCAGCGCCATGGCAATCACGATCGATCCGCACACTACAACGTAGCCCACCGAGAAGACCGCCACCACGCTCTCCAGCGGTACGTACAGCATGCCAAGACCGATCATCAGCGGCCAGACCAGCGCTGCCGAGACAAATTTATAGCAGCTGTGCGCCCCCTGCTCCATGGAGCCGGGGATCACCCTGAAATACTTACACAGCACGGCGATGAGGATCATCAGCACCGGACCAGGGATGTGCACCAGTTTTTCGAACAGGCCACCGACGATGAAAAATGCGCACACCATGAGCAGCCCGCCCCCCATCAGGTGGAAATCCGTCTGCTGAGCGCTTTGCGTCCCCGCAAACAGATTCTGATCGTCCTTGCTGCGGGTTAGCATGCCGTTTCCCGAAAGCGCAGGACGTTTCGTTCCCAGACGCGCCAGCGTACCGGCACAGATGATGGCGAAGATATTACCGACGACAGCGGCAGGCGCCAGCTGTGCGACGTAAACGTCAGGCGCTTGTCCGAGTATGGCCGAATACGCCAGCGACAGGGGCAAAATTCCCTCACCAATCCCGCCGCCAATAATCGGCACGATGATGAAGAAAAAGGTGTGGTAAGGCGTATAGCCAAACAGCGAGCCGACGATTAACCCGCTCATTACCGCCATCAGCGTCCCGACAACCAGCGGTACAAACATGCGGATCATCCCCTGGATCAGCAGCACCCGGTTCATCCCCAGAATGCTTCCCACCACCAGACAGGCAATGACGAAATAGAGCAGATTCGCCTCTTTCATCAGCAGGTGTACGGTATCCAGCGTCTGTTTTTCGAATACGCCAAAATAGACCAGGATGGATGGCACCATCAGGCAGAGAATGGCCGGGCCACCGATGTCCTTCAACACCGGGATCTGACGACCGATTTTGGCAAAGGCGAAACCGAGCGTCATGATCACCGCCAGTCCACCGATCATATTTTTCGGCAGCAGCCCCGCCCATGCGGACGTCGCCACGATGGTCGCAATGCCCACAAACAGCATCAGTGGGACAGCGCCCACTTCGGCATTACTCAACCCTAACGTAAAACGCGAGGAGACCGGAGAAGTCGATACAGGATTATCTTTCATATAATCACCTGATTAGTAGGTTCGGATATAAAAACAGGAGTAAAAACCGATGGCTCCCGTGTTCAAAAATATTCTTTATATTTAATAATTTTAAATCACCATTGATAAAATGGTTCAGCGTGAAATTAGCACGGGGATTCAGCCAGAAATGTGAAGGCCGCAATGATTTCATTTTATAAAGTTAATTCATCTTTTAGTAAGTAAAGTTATTCATCACCCCGACATTTTGAAATTAATAAAACCAGGCAGAGTGTGACCCTTATCACCACCACCCTGATTCTTAACCGCTAGATTAGCGCTAAATAAAAACATAAACGCGCTTGAGAACAGACCTGCTTCGCAAATCTTATTTAATCCGTTTTACTATTTCAGGAGTCAACCATGTCTCGCAAAGAAGTGCTGTACACGCCCTATAACGGCGCGGTGCTGCTGGAAAACCCATTACTGAATAAAGGCCTCGCGTTCATTAAAGAAGAGCGTGATAATTTTAATCTGCACGGGTTATTACCGCATAATGTCGAAACCATTGAAGAGCAGACCGAACGCGCATGGGTACAATTCTGTCATTTCAAAAGTGATATTTCCCGTCACGTTTATCTGCGCAATATTCAGGACACCAATGAGACCCTGTTTTACAATCTGTTGCGGAAACATATGAAGGAGACGCTGCCGATCATATATACCCCAACGGTCGGTGAAGCCTGCGAACATTTCTCTACCATCTATCGTCGGGCGCGCGGGCTTTTTATTTCATGGCCGAATCGCCACCGCATCGATGAAATGCTGCAAAGCTTCTCGCGTAATGATATTCGCGTGATCGTGGTAACTGACGGAGAACGTATTTTGGGCCTTGGCGACCAGGGGATCGGCGGAATGGGCATTCCGATTGGCAAATTGTCATTGTATACCGCGTGCGGTGGTATTCATCCGGCCTCAACGTTGCCGATTATGTTGGATGTCGGCACCAATAATCAGCAACATCTGGACGACCCGCTGTATATGGGCTGGCGGCACCCGCGCATCAGCGACGAGCAATACGCTGAATTTATGGATATGTTCATCAGTACGGTCAAAGCCCGCTGGCCAACTGTTTTACTGCAGTTCGAAGATTTTGCGCAAAAAAATGCGACAAAGTTACTCCAGCGTTACCGCGACCAGCTGTGCTGCTTCAATGACGATATTCAGGGAACCGCTGCCGTCACGGCCGGCACGCTGATTGCTGCTGCTCATGCAGCCGGAACCCGCATTCGCGATCAGCGCGTGGTCTTCCTCGGCAGCGGCTCTGCCGGATGCGGTATAGCCGAAAAAATCGTGGCGCTGATGGTCGACGACGGGCTAACCGAGGCCGAGGCCCGCAGCCGGATTTTTATGGTCGATCGCTTTGGCTTACTGACCGACGACATGACCAACCTGCTCGATTTCCAGAAAAACCTGCTTACGGCGCGGGAAGCCATTCGAGACTGGCAGGTGGAATCGTGCAATATTTCGCTGATGGAGGTAGTCAGAAATGCCCATCCAACCGTGATGATCGGGGTATCCGGTCAGCCGGGGCTGTTCAGCGAAGCGATTGTTAAAGAGATGCACCGCCACTGCCCGCGCCCTATCATTATGCCCCTCTCCAACCCAACATCGCGCGCAGAGGCGCAACCTCAGGATCTGATCGAATGGACGCAGGGTAGCGCTCTGGTTGCGACGGGTAGCCCCTTCTCGCCGGTATTCTGGCAGAACGAACAGTACGACATTGCCCAGTGTAACAATGCCTACATTTTCCCCGGTCTGGGGCTGGGAATACTGGCCAGCAACGCGCGGCGGGTTACCGAAGAGATGTTGATGGTGGCGAGCCGCAGCCTGGCGGCGCAGTCGCCGCTGGTCACCACTGAAAAAGGTGGGTTACTCCCTCCCGTCGATCGCATTGATACCGTGTCGCGTAATATCGCGTTTGCGGTCGCCCGGGCGGCGATCAAGCAAGGCGTCGCGGCTGCAATGGATGACGAGACCTTGCTGGCCCAAATCGAAAAAACCTGGTGGCAGGCGGACTATGCGCCGTACCGCAGGTCGGCGCTGTAGATTCAACGCCGGGTAGCGTTCCCGCCTGCCCGGCAAACCTTACATTGAGTACCCAGGCTTCTTGATCAGCTCGTCCAGCTTCGGTCCGATCTCGGTATCCCAGACCTGCGCTTTCCAGTCGGCTTCCTGAACTTCATTCAACGCAACCGAAATGGAGCGATCTTTGCTGTTCAGATGGCGCGTAATCACCTCGGCGATATCCGCCGCCAGAGCGTTTTTTTGTTCATCATTCAAATCGCGGGGAAAACATTTGATATCAACGTGTGGCATGTGCAGGCTTCCTGTTGTGGGTGAGCGTTCCACGTTATCAGATAATCTCGTTTGCCTTTAACACCTTGTGCAGTTCCGGCAGCGCACAAACGGAATCGGCAATTGACGTCAGATTTGGCGTATTGGCTGCAAACCATTCGTGACGTGGCCCCCAGGTGCGCGCGACCGCAATATAGACGTCGAGCAGAGTCAGCTGTTCCCCCAGCGCAAACGGGGCGGCCTTAAGCTGAGTTTCGAACCATAAATAGAGGGACTTTCGGTATTCGATGCAGTTTTTCTTCAGCTGCTCCGGCGCGTCGGGCACCCAGCGCTCGGGATAATCGGCATAGGTAAAGGTGGGATAGACGTTGGCCACAAACCAGATGAGCAAACGCTGAAACTGCTGGCGCTCGGCCCGGCCGACGGGCGGGGCAAGATCCGGGCAACGGTCGAGCACCATCAGCGCTATCGCCGCCGTTTCGGTCATGATGGCGCCATTTTCCAGCGCCAGCGTCGGCACCTGACACAGCGGGTTAAGCTTTTGCAGCAGCTCACGCTGCGGGCCGGGCTGGTCAAACCCGTCCACGTTGATAAATTGATAAGGGATATCAGCCAGGGTTAGCATCACTTCACTGATTGCCGAGCCCCAGCCAGGTACGCCATAGAGTTTAATCATGTTGCCTCCTCCGGGATGAAAACCCTAAGTGTATACCCGTCATACTTCAAGTTGCAGGTGCGTTGGCTGCACTCACTCACCCCAGTCACGTACTTATGTACGCTCCCGGGGATTCGTTCCCTTGCCGCCTTCCTGCAACTTGAATTATTTTGGGTATAGAGCACCATTAGTAGGTTATCCCAGGCGGGTTGACCTCCGACTGTGCCACCGCTTCGCCCTGCTCACCCCAGCGCGCCAGCACCTTCTGGTACTCTCCCCGCTTGATCGCACCGTCCAGCGCGGCCTGCAGCGCGTAGACCAGCTCATTACCTTTTTTCGTGGTCGTGGCAACAAACGCCTTCTTCGGCCCTAAACCGACAACGCGGGTTTTGCCTGTGAGCGCCGCTTTGTAGGCTGAAACCGACTGAGGGCCGAAGAACACGTCCGCCCTGCCGGACTGAATATAGAGATTGCCCGAGGCATCGTCCTGGAGATAGACCGGCAGCGCGGGCGTCCGCCCCGCCTTTTTGTTCTCTTCGTTCCAGCCAAGCAGAATGCGCTCCTGATTCGTACCGGAGCCGACAATCACCTTTTTCCCTGCCAGATCTTCCGCGCTTTTGATTGACTGGATCTCGCTGGTGGATTTCACCGAAAACGCCAGCGAATCGACGCGGTAGGTCGCAAAATCAAACTTCTCTTTGCGCTGTTCGGTCACCGCAATGTTCACCAGTGCCACGTCGTAGCGCCCAGAGCTGATCCCCAGCGGCCAGTCTTCCCACGCCGTCGGCACCAGCTTCAGCTTTAGCCCCAGACTGCCCGCCAGCAGGCGAGCGATATCCGGGTCGCTGCCGATGCGCGTGCGGTTATCGCTGGCCAGCAGCGCCAGCGGCGGAGAATTCAGCGCCGAAACGGCGACCGTCAGCGTGCCCGGCTCAACGAATTTATAATTGGCGGGGATCTTCGCCACCGCCAGCGGATCGCGCGTTACCGGCAGCGGCTGCTCGTTGGCTTTCAAATCAATGCTGGCGTGGCTCACCGTCGTGAAGACCAGCCCCGCCAGAAGTCCATATTTCATTGGCACTCCTTACAAGACTTTGGAGAGAAACTGGCGCGTTCGCGCATGTGACGGACGGTTTAATACCTCGTCACTACTGCCCTGCTCAACAATTTTCCCGTCAACCATAAATACCACCTGATCCGCGACTTCACGGGCAAAGCCGATCTCGTGGGTGACGACCACCAGCGTGGTGCCGGAACGGGCGAGCTTTTTGATCACGTCCAGCACTTCCCCTACCAACTCCGGATCCAACGCCGAGGTGGGTTCATCAAACAGCATCACGCGGGGGCGCAGCGCCAGCGCGCGGGCAATCGCGATACGCTGCTGCTGACCGCCGGAAAGATGGCGTGACCAGGCATCGGCTTTATCCCGCAGCCCAACCACGTCCAGCAGGCTGTACGCCCTTTCCACCGCCTCTTTTTTGCTGAGTTTTTTGTGCGCGATGGGCGCTTCAATCAGGTTTTCCAGCACCGTCAGATGCGGGAAGAGATTGAAGTTCTGGAATACGTAGCCCACGTTGACACGCTGTTTGAGGATCTCCTTCTCCTTCAGCTCATAGAGCTTGTCGCCCTGACGGCGATAGCCAATGTAATCCCCGTCGATCTGAATAAAGCCTTCGTCGACGCGCTCCAGATGGTTAATGGTGCGCAGCAGGGTTGATTTGCCAGAACCGGACGGCCCGAGGATCACCGTCACGGACCCGGGCGGGATCTCAAGCGAAACGTTGTCGAGCGCCTTATGGCGGCCAAAAAATTTGCTGACGCCGGTAATCGAAATATGTCCTTCAGGAGAGGCTTGCATGGACGGGCTCCTGTGCTGGCGTGGTGGTGACAGAACGGGTACGACGAGCGACACGATTCTGATTAACGGCAGAGCGGCGTTCGCTGCGCGCCAGACCGCGCTCGACGCCATACTGGATAGCGGACAGGACGGTGGTGATCGCCAGGTACCAGGCAGCACCGACCATCAGCAGCGGGATCACCTCCTGCGTGCGGTTGTAGATCATCTGAATGGTATAGAACAGCTCCGGCATCGCCAGGACGTACACCATCGCCGTGCCCTTGGCGAGGCTGATGATTTCGTTGAACCCCGACGGCAGTATGGTGCGCAATGCCTGAGGCAAAATGATCCGCACCGTGCGGCGCCAGGCGGGGAGACCCAGCGCGGCGGCCGCTTCGTACTGGCCGTGATCGACCCCGAGGAAGCCCCCACGAATAATTTCGGCGGTATAGGCGCTCTGTACCAGCGTCAGCCCCACCACGGCGGTAGAGAACTGCCCCAGCACGTTGATGGTTTCAAAGCTGCCCCAGGTAATGCCGGTGAACGGCACGCCGAGAGAGAGTGTGTCGTAGAGATAGGAGAAGTTGTAGAGAACAATCAGCACCACAATCAGCGGCAGCGATCGAAACAGCCAGATATAGCCCCACGCCAGGCTGCTCAGCAGCCATGACGAGGACAGTCTCGCCAGCGCCAGTATGCCGCCCAACACCACGCTCAGCGCGGTGCCGATCAGGGTCAGCAGCAGAGTCTGCCCTACGCCTTCCAGGATCACCGGGTCAAAGAACCAGCGGGCGAATACCGCCCACTCCCAGCGCGGGTTAAAGGCCACGGACTGAATCACGACGGCCAGGACAAACAGCGCCACCGCGGCGCCGACGGCCCGCAGCGGATAACGCGCCGGGACCACCTTAATGGTTTCAACGTTGCTCATCGTCGTTCCTCATGCGGTTTTACTGAACGCTTCGCGTACCAGCGTTTTTGTGAAGCGCAGCCGACCGTCAAACGGCGGCTGGCTGTACTCTTCCGGATCCCGGTTGAGATCGAACTGCGCCTGATATCCCTGGCTGAGGTAGAGCCTGACCGCTTCCGGCTGGCGAAAACCGGTTGTCAGGTAGATTTGGCTATAGCCTGCCAGCACCGCCCTGCGTTCAAGCTCCTGCACCACGCGCCCGGCAAGCCCCTGCTGACGCAGGGTTTTGTCCGTCCAGATGCGTTTGATTTCCGCAGTGCGTTCGTCGAAAGGTTTGTACGCGCCGGTGGCGATAATCTTCCCGTCGCGCTCCAGCACGATAAACAGCCCCTGCGGCGCTAAATACCACTCGGTAAGTTCCACTTCCGCGTCTTTAGAGAAGTAGTCCCCGTAGCGGGCGGCGTATTCACCGAACAGCCCTTCGATAATGGGTTGAAGCTCGGCATCTTCCGGCGAAACGTCACGAAATTGTTCGCTCATGTAGCCTCCTTAATCGCCCAGGCCAGCCGGGTTCACTTCGGACTGAGGAATGCGCTCAACACCTTCCCCCCATCGGTTCAGCACTTTGTCGTAATCGCCGTTTTTAATGACACCGTTCAGCGCGGTTTGCACCGGCTCAACCAGCCCGCTGCCTTTTTTCAGCGTCACGGCAATGTGCGCCGCCTTCGGCCAGCCGCCGTCGACGCTGCCAACCAGTTTGGTTTTCCCGTTCAGCGCCGCTTTCCACGCGCCAATCACGTTCGGACCAAAATAGGCGTCCGCGCGGCCGGACTGCAGGGCCAACGTTTGTGCCGCATCGTCTTTGGTATAGATCGGGGTAAAGGGCTTTAGTCCCTTCTTCAGGTTTTCGGCATTCCATGCCAGCAGAATGGCCTCCTGGTTGGTGCCGGAGCCGACGATAATCCGCAGCCCGGCGATATCCTCAGCCTTCTCAAGCGACGTGATCGGACTGGTTGATTTCACGTAGAACCCGAGGGAATCTTTTCGGTAGGTGGCAAAGTCAAACTTCTCTTTGCGCTCTTTGGTCACGGTGATGTTGCTGATGGCGGCATCGTATTTCCCGGAGGCCACGCCCAGCGGCCAGTCTTCCCAGGAGGTCGGCACCACGTTCAGCTCCAGCCCCAGGCTGTCAGCGACCAGACGGGCGACGTCCACTTCGCTTCCCAGCAGCGTTTTGTTGTCATCGGAAAACACCGTCAGCGGAGGTTGATTGAGGCCCGCCACCGCTACGGTAAATTTCCCCGGCACGGCGAAGCGATAATCTTTCGGCAGCTGTGCCACCGCATCATTGTTTTTGGCGGTATTTACCGGCGTTTTATTGGCCTCGATGCTCACGCCAGTGCCGTTAATATTCACATTCTCTGCCCAGACGGCAGGGGTTAAGGCCAGCGCGAGCGCCAGAATAAGCGATGTTTTCTGCATAGCGGGGTTCTCTTTTATTGTTGTGTGAACTGGTTTTTAGGTTCGTCTAAGCCGAGGCTTTCGCGCAGCGTGGTGCCTGGATAGTCGGTGCGGAACAGGCCGCGCGCCTGTAAAACGGGCACCACCTGGTCAACAAAGCGCGGGAAAGTGTCCGGCGTACCGCCCTGAATGATGAAGCCGTCTGCGGCATAGCTTTCAAACCAGGCCTGCAGGCCGTCGGCCACCTCTTCCGGCGTACCGGAAAAGCGCGGACGCGGCGATGCGGCTTCCAGCGCTACCTGACGCAGGGTTAAGCTGCGCTCTGCGGCATTGCGCTTAATTTCATCGGTGGTGCTGCGGAAGCTGTTTTTGCCTAAGTCGCCGATATCCGGGAACGGCTCGTCGAGCGGATACTGGCTGAAATCGTGATGCTCAAAATAACGTCCGAGGTAGTTGAGGGCATCGTTAATCGACACCAGCGCCGCCGTGGTTTGATATTGGTTTTCCACGTCATCGGCGTCTTTGCCCACAATCACGCTGACGCCCTGGAAAATATGCAAATCAGACGCGCGGCGTCCGTTAGTTTCCAGCTGCTGCTTCACGTCGCGGTAAAAGGCTTTCGCTTCGTCGAGCGTTTCGTGATGCGTAAAAATGGCGTCGGCATGTTTCGCCGCCAGCTTTTTGCCGTCGTCCGACGCGCCCGCCTGAAAGACAATCGGTCGTCCTTGTGGCGTACGACCAATATTCAGCGGACCGGCGACCTGGAAGAAATCACCGTGGTGGTCGAGGGTATGCAGTTTGGCCGAATCAAAGAACTGACCGCTCTCTTTATTGCGCACAAAGGCGTCGTCCTCCCAGGAATCCCACAGCCCTTTCACCACGTCGAGATACTCATCCGCAATGCGGTAGCGCAACGCATGCTCGGGGTGTTTTTCACGGGAAAAGTTCTTTGCCGATCCTTCCAGCGGTGAAGTCACCACGTTCCAGCCCGCGCGTCCGTTGCTGAGGTGGTCGAGGCTGGCGAACTGGCGTGCCGTGGTAAAAGGCTCGCTGTAGGAGGTGGATAAGGTTCCCACCAGGCCAAGGCGCGAGGTAACACTCGCCAGCGCGGATAATACCGTTAGCGGTTCAAAGCGATTTAAAAAATGCGGGATCGATTTCTCGTTGATATAGAGACCATCGGCAACGAACAGGAAATCGAGTTTGCCCTCTTCCGCTTTTAGCGCCGTCTCTTTAACAAAATCAAAATTGATGCTGGCATCCGCGACGGCCGCAGGATGACGCCAGGCGGACATATTTCCGGATGCACCATGCAAAATGGTCCCCAGCCGCAGTTGACGATGTGCAGACATATTCACCTCAAATTAGTTAAACGTGTTGCAGGGCTTTTTCCGCAAGCTGTGCAAAATAGCGGGCAGCGGGTTCAATTAAGGCTTCATCCGGATTAAAGGACGGGTGGTGTAAACCAAACGGGCTGTTGCTGCCGATGCTGACAAACGCGCCGGGAATAGACTGCAGATAGACCGCAAAATCCTCCCCGCCCATGTGCAGCTCCGCATGCTGGGTTTCGTACCCTGATTCTCTGGCAACAGAGGTGGCGAAATCCGCCCAGCGTTCGTCGTTCACCAGCGCGGTCGGTCCGGCATACCAGGTAATGTCGATCTGCGCGCTGAAGGCGCTGGCAAACCCGGCGGCGATTTCGCCCACGCGGGCCTTCACGTTTTGCTGCACTTCCGTCCGATGGGTGCGCAGCGTGCCTTCCAGCTCCACGCTTTCCGGCAGAACGTTCCAGGTGTTGCCTCCGGCAATGCGCGTTACGCTCAACACCACCGAATCCAGCGTGTTGACGTTGCGGCTGGCGACGCTTTGCAGCGCCGTCACCAGCTGGCTCGCCAGCACGATAGCGTCGTTGCCTTCGTGTGGACGTGCGGCGTGCGCCCCCTTGCCGGTAATGCGGATCACGAAGCGGTCAACGTTGGCATAAAACGGCCCGCCGCGAGTAGCAAACTCACCCACCGGCAGCCCCGGCTCGTTATGCATACCGAAGATAGCGCGAACGTCACGCAGGGCACCGGCCCGCACCATGCTTTTTGCGCCGCCAAAGTTCTCTTCCGCCGGCTGGAACAGGATCCGCACCCGCCCGTCGAGCGACGCTTCACGCTCTTTCAGCTTCAGCGCCGCGCCGAGGATCACGCTGGTATGGATATCATGTCCGCAGGCATGCATTACGCCTGCACGCTGCGAGCTAAACGGCACGCCGCTGCGCTCCTCTATCGGCAATGCATCAATGTCTGCGCGCAGCGCAATCAGCTTATTACCCGTGCCGATTTCCGCCACCAGCCCGGTAGTCAGATCGTACGGCAGTGGCGTAATGCCAGCATTCGTCAGCCACTGGCGCAGGCGTGCGGTCGTTTCGACCTCCTGTCCGGAGAGTTCCGGGTTCTGGTGCAGCTCGCGACGCCAGGCAATCAGTTGTTCGCCAAAACTCATACGGTGACCTCCTTGTTGAGACGCGCCTCGGCCAGCAGACGCAGCGACGCGACGCGCGTTGCCCCCTCCGCGACCGGCGTGTCGATGATAAATTCGTCAATGCCCCACTGCGCGTGCAGGGCGTTCAATTGTTCAAGCACCGACTCTGCGGTGCCCGCCAGCAGGGACTGCGCCCGACGGGCAATGCGCACCGGCTCGCTGTCTGCCTGACGCGCAAAGGCATAGGCCTGCTCTTCGCTGGCCACGGTCACGCGCTGGCCGTTTGCCAGCTCAACGCCCCACACTTCGACCTTCTGCGCCAGCGCGTCGGCCTGCTCCTGCGACTCCGCCACAATGGCCTGCACGGCAACAATCACATCGCGTGTGCTGTTCTGACGCCAGGTTGACACCACCTCTCGCAGCAGTTCCGGATCGCCATTCAGATGGGCGGCAAAGACAAAGTGCCAGTCAAGTGATGCGGCAAGCAGCGCGCTTTCGATGCTGGCACCCAGCAGAAAGCCCTGCGCAGGCACCGGCGGCAGCGGCGTGGCGCGAACGGCCTCCTCCGCCGACTGATTTTCAGGGCGGATCCAGCCGTCCAGCTGCGTCAGCTGTTCAGCAAAGCTGCCTTTTTCATGCGGGTGTAAGCCAGGCTGCAGTGCGCGGGTGGAGAGCGGAAGACCGCCGGGGGCTTTCCCGACGCCCATATCCACGCGGCCCGGTGCCAGCGCGGCCAGAAGATTAAAGTTTTCTGCGACCTTATAGGGGCTGTAGTGCTGAAGCATGACGCCGCCCGATCCCACGCGAATGCGCTTTGTTTGCCCGAGGATCCAGGCAATCAGCAGTTCCGGCGATGGGCTGGCGAGCTGAGGGGTGTTGTGGTGTTCGGCAATCCAGAAACGGTGATAGCCCAGCGTTTCCGCCTGCTGCGCCAGTGTTAAGGTTCGTGCCAGCGCATCGGCGGCGGTTTCGTGTTCTGCGACGGGGCTTTTATCCAGAATGCTGATTCGCCATGACATGTTGCGTTCTCGTTTGACTTAACATGTCGTCATTATTAAAGGCGTAATTAACCTCTGAGAAACAATTAATTTACATTTAGTTTGCCGGAAATCAGATATGTAATCCCTGCTAACGGTGTGATTTCAGCGATGAAATCAGCGCCTCCGCCTCCTGCCGACGGGTGATGCGGACAAAGCGAATGTGGGTATATTGCGGATTTTGCATATCGGCTTCGTAGCGTTCGCGATTGCTGCGCCAGGTTTTGAGGGTCCATATGATGATGGACTCCCGGCTAAAAAACGAACGGCGGAAACTTTCACGGTTTCCGGTGCCGGGCCACAGTTCCTGCTGGTGCCATGCACGCCTGAAGGCGCGCGTTACTGCCTGCCAGAGCGTGCGGGCGAACCCGCAGTCCACCCACACCACCAGATCTACTTCGCGCCACTTCACGGGACGAGTACGATTGTAGTTACCGTCGAGCACCCAGCCGGGCGTGGCGGCCAGCGTCTCCGCCAGCGTTTTCAGCAGCACCTCGTCGGGCGTTCCCTGCCAGTCAGGACGCCAGTACAGCCTGTCCATCTCGATGTACGGGAGTGACAATTCCGTTGCGATGCGCCGGGCGAGCGTGCTTTTGCCACTCCCGCTGGTGCCGATAATATTGATTTTCACCGTTCCGCCTGACTATGCTGAAAAAAAGGATCGCATCATATCCCTTTCTTTTTGTCACCGAAACGCTCAATAGCTAATCATCCGGGTACTGCACGTCACTCACTTTCTCCAGCCACTCAACCGGACTGCCGTTTACCGCTTCGGCGATGACAATATGAGTCATCGCCGTTTGCGCACACGCGCCGTGCCAGTGCTTGACGCCCGGCGGGATCCACGCGATGTCGCCCTGGTTAAGCGGCTCCGCCTCTTTGCCCCACTCCTGCAGCCAGCCGCGCCCATGGGTGACAATCAGCGTTTGCCCCAGCGGATGAGTGTGCCAGGCGGTACGCGCGCCCGGCTCGAAGGTCACCGTGGCCCCGCCTACTTTTGCCGGTTCTGTAGCCTGGAACGGCGCATCAGTGCGCACGGTGCCGGTGAACCAGCCGTCTGGCCCCTTTACTGACGGTAATGAACCGCTACGGATAATTTTCATCATGTACTCCTCGTTGACTGTTGCGTTAACAGTAGCGCAAAGCCATCCGCAGCATTAGAGTGCATAATCAGAACGTAAACATGAACAGAATTCATAAATGAGGGCTTGCCGCCATGTTAAAAGACAATATCAACGATCTGCTCTCGTTTATGGTCGTCACCCGCGAGCGCAGCTTTACACGAGCCGCGGCACAGCTGGGCGTCTCGCAATCGGCACTGAGCCATGCGATGCGCAATCTTGAAGCCCGACTCAGCGTTCGCCTGCTGACCCGAACCACCCGTAGCGTTGCTCCTACCGAGGCCGGCGAGCAGCTTTTTATCCGCTTACGTCCCCATCTGATGGAGATCGAACAGGAGCTAACGGCGCTGCGCGATACGCGCGACAGGCCTGCGGGGAATATCCGTATTACCGCGGGTGAACATGCCATGGAGAGCGTACTTTGGCCGGTGTTGAAATCCTTTATGGCGCAATACCCGGATATTAACGTTGAAGTGACGGTGGATAACGGCCTGACCGATATTGTTGATGGGCGTTTCGACGCGGGCGTGCGCCTGGGTGAACAGGTGGCGAAAGATATGGTGGCGGTGAGGATCGCGCCGGACATGCGCATGGCCGTCGTCGCGTCCGAAGATTATCTGGAGCGCTTTGGCGTGCCGGAAACACCGGAGCAGCTTGCGACGCACCGCGGCATCAATATGCGCCTGCCCACTCTTGGGGGATTATATGCCTGGGAATTTGAACGCGACGGGCGCGGTTTTTGCGTGCGAGTTGAAGGACAGCTTACTTTGAACAGCCTGCCGCAGCGTATCGATGCCGCCGAGAACGGTCTCGGTTTGGCCTACGTGCCGGAAACGTCGGTCAGTAAGGCCGTGTCGGAAGGACGGTTAGTTCAGGTCCTCGACGCCTGGTGTCCGACATTTGAAGGATATCACCTGTATTATCCCAGTCGTCACCAGCACGCGCACGCTTTCAAGCTGCTGCTGGATGCCCTGCGTCAGCCGTCATCGATAACCGCAGGTAATTATTAAGCAAACCTGATGATTAAAGCACCGCTTCAACGCGCGTTTTGTCTAAAAACTCGCCACGTTTCAGCGCATTGTGATCCCCGTCTGCTCTGACCACACGATTTCCTTCGACGTGCATCACTTTCGGCACGGTTATATTTTGCGTCGCTTATCAATTGCGGGTAGGATGCGACGCCATGTTTCGCCTTATCCATACACAGAATGACTGGAAAGGCAGCATGTGTTTGCGCAGAAGCAATCGTTTGTATTGCGTTCTGCCAGGCAGGACTATCACGATAATGGTTCAGACAGGCAAACAGGTAACTCAATGAAAACAAGCAATAAAAGCGCAGCCGATCATCACGCTGCTAAACGTCGCTGGTTGAACTCCCACGAAGAGGGCTACCACAAAGCGATGGGCAACCGTCAGGTTCAAATGATCGCCATCGGCGGCGCTATCGGTACAGGTCTGTTTTTAGGTGCTGGCGCACGTCTGCAAATGGCGGGCCCCGCACTTGCACTGGTCTATCTGGTGTGCGGGATCTTCTCCTTCTTCATCCTTCGTGCCCTGGGCGAACTGGTACTGCATCGCCCTTCCAGCGGAAGCTTCGTCTCTTACGCCCGTGAATTCCTCGGTGAGAAAGCCGCCTACGTGGCAGGCTGGATGTACTTCGTCAACTGGGCGATGACCGGTATCGTCGATATCACCGCCGTTGCGTTGTATATGCACTACTGGGGCGCGTTTGGCGATGTGCCGCAGTGGGTCTTCGCGCTCGGCGCGCTGGCGATTGTCGGCACCATGAACATGATCGGCGTGAAGTGGTTCGCCGAGATGGAGTTCTGGTTTGCGCTGGTCAAAGTGCTGGCCATTGTGATTTTCCTGGTTGTCGGTACGGTGTTCCTCGGCAGCGGTAAACCGCTGGACGGCAATGCCACCGGCTTCCACCTGATAACCGATAACGGCGGCTTCTTCCCGCACGGTCTGCTGCCTGCGCTGGTGCTGGTTCAGGGCGTAGTGTTTGCTTTTGCTTCCATTGAGCTCGTCGGCACCGCGGCGGGTGAATGTAAAGACCCGCAGACGATGGTGCCAAAAGCCATCAACAGCGTGATCTGGCGTATCGGCCTGTTCTACGTCGGCTCCGTGGTGCTGCTGGTTCTGCTGCTGCCGTGGAACGCCTATCAGGCAGGTCAGAGTCCGTTCGTGACCTTCTTCTCTAAGCTGGGCGTGCCTTACGTGGGAAGCATCATGAACATCGTGGTACTGACCGCCGCGCTCTCCAGCCTGAACTCTGGCCTGTATTCTACTGGCCGTATTCTGCGCTCCATGTCGATGGGCGGTTCTGCGCCGAAGTTCATGTCGAAGATGAGCAAGCAGCAGGTTCCTTATGCGGGGATCCTGGCGACGCTGGTGGTTTACGTCTTTGGCGTATTCCTGAACTATCTGGTGCCGTCCCGCGTATTTGAGATCGTTCTGAACGTGGCGGCACTGGGGATTATCGCCTCCTGGGCCTTTATTGTGGTCTGCCAGATGCGTCTGCGCAAAGCGATCAAAGAAGGCAAAGCGGCTGATGTGAGCTTCAAGATGCCGGGCGCACCGGTGACCTCCTGGCTCACCCTGCTGTTCCTGTTCAGCGTGCTGGTGCTGATGGCGTTTGACTATCCGAACGGTACTTACACCATCGCGACGATCCCGCTGCTGGCGGTACTGCTGATTGCGGGCTGGTTCGGCGTGCGTAAGCGCGTGCACGAGATCCACAGCACCGCGCCGGTTCATCACGACGATGAAAAACACGACGCGCCGCTGGTGGAAGAAACCTCGCGTTAATAAAAAAGCCGGGCGGCGGCTTCGCCTTACCCGGCCTACATCTCATCGTTGTGTAGGCCCGGTAAGCGCAGCGCCACCGGGCAATTCCCACCTTACAGCGCGATACGAATCACGTCGTCAGGCTGGGTCGCTTCCTGCTGGCGGGTGGACTTCTGTTTCACCGTCACGTACAGCGTTTTGCCATCGGCAGAGAGTGCCAGGCTGTTCGGGTAAACCGGCGTATCGAACGTTTTGCTCACCTTGTAGGTTTTCGCATCAATCACGCTCACCTTGCCCGCTTCGCGGTGCGTCACGTAGATTTCATTGCGCGCCGGGTTAAACAGGACGGCCAGTGATTCAGGCGCGGCGATCTTCTCCATTACGCTGCCGTCTTTCAGGCTCACCACCAGCACTTCCGGCTGTTTTGAATCGGTCAGGAACGCACGCTGACCGGCGGTGTCCAGGCTCAGGTTCAGGTAGAAATGCTCTTTGCCGTCGTCCTGCACTTTTTTACGGCTGATGATTTTGTGGGTGGCCGTGTCAATGGTCAGCAGTTCGCCGTCCGCATTCGTGGTGTAGAGACGTTTCGCCTGCGCATCCAGCGCCAGACCCGTGCTGTAGGTACCGGTATTGGCGATGGTGTCCTTCAGCTTCAGGGTTGCACCGTCCACGACCCAAATCACGCTCTCTTTGCCTACTCCGGTGATGTAAACGGTGTTGCTCGCGTCATCCGCCACCAGCTGGCGCGGCTGCAGCGGCTTAACCGTTTCGCTGCGTTTATGATCGTCGAGCACCAGACGCCCTTTCACATCCCCCGTTTTGGCATCAATGGCCGTCACCGCACCGTTGATGGTATTACCCAGCCACAGCGTCTGAGTGGCGTTATCGAAGGTCGCCCCGAACGGCTTGAGATCGCTATGGATCGCTTGCGTCACGTCCAGCGTGACCGGGTCAAGCCGATAAACGACGCCGCCTTTATCGGTTTTACGGCTTTGTGATGTCGCCACCCACAGCGCGTTCTCCTGCTGGCTCAACGCCATCTCATAAGCCCCTTTGCCGACCGCTTTACGCAGCATCTCTTCTGCAGCATGAACCTGGAACGTACCGGCGAACAATAAAGAGCCTAACAGCAGAGAACCGCGCAGGCGCGGCGAGCACAGATGACGTAAAGACATAACAATTCCTTTTTTGAAGAATAAGTGTACTGCTGACATCGCTTCCAACGGGCAGCGTCATGGCGCCACCTTTATGATAATGAGAATAGTAATCATTAATTATCGAAATGTGGAGTTTTTCTTCCCTCCCATCCTTTCATTAACGCAATGTGCGGTTATAGTTTTCAAAACATTTACAAAAGATTTAACATGTATGCACATGTTCCATTTGGTTCGTTTCTTTTCCTTAACTGGTTTACTTCATGAAAATCATTACTGCCAATAAGGCAACGCTCCCGCTGCTGCTGGTTCCTGTTATTTTTGCGCCCCTGGAGGCGATAGGCGCGGACGAGCAGACCATGATCGTCAGCGCCACGCCGCAGACGGTCTCTGAACTGGATACGCCCGCGGCGGTCAGCGTCGTCAATGGCGACGATATGCGTCAGGCCGCGCCACGGATCAACCTCTCTGAATCCCTCGGCAGCGTGCCGGGGCTGCAAATTCAGAATCGCCAGAACTATGCGCAGGATCTGCAGATTTCAATGCGTGGCTTTGGTGCCCGCTCTACCTTCGGCGTGCGCGGTATTCGGATGTACGTGGACGGTATTCCCGCCACCATGCCGGACGGACAGGGTCAGACCTCGAACATCGATCTCACCAGCGTGGATAGCGTGGAAGTGCTTCGCGGCCCCTTCTCTGCCCTTTACGGCAACGCCTCTGGCGGCGTGATTAACATTAATACGCAGACCGGCCAGCAGCCGCCGACCATTGAGGCCAGCAGCTATTACGGCAGCTACGGCACCTGGCGCTACGGCATGAAAGCGACCGGTGCGATGGGCGACGGTACGCATGCGGGCGATGTGGATTACACCGTGTCGACCACCCGCTTCACCACCCATGGCTATCGCGACCACAGCGGCGCGCGTAAGAACCTCGCCAACGCGAAGCTGGGCGTGCGCATTGATGACGTGAGCAAGCTGACGCTGATTTTCAACAGCGTAGATATGAAAGCTAACGATCCGGGCGGTCTTGACTATCAGGAGTGGCATGACAACCCGCGGCAGTCACCGCGCGGCGACCAGTACAACACCCGCAAAACCATCAAGCAGACCCAGGCCGGGTTGCGCTATGACCGTCAGCTGAGCGAGCAGGACGATCTCAGCGTGATGATGTACGCCGGTGAGCGTGAAATGACGCAGTATCAATCCATTCCGTATCAGCCGCAGCTGAGACCAACTCATTCCGGCGGCGTGATTGATATGCAGCGTCACTATCAGGGTGTCGATACCCGCTGGACGCACCGGGGCGAGCTGCTGGTTCCCGTCACCTTTACCACCGGGCTGAACTACGAAAATCTGAGCGAAGATCGTCGCGGGTACGAGAACTTTGTCATGAACAACGGCGTGCCGGATTACGGTGTCAAAGGCGATAAGCGTCGTGACGAACGTAACCTGATGTGGAACCTTGACCCATATCTGCAAACCAGCTGGCAGTTAACGCAAAAACTCTCCGTCGATGCAGGTGTGCGCTACAGCTCCGTCTGGTTTGATTCCAACGACCATTACGTTACGCCCGGCAATGGCGATGACAGCGGCGACGCGAGCTACCATAAATGGCTCCCGGCGGGCTCGGTGAAATACGCCGTGACCGACGCGTGGAATCTCTATGCCGCTGCGGGTCGTGGATTTGAAACGCCAACCATCAATGAACTCTCCTATCGCCCTGATAACCAGGGTGGGCTGAACATTGGCCTGAAGCCGTCCACCAACAATACCTATGAAGTGGGCAGCAAAACCCGTATCGGCAACGGTCTGCTGACAGCGGCGCTGTTCCGCACCGATACGGATAACGAGATTGTGGTGGATTCCAGCTCTGGAGGCCGAACCAGCTATAAAAACGCCGGTAAAACCCGCCGTCAGGGTGTGGAAGTTTCCCTCGACCAGCAGTTTGCGGAAAACTGGAAGCTGAAAATGGCGTGGACCTACCTTGATGCCACCTACCGTACCAACGTATGCGGTGATGATAGCTGCAATGGCAACCGTATGCCGGGTATTGCCCGCAACATGGGCTTCGCATCGTTTGGCTGGCAGCCAGAAGAAGGCTGGTATGCGGGGACTGACTTGCGCTACATGAGCGACATCATGGCCGACGACGAAAACACGGCCAAAGCGCCGTCTTATACGGTTGTCGGACTCAATACCGGGTATAAATTCAACTACGGCAACTGGGGAATGGATCTCTTTGGCCGCGTCGATAACCTGTTCGATAAAGAGTACGCGGGCTCGGTGATTGTCAATGAGTCCAACGGGCGTTATTACGAACCTGCTCCGGGCCGCAACTACGGCGTAGGACTGTCGGTCTCTTATCGCTTCGAGTAAGGATACGCGACGCCCCTATTCTCTTTTTTAATATTTTAACTCCTGTTGGCTAAATGCCAGCAGGAGTTATTCATCAAAAGAATAAATAGATGCGGTAAATAGTCGCGGGTTAAAATAATCTCTCAGTTGAAATATTGTCGCTGTAGCAGATCGTTTGCTTCATCAATCAGCTTATCTATTGCTTTCTTACTCCCTTCGACATCCCTTCTTTCCAGGGCAGAAAGTAAATCTGCGTAATGATAGGTTGACACCCTGATATCATTCAGCTCCCGGTGCAGATAGTTAATGCAGGGGCCAATCCGCACCCACAGCTGCTCAATAAGTGCGCTGAGCGTCGGCATTTCCGCGTACTGATACAGCGTGAAGCGAAAAACTCGGTTTGCGTACAGCGCCTGCTGTACGTTGCCGTTAGACATGGCGTCATGAAATGCCTCAGACAGCTTGTGCAGCGTTTCCAGCTTGCTCTCGGTCATGTGCTGACAGGCTGCCGCTACCGCCATTGGCTCCAGCTGTTTTCTGATGGCATTTATCTCGTTATAGCGATCTAACGTTACCTCCGGCACCAGGAATGCCTGTGCCGGCGTGGCGTGCAGCGCACCTGCCGATACCAGACGTAAAAGCGCCTCGCGTACCGGGGTGATACTGGTGCCTAATTTATCGGCGATCTCTTTCGTAATCAGTCGAGCGCCAGGTTTAAGTGAGCCTGTAATTAACGCCCCTTTTAAACTGATCTCAACTTGCATGGTTAGACTGACTCTTTGCGCTTTTTCTAAATGATCCAAATCAAGCATGTTCAATTCCTGTAGCTAATACTTAATGCTATTTATAAGCGACGCTTTTTATAACGACGCTGGTTCGATATATCCTGTATCGTCATGCCTGGTGGGAGATGCATTTAACTGCATAAAAAGGTATTTTAAATACATTTTATTGTTATCTGGTACAGTCGCTCTGATGGCGCAAAATCTGCGTCGATATAATTAAAGACAATATATCGTATCTTCACAAATAAATATGGCGGGAAACCCGCCATATTGTCGTTTATTTATTGTCCGCCGCGACGCGAATCACGACTTTGCCGAAGTTTTTGCCTTCAAGCAGCCCAATCAACGCCTCGGGTGCGTTTTCGAGTCCGTCAGTAACCTGTTCGCGATAATGGATTTTACCTTCCTGCACCCAGCGCCCCATTTCGTCCTGGAACTCTTTGATACGGTGTCCGTAGTCCTGACCGATGATAAAACCCTGCATGCGAATGCGTTTCTTCAGTAGGGTTGCCATCAACAGCGGCAAACGATCCGGGCCGTCCGGCAGGCGGGTTGCATTGTAGCCGCTGACCAGCCCACACACCGGCACGCGCGCGGCGGTATTCAGTAGCGGCAGTACGGCATCAAAGACTTTCCCGCCAACGTTTTCATAATAAACATCAATGCCCTGCGGGCAGGCTGCTGCCAGCTGCGCGTCAAAATCCGCAGCGTGGTGATCAAGGCACTCGTCAAAACCCAGTACCTCAACAGCATGACGGCATTTTTCAGCACCACCCGCGACACCCACAACGCGGCAGCCTTTAATCTTGCCAATTTGCCCGACCGTTGCCCCAACCGGCCCGGTCGCCGCAGCCACCACCAGCGTTTCACCGGTTTTTGGCTGGCCGATATCCAGCAGGCCCATATAGGCGGTGAAGCCCGGCATCCCGAGCACGCCAAGCGCCCATGAAGGGTGCGAAGGGTTTTCCCCGAGCTTGACCAGGCCGCTGCCGTCCGAGAGTTCATACTCCTGCCAGCCGCTATAGCCCAGCACCCATTCACCCGGTTTGTAATCCGGATGGTTGGATTGCTCAACCCGGCTTACCGTACCGCCCACCATTACCGCGCCAATCTCTACGGGCGGAGAATAGGAAGGCGCATCGCTCATGCGACCGCGCATATACGGGTCCAGCGAGAGCCAGACCGTGCGTAATAGCACCTGTCCCTCTGCCAGAGCGGGGAGCGGCTGTTCTTCTAAACGGAAGTTATTTGCCACAGGCGCGCCGTGTGGGCGAGAGGCCAAAAGCCAACGACGGTTTCGCGTGGAAGATTGACTCATATATCACTCCTTTCTCGTGCAAATGTCTCTAGAGACTAGTCCCTTATCCGGCATGACGCTTTGACATTACGAGCCAGACTGATTGAGGCGGACAACCAGATAAATGCAGGTTTCGTCAGTTTCGTTAATAAACCGACAGTCATTGGGCGGCCCCAGCTCAAGGCAATCTCCGGCCTTCATTTCATGCCGGGTATCCCCTTCCTGAAACACCAGCTCGCCGGACTGCAGCCAGATCAGCTGACGCGCCAGCGCGTAGGACGATGCGGGCATCGGCACGTCGCTGCCGGGGGGAAGTTCCACCTGCACGAGATCGATAGGCAAATCGGTACGCGGCGACACATGACGACGCACGTAATGCGTCTGCGGATCGCGCCAGACCGGCTGATTCGCCAGGCGCAGCAGTTTGCCTTCCTGCATTTCCGCCCGCGCGATTAACGTGGACATGCTGATGCCAAAGGCACCCGATAACCGGGCGAGCAGCGTCGCCGTGGGGCTACTATCCCCACGCTCTATCTTATGGATCATCGCGCGCGATACGCCTGCCCGGTCGGCCAGTTCGCTCAGGGACCAGCCTCGCGACTCGCGTTCGATACGAATACGCGCGCTAATCCGTTGATTCATATTGTCTGTCATAGTATTCATCACGTCATACTATAGTGTATGAACAGCATTTCAATGGCGGTTTTCATAACAAAAAAATATGGTTTATACCGTAGCCGTAAGCCGGCACTCTTGTGTACTATCGTGACATTATCGTACCACTATAGTGAACAACTCAGCCTGAGGGTTAACCATGATCGTTCGTCATGCCAGTAAAGAAGATTGCGCCGCTATCGGTGAAATATACAACCACGCGGTTCTGCATACGGCCGCCATCTGGAACGATAAAACGGTGGATACCGATAACCGAATCGCGTGGTTTGAAGCGCGCACGCTGGTGGGTTATCCCGTGCTGGTCAGCGAAGACGATGGCGTGGTAACGGGCTATGCCTCCTTCGGCGACTGGCGGGCGTTCGACGGTTTTCGCCACACCGTTGAGCACTCCGTCTACGTACACCCGGAGCACCAGGGTAAAGGCATCGGGCGGTTGCTGATGAAGGCGTTGATTATTGAAGCGCGAAAAATTGGCAAACACGTCATGGTGGCGGGGATTGAAGCGCAAAACCAGACCTCCATTCATCTTCATGAGACGCTGGGGTTTGTCACCACTGGACAGATGCCGCAGGTTGGGACCAAGTTTGGCCGCTGGCTGGACTTAACCTTCATGCAGCTGCAGCTTGACGAGCGCAGCGAACCGGATGCACTCCCATGAATCAATCGCTCACGCTGGCGTTCCTCGTTGCCGCGGGTATTGGGCTGGTGGTGCAAAACACGCTGATGGTGCGCATAACCCAAAGCTCGTCCACCATTCTCATCGCCATGCTGTTGAACTCGCTGGTTGGCATTGTGCTGTTTGTTAGCATTTTGTTGATTAAGCAGGGATTTACCGGCTTTCATGAACTGGCGTCAACGGTTCGCTGGTGGACGCTGATTCCGGGCCTGCTGGGCTCGTTTTTTGTCTTTGCCAGCATTAGCGGGTATCAGAATGTAGGGGCGGCGACCACTATTGCGGTGCTGGTGGCAAGCCAGCTGATTGGTGGGCTGGTGCTGGACGTGCTGAGAAGCCACGGCATTCCGCTGCGCGCGCTGGTTGGCCCTGTGTGCGGCGCGGTGATGCTGGTGGTGGGCGCCTGGCTGGTAGCCCGACGCCAGTTTTGATCGTTACAGTATGGTGCCGCCTTTGGTCAGCTGTTCCTCACGCGCATCCATCTCTTCTTTATGCTGCTTACCATGGTGTGAAATCGCGGTGCGCAGGCGCTGCTGCTGGGTGTAGCGGTCCTCGCGGCTCAGCTCTGCATCATCGCTGAGTTCAATCAGCAGTTCGTTCATGTGGGTAATCACGCTCTCTTTGATAGCGGCATCCACTCGGGCTGTTACGTCATTTAAATGTGACATTGTCACTCCTTGTTATGTGCCCGGTGGCGCTGCGCTTACCTGGCCTACGGGTGCCAAATGTAGGCCGGGTAAGGCGTAGCCGCCACCCGGCGATAAAACGCTTAGTTCAGCTTCGCTTTCGAGAAATCGCTGCCCATCAGGCTCACGCTGTAACCCGTCACGTTGCTTCGGGTCGCGTAGAACGTTTTGCCGTTCGCAAGGGCAATCCACGGCGCCTGCTGGTAGAAAATCTCCTGCGCCTGACCGTAGAGTTTCGCACGTTCTGCCGGGTTGCTGGTCAGCTTCGCTTTATTCACCAGAGCGTCATAACCCTTATCGCACCAGCGCGCGGCGTTAGATCCGGTTTTGATACTGTCACAGCCCAGCAGCACGTCGGCGAAGTTATCCGGGTCGCCGTTGTCGGACATCCAGCCAAACAGTGCGGAGTCGTGCTCACCTTTACGCATGCCGGAGAGATACTCGCCCCACTCGTAAGAGACAATTTTCGCCTTCACGCCCACTTTCGCCCAGTCGGCCTGGATCATCTCGGCGATACGACGCGAGTTAGGGTTATACGGACGCTGAACCGGCATTGACCACAGGGTCACTTCGGCGCCCTTCTCCATTCCGGCCTGCTTCAGCAGCGCTTTCGCTTTTTCAGGATCGTAGCTGTAATCCTTCAGATCTTTATTAAAGCCGAGCATATTTGGCGGGATCGGCGATTTTGCCACCGTACCTGAGCCCATAAACACCGCGTTCACGATCGCCTTTTTGTCGGTCGCATAGTTAAGCGCCTGACGCACCAGCACGTTATCGAACGGTTTTTTCTCGGTGTTGAACGCCAGATAGCCGACGTTAAGCGCATCGACCGAATGCAGCGTCAGATCTTTGTTTTTCTTGATGACGTCAAACTGAACCGGCGACGGCGCAGGGATAATCTGGCATTCGTTAGTTTGCAGTTTCGCCAGGCGGGTTTCTACGTTAGGCGTAATAGAGAAGATCAGGTGTTTGGTCGGAACCGCGCCGTCCCAGTAGTTCGGGTTTGCAACGTAGCGGATAAGCGAGTCCACCTTATACTGCTGAAGCACGTAAGGCCCGGTGCCGATTGGCCAGGTATCGACGTTCTCAGGCGTGCCCTTTTTCAGCATTGCGTCGGCATACTCGGCTGACAGGATAGAGGCAAAATCCATCCCCCAGTCGGCCAGAAACGCGGCGTTCGGTTCGCTAAGCGTAAACTGGACGTGGTAATCATCGACCTTTTTCACGTCCTGAATTAGCTTGTCCAGCCCCACATCGTTGAAGTACTCGTAATTCCCCTGCGAGACGTTGTGATACGGATGCTTAGGGTCTTTCTGACGCATGACCGAGAAAATAACGTCATCCGCGTTAAAGTCACGGGTCGGCTTGAAGAATTTATTACTGTTAAACTTCACCCCTTTGCGCAGGGTGAACGTATAGGTTTTGCCGTCCGGCGAAATGGTCCACGACTCCGCCAGCGACGGAACCGGGGTATTTTTCACCGGGTCAAAATTGATCAGGCGGTTATACAGCACCTGGGAGCTGGCGACAAAAGACGGGCCCGAACTGGCGATTTGCGGGTTAAACGACTCGGGTGAAGCCTCGGAGCAGTAAATAATGGTATCGGTGTTTGCCGCCCATGCGGCCCCTGTCGGTAAAAGCGTGCTCAACGCGAGAGCAAGCAGTGTTTTCCCTGTAGACATGGTTATAACCCTTTCAGTTTTATTATTGTGAACGGTAATAACAGCACAGCTGTTTTGACCTGACAAATAACGAAACACTATCAGGTTATTCTAAAGCAGAGTTTATTGCTGCTTTTCCAGTCAAGAAAAAAAGCGATTTGCCTTAAGTGTCATTATTCGTCAAGCACAACCGTCGCGATCAATGCGGTAAGAAATCGGCCCTTTTGGCGTCTCCTCAGCCGTTTGCTTGCGTCCCGGTTTCGTTAAAGTAACGGTGTGAAGTAGTCTATGGGACCAAATCGTGGCAAAAACACTTTTACGCAGCGGTAATCTGGATGATTTTCAGGCCGTTGGCGGCGGCGGACAGGCCGTTTTTGAATCAGCGTTGCAAATCCGTGAAGCGCTTCGGCTGCGCAAACAGCAGGCTATTGTTGACTGCCTGGCCATTCCTCAGGTGAACGACGGCGGCGACCGCGTTGACTGGTATTCCCCCGTTGACGGAACGGTATCCAGCTGGAAAGCCGCAGAGGAAGATGAGCGCTATCGCGCCCTGCGCTACCTGGAGAACACCCTGGCCAGCGTAGAATCGCTGAGCAAAAAGTGTCTGCAGTCACCGAAAACCGCGCAACAGCTGTTTGGTTCCCTGCTGTCAAAAACCTTCCAGTTCCCCGGCGAAAACTTCCTCTATCTGGTCGATGGTAAACCGGTGCTGTGCTTCTGGGGCTTTGTGAACCTTAACGAGAACGCCCGTGATGACGTGCTTGATTGTCTGAGGGAATCGCTGATCCCGGAGCCCGCGCCCGTTGTCATTCACGATCCCGAGCCTGAGCCCGAGCCGACGCCGGTGATTACCTTTGAACAAGCCGATGAGCCGCTCGTTACGCCTGCGACCAGCGTGCGCATCACCGAGGAGGCGCTGTACGAGCCAGAACCGCCTCGCGCGATCGTGCCGCCTGTAGCAGAAGAACCCGCGCCTGAAATCGTGCCGAAGAAACGCCGCGTTCCCCTGTGGTCATTGCCCGTCGCGGCAGTGATTGTTGCGGCAATAGCGACCCCATTACTCTGGCCAAAACAGGCCCCCTCTGCTGAACCTGTCGTCGTCCCGGCAGCGCCTGTCGCCATTGCGCCAAACCCCATTAAGCCGGTGGAACCGCTTGCCATGAACCTGCCTCTGCACCAGGCCGAAGTGCTGGAGCCGAAGGTACAAGCGCCCGCACCGAAACCGGAGCCTGTCGTGATTGCCGCGATCCCGAAAGATGCCATGGTGATGGAGGCAAATCAGGTCAAAGCAGGCTCTACGCGGTTCCTGAACGGGACCTGGCGCGCCCTTCTCGACGTGAAAGATCCGGTCACCGGCAAGCCGCCGTCGCTGCGCTACCAAATACAAAATAATAAAGGCACCGCGCGCGTGGTTCACGGCGACAACATCGTTTGCCGCGTCGAAGTGTTCTCCGGGCTGCACAGCAACGGTGAGTTGCTGATTAAAACGCGCGGCAACGCCCGCTGCACGGACGGCTCACGCTATCCCATGCCTGAAGTCGCCTGCAAAGCAGGCACCAGCGATGTGGCGGAGTGTAGCGCACGTTATGATGCCAACACCGTCGTTCCTTTGACGTTCAAGAAAGCGGGTGCGTGATCCTATGCTGGTAACCCTTTGCGACTATAAACAGAGCGTCACGCTCATTGCTAACAGCGGCGTACAGTTTCTTGATTTTGGCCTGACCCCGCAGGACACCGCCAGCAACGGCCGTTTCGTGCGTAAAACGGCAAATGGCCCGCTGCTGCGCCTTGATTTCGACCTGGTGAATGGCCGTTATACGCTCCCGGCGACCGGCGGCAGCCAGCCGGAGGTGGTGAAACCGGAAAGCACCATTCCGTTGCATCAGTCTCTGACGGTACTGGACGGCGTCTGGCTCCCGCTGCCGTTCCTGCGCTTTAATCCTCCGCGCACCTTCGTTGATGGCCCGGACAACTGGGCTCGCGTGCAGGTGCGTAAGCTGGATACCCCGGATGCGGCAGGCAATACGCATCGCGTGACCCTCGCGCTCGACAGCCAGATTGCAGAACACGCCACTTCCGCGCTGTCGCCTGTCGAAAACGATATTCTGAACGGCACCCGTTTCGCCCTTGCCTGGCGCGATGAGGAAGTGGAGAACTTCCTCGATCAGACCTGGATTGACGGCTGGCTGCGCGAAGCCTTTACCCAGTTTGCTGACGGCGTTGAAAAACGCTCTGAACGCGAACTGCACCAGGCAATGCGCAGCTTTGAATATCAGGCGCACTGGCTGAACCTCCTGTCGATGCTCGGCGAGCAGCTGAGCGTGCCTGAGGTAAAATTTGTCACCCACACGCTCAGCACCCCTGCCATTCCGGTCGACCTGATCCTCGACGTCGGCAACACCCACACCTGCGGCGTCATAATTGAAGATCATGGCGATGCGAACGACGGGCTACGCCAGACCGCCGAGCTGCAGGTTCGCTCGCTAAGCGAGCCGCAGTTCCTGAATGAACCGCTCTTCACCAGCCGCCTGGAGTTCTCCGAAGCGCGTTTCGGCAAGCAGCACTTCTCCGTGGAAAGCGGCCGTGAAGATGCCTTCGTCTGGCCGTCAATCGTGCGCGTGGGAGACGAAGCGCGCAAGCTGGCAATGCAGCGTCTGGGGACCGAAGGCAACAGCGGCATCTCCAGCCCGCGTCGCTACCTGTGGGACGAAACTCCGGTGGTTCAGGACTGGCGCTTCAGTCAAATGAACAGCAAAACCCAGCGTGAACCGCTGGCGACCGCGTTCCCGCTGATGAACCTGATGAACGATGACGGTGAGCCGCTCTTCACCCTGCCTCAGGATGAACGTCTGCCGGTATTTTCCCCGCAGTACAGCCGCAGCACGTTAATGACCCATATGCTCTGCGAGCTGCTGGCACAGGCGCTGGGGCAGATCAACAGCGTCGCCACGCGCCTGCGCCTGGGCTTCCCGGCGTCGCCGCGTCAGCTGCGCACGCTCATTCTTACCCTGCCCTCGGCCATGCCGAAACAGGAGCGTGAGATCTTCCGTCGCCGTATGTTTGAAGCCATTGCTATCGTCTGGAAAGCGATGGGCTGGCACCCGCAGGATGAAGATTTTGCCAGCCGCAAACAGCAAGAAAAAAGCGTGGTGCCGGTACCTGAAATTCAGATGGAATGGGACGAAGCCAGCTGCGGCCAGTTGGTCTGGCTGTATAACGAAGCCATCTCCCATTTCGGCGGCCAGACGGAAGCGTTCTTCGCCTCCCTCGCCCGTCCGGACCGCGAGCCTGAACCGGGCGTTCAACCCGGGCGTTCGCTGCGCGTGGCCTCCATTGATATTGGCGGCGGCACGACGGATATGGCAATTACGCACTATCAGCTAGACGACGGTTCCGGTAACAACGTCAAAATTACTCCGCAGCTGCTGTTCCGCGAAGGGTTTAAGGTCGCCGGAGACGATACGCTGCTGGACGTGATCCAGCGCTATGTGCTGCCTGCGCTGCAAACCCAGCTGCAGAAATCCGGGATTGCGGACGCTTCCCTCCTGATGGCGTCACTGTTTGGCGATTCAGGACGCATTGACACGCAGGCCGTGCTGCGCCAGCAAACGGCGCTTCAGCTGTTTATGCCGATTGGTCATGCGATCCTCGCCGCGTGGGAATCCAGCGACATTGACGATCCGCTGGCCGGGCTGCATGCCACCTTCGGCGATCTCCTTGTGCAAAAACCGACGCGCAACGTCCTGAACTATCTGCAGCAGGCGATCGACCATGCGCTGCCCGCGGGGTCTGAAGCGTTCGATCTCTTTGCCGTTCCGCTGCACGTTAATTTCCGCGAGATGCAGGATGCGATGCTGGCCGGACAGTTCACGCTGGCGTCTCCCCTTCATGCGGTATGCGAGGCCATTTCCCATTACAGCTGCGATATTTTGCTGATCACGGGCCGCCCGGGCTGCCTGCCGGGTGTCCAGGCGCTCATTCGCCACCTGCAGCCGGTGCCGGTCAACCGCATCGTCTGGCTGGATAAGTATCAGGTGCATGAATGGTATCCCTTCAGCCAGCAGGGGCGTATCGGCAATCCGAAATCTACCGCCGCCGTCGGCGCGATGCTGTGCAGCCTGGCGCTGGATCTTCGCCTGCCGCGCTTTAACTTTAAGGCAGCCGATATTGGCGCGTACTCGACGGTTCGCTACCTGGGCGTGCTGGACAACACCATCAATACCCTGCGCGAAGAGAACGTCTGGTACCAGGATATCGATCTCGATAAGCCGGGCGCGAAACTGGATGCCAGGCTCCATTTCCCGCTACGCGGGAACGTCACGCTCGGTTTCCGTCAGCTTGCGAACGCCCGCTGGCCAGCGACGCCGCTGTATACCCTGAGCATAAACTCTGCTGAGCTGGCAAAAGCCATTGCGGGCGACGGCGTGCTGAACGTGCGCCTGAAGCTGCGCGGCGGCAGCAAGCATGAAGGGCCGGAGTCCTTCGAGCTCAGCGACGCCTGGCTGCAGGACGGCACGCCGGTTCCCCCGGATGCATTGACCTTTAAACTGAATACCCTGGCCGATCGCCGTCATAGCGGCAGCCACTACTGGATTGACAGCGGGAGCGTATACCTGAAATGACTGCGACGACTGCCACCACTCAGGCCTTAATCGGGTGGATTAACGACACGCGCCTGCACGCTCCCATGCTGGATAACGATGCTGATGCCCTGCTGGCACGGGTCACGTCTGCCCAGGCGCGTGAGCAGGCCATTGACCGTGCGCTCCAGAGCCAGAGCAGCATCGGGCTGTACGGCCATTCTCAGGCGGCGAAATCGCATTTACTTTCGTCACTGTGCGGCAGCGGCAACGGTCGGCTGAACGTGTCACCCGGCCAGCGCACGTTCGACTATTTTTCACATATCAATCCCGGCCATGCGGCGACGAATATGGCCATTCGCTTCACCCGCGAACAGGGGGATATTGCCGATGAGGCGTTTCCGCTGCGTCTGCGACTGGTGACCGAAGCCGAACTGGTCCAGCTGTTTATTGCTCGCACCACCCTGCACCCGCAGATCCGCCCGGTGGATAAAGCCGTGATTGAAACGCGGCTGGAGAAGTGGCGCGCCTTGCGTCAACCGCAGGGCGTTCCGGGGATCACCGCGCAGGAGGTGGGTGCAATCGCCCGTTTCTGGCAGAGCACCGTTCCCGGCGGGAAACAGCACATGGACGATGCCCTGTGGCACCAGTTTGCACTGCTGATCCCGTCGCTCGATCTCAGCACCCGCGCCAGCGTCTGGTCTCTGCTGTGGGGGGAACAACAGGAGTTAACCCAACAGTGGCTTAAGCTCGCCCACGTTCTGCATCAAACCAGCCACGCCACGCTGCTTGCGACCCCCCTTAGCCTGCTGGTGGATAACTTTGGTCTACCGAGTGAAGGTTTCCTGACGCACGGGGCGCTGACCGCGCCTGAGGCGCAGGACGCGCTGCTGCACCCGATCAGCGACGGTGACATGCTAAATGCCATTAGCATTCCCGTTGATATCCTCGCCTTCCTTACCCGTGAGCTGGTGCTGCCGGTAGAGGGATGCGTAATTGATAATGTTGATATTATTGATATTCCTGCGCTGTCTGACGACGGCGCTTCGTTGATGACGCAGGCCAAATGCCTGTGGCTGCTGGAGCATTATCGCCAGCAGCTGCAGCCCGATGTTCTGGTCATCTGTAACGCCACCGCGCATCATCAGCAGACGGCAAAAACAGCGCGAACCCTTCAGAACTGGGTCAAAGAGACGCAGCCAGCGGAAGAATCCGCTCTCCCCGGTCTCGTGTGGGCAATTACGCCGCACGACGCGCGTTTTACCACGAAACAGAATCTGGACGAAGCCGTCCAGCACCTGCTGGGCCAGCCGGGACTGCGCTGGGGCACGCTGCAGGCGCTGGACAGCCACAGCATGCAGCGCATGATTGAGTGGCTTTCTCAGGCCACGCTGCCGTCACAGCGTCACAAGCGGCTCACTAAGCTAAAAACGCTTTTACAGCAGGATCTGGCGGCGCTTATGCACCCTTACCTTGCCCCCGTCGCTCAGGATGCAGGAGGAAGACGTTCACAGGCCGAAAATATGGTGAGAATGCTGCAAAGCAGCGCCGCACGCCACGGTGAACTGCTTGAAGGGCTGTTACCGCCGCTCAAAGCCTTTGAAACGCTCCTGGCAGTCCAGCAGCCGCGCGAGGAGCAGGTCAACGGGTTGTTCACCGACGTTATTGACCTGTTCGCGGAAAATACGCAGGAAAGCACCGGCACCGTTCAGACCAAAGATAAAGCACGCCTCGCACACAAGGTGTGGATCAACCATCTGCGTCAATGGAGCCGCAACGATGCCGCCGCCGCCCGGTTAGGCCTTGAACCGGCGGTTTTACAGCAGGTTGCCGATGTGCTCGTCGTCGCCAGTTACCGTCTGGATTTACCTCAGCAGTTGCAGCGGATCGTTGAGACGGATAAAAGCAGCGCTGCGCAACTGCATGCGGTGATGGGTAATTTCATTGGCTGGCTGGGTTACGACAGCGTGCCGGTGTCTGAGCGTCCTGCAAGCCGCATCCGTAAAGGTCAGGCAATCTTTGTTACGCCCGTTGTGAGCAGTGCAACCCCGCGTCTGGCGCGTCTGGGCGAGCAACCCGTTCATGCCGCAACGGCATATGTGTACGACTGGCTGGTCGCGCTCTATAGCCGTGCGATAGAGAACATTGATTACCAGCATCCGCATGATGTCCAGCCTGGCGCGCGTCAGGCCTTATACGCATTATTGCGCTGAACGCTGATTAACAATGTAGCCGCCTTTCTTGCCGGGTGGCGCTGCGCTTACCCGGCCTACATTCTTCACTGTAGTAGGCCCGTGCAAGCGTCGCGCCGCGCTCATTACTCCGTCATACACCCGGCTAGCGTCTGCGCCAGCGCAGAGGGATTTTCCCAGGACATTGAGTGCCCCGCAGCGGGGATGATTTTCACCTCAACGCCTTTCTGAGAAAGCGCATTAACATCTTCATCAGGCAGAGACAGCTCGCCGAAAATCAAGGTAACCGGACAGGCAAGCGACAGGAATTGTGTTGCCCAGTCAGGTTCAACACCGTGAACAAGGCTCGACGCACCCCGCCAGACGGCATAAGGGGCATTGCTTTTCAGGCACCCCGCCCACGCCGTCGTTTCCGCGTTCAGCATGGCGTCATAACCCTGCGTCAGAAACTGTTGTTCGGTTTGTGCGGCAATTGACCGGCTGAACATCCCCCCGCCCGCATGAAAGTTGGGTTCTGAGACCATCAGTCCCTTCACGCGCCCCGCCAGCAGCCCCGCCGTTTCAATAGCAATGCTGCCCCCCATGCTGTGGCCATATAACCAGAAGGAATCCAGTTTCAGGTGGTCAATCAGTTCCGCCACAACGTGCGCCTGGTCGGTAGTTTTATAGCTGTAGTGCTCAGGCTTATCGCTGTAGCCGCTGCCGGGCAAATCGATGAGAATCGCTCTGCGTGCGCCAAACAGCGGGTCATGAACGACACGGGGATATTCATAGGATGAGGCGCAGCCCAGCCCGTGAATGAACACCACGGGATCGTCGGTGCCGGGCAAGTCATGCCAGCGCACGGTGCAACCGGCCTGCTGCGAGTAAAAGCTGTTCATAAGCACTCCTTTTACGATGAACTGTTTATTTATACAGTTATCGTATCTGGAATGCCATATTCATCTTTTAAAAATGGAAACGTGCTTCAGAAAAGCGAGATCAGCAGCGCAACGGGAAAACTCATTGGCCAGGTGGACCCCACCAGAAAAGCACTGAGCAGGCGGATACGTTTGCGGTCTTTGGAGAGGAACCAGGTAATTAATGCGCAGATGGCAGCCATGACTGCGTAAAAAACCAACATCTTTTGATACAACGTCATTCTGTATACCGGAGCCGAAAAAATAACCGCACGCAATATGCGTCATATGTTGATGCAGATCAAGTTTTTTCGTTACAGAATAACCACTTAAAAATTATGGATAATAACAATTGAGTATTTTACGTAACACCCATGGCGAGCGCGGAGAACGCCTGGCCGCGCAAGCGACCAGGCCGGATGGGCTTAGTGTTTGATCATCACATGCCGCACGACCGTATAATCCTCAAGCCCGTAGACCGACATATCTTTGCCGTAGCCGGATAATTTCATGCCGCCGTGCGGCATTTCGCTCACCAGCATAAAATGGGTATTCACCCAGGTGCAGCCGTACTGCAGGCGCGCGCTCAGGCGATGGGCGCGGCCCACGTCTTTGGTCCAGACCGACGACGCCAGGCCATATTGCGAATCGTTCGCCCAGGCTAGTACCTGTGCTTCGTCGTCAAATTCCGTCACGCTGACGACCGGACCAAACACCTCGCGTTGAACAATGGCATCTTCTTGCTTCGCCCCGGCCAGCAGGGTTGGCTGGAAGTAGTAGCCCGCCCCCTCGTGTTTACTCCCGCCGGTTACCACGCGGATATGGCTCTGCGCTTTTGCCTCGTCAACCGCGCTGCACACGCGTGACAAATGTGCGGCAGAGCTGAGTGGGCCAAGTTCTGTCGACTCGTCCTCCGGTGCCCCCATTTTCAGGCTGGCGACGGCGGCCCCCAGCTTCTCAACCAGCGCGGCGTAAATGCCCTTCTGGGCATAGATACGGCAGGCGGCCGTGCAGTCTTGTCCGGCGTTGTAAAAACCGAACGTGCGAACCCCTTCCACCACGGCATCCAGATCGGCATCGTCGAAAACAATCACCGGCGCTTTGCCGCCCAGCTCCATATGGGTGCGTTTTATTGAGGGCGCCGTGTGGCTGATAATATGCTCGCCCGTGGCAATCGACCCTGTGAGTGAGACCATGCGCACTTTTTCATGTCCGGTGAGCGGGTCGCCGACGGTTTTACCGCGACCAAAGAGAACGTTAAGCACGCCTGCTGGGAAGATGTCTCTCGCCAACTCGGCCAGCTTTAAGGCCGTCAACGGGGTGATTTCAGAAGGTTTGATCACCACGCAGTTGCCTGCCGCCAGCGCGGGGGCCAGCTTCCAGGCAGCCATCATCAGCGGGTAGTTCCACGGCGCAATGGACGCAACGACGCCGACCGGATCGCGGCGGATCATCGACGTATGCCCTTCAAGATACTCGCCCGCGGCCAGTCCGTTCAGGCAGCGCGCCGCGCCCGCAAAGAAGCGAAACACGTCGACCACCGCCGGGATTTCGTCCCCCAGCGCGCAGTGCAGAGGCTTTCCGCAGTTAAGGGATTCGAGCCGGGCGAACTCTTCAGCATGCGCTTCAATGGCATCAGCCAGCTTCAGCAAACACTCGGCGCGGGTTTTAGGCGTCGTTTGCCCCCACTCCATAAACGCGCTATCCGCAGCCTGAACGGCCGCATCGACCTGCGCCGCTGACGCTTCAGCAATGTCCAGCAGTACGTCGCCGGTGGCAGGGTTATAAACAGGCTGCGTTTCCCCTTCACCGGCCACCAGTTCACCATTAATCAGCAGTAGTTTTTGCATAGCATTATCCTGTTGAAATCAATGTTATTTCCCGCTTTCGGCATCGTTTTCGCCGTCGCGGGTTAGCCACCAGGCTCCCAGAATGGGGATGGTTGTCACCAGCATCACCAGCAGTGCAACAACGTTGGTGACCGGTACGTCCCGTGGACGACCAAGCTGGTTGAGCAACCACAGCGGTAACGTGCGCTCGTGTCCCGCCGTAAATGTCGTCACGATAATTTCGTCAAACGACAGCGCAAACGCCAGCATCCCTCCGGCCAGCAGCGCCGAGCCCAGGTTAGGCAGCACCACATAGCGGAAGGTTTGCCAGCCGTCTGCACCTAAATCCATCGACGCTTCCACCAGGCTCCAGGAGGTGCGCCGGAACCGGGCAATCACGTTGTTGAAAACTACCACCACGCAGAAGGTGGCGTGTCCTACAACGATGGTGAAAAATCCCGGCTCAAGGTTGATGGTTTTGAATGCCGTCAGCAGCGCCAGGCCGGTGATAATCCCCGGCAGGGCAATCGGCAACAGCAGCAGCAGAGAGATCGCGTTTTTACCAAAGAAGTCGCTGCGCCACAGTGCCGCTGCAGCAAGCGTGCCAAGCACGAGTGCAATGGCGGTTGATAAGCTGGCGATCTTAAGTGACAACGTCACGGATTCGAGAATATCCCCACGCCCTGCCGCCACGCTGAACCACTTGATCGTTAGCCCCTGCGGCGGGAAGCTGAAGGCCGCGTCTTCCGTATTGAACGCATAGATCGCGATAATCAGCAGCGGGAAGTGAAGGAAGATGACCCCACCCCACGCGGCCACTTTCAGGAACAACGGTGCGCGATCAGAGTGCATCGAATGCTCCCAGGCGTTTCACGAACGCCAGATAAAGCGAGATCAACACAATCGGAACCAGCGTGAACGCGGCAGCCATGGGCATATTCCCGATGGCCCCCTGCTGGGCGTAGACCATGTTACCGATGAAATATCCCGGCGGCCCTACCAGCTGCGGCACGATAAAATCGCCGAGCGTCAGCGAGAAGGTAAATATTGATCCTGCCGCAATACCCGGAATAGCCAGCGGCAGTACTACGTAGCGGAAGGTTTGGCGCGGACGCGCCCCCAGATCGGCAGACGCCTGGAGTAGAGAAGCGGGCAACCTCTCCAGCGCCGCCTGCACGGGCAGGATCATAAACGGCAGCCAGATATAGACGAAGACCAGAAAGCGCCCCAGCCCTGATGTCGACAGCGTGTTACCGCCAATCGCCGGAAGCGTAAGCAGAGAAATCAGGAGCGGCTCAAGTCCCAAATGGCTGAGAAACCACTGTGCCACCCCATCTTTCGCCAGCAGCAGCGTCCAGGCGTAAGCCTTAACGATATAACTCGCCCACATGGGCAGCATCACCGCGATGTAGAAAAAAGCTTTCCACTTACCACGGGTATAACGCGCCATATACCACGCCATCGGAAACGCGAGGATCGCGCTGGCGACAGTGACCGCAAGAGCCATCACCAGCGTGCGCAAGATGATGTCGTAGTTCGCCGGGTTAAAAAGTGCCTGAATGTTCGCGAAGGTGAGATCGGCCGTCACCGACATGGTGAAGTCGTCGAACGTATAGAAACCCTGCCACAGCAGCGTCAGAAGCGAACCCAAATAGACGATGCCAAACCACATCAGCGGCGCGAGCAGGAGCAGGAACAGGCCGAGCGAGGGTTTACGCCAGAACAAGGCGGTAATACGGCTTAACCTACCGTGCGGCGCGGGCGTGGGTGAAACGCTCATGTCCATTTCACCTCTCCTCATGAAGCAACACCATGGCCTCGCGTGACCACGAGGCCAGCACCTGCTGTCCGGGCGCAACTCCCGCCGGGATCGCGCCTCCGGTAAGGTTCGCCTGGCTGACCAGCAGTTTCGCACCGTCGGCAAGACGCAGTTCAAAACGCGTGGCCGCGCCCTGATACTGTACCGCCTGTACCACGCCCTGCACCTGAACGTCTCCGCCTTCATTGAGACGAATATGTTCCGGGCGCAGCGAATACATCCCCTCCATCCCACAGACCTGGCGGGCCAACGCGGTATCAAAAACATTAGAGGTGCCGACAAAGCTGGCGACAAACGGCGTGCGAGGACGCATGTAAAGTTCGCGCGGGGTATCAACCTGCTCGATACGCCCGTTGTTGAAGACGGCCACCCGATCCGACATGGACAGCGCTTCTCCCTGGTCGTGGGTGACGAAAATAAAGGTAATGCCCAGCTCCTGTTGAAGCTTTTTCAGCTCGAACTGCATTTGCTCGCGCAGCTTGAGATCGAGCGCGCCGAGCGGTTCGTCCAGCAGCAGCACGCGGGGTTCGTTGACCAGCGCGCGGGCAATGGCCACGCGCTGACGCTGGCCGCCGGAGAGCTGCGAAGGCTTACGCGCGACGGCAAAGCTCAGGCCGACCTTCTCCAGCGCCTGACCGGCCAGCGCGTAGCGTTTTTTCTTGTCGACACCTTTAACCATCAGCCCGTACGCCACATTGTCGAGGATCGACATGTGCGGAAAGAGCGCGTAGTCCTGAAATACGGTGTTGACGTCGCGCTCCCAGGGAGGCAATTCGCTGGCTTCTTTACCGAAGATTTTTATCGCGCCGCCACTCAGCTGTTCAAAACCGGCAATCAGGCGCAGGCAGGTCGTTTTGCCGGAGCCCGAAGGCCCCAGCATGGAGAAAAACTCCCCGTCACGAATGCCAATTGTCACCCCATCCACCGCTCGCACGTCGCCGTACAGACGGGAGACATCATTAAACTCTACTGCGTACGTCATGTTCTGCTCCCGGGCGTTCAACGACCGCCCATGATGGCAATGTAATCCTGCGTCCAGCGGCTATAAGGGACAAATTTCCCCCCTTCCGCGATCGGCGTTTTCCAGAACATGATTTTTTCGAACTCGTTATAACCGTTTGTTTCGCAGCCTTTATCACCCAGCAGCGTGCTGGCCTTGCAGCCTTCCGCTACCACCGGCAGCGAGCCAAACCAGGCCGCCAGATCCCCCTGCACTTTTGGCGTCAGCGACCAGTTCATCCATTTGTAGGCGCACATTGGGTGTTTTGCCTGCGCGTGCAGCATGGTGGTGTCCGCCCAGCCGGTTACCCCTTCTTTCGGGAAGACAGTGGCAACGGGCTGGTTCTCGGCCTTCAGGGCATTCGCCTGATACGGCCAGGCGCTGGAGGCCACCACGCCTTCATTTTTAAAGTCGCTCATCTGGACGGTGGTGTCATGCCAGTAGCGGTGGATCAGCGCGTGCTGGTCGCGAAGCACCTTAAGCACGGCGGCATACTGTTCTTCGGTGAGCTGGTACGGGTCTTTAATACCCAGCTGCGGCTGAGTGGCTTTGACGAACAGCGCGGCATCGGCGATGTAAATCGGGCCGTCGTAGGCCTGCACGCGTCCCTGGTTGGTTTTACCGTCAGGTAAATTCTGTTTGGTGAATACCACGCTCCAGCTGTCCGGTGGCGTCGGGAAGGTTTTGGTGTTGTACATCAGCAGGTTTGGCCCCCACTGGTACGGGGTGCCGTAGACTTTCCCCCCGACGTTAAACCATTCCCCTTTCACAATCCGCGCGTCGAGAGTTTTCCAGTTGGGGATAAGCTCGGGGTTAATCGGCTGAACGCGTTTACCCATGATCAGGCGAAGGGACGCATCGCCGGACGCGGTGACCAGGTCATATCCCCCTTTCGCCATCAGGCTGACCATCTCATCGGATGTGGCCGCCGTTTTGACGTTGACGGTACACCCGGTCTCTTTCTCAAACTGAGTCACCCAGTCATAATTTTTATCCGTCTGACCGCGTTCGATGTACCCCGGCCAGGCAATGATATCCAGACGTCCTTCCCCGTCGCCGATGGCCTTGGGCGGTTCGGCGGCTTGCGCGGTCATGATGGTCATGCCAAGCGCATACAGGCTGCTGCGGGCAAAATTTTTGCTCATTAGATTTACTCCAGTCGCAATGAAATTTAGCGGCAGCCTTGCCGTAAAAATATCTCCTGAATTAAACGTAGACCGCGCAAATGCGCCGCACCGTACGGCTAAAGGAAATTTCATCAAGGTGTGACCGAGGGCGCATTCCCCGTTAACTGGATTATAGACAAGGAGTTAGCAGAGGAAGGGAGTATGCAGATTTCCTATGATGCGGCGCTGTGGGATATTCGCAGCGCCGTCATAAAGATAAGGAAGGATTATTTAAAAGCCGACCGCGTGATTTATTCCAGCATCTCGCTAATTAATTTTCCCAACTGAATAACCGCCTGCTCTTCCCGTTCACCCCACGCCCAGGAGGTATTAAACCGGAAAAACGGCGTCCAGCTGTCTGACGTTGAAAACATCTTACCTGGCGCAATGCTGATGTGGTGGACTAACGCTTTCTCGCTCAGCAGCCCGGCATCCAGCTGCGCCGGAAGCTCCAGCCATAAAAAATAGCCGCTGTCGTTATGATGGATTTTGACGCCAGCAGGCATATGGCGTAACAGCGACTGCCACCCCTGCTGTTTGCGCTCGGCCAGCGTGCGGCGCAGGCGGCGAAGATGGGCGTCATAGCGTTTGGTCGCCAGATAATCCACCAGCGCCAGCTGCATGGGTGAGCTGGTTGATAAGGTGCTCATGAGCTGAAGCTGCTGAATGCGGCGAGCATGTTTTCCCGCCGCCACCCATCCGATGCGAAAACCGGCCACCAGACATTTCGAAAAAGAGGAGCAGTGCAGCGTCATGTCCTGTCGGTCAAAGGCCTTGGCTGGAAGCGGTTTTTCACGGCCAAAATAGAGTTCGCTGTAAACATCGTCCTCAATCAGCGTGACGTTATGCTTCGTTAGCAGCGCCACCAGCTGCGCCTTTTTCTCCGCGCTCAGCGTGAAACCAAGCGGGTTTTGACTGTTGGTCATTAACCAGCAGGCTTTTACCGGATAATCATTCAGCGCCTGTTCAAGGGCATTCAGGTCGATCCCCTCGCGCACGTCGGTCGCTATCGACAGGGCCTTCAGCTTCAGGCGTTCCAGCGCCTGGAGAGCACCGTAGAAACAGGGGTTTTCAACGATCACCCAGTCGCCGGGTTCGGTGACGGCCTGCAGACTAAGATTCAGCGCCTCAAGCGCGCCTGCGGTAATGACAATCTCTTCAGGCGAGATATTCATCCCCTGCTGCGCGTAGCGGCGGGCAATGGCGTGGCGCAGATCGACGTTACCCGGCGGCAGGTTTTCGATCACGCTCATCGCGGTGGCGGTTTTACTCACGTTCGCCAGCGAGCGGTTAAGCTGCTGAAGCGGAAAGAGGCGCGGATCGGGAAATGCGGAAGCAAAGGGCACGACGGAGGGATCGCGGCTAGCCTGCAGCACGTCGAAGATATAGGTGTTGATGTCGACCACTTCATCGCGCATCACCTGAGCCGGAGGAGCAGGCTGTTGCGCGGTCGGGCGCGAGGCAACGTAATAGCCCGACTGCGGTCTGGCGACAATGCGCCCCTGGCTTTCCAGCATCTGATACGCGTGGCCAACGGTCATAAAACTCATGCCGCTGCTCGCCACCTGCTCTCGCAGCGAAGGCAGCTTATCGCCCGGCAGCCATACGCCAAGCTCAATCTGCGAGATAATTTGTTGCGCCAGACGCTGGTATTTTTTCATCAGATTCTCCTTATGACCGACAGTGTATATCAGCAGGAGAAAAAGAGAAGATTTAGCTAACTGTTATAGTTCGTGAAATGAATTACTTACGGTACTCGGTAATGTGGCTTTGCGCCTGACGCGCAGCGGCCAGGTGATCGAGCGTAATCATCGACGATTTGCAAAAGATGCATTTCGCGCCGAGTGGGTTTTTCTCAGACATGTCAAAGACTGAGGTACGGTACTGCGAGCCATGACAGCATGGGCAGCGAAAATGAATATAAGAAGTCATAGGATTCTCCTGAAACGTAAAACGTAAATTACTAATGGGCCGATTGGGCAATAATGGTTTTAAACAAAACGAATCGGAAAGTAGATAAAGACCCAAGAGAGGCTGCGGAGAGGCACAACGTGATGAGAACTGCTTTATAAAACTACGTCAGATATTTATTTGGACTCAAAACCAGAAGACCATTAACGCACGGCGCAGATGACAAGGCAAGCGGTTTTATGCGTAAAAATCATAAAAATACAGTTTTTATTCAGAAACACTAAGGCTGGCACTAACTATAGGTTCAGTTAATCACAAGCAAAACACTTATAAATCAATGAAATATAAATATTTTGCATGACACTTTTTGCCTAATAACCTTCACTCACAGGGAGTATTAACATTCGTTAAACACGAATTGTTAATGAAAAAAGGAGTTTGATATGGCCATTCCAGCATACCTTTGACTGAAAGATGATGGCGGCGCAGATATCAGAGGCGCTGTTGACGTACAAGATCGGGAAGGAAGTATTGAGGTGATGGGATTCGGTCATGGACTGCATCTTCCGACAGATAACATGACGGGGAAAATTACTGGTACCCGTATTCATTCTGCCCTCGTTTTTGAGAAGGAATTCGACAGTTCTAGCCCCTATCTCTACAAAGCCGTTGCAAAAGGTCAGACGCTGAAAAGTGCGGAATTTAAGTGGTATAAAATCAGCGATTCCGGGCAGGAGGTTGAATACTTCAATATGCAGCTAGAGAATGTCAAAGTGGTATCTATATGTCCACTCATGCACGACGTTAAAAACCCGGCAACAGAGAAACATAACCATCTGGAAAGCGTCGCACTGCGTTACGAAAAAATAACCTGGAAGCACTGCGACGGTAATATTATTTTTTCTGACGAGTGGAAAGACCGATGATTCGTTGTACTTTTCATTTGAATGGCTATCAGCTTTCCACTTTGAGCTGCCCTGGCTTAGGCTTTTTCCCCGCGTATTCAGGAAACTCGGGGAATAACAGAAATAACCCTGATGCCGTTGCGACTGCTGAGGTGGGCCCCTTACCCCCGGGGCTTTATTATATCGTAACACGTCCACGAGGCGGGTTTGGTACTCATTGGCATGACGCAATCAAAGGGTTAGAAAGCGGTTCAAACCGTGACTTTTGGTTTGCTCTTTACCGCCACGATACTCACATTGACGACAGAACTTTTATCAATAACGTTGAGCGTGGTTCTTTTCGGTTACACCCTGCGGGACAGTCTGGAATTAGTAATGGATGTATTACGCTACCAAATCACTCCCATTACAGAATACTGATGCATGGTCTACTCGCATCTGGCACGTTTAAAGTTACTTCTGGATTAGATGCACTTGGAACAATACAGGTATATTGATGAATGCAAAAAAACATGTCCTGACCTGGGTTATTGAAACATTGATGCTGTTTGTTATTTACTCCGTTGTATGTTACTTCATGCCTGATGTATTGCTTTATCATCTCTACACCAGACATTTTGGCTTTGTAACTGAACTTGAATGGAGTGATAGCTATACACTATTGCTTTTCATCTTTTCATTTTTGCTCAATGCCATGTTGATTTACCTCTGGGCATTACGAAAATGAACCTCTCCTGGAAGGAAATATTGCCACCCAACAAAAGCTATAGCACAGGTAGGCAAGAAAACTGTTATAGATAAATAACCATCGTCTGTTTCTGCAACCCAGCTCTGGCGCGGCTTAGAATGGCATCGACATAATTACATCGCGGAGTTTTGCATGTTTGGTTTAGATGCTTTTCACCTTGCGCGGATACAGTTTGCCTTCACCGTATCCTTTCACATTATTTTCCCGGCCATCACCATCGGTCTGGCGAGCTATCTCGCCGTGCTGGAAGGGCTGTGGCTCAAAACAAAAAATCCGGTCTGGCGCTCGCTGTACCATTTCTGGTCGAAGATTTTTGCCGTCAACTTTGGCATGGGCGTGGTCTCCGGGCTGGTGATGGCCTACCAGTTTGGCACTAACTGGAGTGGATTTTCACAGTTTGCGGGCAGTATTACCGGCCCGCTGCTGACCTATGAAGTGCTCACTGCCTTCTTCCTTGAGGCCGGTTTCCTTGGCGTGATGCTGTTTGGCTGGAACAAAGTCGGGCCGGGTCTGCACTTCTTTGCGACCTGTATGGTGGCGCTGGGGACCATTATCTCCACCTTCTGGATCCTCTCTTCGAACAGCTGGATGCAGACCCCGCAGGGCTATGAGATCGTCAACGGCCAGGTTGTGCCGGTGGACTGGTTCGCCGTGGTGTTTAACCCCTCATTCCCCTACCGCCTGCTGCATATGTCGATAGCCGCCTTCCTCAGTAGCGCGCTGTTTGTGGGTGCTTCTGCCGCCTGGCACCTGCTACGCGGTAACAGTACGCCTGCCATTCGCGCCATGTTCTCTATGGCACTATGGATGACCCTGATCGTGGCCCCCATCCAGGCGATGGTGGGTGATATGCACGGGCTGAATACCTTAAAGTACCAGCCCGCCAAAATTGCCGCCATTGAAGGCCACTGGGAAAACCCGCCGGGAGAACCGACGCCGCTGCTGCTGTTCGGTTGGCCAGACATGGAGCAGGAGCGCACCCGCTTTGGGCTGGAGATCCCGGCGCTGGGTAGCCTGATCCTGACCCACAGCCTGGAAAAACAGGTTCCCGCGCTCAAGGAGTTTCCGAAAGAAGACCGACCTAACTCCACCATCGTCTTCTGGTCGTTCCGCATTATGGCAGGCCTGGGCATGTTGATGCTGCTGCTGGGGGTTGCGGCGGTCTGGCTGCGCTACAAAAAACGGCTGTACACCTCTCGTCCTTTCCTGTGGTTTGCCCTGCTGATGGGCCCCTCAGGATTGATTGCCATTCTTGCCGGATGGGTTACCACAGAAGTGGGCCGCCAGCCGTGGGTGGTCTACGGACTGCAGCGCACGAAAGACGCGGTTTCCGCGCACGGCGATCTGCATATGAGCGTCAGCCTGCTGGCCTTCTTCGTGGTTTACACCTCGGTGTTTGGCGTGGGCTACAGCTATATGGTGCGCCTGATCAAAAAAGGCCCTCAGCCTCATGAGTCGTTTGCGACAGAATCCGATGGTCGCCCTGCTCGTCCCCTTTCCGCCGTTACCACTGAACGTAAGGAGAAACCATAATGGGAATCGATCTCTCCCTTATCTGGTTTGTGATCATCGTATTCGCCACGCTGATGTACATCGTGATGGATGGATTTGATCTGGGAATGGGCATCCTGTTCCCCGCGACGCGAGACGGCGACGATCGCGATGTGATGGTCAACAGCGTTGCGCCGGTGTGGGACGGGAACGAAACCTGGCTGGTGCTTGGCGGCGCGGCCTTGTTTGGTGCCTTCCCGCTGGCATACGCGGTCATCATCGACGCGCTGACCATTCCGCTGACATTAATGCTGATCGGACTTATTTTCCGGGGCGTGGCGTTTGAGTTTCGCTTCAAAGCCACTCCGGCGCACCGTCCGTTCTGGGATAAAGCCTTTATTGGCGGCTCGATTCTGGCAACGTTCACCCAGGGCGTGACGGTCGGCGCTGTGATTAACGGTTTCTCCGTTACTGGACGCGCGTACAGCGGCGGACCCTTTGACTGGTTCACTGCCTTTAACCTGTTCTGTGGCGCGGGTCTGGTCGTAGCCTATGCCCTGTTAGGCTCAACGTGGCTGGTAATGAAAAGCGAAAATGCCCTGCAGCAGCGGATGCGTGAGGTTTCAAAAACGCTGTTAATCGTCCTTCTGGGCTTTATTGCGGCAATCAGTATCTGGACGCCTCTGGCGCAACCGGCTATCGCCGCGCGCTGGTTTACGCTGCCGAATCTGTTTTATCTGCTGCCCGTTCCGGTGCTGGTGGCGATCCTGAGCCTGTGTCAGTGGCGGAGCCTGAAGGATCCTGATAGCCAGAACCTGCCGTTTGTCCTGACGCTGGGGTTGATTTTCCTCGGATTTAGCGGGCTTGGGATCAGCATCTGGCCGCACATTATCCCGCCGTCTATCACCCTATGGCAGGCCGCTGCTCCACCGCAAAGCCAGGGCTTTATGCTAGTGGGCGCACTGTTGATCATTCCCGTTATTCTGGTCTACACCTTCTGGAGTTACTACGTATTTCGCGGAAAAGTACAGCATGGGGAGGGTTATCATTGATGCAACAACCAGTCTGGAAACGTCTGATGTGGCTGGCCATTATCTGGGGCGGTAGCGTCCTGGCGCTGGCCGCCGTAAGTATGTTCTTCCGCATGTTGATGGCGGCGGCGGGATTCAAATCTCACTAACACCTTGTGCCGGGCACCGCGCTGTTGCCCGGCCTCTTCTCGCACTTTCAGATAAACCCCATTAACTCACGCGGGCGTATGGTTACACTTGGAATAGATTCACAGCATTGATATTTAGAGAAGAAAAATGAAAAAGCTCGTTGCAGTAACTTTTCTGAGCCTGGCCCTGGCGGGCTGCGTTAACCCGGGTAAAGCGTCCGTTCAGCCGGAGCAGCTTCAAAACCACCGCTTTGTGCTGGAAAACGTCGATGGCAAAGCCATCACCAAAACGGCAACGCAGCCTGAAATCAGCTTTAGCGCGCTGTCAGATATCAGCCTGATTAAAAACATTACTGTCTCAGGCGTGATGTGTAACCGCTATAACGGACAGGGGAAATTGTCCGAAGGCGCGCTCACCGTCAAAACGCTGGCGATGACCCGGAAACTGTGCACGGACCCACAGCTTAACGAACTGGATCAGGCCATCGGCGACATGCTGCGCAAGGGTGCACAGGTCGACCTGACTGAAGACCAGTTGACGCTGGCGACTGCCGAAAAGACGCTGATGTTTAAACGTGTTGAGTAATCAGTAGTTACCGCAGGATCCCACGGCAAGCGACTGTTCACTGCAGCGCTTGCCATTTGGCAACGCGCACATACCAATCGCAGACCCGTCGAGCTGGCGAGCAACCGATAAAGAACCCCCAATCATCGCGCAGTTGGCCTGGCCGGAGCTTGACATCGCGGCTCTCATACCCGGCGTAACGTGCGCCGCCGTTGCCTGCTGAACAGGTTCGCTACTACATGCCGACAACAATAACGCGGCACACCCTACCCAAAACGCTGAACGCATGTTCTCTCCCCCATGAATAATGACAAACCTATGCATAATAGGCACGCGGCGCCGCATCGTCGAGAGTGGATGTGCGTATTTATGCGTTCCGGAAACAATTTCTCGCAATTTTTTCAGCAAATGTTTGATCTACTCATTGATGCCGGGAATATCGAGGACACAAAAGCGAAAATCGCAAAACCTGAGCTTTGCTAAAATAAAAGAATAATTATCAGGGCTTGTTGCCGTTATACAGGCCCCTCTTTTTTGCGCAATGTAAGGGTGTCGTCTTATGCAAACTATTGACGGTAATGGTGCAGTCGCGTCAGTTGCGTTCCGTACCAGCGAAGTTATCGCCATCTACCCGATTACGCCAAGTTCCACGATGGCTGAACAGGCGGATGCCTGGGCAGGAAACGGGGTAAAAAACGTCTGGGGGGATGTCCCTCGCGTGGTTGAAATGCAGTCCGAAGCGGGCGCGATTGCCGCAGTGCACGGTGCGCTTCAGACGGGGGCCCTGTCCACGTCGTTTACCTCCTCTCAGGGATTGCTGCTGATGATCCCGACGTTATACAAACTCGCCGGCCAGTTGACGCCGTTTGTGCTGCATGTCGCCGCCCGTACGGTCGCCACCCACGCCCTCTCCATCTTTGGCGATCACTCCGACGTGATGGCGGTCCGTCAGACGGGCTGCGCCATGCTGTGCGCCAGCAGCGTCCAGGAGGCACAGGACTTCGCGCTGATTTCGCATATCGCGACGCTGAAAAGCCGCGTGCCGTTTATTCATTTCTTTGATGGGTTCCGCACTTCTCACGAAATCAACAAAATCGTTCCGCTGGCTGACGATACGATCCTCAATCTTCTGCCACAGGCTGAGATCGATGCGCACCGTGCTCGCGCCCTTAATCCGGAACACCCTGTGATTCGCGGAACCTCGGCAAACCCGGATACCTATTTCCAGTCCCGCGAAGCGACCAACCCGTGGTACGACGCGGTTTACGACCATGTTGAACAGGCGATGAATGCGTTCGCCACCGCCACCGGACGGGCGTACAAACCGTTCGAATATTATGGCCATCCGCAGGCGGAACGCGTGATCGTGCTGATGGGCTCAGCCATCGGCACCTGTGAAGAAGTGGTGGATGAACTGCTGACCCGGGGCGAAAAGGTCGGCGTGCTGAAAGTGCGGCTTTACCGTCCGTTCTCAGCCAAACATTTACTCTCAGCGCTTCCGGAAAGCGCGCGATCCGTTGCCGTTCTTGACCGTACCAAAGAGCCGGGTGCGCACGCGGAACCGCTTTATCTGGACGTAATGACGGCCCTGGCGGAAGCGTTTAACAGCGGCGAACGCGAAATGCTGCCGCGCGTCATTGGCGGGCGCTATGGCTTGTCATCCAAAGAGTTTGGCCCGGACTGCGTGCTGGCGGTCTTTAACGAACTGAATGAAGCGAAGCCAAAACCGCGCTTTACCGTCGGCATTTATGATGATGTGACCAACCTGTCCCTGTCGTTGCCGGAAAATACCCTACCCTCGACCGCCAAACTTGAAGCGCTGTTCTATGGCCTGGGCAGCGACGGTAGCGTCTCAGCGACCAAAAACAACATCAAAATCATCGGCAATTCGACGCCGTGGTACGCCCAGGGCTATTTCGTCTATGACTCCAAAAAAGCGGGTGGGCTGACCGTTTCCCACCTGCGCGTCAGCGAACAGCCTATCCGCTCGGCTTATCTTATTTCTCAGGCAGACTTTGTGGGCTGCCACCAGCTACAGTTTATCGACAAATACCAGATGGCGGAGCGCCTGAAACCTGGAGGTGTTTTCCTGATTAACACCCCGTACAGCGCTGATGAGGTCTGGGCGCGACTGCCGCAGGAAGTGCAGGCGGTGCTGAACCAGAAAAAAGCCCGCCTCTATGTGATTAACGCGGCGAAAATTGCCCGCGAATGCGGCCTGGCGGCGCGTATCAATACCGTGATGCAGATGGCCTTCTTCCATCTGACCAACATCCTGCCGGGCGACAGTGCGCTGATGGAGCTGCAGGGTGCGATTGCCAAAAGCTATAGCAGCAAAGGTCAGGAGCTGGTCGAGCGCAACTGGCAGGCGCTGGCGCTGGCTCGCGAATCGCTGTTTGAGGTACCGCTGCAGCAGGTGAACGCAGCCAGCCCGAACCGTCCTCCGGTGGTGTCCGACGCGGCGCCGGATTTCGTGAAAACCGTCACGGCGGCGATGCTGGCCGGCCTGGGCGATGCCCTGCCCGTCTCGGCGCTACCGCCAGATGGCACCTGGCCAATGGGCACCACCCGTTGGGAAAAACGCAACATCGCCGAAGCGATCCCCATCTGGAAAGAAGAGCTGTGTACCCAGTGCAACCACTGCGTGGCGGCCTGCCCGCACTCGGCCATTCGTGCCAAGGTGGTTTCACCAGAAGAGATGGAAACCGCACCGGCCAGCCTGCACTCGCTGGACGTAAAATCCCGCGACATGCGCGGACAGAAATACGTTCTGCAGGTCGCCCCTGAAGACTGTACCGGCTGTAACCTCTGCGTCGAAGTGTGCCCGGCGAAAGATCGTCAAAACCCGGACATCAAAGCCATCAATATGATGTCGCGCCTGGAACATGTTGAAGAGGAGAAAGTGAATTATGACTTCTTCCTGAACCTGCCGGAAATCGATCGTAGCAAGCTGGAACGTATCGATATTCGCACCTCGCAGCTGATTACCCCGCTGTTCGAATACTCGGGTGCCTGCTCTGGCTGCGGAGAAACACCGTATATCAAACTGCTTACGCAGCTTTACGGCGACCGAATGCTGATCGCCAACGCCACCGGCTGCTCGTCTATTTACGGTGGTAACCTCCCTTCCACACCCTACACTACCGATGCTAACGGTCGCGGCCCGGCGTGGGCGAACTCGCTGTTTGAAGATAACGCCGAGTTTGGTCTTGGCTTCCGTCTGACCGTCGACCAGCACCGCACTCGCGTAATGCGTCTGCTGGAGCAGTTTGCCGATAAAATCCCGGCGGCCTTAAATGATGCGCTTCACTCGGAAGCCACGCCGGACGTGCGGCGCGAGCAGGTGGCTGAACTGCGCAATGCGCTGCAGGACGTTGAGGGTGCGGAACAGTTGTTGACGGATGCCGATGCGCTGGTTGAGAAATCTATCTGGCTGATTGGCGGCGACGGCTGGGCCTACGATATTGGTTTCGGCGGGCTTGATCATGTCCTCAGCCTGACCGAAAACGTTAATATTCTGGTGCTGGATACGCAGTGTTATTCCAACACGGGCGGTCAGGCGTCTAAAGCGACACCGCTAGGGGCCGTCACCAAATTTGGTGAGCACGGTAAACGCAAAGCGCGTAAAGATCTCGGCGTCAGCATGATGATGTACGGCCACGTTTACGTCGCGCAGATTTCACTGGGTGCGCAGCTTAATCAGACCGTGAAAGCGATTCAGGAAGCGGAAGCCTACCCTGGCCCATCGCTGATCATTGCCTACAGCCCATGCGAAGAGCACGGCTACGATCTGGCTCTCAGCCACGATCAGATGCGTCAGCTAACAGCAACCGGCTTCTGGCCGCTGTACCGGTTCGACCCACGCCGTGCGGATGAAGGCAAACTGCCGCTGGCGCTGGATTCACGTCCGCCATCTGATGCCCTTGCCGAGACGCTTATGCAGGAGCAGCGCTTCCGCCGCCTCAACGCGCAACAGCCTGAAGTGGCAGAACAGCTCTGGAAAGATGCCGCCGCGGATCTGCAAAAACGCTATGACTTCCTGGCACAGATGGCCGGGAAAGCGGATAAATCGACCAGCGAATAAGTCTACCTGCCCGGCTCGTCCGGGCATTTTTTTGCCATAAAAAAAGCCCGATGTATTCACACCGGGCTAATCCAGATAATCACAAAATACTATTTAGATAACTAAATAATATTCACATCAATTATGGATGAAGAAATCTTAAAGGCATATAACGACGGTGATCTTACCTTTTTTCCCGCACAATTAATAATTTTAGTTTTGTATGCTTTCGCTTAATACATTCATGAAATCTATCAACATTTCAGCGGTATTATTTAGTTGAGAATTTACTTAAAACGTAACAAATATAATTACGACTCCTCATTAGGAGTGATTTAGCATGAGACATCTTTCCAGTGCGGAAAGTTCATCTAGTAATTAAATAAAAATGATTGCAAAGGGATATCACTATGCAAAGAAAAGTACTGGCCCTCATGATTCCTGCGCTGTTAATGGCTGGCGCAACACATGCAGCAGAAATTTATAATAAAGACGGCAACAAATTAGATCTGTACGGAAAAGTAGATGGTCTCCACTACTTCTCTGACGATGCATCAAAAGATGGCGATCAAACCTATATGCGTTTGGGCTTCAAAGGTGAAACCCAAATCAACAACCTGATGACCGGTTACGCACAGTGGGAATACAACGTTCAGGCTAACAACACCGAAGGGTCTGATAACCAGTCCTGGACGCGTCTGGCTTTCGCGGGTGTGAAAGTAGGTGATTACGGTTCATTCGATTATGGTCGTAACTACGGTGTGCTGTACGACGTGGAAGGCTGGACAGATATGCTGCCAGAATTCGGTGGCGACTCATACACCAACGCCGATAACTTTATGACCGGCCGTGCAAACGGCGTGGCAACCTACCGTAATACCGACTTTTACGGCCTGGTGCAGGGTCTGAACTTTGCGCTGCAGTATCAGGGCAAAAACGAATCCGGCAATAACAATCAGGAAGGGACCAACAACGGTCGTGATACGCGCCATGAGAACGGCGACGGTTTCGGTATTTCTACCACTTATGATTTCGGCATGGGCATCAGTGCAGGCGCGGCTTACGCCTCTTCTGACCGTACCAACGATCAGGTGACACGTACTACCGCGGGCGGCGATAAAGCGGATGCATGGACTGCTGGCCTGAAATACGACGCCAACAATATCTACCTGGCGGCAATGTATTCCGAAACCCGCAATATGACACCATACGGTGATAACGAAGGTAATGTGGCTAACAAAACGCAGAACTTTGAAGTCACCGCTCAATATCAGTTCGACTTTGGTCTGCGTCCGGCGATTTCTTACCTGCAGTCCAAAGGTAAAGATCTGGGCAACGGTCAGGGCGATCAGGACCTGGTTAAATATGCTGACGTAGGTGCCACCTACTATTTCAATAAAAACATGTCCACCTATGTTGATTATAAAATCAACCTGCTGGACGAAGACGACAGCTTCTACAAAAATAACGGCATCAGCACTGACGATGTTGTTGCATTAGGCCTGGTTTACCAGTTCTGATCCTACGAGCCCGCAGGTTTCTGCGGGCTCAAAACAGCCACTACGAGTAGCGATGGCATCAGTTACACCTGATCGGCTTCTTTTTTACGAAAAGAGAGGTAGCCAAAAACACCGCTGTCACCATCCATGGGATGATTAACCCCGTCCATTACGACCACTTCTGGGAAATCGAATGGAGTGACGTTTTCAAAACAGGCTACGTTCACACCATACTGGTCAGGGTTAGAACGTCTCTGATGAAATGTGTAAATACCACAGACCGAGCAGAAGAAATGGCGAGCCGTACCCGTGTTAAATCGGTATTCAGTGAGCTTATCCTCACCTGTCGTCACTGTGATGCCTGAGAGTGGCGCAGAGACCACGACCGCTCCCCGCATCCGACAAAAAGAACAGCTACAACGACGCGCTGTATTTAACCCGTCAGTAAGTTCGACAGTAAACGTTACCGCGCCACAATGGCACTGTGCATGGCGAATGTCAGTCATCGTTATACTCCTTTTCTGACCAGCTCAGCGGCTTTGACGAACACCTCATCCTCAACGCCATCTCCCTTCTGTCGGCCGAGCCTGACCAGTTCATCAACTATACTTTCACGGTTGATCGGCTTCTGTGCTGAAACCAGCCCAATAACGGCGGCCCCAATCGCCAGCCCAACCAATCCTGTTTGTTCTTCTTTGTTCTTCATGATCGTGCTCCCTTGTACAACAGAAAAGCGTAGCAGGAAAACCGTAAAAAGAATGTTTGTAACGCCAACCGACGCTCACAACGCGGAGGAGTAATAAACCGCCGCCATCGCGGCGGTGCTCAGGAGAACACTGAGCATAAAGTAGGTTTTAAAGGGCTGCTTTTGCGTTTTATGGCGAAACAGTTGTTGACCCAGAATGGCGCCAGGCCACCCCTCTGTCACCCCAAACGCCAATAAAGTGGCTTCCGGGACTCTGCGCATGCCCTTTCGCGCCGCCATTTTATCCGCCCCATATATCGCCATCGTCAACACATTGATGAGCACGAACCATATGACAAGAGGATTCGAAGTAAAAAGGCTGCCAGCCGCAGCGGAAAACAGAAGCAGATAACAAAAACGATTGAGCGTCATAGCAGTGACCACGGGTATGTTGAGCGTATTCAGGTGCCGCATTATACGCGATAACGTGAATGTATCGGGTGGGCGCTATGTCAATTTCTGCCACCACCATCCTCCCACATCATCAAATTGATTTTATTGACTATTTTTGTAAAATGCGTATATCCTGAGAGATCAATTATCTCCATCTGTTTAGTTTTGTAGTTCTCTAAGGTAGCATTACGCAAAGAAGAACTTGATAAGTGCTGGATAAATGCACCAACCTTGCGAAAAGATAAAGGAATTCCAAAACCGCTCAATTTTAATATCGAAAAACCCCCTGAATTTAAAGATAAAATCATCTCCGATGTCGATGAAATATTCACACCTGAAGCCATTAAGCAAATTAACCCGAAGAAATTATGTACGACTTTTCACATGAATTTCTTCAATTATCAATTTAACCTGCAAGTCTTTAATAAAGATGACTCTCCGCGCTTGTGCACACTTCCGCGCGCAACAACGTTGCGTAATCTTAGAGATCATTTTGGTGGAAAGCCCTTTGACTTTAGAAACGTTAAGTCCACTGAAATATATAAAGACTTTTTGTCCAGAATGACATTCAAATTTAGAAACAAGATTGTAAAAAATGCTGGTTGGCACTTCTCGTGGGTTATGTCCCCAGAACGCATCTCCAAAAAAATGTCTACGATCTCTCACACTGAACACGATACGCCAGAATTCAATAACCCGGAACACATCATGAGAGTGATTACGAATGCAGAAGACATCTGGGGTCGAGACAGAAAATTAGCCAAGCAAGTTCTTAAAAAGCCTGAGTTTCCAGCCTACCTGGTCGATAATAAAGAGAAGTTTAAAGAGTTTATTATTTAACCAGCGGTTTTGACCAGGTAATATCGGGTGCTTTTAATGTTTCTGTTATACTAAAAAGCACTCTCTTTTTTCCCATAATCACAGGAATCGGTCTCGCCCTCTCTGTTGCCATCCCGGAAGATAGCTGTCGACGGAGCAGTGCCAGCCGACAAGTTAATCTGGCACGCCGTTACGCGCGCCGTGGGTTATGTGAAGAACCAAGGGCCGGAGCTAATCGAACCGATCAGTTGATGCTGTTGTCGAAATAATATGTCTTAGACTTTGCCTAGCAGAATATTCAACATGCGACGTAATGGCTCCGCCGCACCCCATAACAGCTGATCGCCAACCGTCAGAACCGAGTAAATAGGATCATTGTTTAGTGACATTTTCTTGTAACGGCCAACTCCAACCTGCAACGAACCGCTAATATAAGCTGGGGTCAATCTACTGACACTTTCAACTTTGTTGTTTGGCACAAATCTAACCCAAGGGTGGGAATGCTTCACTAACTCTGCAAATTCTTCTTCGCTAACTTCACGCTTGAGCTTTAGGGTGATGGCAGCACTATGGCACCGAATCACGCCGACACGAATACACAAACCGTTTACCGGAATTGTACCAGGAGAAAGCCCAAGAATTTTGTTTGTTTCTGCCTCACCTTTCCACTCTTCGCGGCTATTCCCATCTCCTAAATCGCTATCAATCCATGGAATGATGCTCCCCATTAGAGGTGCGCCGAAATTCTGAATGGGCATGTCAGCACTGTTAATAAGCTCACTAACTTTATTGACTAAAGGAAGCACCGATCCTGATGGCTTTAGTTCATCTGAGGACAAATGCTTACTGATATATGCACTTTGAGAGATTAATTCCCTGACATACTGAGCCCCTGCACCAGATGCAGACTGATAAGTCATCACGCTCATCCATTCGATCAAGTCAGCTTTTATCAGTCCAGCAAGCCCCATTAGACTCAGAGTGATGGAACAATTGCCACCAACAAAAAGTTTAATCCCTTCATTTACCGCACGATCAATATTGGGCCGATTGACGGGATCGAGAATAATGCATGCTTTCTCATCCATCCGTAATGCTGAGGCCGCGTCAATCCAGTAACCTTTCCAACCATGATCAATTAAAGCCGGATATATTGCTTTGGTATAATCACCACCCTGGCAGGTAATGATGATATCCATTTCGGACAGAGCATTTATGGAGTTTGCATCTTTGAGCGTATAGCTGACGCCTCCAATGACAGGTCCGGCGGCACCTGCACTTGAAGTACTGTAAAAATGCGCAGAGATACCCTCGAAGTCGTTCTCTTCGACCATGCGCTGTAACAAAACAGAACCTACCATTCCTCGCCAACCAACAATGCCAACCTGCTTCATTTGTTCAACCTTAATGACGTTATGAGAATGTTAATTTATTTTCGAGACACGTTATATCTCATCTCAAAATGAAGGTCATTACGAACTGCATCAGATTTATTCATTATTAAAATGTTTCATTGGTCATCAGCGATTTTTATAGACAAACCTTAAAAAAAAGACGCATCACCATGATAGTAAAGAAATAATCATAGGCTGGCACTACATGCATAAGTAATTAAGCGCCAATGACGAGGATACGTCTCCTTTAGAAGTCCACGTGTGGCACAAAGAGGACCAGGACATCGGGAATACTCATAGGACCCTGAGCAGATCTGAAAATCTCGGTGTATACCGAGGCGAAAGCATTTCACGTTTCATCTTTGGCGTTCAAATGGTCCAGCACATCCATTCATCGTCCACAGCAAAAAAAACCGTAACCACTGTTTCAGTTCAAACCTTTTCAGAGCTGAGTGAACCGTGGACGAACATTGATGAATCAGAAGTTCGTCCCACCCAAAACCGATGCAGGTAACCGGGTTATCACCCTATTAGAGCCGGCACTTGAAGCCTCGAAAGCACAGCACAAGCTGACAGCGATACAGCCTAAAGCCGAAATGATCTTTAATAATCGCGAGTATGGCGCAGTGGAACATCAAAGCCTGCGATTCATTTTCATACCCCGAATGCGCAAAGGAGAACAGAAAGCCTACTACGCTTTATCGAGCATCGGTGCAAGATTCAACGCAGCTGTAAAACGTGCTGGTATTCGCCGCCGGAATCCGTACCATACGCGACATACTTTTGCCTGCTGGCTTATATCTGCCGGCACTAACCCGTCTTTCGACCTTGCTGGCTCCGAAGGTAGTAATAAATGCAACAAAATCAAGAAGTGAACAAAAAAGAACAATACAACCTGAATAAGCTGCAAAAGCGTTTGCGCCGTAACGTGGGCGAAGCCATTGCGGACTTCAACATGATTGAAGAAGGCGACCGCATCATGGTTTGTCTGTCAGGGGGTAAAGACAGCTACACCATGCTGGAGATCCTGCGTAATCTTCAGCAAAGCGCACCGGTGAATTTTTCTCTGGTGGCGGTGAACCTCGACCAGAAACAGCCAGGCTTCCCTGAGCACATTCTGCCAGAGTATCTGGAGAATCTCGGCGTTGAGTACAAAATCGTCGAAGAAAACACCTACGGGATTGTTAAAGAGAAGATCCCCGAAGGGAAAACGACCTGCTCGCTCTGCTCTCGCTTACGCCGCGGGATCCTCTACCGTACCGCGACGGAGCTGGGCGCGACCAAAATTGCGCTCGGCCATCACCGCGACGATATCCTGCAGACGCTGTTCCTGAACATGTTCTACGGCGGCAAGATGAAAGGCATGCCGCCTAAGCTGATGAGCGATGACGGCAAGCACATTGTGATCCGCCCACTCGCCTACTGCCGCGAAAAAGACATTGAGCGTTTTTCTCAGGCTAAAGGTTTCCCGATCATTCCATGTAACCTGTGCGGCTCGCAGCCGAACCTGCAGCGTCAGGTTATTGGTGACATGCTGCGCGACTGGGACAAACGTTATCCGGGTCGGATCGAAACCATGTTCAGCGCGATGCAGAACGTCGTCCCTTCTCATCTCGCGGATGTAGAGTTATTCGACTTCAAAGGCATAAACCACGAATCAGAAGTGGTTAACGGTGGCGATCTGGCGTTTGACCGGGAAGAGATCCCAATGCAGCCTGCGGGCTGGCAGCCGGAAGAAGATGACAGTCAGTTAGAAGAACTGCGTCTGAATGTGCTGGAAGTGAAATAAAACGAAGCGTCTCAGAGAGATATCTGAGACGCTTTTTTTCCGTTACTTCAGCAGACGAACGCGGCAGGCTTTGCCTTTAATTTTACCGTTTTGCAGTTGCTTCCAGGCTTTATGCGCCACCGACTGGCGAACCGCCACGTAAACGTGCGCCGGATGAACCGCAATTTTTCCGATATCCGCCCCGTCCAGACCGATATCACCGGTCAGCGCCCCCAACACATCACCCGGACGCATCTTGGCTTTTTTACCGCCGTCGATGCACAGCGTCGCCATTTCAGCCTCCAGCGGGACTATGCTGATATTGCCCGGGGCATTCACCCAGTTCAGTTTAATCTGCAGCATTTCAGAAAGGATATTGGCGCGCTGCGCCTCTTCCGGCGCGCAGAAGCTGATGGCGAGACCGCTGTTGCCCGCGCGCGCGGTACGACCAATACGATGGACGTGTACCTCGGGATCCCAGGCCAGTTCAAAGTTAACCACCAGCTCGAGCGATTTAATGTCCAGACCACGGGCGGCAACGTCGGTCGCGACCAAAACGCGCGCACTGCCGTTAGCAAAACGCACCAGCGTCTGATCGCGGTCGCGCTGCTCCAAATCCCCGTGCAGCGACAATGCGCTTTGACCCGCGGCATTCAGGGCATCGCAGACCGACTGACAATCCTTTTTAGTGTTGCAGAACACCACGCAGGAAGCAGGCTGATGCTGGCTCAGCAGCTTTTGCAGCAGCGAGATTTTGCCGTGCTGCGACGTTTCAAAGAACTGCTGTTCGATGGCGGGCAGAGCATCAACGCTGTCAATTTCAATGGTCAGCGGATTCTTCTGCACACGACCACTGATTGCCGCGATGGCTTCAGGCCAGGTCGCGGAGAACAGCAGCGTCTGGCGATCCTGCGGTGCAAAGCGGATCACCTCATCAATGGCATCGCTAAAGCCCATGTCGAGCATACGATCGGCTTCATCCATCACCAGCGTCTGCAGGGCATCAAGCGAAACCGTTCCCTTTTGCAGGTGATCGAGCAGACGCCCCGGCGTGGCAACGATAATATGCGGCGCATGCTGCAGCGAATCACGCTGTGCGCCAAAAGGTTGTCCGCCACAGAGAGTTAAAATTTTGGTATTCGGCAGAAAACGTGCCAGACGACGCAACTCTCCGGCGACCTGGTCCGCCAGCTCGCGGGTCGGACACAGAATCAGCGACTGCGTCTGGAATAACGCCGAATCAATATGCTGCAACAGCCCGAGACCAAACGCGGCCGTTTTCCCACTGCCGGTTTTTGCCTGTACGCGTACGTCACGGCCTTCCAGGATGGCCGGCAGCGCAGCCGCCTGTACAGGGGTCATAGTGAGGTATCCCAACTCGTTAAGGTTATCGAGTTGGGCAGCAGGCAAAACGTTCAGGGTCGAAAAAGCGGTCACAGTATTCTCTCGTGGTCATCGTCGCAGTCAGATGGCGCGTATCCTCGCAGATATCAGGGTTGGATGCGACAATTTAATCGGTTCTTCATCCGGCGGCGGGTCCGGCATAGGCTGAGGACGCGGGATGGGATCGGGCATCGGCGTTGGGTCGGTGGGGACCGGATCGGACTGGCGTGAATGCATGAATTGCAGCGCGAGTAGCATGCTCATCTCTTCCTCCAGGTTTTATTATTGACCCTTTTAGGGTAGACGCTGGGGAACGACAGGCAAAAAAAAAGCCGACTATTAAGTCGGCGTCGTACGAATCAATTGTGCTATGCAGTAATTCAAAAAAAGGAAGTAAGACAATATGGAGCGCAACGCCCATCGCTTGACGTTGCATTCACCTGCGGGAGTAATATTGCACCTTGCGGGGTAGATGTTTATTGACTTCGCTCAATTAAAATGTCGTTTTGAAGCAATCTACACACCGAAAAAGTGTAAATTTACAACCATTTACTGCGATGCAACCACCATGCAACACCGCCAATCAAAACCACTAACATGACGCAGAAGGCCGTAAAGCCATAGTGGTATTCTCCGCCGGGTATTCCGCCAAGATTGACGCCAAATAGTCCCGTCAGAAAAGTGCTGGGTAAAAAGACCATCGCCATGAGCGACATCGTATAAGTTCGTCTCGAGAGCGATTCCTGCATCACCTGCGCAATTTCATCCGCCATCACCGCCGTTCGGGCAATACAGGAGTCGATCTCGTCCAGCCCTCTTCCGAGCCTGTCAGCAATGTCCTGCATTCTTCGACGCTGGTCATCGTTCATCCAGCTCAGGCGCTCGCTGGCCAGCCGCGCGTATACATCGCGCTGAGGCGTCATGTAGCGACGCATGACGATCAGCTGTTTGCGCAGAAGCGCCAGAAAACCGCGCGGGGGGATCTGCTGATCGAGCAGATTGTCCTCCAGATCGATAATCTTATCGTGTAGCTCTTCGATAAATTCGCTGGCATGATCGGTCAGGGCATCGCAGACGTCCACCAGCCAGCTGCCGCAATCCGTCGGGCCCGTGCCCTCTTTCAGATCGTTCACCACATCATCCAGCGCCAGCACCTTACGCTGGCGGGTAGAGACAATCATCCGCTCATCCATATAGAGGCGCATTGCAACCAGCTGGTCGGGACGTTCATCCGTGCTGCCATTAATGCAGCGCAGCGTAATTAATGTCCCCTCGCCCATTCTGCTGACACGTGGCCTGAGGCTCTCTCCTGCGAGCGCATCACGCACGTTATTGGGTAAGAGCGGCGTCGATGCCAGCCACTCGGCACTGTCTGGATGGGTGTAGTTCAAATGCAGCCAGCAGGGATGTTCACTATCAATATCATCATTGTCTTCCAGCGGCCTCGCACCACCACGACCATCGAACACCCACGCAAAAACTGCGTCAGGCACGTTAACTTCGGACCCTTTCATGCTCTCCACAGCGCCTCCCGCTTTTCATCTTCACGGTGTCAGTCTAGCTTTCGTCCAGGCTTAAGCAATAGATATGTTCAGCATCACGCTGAATGCGCTCAGGAATTGTACTTTTCGCATCAAAGAGAAAGCCTGGCAAGCCAGGCTTTTTATCAGAGAGAGGGGATCGGGGAACGTTGAGGTCGCGGTAAGGGCGCTTCCGCATGATGTCTCTGGTCAAGCCGGAAGTTACGCGTGCGGGTTTGCAGTTCAATCACCTGGTTACGCAGCACATCAGAGGATCCGTTGAGTTCCTCCACCATGGCGACATTGCTCTGCGTCACGCGTTCCAGTTCAGACAGCGCCTGCGTTATCTGCGAAATCCCTTTTTCCTGCTCTGACGTGGAGGCGGAGATATCGTCCATTAACCGGCTGACGTTATTCGATCCCGCCACGATATCCTGCATATTTCTCTCCGCTTCCGAGACAACGTTTACGCCCTGCGTCACGTTATTGCTGGTCACGTCAATCAGCGACTTGATGTTTTTCGCCGCTTCGGCGCTTCGGTGTGCGAGATTACGGACTTCACCGGCCACCACCGAAAATCCTTTGCCATGATCACCCGCGCGTGCAGCCTCTACCGCCGCATTAAGCGCCAGAATATTGGTCTGGAAAGCGATACCATCAATAAGGGAGATAATTTCCGTCATTTGCTGGGCACATTCGGTTATAGACTGCATGTTGTGAGCAACCTGCCCCATTAATTGTCCGCCTTTTTGTGCCTGTAACGTTGCGGCATTCGCCTGCTCGCTGGCTAAACGGGTATTGTCTGCGTTGTTTCGGGTACTCGCTGCCATTTGTTCCATGCTGGCCGCCGTCTGGATCAATGACGCTGACTGCTGCTCGGTCTTTACCGACAGTTCTGCACTGCGGGATGAGAGCTGCTCCGCAAGCGTCATGGCCGTTTGTGAAGAGGATCTGATCTCGCTGACCAGCGTGGCGATGTTACTGGACAAGCTATTAATGCCTGGAATCAAACGCCCTGCGCAGTTATTGCCAAATTCAGGGATAGAGACGCCAAGATTGCCCGACGTCACTTCTTCAATACTTTTCTTCACAGTATTGATCGGCGTCACAAGATATTTTGTCATGTACGCCCAAAGTAAAATCAGTGCAATGAGCTGTGTCGTATTCACGGCAATAAAAAGTGACATGCCATTAGCAAACAATGCAATCACTCCGTTATTAATCAAAAAGAGGCACAAAAGAAAATAGACAATAAAAGTTCTGACACTAATATTTCTTAGCATACATTTTCCTGGGGCTTTATATTTTTATCGGCATTAAAATTTATAGCATTGCGCGATAACTTTGTCCTCACGATCTGCGCGAGTTTGTTGTTTCGCAGTTTGATTATCATGATTTCACTTAAGAAAGAACAAAAGCGGGTTTTACAGGAAATGTATTGCGCGACATGCTGCCGCTCTGGTTTATGTCACCCGTACGCGATACTCTGTTCTTACGCCACACGATAGCTATTCATGCGTATTTAAGAGGCATTGCATTAAAAGCGGGATACTGTTTAGTTGCACTTAAAAGAGTCGTTTTCTTAATATATTTTATATTCTTAATTAATTGATAACTCCGTAGCTTTTGGCGTGGGATGACAAAATGCTCAACGTATCGTGGGACCCTGTTTTAATAGCCGTTTCATATTTGGTGGCGTTTATCGCCTCATTTGTGGCTTTAGACAGCGCGGGTAAAATCTCCCTTGCCAGCCGTAAGGCCGCACTATTCTGGCGTATGGCAGGCGGTATAACCCTCGGTATCGGGATCTGGTCTATGCATTTCATCGGCATGCTGTCGATGAAAATGCCGATGATCATGAGCTACCACCTCTGGCTCACCGTTGGCTCGCTGGGTATTGCCGTCGTTGCTTCTACGCTTGCCATTAATATCGCCGTTCCCGGGAAATCGCTTTCCCCCTTTCGACTGTTCCTCGCCACGCTGATCCTCAGCGCGGGTGTCGTTTCCATGCACTATGTGGGTATGGCCGCATTAATGCTGAAGGGCAGCATTATCTGGGATCGACGCATTGTCCTCTTATCGGTGCTGATTGCCGTCATTGCGTCCGGTGCCGCACTATGGTTAGCCTTCCATTTACGGGAAAAGCATAAAGGCGTGTATATCAACCGTCTTGCGGCTGCGCTAGTGATGGCAGCAGCCATTTGCGCCATGCATTACACCGGAATGAACGCCGCGCATTTCCACGAAATGGAAAACACATTACCGGGCGGTATCAGTGAACTGGGATTATCAATTTGGGTTTCCGTCACCACATTGTGTCTGCTTGGGCTGATGCTGATTATCTCGCTGATAGATTCACACAGGCGGACTAACCGGCTGACGGATAATTTGCGCCAGCTTAACCGACAACTGGAGTTGCAGGCACGTTTTGATGTGCTTACCGGACTTGCCAATCGTCACCAGATGGACGTGCGGATGCAGGACTGCCTGCACAGCGCGCTGCTGAGCAACAAGCCGTTTGCGGTGATATTTTTTGATATTGACCATTTCAAGCGGATTAATGATATCTGGGGTCATCACGTTGGCGATGAACTGCTGATAAACGTGGCTCATCGCGTGACTGCACGGTTAACACGCGAAATGACGCTGGCACGCCTGGGGGGTGATGCCTTCATTTTGCTGGTCCCGGAATGCGATGACGACAAGCTTAACGCGCTGCTTTCACCCCTGCTGGACGATATCCGCCGCCCCCTTTCCCTGTGCGGGCATACGTTAACTATCACGCTCAGCGCAGGAGTAAGCCTCTATCCTCAACATGGTGAAACGCTGCATGAGCTAAAGCTTAAAGCCGATGCGGCAATGCATACCGTGAAAAAACAAGGTCGTAATGGCTGGGCGCTTTATCGCACCGAGATGTCCACGGCGGTTCCTGCTGAGCCAGCTTTTTTGCAGGAGTTATCCCTGGCGCTAGAACGCGATCAGTTTGAAATGTGGTATCAGCCAACCTGGCTGGCAGAAGAGAATACCATTCATGGGTTTGAGGCACTGCTACGCTGGCGTCACCCGGAACAAGGTGTTTTACTTCCTGGGCTCTTTTTACCGTCCCTGGAACAAACCGGGCTGATCATTCCCGTTGGTAACTGGGCGATTGAAGCGGCCTGTAAACAGCTGAGCTTCTGGACTGAACAGGGGTTCAGCCAATGGACATTGTCATTTAACCTGTCGCCGATGCAATTTGAGCAGCAGGATATCTTTCAGGTTATCTCGTCCATGCTGCAAAAATATAACCTGGCCCCCTCCCGGTTGATCCTTGAAGTGACGGAAAGTACGGCGCTAAAAAACCTCGATCGCAGTATTGAATTGCTCACTGCGTTCAACCAAGCCGGGATTACCGTTTCGATAGATGATTTTGGTACGGGTTATTCAAATCTTCTCATGCTCAGCGTCTTACCGGCGAAAGAGCTGAAAATCGATAAAAGTTTTGTCAGTTCAATGCTTGAAAATGAGAAAAGCAGAAAGCTTGTGGAAACGATAATTACCATCGCCCGGACTCTGGAGATGAATGTCGTTGCAGAAGGAATTGAAACCGAAGCGCAGCGGGCAATGCTGGTGAGTCTGGGTTGTGATTATCTGCAGGGGTACCTCTACTCACGCCCTTTACCTGCGGAACAGGTTCCGTGGCTGCTGCTGCAAAAAACGTCTGGAGGACAGATTATACCAATCGGTAAAATTCAGGCAGAATCGCCCTTTATTTCACAAAAAAATCACGCCTGATGTGATTAAGTAAGGTATGTTTCAAAGGAGCCCACGCGAGTCAATTCCGGCGTGATCGTCAGGTATACCGTGCCGATGTACAGGAATTCCCTATGTCGCAATACAGCTTCGATGCGCTGAATGTTATTAAAAACCCGGTGTGGCTGATTTCACCCGTCGCAGAAAATATTATATTTGCCAATACTGCGGCGACCAAACTTATGCGCGATAAAACGTTGATCGAGATGCGCACTGGGATCTATTCCGCGAATGCGCAGACCGCTCTCTCAATGTATGTCCCCGATCTCAAAAGCGAACTGGATATCGTCGAAATACTCACTGTCTGGCGAGATAATCAAGAGAGTACACTGAGCTGTCGTCTGACGCTTACGCATCTGTCGCCTTATGGTGATGTGATTGTCTTTGAGGGGATTTCGCAGCAGGCACCTTCCGGGCTTAAAGCCAGCCGTTCAGCAACCTATCAGCGAAAAAAACAGGGATTCTACGCACGCTTTTTTCTTACCAACAGTGCACCAATGTTGTTAATCGACACCGCCCGTGATGGACACATCGTTGACGCCAATCTGGCTGCGCTTAATTTTTACGGCTACACCCATGATGACATGTGCAGTAAACATACCTGGGAAATTAACACGCTTGGGCGCGACATCTTGCCTATTATGACGGAGATCGCCAGCCTGCCCGGAGGTCATAAACCGCTTAACTTTGTCCACCGGCTGGCAGATGGTTCGACCCGACACGTGCAGACCTACGCAGGACCGATTGAGATCTACGGCGATAAGCTGATGTTGTGCATTATTCACGATATCACTGAACAAAAGCGGCTGGAGCAGGAGCTGGAACATGCGGCCCTGCGAGATTCAATGACCGGTCTGCTTAATCGCCGACAGTTTTACAACATCACGGAGCAAACCACGCTTTCTCACCTCCCGGCACAGCAGCAGTTTAGCCTGTTGCTGGTAGATACTGACCATTTCAAAAACATCAACGACCTCTTCGGACACCTTAAGGGTGATGAGGTACTCATTTCGCTCTCCCGCACGCTGGAAGCCTGCAGCCGTCCCGATGACTATGTTTTCCGCTGGGGCGGTGAAGAGTTCGTGCTCCTGCTGCCGCGAACCCCACTTGAAACCGCGATGCAGATAGCGGAATCCATTCGCGCCGCGGTAGCGCATATTACGATTCCCGGATTGCCTCGCTTCACCGTCAGCATCGGCGTTGCACGGCACAATCAGGGCGAAAGCATTGATGACCTCTTCAAACGTGTCGATGATGCGCTCTACCGCGCCAAAAATGACGGTCGCAACAAGGTGCTGGCCGCATGACGCTGGAGTTGTGAAGAAAGCCCCGTTAGAATCCCAGCCAGGGCTGAAACAGACTTCAGGTGGGTAATCGCTTAGATGGGAAAAACAGAAATACTCCTCACCTTAATTATTCTCTGCCTTATTATTTTTGGTTTGTGGTTTATTTTTAGTGGTGAAATTTGGGTGCTTGTCGCCTATTTTGAAAATAGCCTCTACCCCACCATTGAAGCACCGTAAGGCTCGTTTCAGGCCTTGCGTCAGTTATGTCTTACATTACAGCGCTCAATGCGCGGAGTGCCCGGCTGGAATAATCAGGCCAGACAGTCCACTGCCAGGAAAAAATGATTTTCCGTCATAATGGCATTCTCTTTTACGCCCTGATGTTCACGCCGGATAAACCAGCCCTCTTCCGGTGCCATGCTCAGGCAAAACACCTGGCTGATGCCGGGCGCATCAACCCGCATTGTCACGCAGCCCCTTTCGGCGCGACGACAGAGTTGCTCCGGCATGATGCTGGCACTGCGATCTCCGTTCAGCAGACGGATGGTAGTGATGTCATACCGGCATATGCCGCTGCTGAGGCTGTAACCAAGGGTACTCAGGTCATGAATATGTTTCGTCGACACAATGACCTCAATTCCACTCCCTTCAAACCACTCACAAATCTGCTGCGCCAGCGCATCCATCCGCTGGCGGAATGCCCGGATTTCCCCCTCCGCTGATTCGTGATCGGGCGGAATACTGTCATTTTTCTGCTGCACTCTTTTAAAAAATCGGTCTCTGGCTGACACGTTGTCGTCCCTGTTAACAATACACATACTGTTGGGCCAGATTCAGCGTGAGATACGCGGACCGGCCATTTTATTCAACTGCTTCCACACCTTCTTTACCGATAATCGGCTCATTCCGCCGTTTTTTGTTTCAGCGCAGCATAGCGGGTAATCAGCTGTTGCAGATGCTGTTCCGTCTGGCTCTGCAGCGCTGCAGGCCAGGATTGATTTGGCGGTAACATGGACAGCTGACGCAGCTGTTCCTCGACCGGTACAGCGCTATTGAACGACTGCGACATGGCAAACACGGCCGATTTCAGCTCGCTGACCGTCATATACTTCCCCTTCTGTTCATCAAGTGCATTCAGCCGGTTCGCCAGCTGCTGTAGCTGAATCATTCCCTGATGCCAGCCGTTAAGATTGTCCTCAGGAAGAGCCGCAATCGTGATTTGCTGCTGCCACTTTTGCGCCAGCGGCTTCGCTTGTTCTGGCCACAGCACCAGCGCCTGTTTCAGAAGTTCATCACCATAACTGATGGCCCAGTCCGGTTTTAACTGCACAAGTCGTGTGAGCTGCTGCTGTGTCTGCCTGATGCCCGTATCAGGCGAAGGAGAGGATTGCCGGAAAGACCGGACTTGCTCATTCGTAAGCGCAGTGGGCAACGGGGCAAGCGTTGCCGCAAACTGCATCTGAGCTGGTTCCGGCTTATGCATTATCTGCCATCCCAGGACCGTTGTACCGGACAGTACCATCATGCTCAGCATTCCGGCAAAAAACGGTTTCCATGGTTTTACGGGTGCTGGAGATTCCGTCTCCACCTGCACATGCGGCTGGGGGTCAGGTTGAATAACATACACCCGCTTCACTCGCTCTACCGGCGCAAGGGACACGGCCTCACCTGAGAGGCTCACGCCTGCGTTTTCGCTGTTTTCCAGCCGCACCGCTGCGTTATGGATCAGTATACGGAGGTCATCAAGCTGGCTGGTATGCTTTAATTCCAAACGCTCTAGCACGTCACCCAGCGCATTCAAATAAGCCTCTGCCTGGTACAGTTGGTTAAGATCGGCATAGCTCAGCGTCAGGGTACGCATAACCTGCTGTAATCGCTTACTGAGAGAGCTGAGAATATCCATCCGGGCATGCACCGGCTGAGGCCACATGTTCCCCCACTGACGTGAGATAAGCGCATCCAGAATCGCTAACCCTTCATTCATGCCGTACAAACCGGACAGATGCGTGCGCGCAAGCGTATACCAGGCCGCGGTTTGCAGTTCCACCCCGTTGTGCTCAAACAGTGAAAGGCAGAGCGTTTCCGCGTGCGGCCAGTTTACGTCCGGACGTGCCGGATGCGTCAGCTTGCTCATTTCATCGCGCAGGGAGACATAATCGGCGAGCGTGCGCGGGTTACCGCCGGTGTTAAGGTGACGTTCAGGGAATGTTGTCATGTTGGTTTCAGCCAGAATAAAAACTAGATTGCGGAGCGGGCATCCAGATACTGCTGCTGTTTGAGGTGGCGAATGAGCACGCGCCCTTCGGGCATAAACTCGGTGCCGTACCGGACCAGGCCGATTCCTTTGAGTTCCGCGTCAATGGCATAGCGCAGCTCTCCGGGGACGTGCTGCTCCAGGAGAACAACGGCTATTTTTTTCAGGCGTGGCTCATATTTGAGCAGCACGGCAGACAATGTGCCCATAAGCTCATGGGCCGTGCCCGGCATGCCCTGCAGGATTTTCGTCATATCGGGCAGCCCGTAATCAGGCAGGTGTGCCAGCGTCCCGGCGCGACAGTTGAGGACGCGCTGCATGTTATCAAGTACCGAAAGGATGACCTGATTTTGCTCACTGACCTGATGTAGATCGTGACCGCCGCTAAAGTTGCCATAGAGCGTTTCATACAGTGAAGGACGGGATAACTCACTCATCTTTCACCGCCTGCAGGGCAAGCCTGTTGTTGCCCGCTTCGATGATGCGAGCTTTATCCGGGTCGAGATCGTCACGGCTGAGTACCACGCGCCAGGTGTTGTTTTCCTGGTCAGGAGACATAAACATCCCGGCCACTGCCACATACTGCGCATCTTTCTCCATTGGCATATCGACCGTCACCGCTCCACCCGGCTGCAGACGGATATCTTTCTCGGCCACCAGGTCTCCTTTAATGGCCTGGCTGTCAGCTTTAAACAATGACGGATAGTCCGTACTGTCGAACGTTTTGCGATCCTTAAGCTGGTAGATACGCACGACCGTCGATAGCGCTACACCACCATTATTACTGTTGATGGCCTCACGGGCGCGAATATCTAGGTGGAGGTTTTTAACCTGCTTATAAAAAATCGATTTGGTCACAGCAACGGTGCCGTCTGTCACTTTTTGAGTCAGCCCACAGCCCGTCAGTATTAGAGTGATACCGGCTGCCAGCGCAGCCAGAGGAAATTTACCAGCGGTAATCGCCATCTTCATCGGTCTCCCTACGGTGAATATTTTCCTGTACCCGCTCATAGCGGCCCAGATTAATGGTTATAGTTTTGGGGTGAGTGAAGGTGTTCGCTCTATTCAGTGGACGCATTACGGCAGTGCGGCCCAGCTGCACAGTACCTGTTTTGGGTTTAGTGCTCATCGTCGCGTCTGGCAGCAGGCTGCGGTCGACAGACAGCAGCAGACGAACATCGAGACGCGAGCCCAAATAGACATGCAGTAGCGCCATTAAATCCGTATGAAGCTCCCCGCCCGGTAACCAGCCCTGCACTTCATTAGGGTCAGAGGTTGTCAGCCGCATCAGCACCTGGCTATTCACGTCGGTGGCATAGTTGCCCATCACCGGACGGTTTATCAGGGTGATAGGCTCGATGACGCTCATGGTCAGGGGTTTCTTCAGCGGCACACGGCGCTTGTCATGGTGCCAGATTTTCGCCTCCGTATTGGGTGCCAGCAGGCGCACCAGCGAAGCCATGCCTTCTGCGGTACGCCCCGGCAGCAACATGACCGGCAGCAGTGCCAGAAAACGTGAGGCCGGTGTCGCAATGCTATCCGTGCAGCCTTCAATCCCGAGCCCGGCCAGCCCCAGCAGATACTGTGAGGTTTTGTCCTTTCCGCCCTCTTCAAAATTCGCCGGATATGAGTATTTACGCCAGATACGGTAGTGCTGGCTAATAAGCCGATGGTTGAAGATATCGAGGAAATCCGCAGTGGCTTCGTACCCTTCCCGGCGCTGGGTAATGTCATCGATATAATGCGTCGGCAGCGGGGACTCCACACCGTAGAGCCCCATAAAAGCGATACGTAGCGTCGGTGGAAGATGTGGGTATTCAGCAGCTTCGAATGACCTGATTTCCGAAGCCGGGAAGCCCATCCCCGGGTGAGGACGAAAACGTACCGGCTCATGACGCACCTGCCAGGTGCTGCCCGTAACCGGTTTTTCCGGCTCGCTCTGCTCCAGCAGCTGGCAGAAGCGGTAAAAGTTGATATATGGCAGCCGGTCGCCAAGACGCGCTATCAGCCTGGCAGACGCGGACTGTGATTCTCTTTCCACCGGATGCATTTTCCTTCTGGCTGAACGATGAGGGTAAGCTGGTTGAACTGGTTCATGTCGGCATAGAGCGCGAAGAAACGGTTGAGCATTTCACCGAACAGGTGAATGTCGCCCTCACCGGTGAAGCCGTTGCTGTCGAGGGTTACCTCGATATCCAGCCCCCTCAGCAGGTAGCCCTGTTCAAAACGTTGAAGGCGGTGGTGCTCCACATGCTGAATCGCCTCCAGACGCCGGGTATTCAGTTCATCTTCCTCCCAGTTATAAAGTGCAAGCGTCCCGCGCAGCACTTCGGCGGTGCTCATCATGTTCAGGAAGCCCGAGCCCAGGTGGCTAAGCACCCGCCAGTGAAAACGGTCTTCGGCAGGGGGGTAGACCGGCAGCGTCGGTTTGCAGAGGTTGCGTACCGAAAGCTTTGTACTGACCACCTGCTCACAGCGGTCCAGCAGCGTACTCTGTAATGCCCGTCGTGGTAACTGACCGTTGGTACCGGTGATTTGCAGCGATACGGTTTCGCGGTCAAGGAGGCGGTCATCTTCCCACTGATGTCCTCCCAGAATTAACCAGGTGTCATACAACCCGGTCACACTGCGCTTTACGCGAGTATGGTAGTAACGCGGGGGTGCCTGTCGACGCATCATCCCGCCTTTATGGCGGAAGGAGCTGAACGGCACATACTCCGCGTCGTTCGTCCGATTTGAGCCGGTGACCGAATCCACCGAATAAATTTCGGTATGTCCGTCCTGCAGACGTTTAGGACGCAGCAGGTACTCGCTTTCAAGCCCGGTGATGGTGAGCGGATCAGCTTCCAGCGTAAACAGGTTAATCACCGGCACACAGTGCAGTCGAACCGCGTCATCGGTGACCGGAAGGTCAGACGGCCACGACGCGCTGAACACCACTTCAATTTCAAAGTACTCCGTCCCGGCAGGCGGCGTGATGCCATCCAGGCCGTTGAGGTGGACAAACATAAACTTGTCGCGGAAAGTGAAGTACTCCAGCAGTAGCTGGTAGCCGCTGAAGGCAGTATCGCCCTTCGGCCACAGCCCGTCTTCATCCGCAAATCCCCCTGGCGAGAAATACCCGTCAAGCCGGATACGGTCGGTCTGCCCGGGCAGGCGCATATACAGGGCGGCCTGTCGTTTCGTCAGCATCAGGTGCAGTTGACTGCTGACGGGCGCATCTGCGCCGAGATAGAGGCACAGGTGGCTGAGATCGGCATGCGACCAGTCTGCCTGACTACTGCAGGCCATGCGCATCCTCAACAGCGAACGACCGTCAGGCTCCGTGGTCATTGTGACCGCGGAGACACTCAGGGGATTGAGCATTACATCCTGGGTCGTACGGTAACGACAGACCGTATTCTTTGGCCCGATGGGACGGGAATACACTTCGAGCCCCGCAGGTACCACTTCCGCCATTTTCATAGCGTGCAGCGCCGGGTTAAGTGCCACCACTGACAGCGAAGGGATGGTGCGCAGATAGTGGGGCCAGAGCATGCTGACCAGCCCTTCGGTCAGTTCCGGCAGGTCGTCGTCAATCTTCTCCCGCAGCCGCCCCATAGAGAAGGCAAAGCCTTCAAACAGGCGTTCGACATACGGATCGGGTGTACCGGCTTTATCCAGGTCGAGCATCGCGGCCCGGTCCGGATGGGTCTGAGCAAATTCTTTCGCGGCTTCACGCAGGTAGCGAATTTCTGCGTCGTAATAACGCAGGGTCAAATCTTCCATTTATTTCTGTTCCTGTGGACTTAAACGCAAAGCACGGCGGCACGGGCAGGATCGACTGCGATCAGCTCGGCAAGTAACTCGTCCATTACCGGGTTAAGGCGTACGTTGTCAGCCTCACTACGGCCGGCTTTCAGTCTGAGTAGTTTCAGGTGGCGGGCGCGGACTTCAAACAACAGCTCAGGCTCCCAGTCACCGAGGGTTACTCCACGGGCACGTTCACCCAGTTCAGCAAACAGGTGCACCGCCAGATCATTTTTTCCGTATTGCTCAGCAATGCGGCCCATCAGAAGTCGCAACAGCCACTTATGTCGCGCAGTGGTTACGCCAGAGCGGTTCTGTAGCCAAGCCAGCGCAGCATCCGGGCCTTCACTGTCGGCAAGCGCCACAGCTTCCGACTCAAGCGCCAGAATGTCATCGTTACCGGCGGTGATCGGAGCGGCTGGGGTCTCATTGCCCCACCCGCCGACGGTGTCCAGCACACTCTGCTGGATCCAGTTCAGGGTCACTTCGTCCGCAAACGGCGTGCCGTCACTGAACGCCAGCGTCTCAAGCCCGGACAGGCGCGACAACAGCCCTTTCAGATCGGCAGCAATAATGTCAGCCAGGGTATCCTGACCTGATTTCGTCAGCGCCTGGTGGATGTACCACTGCAAATCCAGCCACAGGTGATTGGCACCGCGAGAAAAGGTGCTGTCGGCCGTTTCCAGCATTTCAGCCCAGTTCTGCTGCAGGTAGATACGTTTGAGTAACGCGCGTTGATCCGCCCTTGGCGGCTCGATGCGTGTACGCCCCTGCGCATCCGGGGCCGGGATGGCCCGCAGAGTGTCGTGACGCAGGCTCTTCATCAGATGATGTGCTGACAGCCAACCATCGGGCTGCTCGCGCAGGTATTCGGTGAGTGTACGGGCCTGTGCCAGCAAATCCTGACCAGAGGTGATACGCCCGATGGTCGGGGCAACGCTGTGACTGACCGTCGAAGGAGTTTCGATAATACTGGCGTTCTGCGGCACAACCGCATCCACGCCCCCCGCTTTCTGCAAACGATTGTCCAGCGCACCGTAAAGCGCGTTAAGTTCCGGGCGGGTATCATCAGGTTCATTTTCAGTAAGCTCCGCTATCAGCAGCAGCGCGCCGGTGGTACGCATCGCCTCTTCCCTGACCACTTCCGGGTATAGTGAGAGCGAATCCGTCATACGCGAGCCCGCCAGCCATTCCAGTGCCGCCTTGCGGCTTCGTTCACGCCGCGGATACAACTGCGCGCCGTAGCGTTCCAGCAGTCCGGCCAGCAGTTCGAGTCCTCTGGCGAGTCCCTGTTCGCCTTCGCGGTGCAGCTTAGCCCAGCAGTAGTAAGTGGCTATACGGATATCTTTGGCGGTAGTGGTCAGCAGCTTCTCTGCAAGTCGGCAAATAAGCTCCGTGTCCGCACCGGAGAGTTTGTTCACCTCCTCGCGCATCTGCTGGAAGTCATCGTCATAGCTCGGATCTTCGCCTGCGGGTGATGAACCGGAAAGCGGCTGCAGCCAGTTATCCCACTGCGCTACGCGCTCACGGGTGGCCGCAATCAGTGACGGATGCTCAGCCTGGCAGGCGCTCAGTAAAACATTCAGCGTGCTCATCAGTAGACCTCCTCTGTATCACTGTCCGCGCTGGCGACCTGGTCAGATACTGCCATATCAGTAACGCTGAAGATGGTCTCCGGGAGACGGAAATTACGCAGCTTCAGCAGCGCCAGAGGCCCCTCTCCAGCTTCAGTACGTAGGGTATAGTTGAGCATGTGGCCGTCAGGGGCCTTCCAGCTCAGGCTGTAGCTGCTGTCCACCCCAGGGTAGGCAGAGACCGTTGCTTTATCGAGCAGGCGTATCCAGCCCCACGCCCCTGGCATATCGGCATACTGACGGGTACCCGCCTGCGTACTTATCCAACTAAGATTCGCGCCGGGCGCTTCCGTATCTCCAGGCCAGGAGAAGCGCTTCCATGCAGGAAGCTGGTTCACATAGGTCAGCTTCTGGCTGTCAATAATCATGTCGGTCTGCATCACACCATCAGCAGTGCCCGGACGCAGTTCAAAGTTCATGCCGGCATTGCCTTCGGTGAATGCCACATCCGAGATATGACTCAGAGTGTTGATGGCATTGATGAACGCCGGGTTAAACGCCAGCCCCTGAGAGTTGATGCTGTCCGGAACCCAGTGGTTACCCTCCTTGTGCAGCACGCCTTTAAGACGAGTCTGCAGGAACTGTGCGATACGCCCGGAATCAGTATTGAGGTATTTGGCGAGCAGCGGCAGGGACACATCACTGCTGGCGTTGTTAAACGGATAACGCCCACCAAATGCGGTGTTCCACTCTGAAACCACTGCCTGCTGCCACTGGGCATTGAGGCTGTCGGCCGCAGGGGTCAGCACCTGCTGCCAGGCCTGCTCCATCGGGCTCACAAACACCGTACGACCAAAGCTGCTCCACTCCTGCCCCATGCCGGCGGCAACCAGACTACCGTAGTCACGGGTTTCGGTGAGGTCCACCGCTTTGCCCTGGAATACCGTCTGAGCGATACTCTGTGTCATTGCCTGCGGGTCAGCCGCATTGGTCACCTGCTGCAGGCGCAGGCGCACCTGCGTCACGCGGGTCAGGAATGACTGCAGACTCTGCTCCTGCGCTCCCGTGCGGTTTTTATCCATCAGCGCCAGCACCGGACCAAAGGTCGCATCCAGCGGGCCGTGAATGCCGGCACTCTGGTCAATGGCGTCTTTGTTATCACTACCGAGCAGATTTTTGGCTGATTTTACCAGTGAGTCAGATATCGCTTCTCCAGTCTGCCCGGTTCGCCCCTGCACGTTCAGGGTATTCATCAACGCCACCAGCGGTGACTGACGCACGTCGGCCATGAGGGTCAGTTGGTCAATGGAATCCGACAGCGTGGTGGCCTTGTTCCAGCGCAGGCTGTTCAGAAACGTCAGCCAGGCGCCGCCGAAGTCCGCGAAATAACGCTCGGTCAGGCGTTCTTTCAGTGCTTCCGGTGAGGTTTCATCCTGTTTATTCACCTGACGCTTGCTGTCAGTCAGCACCCAGTCGAGCTCGTCCCGGCGAGCCTTAACCACCTTGTCGATGGCAGGCTGCACGGCCTGCTCCCAGGCCTGACGGGTAAACATACCCGGCACAATTTCGGTGGTGCTAAACAGACGGGATGCATCCGTATCGCCGGTCATGTCTTCGAGGCGCATATCGACATACAGATGCGCCACCTGAGAGAGCATCTTCTGGTACAGACTCGATTCACTGTTACGTACGCCCATCAGGCGAACCAGCATAGAACGCGCCTGGCTGACCATGCTCTCATCTGCCCGCAATTTCCACTCAGGATGTTTGACCAGCTGTGCACCATAAAACGACAACAGAGACGGTGCCATCCCCTGCCAGACACCGTCTTTCACGCCATCACGCTTCGGCCAGTCGCGCAACAGCGCAGAGCTGAACCAGGCCGCGTCCATGTGCTCGGGGCGGGCCAGCATCAGATAGAGCCTGAGCTGCTCCCAGGCGGACTTTGCCATCTGCTCACGTAGCGGGCTCTCTGGTGATAGTGCATTAAAGGCCCTGACCTGCTTCTGCAGATGTTCTGCGGCGGCATCCCTTAGCAGAGGCTGTGCGCTTTCCTGGTAACGTGGCCAGAGTGCGGCAAGCAGCGTGTTATTCTGGCTCAGCCCGGCCCGCTCGTACCATGGCACACCGTGTGCAGACCGGTACTGCAGGCGGGCCAGCGTTTTCTGAAGTTCCGACAGAGAATGCAGGCGCTGTTCCAGCGGCTGGTTCTGCCTTGCGGCAACTGCGGCCAGGGCATTTGCGTCTTCAATCTGGCTGCGGTTGGTGATATACGCGATGCCCATCCACACAGCCCAGCCTACCATCCCCAGGACGACTGCAGACCTCACGACCTTGCACCAGGGGATGCCCGGCTTGTGCGGACGCAGCCCGGCAGGAAGCATCCGGACAGATTCAGGCAGAACATCCCAACGTCTGTCCATGCCCCAGTGGTGTGTAATGGTACGCTCCGCACCAGCAGAAGGCTGGCTGAACACCACACCGGCCAGCGGTAGCGGGCGATACGGATTGAGCATCACCGACAGCGGTGCGGTCACGCTCTCCGGCTCGCGGACAAGCTGGTCGGCAAGCATCAGCAGAAAGTTGTGTTTCACATCAGTACAGGCCTGCTGCAGGCCCTGCGAAGTTAAATCTGGCGTCAGGGCAGAGAGTTGTTCTGCCAGCCCTTCGGGACAACAACCGGCAGGCAACAGACAACCGATCGCCTGAGTAATACGCCCTTGGGGCTTACCGGCGCGCTGGTGCAAGGACCAGACATACAGCGGAAGTTTCCAGCCAAGCATGTCCATACGCGCGCTGATGGCATGAGACAGGGAGTCCATAGTGCTCTCAGACGGTACCGGCAGCGGCTGTTGCAGTCCTGGAACTGAGAGCTGGTCAAACGCCGCAGTGACCCACACCAGACCATCCACCGGACGATGGCGCAGTTTGCGCAGCGCGGTCAGCCAGGTGCTGTCTGCTGGCGTGTTGAGGTCACCGCCCCACAGCAACAGCGTACCGCGGTCTTCCTGCCAAAGTTCGCGGGGGAGTTTTGGGATGAATTGTTCGACATCGGCAGCGTTGCCGGTTACCAGCAGGATGCGAATTTTATTATGCCAGAAATGACCGTAAGTAAGTCGCAGTGCTTGTTGTACTTCGCCTATTATTTTTTTACTTATATCTGCCTGTTTCAAATGAGCACTAGTGTATGACTGGGTACTCTGTTTATCATTTAACTTACGGAAAAAACGCAATCTTGACGCAAACGCAACAAGTGAGTACCGACTGACTAGCAACAAAGAGAGGAAAACGGGAACTGCAAAAATAGTACACAGCACACGAAATTTTTCTGCTGGTTCCATCCATCCTAAAGATGCCCCCCACAGGTAATAAATTAGAAGCAAGATAATAGTAACAATAATAATAAAAAAAAGCCAGAAAATTTAATAAGGATTTTTCTCATGTTATAGCAAACCTCTAAACACTGGCAATCGAGTGAAATAAATGGGATTCCAAAATATCATTACTTTTATTTACAAACAAATATTGCCCTGGGGGGAGATGTTCACTTACATAGCTCAATTGCAAGAACTGGGTAAGAGGCGGGCACTTACATAAATAGTTGTCTGAATCAACGTACATATACGATGAAAGTGCACTTTCCGACATTGCATCTGTAGTTTTTAATACGAGTTTTTTAAACTCATCCTCATTCAACCCAGAATATATAATACCTGATAGCTTTCGCCCTTCTTTAACCCTACCCCAAAGCAGAGATTTATCTATTCCTGCCCAATCACATTCTGGCCGAAAAAAAGCTCCTAAAGATGAATGACCACCGTTCTCACCGTCATTTCTCAATCTTCCCAACAAGAACATCACAGATTCAGATTTATTGTCGACTTCATCGTCAAGTAATTCTGCGCCATAAAAAATGGCAGCAATAATAACTATATATTCATCAGATGTTCTCTCCAACCAGTTGTCGATGGATTCGGATAAATTATTACTAAACTCAACATTCGCTAATGGATATATTTTATCAACTCGTTCCTGCCAAATCTTTTCCATTAAAGGTTTTAAATTATCATTAAGTACACACACCACTTTTAACCTGGCATGCTTAGGCAAGAGACTTATATGCATGTGGATATCATTAAGGACACCCCCCATTATTTCATTAAATAAAATAGCATTCCTCTCCTGTATTTGATGAATGCTATTTAATTCAGGCACTGGAGAATTAAAAGAAAGATATCTGGACATATGCGTTAACTTTGGCGCATAGCGCACAGGTAATAAACCCTCATTAATACCATTAGTCACATTACCATTTAAATCGGGGAATCTGACCTGCAACTCTATGACTTCAAGATGGGTCCTTCCTTTCTGAAGCAGTTCCTGATAATAATCTTGTCGAGTTTTATTCCAGTTAATTGCTTCGATATTTTTATTATCCCATAATATAATCCTAAAGAAAAACACAGCCCCACTTATAAGTAATGGAACCAGCAATAATTCAGACCAGAAAACATAACTAACTCTTGATAAATACTCAGAATAAAAGACCCAAAAAACAGATGCATAGATAGTAAGTATGCAAATGCAAATTACAAATTCAATCCATAATGATAATGTTTTTTTGAAGATTTTTTTCTCCGAAGGAATATCATGGATGTTTACTGGCATAAATTTATTCCTTAAAAACACGCGAACCCACGGAAATAAGAATAGCACCACATGAACAGCGATGCCCTTCTAACGCAACAGCTAACCCATTATCGCAATGCTTTTCATCCCCCTCACTTATACTATTAACACCATGTATTGAACATGAGACTAGATCAGACTTTCGAGCCACAGCTTTACCATCAATGGTTATCTGAGATGAACCCGTTAAAACATAGCCTCCATGAGATGTTTCATCACCTACACATATAATTTTTTTCATATCTCAACAAACTTTATTATTGTTGTATCTCAGGAAGTCTCTCAAGCGGCAACACCTGAACACCATCAGCATCGTCAGAACTATCATCCCTATTTAATGGTAATCCTGTATCGGGATCTAAACCTTCTACTTTATCTTTCCCATTGATTTTAAATGCTATATTTGTTTTTTCATAGACAAAAAAATCTTTTTTATTTTTGAGGAAAGCTGCATGCATTTTATTATCAATCGTTTCAGAAGAGGTAAATTCATTTATAGAAACCAATGTATCAAATGTTTTACTATAAAACAAAATATCATATGAGACGCCTCGACGCCCCCCCTTTTCTGAAGTGATATTTGTACAGCCCGAATAGAATAGTAAATAATTAGGTTCATCAAGTAATACTTGATCAAT
>NZ_JAIHAZ010000002.1:241941-301033 GCF_019718755.1 Enterobacter sp. RIT637
TTATTATAACAGTGTAAAGGAGAACCATAACTACTTACATCAGTGCTTTTTATAACAAACTGAGACAGTTTACCTCCACTTTTTATCCTGATGATTTGTTGTGGCAGATATGAATCAATATTTATATCTGGATAAATTCCTTTAGATACTTTAACTTGTTTTCCATCAAAAAATCCAACCCAAAAGTTCTGATTTTTATTGATCAACCAGTATTGATTTTGGAGCAATTTTTTTGTTCTTTCACTATCAGAGAGATTATTTTGACTATTTTTAAAATTAATAAATTGATCATCATATCTTTCATTTGCATCTTGATCAATTAAGCTTTCGAGACCATCGCCGGAAGATAATATCTCATCCTTTTTATCACTAGCGTTAGTGAACGATATTGAAAACAAAAAAACAAAAAAACAAAAAAACAAAAACATCTCATAATTTATCCCTATGGGTAGTCAAAACCATCAATAAATGGCGATGGATCTAAATGGAAATCACACCCTAAACCTGTATCCCATCTAGTTCGAACTTCAAAATGCAAATGAGCGCCCCTTGCAATTGTTGTCATCCTGTTCGCATTACCTGTATGACCTGTTTTACCTAAGATATCACCACACTCTACTTTTGCATTTCTCGATAAATGAGGGCTAATTTCAGATAAATGCGCATAAAAAAAATACACTCGTTCTAAGGGTTGATCTTCATATTTGCATAATTCTTTTTTATCTTCTGGAAGATCGTTTATATCCACGACAATACACAATGTTTTGCCGTAGGGTGCCGTATCGCTTGGATTCCTTATTATAAATTGAATATGACCATCTGCTACAGCATAAATTGGGGTCCCTGGTTCCGCTTTTATATCTACTCCCTGATGTGGTCTAGGATTACCGGCTGCATCCCGCCTCACGTCCTGTCCGAAACTTGCGCTCCTGGCGCTTATCATACCAGCCGTTCTTATTTGACAACTCTCTATAGGGTTATGCCATTGACTTGTAACCGGTGCTCGTGTCTGTGCTTGTGTCTGTAGACTCGGAACGCCCTCAGAAGGTAGGTCATTTTTTGGTATATATTTTGGATTCAGTTTATGAATAATATCTTTGATAGAATAATTTTTTTCTTCCGGCACAACCCTGTAATGATCAGGTACGATAAGTGAATCGTAATAGTCAATCATCCATGCTACAAAAGCGGTTCTATAAGTTCCATCAATAGAATGATAACGCTCTATTTTTATTGTATCTTTTAAATTGGAAAATAAACGTTTTTCGTATGTTGATTCAGTAGGGATATGATTCTTATCATAATTATTTTCTGCCACCTCATCTCCATTCATAATAATATCAACAGATCCAAGCGTTCCATTCGTATGAACAAGATAGGCAACTTTGACCATTTCGTCAGGTTCAAGTGCTTTGATAGAAAGTAAGTTCCACTTATTAATTAATTCTTCAATACTCTTTCGGTCAAGTAAACCAATCATATCAATATTATATTCTGCATTAAGCCGTAAAGATAAAACAGTATCTGTATCAATTTCTGCTATAGTTCCGTCAACCGTTTCTCCCCAAAGCTTTTTATTTCTGTATATTAATTTCTGGTATGAATATTTTCCTGTTATAAACTGATAAACTCTGGATTCAGGTTTAGCACAAAGAGACAACCATGTATCAGGCTTAAACTGCCCTAACCCTACCGCCCCAGAACCGGTATTATTAGTAGCGTTTGCTTTCCATCGTGACTCCGCATAGATTAATGCTGCAAGTCCCTCTGGTTGGAAATCATATTTTTTAGCCGCTTCAATAATATAATCACGATATTGCTCTGCCTCCGGAGGAAGGCGCAATCCCTCACTGACATTTCCGATATTATTCACACTGATGGGGACCCCACCTTCAATTCTAGTGGTTTGATTCAAAGAAGGCGTCGGGCTTTCCATTGTTTTATCTTTTGAGGAACTGGAAGCAGAGGGATTACCTTTTTGTTTTGCTTTTTCTTTCTCCTGTTTTTTACTCGATTGTTGAGTACCTTGTTTAACGCTTGTACTCCCTTTTATTATCATTTCTCTGGACGATATCCGCAGACTTAACCTTCCCAGCGGCAGTTTTTTATGATTGGCAATCAAAATATATTCTTTTTCATTCAAATGCTGTAGTTCAACCTTTATACCTTTGGTACTATCCTCAATAAGCAGACCAGCCACAATTCCATTACCGTCGGTTAGATAATCATAGGCCTTACCATCGAAAGTGATTCTGACTTTTACATTCGTAAGTGGGCGCCAGGCAAGATCACAAATTATCAAAGCTAATTGAGTATCATATACCTTATCTTTCGAGGGTAAGTTTAATATCTGTCCGGGCTGGATTATATGTTGTTCTGCTTTAGTGCGAAGACCATTAATATTTGTAAGTTCATTGATATCTATTCCAAATCTACGACTTATTTTCCACAGACTGTCACCTTTCTGAACGGTATACTTTTCCATGGTTATTCCTTATCTTGTTCGTTTATTTCACAATCATACTGCGGACCATGCTCACCAAAATCCAGATCATCATAAATCTCATCTTCAATCTCATGTTCATCATCATTAGAAAAAAGGCTCGTCCATTTATCATCACCGATTATTGCATGAAAATTTTTATTCTCAGGTTGCTCAAAACAACCTGACTCTCCATTATTAAAAGCAGAACTCCATATTTTTTCTTTTGATTCACTGTCAAACAGGCTCACTTTCATAACAGATGGCGCAGCATTACCTAGAGCATCTAACAACATGAAACTCATTGATTGGGGACCACTACCGGGAAGATCCGGAATATTTGACTGCATAGAAACTGGGCCACTATAGAGAAGCTTACTTTGCTTCATCATAATATCACCAGGGCAGCCTAGCTCGATGTTTCCTCCGGATAGGCGGATATATGCCCCACCAGCACAGCTCAACGTTAAGGTTTTTGCCGCTGTAAAAGTCATATTCTCTGTTGTACTGGTCAGAGAAATATTTTTCTTAGCAATTACTTCAACATTTCCTGACTGAGCTTGTGATATTAGATCGCCTTTGGCTGCAATAGATTCTATGCCCTCAGCTTCGGTAAATATTGATATTTTTTCTGAAGCGGCAAGGGTAATATTTTTCTTTGCTCCAAGTTCAACATTTTGCCCTGCAGTCAAAAAAATATTTTCACTTGCAACTGTCTGAAAATGGTTTCCACTGGTTAATGCAATACCTTCCGGTGCACTCATCAGCAATACAGCCTGCTTTAGCGTAAGTAACTTCTCTTCCATCAGTGCCTGTTGCTGCTCATATTTCAAGAGCTGTGCATTTGCTGCTGATGCTGCCTGTGACAGAGACTCCATTTGACTAACAGCTTGCGCCAATAAGGAATGTGCTGCTGCCATATCCAGCACTTTCCCCTGTGCTTCAGGCTGGCTGTCTGCAGTAATGAATATCCCTTTCCCCGCCCGGATACCTCCCCACTCGTCAGTGCGCAGCTCAAAACCTTCCCCCCGCAATGCCCTATTTGCATTGACCAAATGTCCTAAATTAAGCTGCGTCTTGCCCCCGTACTCAGTACTGAGCTTAATATGCTCTTCACCGCGCTTGTCCTCCATCCGCAGCTTGTTCAGACCAGCAGTGCGAATGACGTTGCGCGTGCTGTTGGCTTCAGTCACATGATCAACATGGCGGGAGTCATGAAGCGCATGGGCAATATACGGACGATCAGGATCGCCCTCATGGAACGCAATGGCGACTTCAGTACCCTGAATCAGTGGGAAGTGGAAACCGTACTTATCACCACCATAAGGCTTGGCAAAACGCACCGGCATGCTTTCCATGCCCTGGCGTTTATCGTCGCGGTCAGCATCAAATTTCACCCGGTACATGCCGGATGCATCCTGCCAGGCGTAGATGTCGTTATCTTTGGCACTGGTGACACGCGCCATCACGGTGCCGCTGACCACCGGACGCTTTTTCGCGGCTGGACGCCAGCATCGGTTCTCGTAGTACGGCATAGCCGCCCATTCAACCTTCAGCGCGCTCTGACGGCTGGCGGAGTAACCCGCGCTAATGATGACAAGACCGTTTTCGGTTTCTCGCGGCAGCGTCGGTGGGATAGCCGTCTCGGTGATAGTCAACACCTGAGCCGGGCCCAGGGTATGGTCGGTACTGCTGCCAGTTACAGTGGTCTGGGTGGAAAGGTAGCGTTCATGCTCCAGGCGTGCCCAGAAGTTACCTGTTTCCGCTTCGGGGTTAATTTTGTCGCCACGTTCAAGGTGACGCGGGCGATAATGGTACACATCGCCGTAGGTGTTCCCTTCCCCGTCCCCGCGGGTCATGTCCGCCGGCACGGACGTCAGGACGTTCTGGGCTTCGCGGTGGTTGTAATCGCTGGCAGTGACCGAGCGCTCCACCACGTTATGCCACACGTGCACATCCCACACCGAGTCGGCCGCATTGTCATTCGCCCCTGACGGGCTATTCAGCGGGAGTTTTTTACCAAACGTCCAGGCGCTTTGCTTGTCCGCAAAGTGCACTACTTCGGTCTGGGTATCAGACTGCAGGGTGAAGAAGTAAAAAATCCCCACCTCCGCCAGCAGGCGTTCAATGAAGGCGAGGTCGTTTTCCTGATACTGGTTAATCTGCTCACGCTTTGGATAATCGGCTTTGAGGGTAAACTCATACTCCCAGCCTTTCAGGCCATGTTCCGTGAGCACCTCTGCAACCACTTCCGGCACCGACTTGTTGACGAAAAAGCGATGGGTGCGGAACTGATTCCCCAGCAATGCCAGGAACGGTTCCAGCACGATGCAGTAATGCGCTTCATCTGCTGAACCACCGGTACGCTCGAAACGGGTCACCACTCCGTGAACCACCTTGCGCTCCGCCAGGGAAAGCAAATTGCCCGCGCCCATGGTCAGGGTCGCCGGCTTACTCAGCATCTGGCGGGCATCAATGTTCTTGTCGGCGCTGGTGAAATTGATGGTGTAGCTGTAAAGCTCGCTCATCGCTTCTGAGCCGCTGAAGTCCTCCACGTCGATATCGGCCGTACAGGAAGGGATATCGAGGCGGTAGCGGTTCAGGGCTTTTCCGGTGACGGTGGCCACCATCGTGTTCAGGGTATCCGTCAGGCTCATGGCATTGACTCCATTGTGTATTCGGTTATTCCGTCAGGGCTGGCGCGGGCCAGTATCGGTCAGAGAAGCAGAAAACGGACTATTTATTCAGACGATTGCGCAGCCAGTGGAGCAGGGTCAGCAGGAGGTATGCCCCGATGCCGCTCAGCAGGGCTTTTATCAGGATGACCGTCATCGCCAGGTTATCCATCCCCTCTTCGCCGTCTCCCGGCACCGGAAGGTGGTTGATGACAAAATCGGTAAGGCTGCCATCGGGAAGGAAGAACGACCCGACCAATGCCAGGACCAGTACGAGCAGGATTTTCATTCTGCGCTCTCCATGCGTTTCTTCAGGGCCTGTTGTGCCCGACGCTTGTCAGCGTTTTCCTTTTCCTTGACCTCTTTCTCGCACTGGCTGAAATCGGGCGTACCGCGCACATCAATACGGGCCCAGGCCATCAGGCCGTTGCCCCCCGGAACCGTAAACGTACCGCGGCTCAGTAAAAGACGGCGCAGATGCTGGAAGTCACTGTAACGACGCAGGGTGATACAGCCCCATGAAACACCGGTTCCGTCGCTGTTCAGCGGATGAAGTCGAAATCCGGTCCGGTTCAGGCCATTCACATTCAGACTGTCTTTTTTGGTTTTATCGCTGAACAGTGCAAACCATTCAGAATGATGATTCCGGTAACCATTCCACGCATCAATCGCCTCTGCCCTGACGCGGTTATACAGACTGCCGGCAGGCCTGTCGGTCACCCAGTATGTACCGGGTGGAATAGCCGCCTTCTCATGGTCGGCACAGTCAGGGTTATTAATATAGCGCTCAATCCCCGACAGCACTTCAAACGTCCCGATGCCGTAGCATTTCAGATACGCCGTTTTGCCATCCGTCGACAGGTTGCTGTAATCCATCTTGCAAATCTGCATTTCAGCCTCCGTGCGCCTCATTAAACATCAGTACAATCCCTTCATCATCATTCCAGCCGAGCGTCAGGGAGTGAGGTTTCTGTTTTGCAGCCATGCGGGCCAACAGTTGCTGGCTCAGTACCGGCAGAATTTGCTGGTTGAGCAGGCTGTCGACGTTGCGCGCACCGGTATCCGGCAGCAGGCAGGCGGCGGTCAGCGCGTCATACAGGCTCTCATCAATCTGCGTGGTCAGGCCATAGTGGCGGTTAAGGCGCGTGCTGACTTGCGAAAGTTTCATTTTCACGATGGTACGCATCGCCGCTTCGGCGAGCGGACGGTAAATCACAGTCTGGAAGCGGGCCAGCAGCGCGGGCTGGAAGTGGTCACGTAAAATCGGGCGCAGCAGTTCCTGCATATCCCCTTCGGTGGCGTCCGGCTGTTCATCCAGCAGTTGCATCAGGTGGTCGCTGCCCAAGTTGGAGGTCATCAGAATAACGGTGTTACGGAAATCAATCTCGCGCCCTTCGCCGTCACGCATAAAGCCCCGGTCGAATACCTGATAAAACAGGTTCATTACGTCACGGTGCGCCTTTTCCACTTCATCCAGCAGCACCACGCTGTACGGGCGCTTGCGCACCGCTTCGGTGAGAATACCGCCCTGACCGTAACCGACATAACCCGGAGGTGAGCCCTTCAACTGGGACACGGTGTGCGGTTCCTGGTATTCGGAGAGATTGATGGTAATCAGCGATTTTTCTCCCCCATACATCACATCCGCTAGCGCAAGCGCGGTTTCGGTCTTACCTACACCGCTCGGACCGACAAGAAGAAATACACCTTGCGGGCCGTTCTCAGACGTAAGCCCGGTTTTTGCGGCGCGCAAGCGCTGAGCGATGGCCTCGAGCGCCACATCCTGACCGACAACACGTCTGCCGATTTCGTTTTCCAGGTTCAGCAACTCCGTCTGCTCGTCTTTCATTAGGGAAGAAAGCGGCACACCTGTCCAGTCGGCAATCACGGTGGCAACGGTACGCACGTCCACATCAACAGAAAGCAGTGGGTTGCTGTGCTGCATACCGTTCAGCTCCAGCTGCAGCGCATGCGTTTCACTCTGGCGAGAGATGTCCTGGCGGCTTTCCCGCAATTGTTCGATGAGATTAAGTTCCTGCCCGTACCGGGTTTCCAGTTCATCCAGCTCGACTATCAGGCGTACTTCTTCCTGTTCAATCGCGGCCAGTCGCTCACCATGTTGCTGATTACCCACAGCGATGTCTTCCAGCAGCGCCTGTTTCTCCATTTCAAGAGAGGTCATCTGTGAGCGAATGCGGGTCAGAGGTTCCGGAATGGTATCAAGGCTCATGCGCACACGAGCGCTCGCGGTGTCCAGTAGGTCAACAGCTTTGTCCGGCAGCTGACGCCCCGTCAGATAGCGTCGGGAAAGCGTCACGGCTGCGCGTACCGCGTCATCGGTGATATGCACGTTGTGGTGTTCAGCGTAGCGGGATTTCAGCCCCCTGAGCATCAGGCATGCCGTGTCGTCATCCGGCTCGTCCACTTTGACCATCTGGAAGCGGCGTTCCAGGGCAGCGTCGCGCTCAAAATATTGTTTGTATTCGCTCCAGGTGGTCGCGGCGATGGTGCGCAGTTCACCGCGGGCAAGCGCCGGTTTCAGCAGGTTTGCCGCATCGGCACCGCCCGCCTGATTTCCGGCACCAATAATGGTGTGGGCTTCGTCGATAAACAGCAATATCGGCACTGGTGACTGCTGTACCGCATCGATGACGTTTTTCAGACGCTGTTCGAACTCGCCTTTCACGCCTGCTCCCGCCTGTAACAGGCCGAGGTCGAGGGTACGCAGCACCACCGGCTTGAGCGATTCCGGTACGTTGCCCCCGGCGATACGCAGCGCCAGCCCTTCGACCAGCGCCGTTTTGCCGACGCCAGGTTCGCCGACCAGGATCGGATTGTTTTTGCGGCGACGGGAGAGAATGTCCACCATCTGGCGAATTTCGGTGTCACGGCCAAACACCGGGTCGATTTTGCCCTCTTTCGCTCTGGCGGTAACGTCGAGGGTAAATTTATCCAGTGCGTTCTGTAGCGCCGGGTTCAGTTCGCCGTCTTTTGTCTGGGCGCCGACCGGACGTCCAACAAATTCCACTTCACCACCGTGATTTTGTGCCAGTTCTGCTTCCTGATGTACATCCGGACGTTCATCAGACTGCGCGTCCAATAGCGGGCGAAGACGATCAAGCTGGCTCTGGCCGAGCGTCAGCAAAGGCCACAAACCGTTGCAGCGCGCCAGTTTAGGCTTATTGACCAGCACCATTAGCAGATGGACACTGCGGATGTGCTCTTCGCCGTTAAGGGAGGCAATCAGCCAGGCTTCCTGCATCAGTTTCTTGATATCAGAGGACAACTGCGGGCGACTGCGTACCGAACGCGGTTGATTATCCAGCCAGCCGAGCAATTCCTGCCATAGCGCATCCATATCCCACTCGTAGCGGCGCGCCAGCACCGTCAGGTCACCTTCCCCCTGCTCCAGCAATTTCAGCAGCCAGTGCTCGGGCAGGATTTCTGCATGCGCGCGGGTCTGGCAGAGCGAGGCAGCGCCTTCCATCGCACGGGCACAGTAAGGGTTCAGACGTCGCAGCAGGATGGCTGGATTTTCCATGACTTTCTCTCTTTGTCGGTTCCTGGACACGCTACCGCCCATCGCTGTTTCCCGTGACGGGGACCAAAGCGCATGAGGTCGGGCTGGCAGATTGTGGGTTTCTTTGCTCAACGCCCGTTTCAAACAGGCACTCAGCAAAAAACTGCGGACAGGAAAACCCTGCCCGCATCAGGATTACGCGGTGGCGCGTTCGTTCCAGGAATCGGAATGAATGATGTTGCCGTCTTTGTAGGTCCAGGTGATTTTTTCGTAACGCAGTTCTACGCGCTCAAGATGGTTGTGCTTCTCTTTGGAAGGATCCTTGATGTCGTACATTTCAGGATTCACTTTCACCACTTTTACGTTCTCGAGTTTGGTGTTGAAGTACTCAACTTCCTGGCCTGCATCGTTAATTTTGTACCATTTGAATTCCGCAGACTTCAGGGTCTGACCGGTGGTCACTGCCTTGTACAGGTATGGGCTGGACGAATCGATTTCCTTAGTGAACAGGAACGGCGTGTGGATACGAGTACCGGTCAGTTTGCCGGTGTTGTTATCGGTCGGGATGTACAGGTTATGCTCCTGAGCCACCACTTCGATGCTTCCTTCACGGTCCTGAACGTCAACAGACCCTTTGATGTCCGCGCCGCCGTCGTCTTTCAGCCAAAGATAAACAGGAATTGCCATGGAATTACTCTCCATTGTGTAGTGAAGCGCCATCATCCTGCGATGACGCTGAGGGTTTGCCTGGCATCAGACAGGCATTTGCCTGCGGTACCAGACTGATTTCGACACGGCGGTTAAGCGCACGGCCTTCCGGGGTGTCATTGGTTGCGACAGGGCGGCTTTCGCCATAGCCCTGCACTGCAAAACAGCTTTCCGGCACGTCGCCAGTGTCACGCATCCAGTTGCGCACGGACTCCGCGCGCTTAAGCGACAGCACCTGGTTTGATTTGTCATCTCCCGTGCTATCGGTATGGCCCGCCACCACAATCAGCCAGCCGGGCTTAACCTTGATGCCAACCAGCGAGTTCACCAGCAACTTCGTCGAGCCGGGTTTCAGCGCCCATCTGCCAGTGTCGAACAGGGACATGTTGTCAAGGCGAATGGTTTTCGGACCCTGAATAATTTTCTTTATGACCGGTGGAGGCGGTGGCGGCGGTGCCCAGTCGCTCACGGCGGCCTCAACAGGCGGAACAAGACGCATCCCCTGATACAGACCCAGACGGTAGCGCAGAGGCTCCCCGCGACGCGCCCAGTCGTCCAACAATGCGCCATCGGCTCGCAGGCGCTGTTGCGCCCGGAGTTTCGGTGCAACCGGCGTGCCGGTGAGATGGTGGTATAACGCAAGATGATCGCCAACATTACGGATAAGACGCTGGTTGTTCATCCAGGACGCCAGCATGGCAAGGGCCAGGAAAATCCCGCCCAGAAAACCGACGTAACGCCAGAACACCATCCGGCGACTGACACCACGTCGTCGCGGTAACCCCGACAGCAGTTGTTCAGGCAGTGGCAGTGGCTCTGTAGTCAGGGCAACATCCGGTGGCAGCGCGGTCACGGCAGTAATGTGCTGTTGCCAGAGATTGCACTGGGTACCGCTCACCGGAACCATGCACATGCCCTGTACGCAGGGTTTCATCGCCGGTAACTCACCCCGCCGTACCGATAGCAGTTCATTGACCGCGCCGTTCTGCCAGGCAAGCAGACCGTCCAGCCACAGACCCTGACTCAGACGCGAAAGACGTCCGTCTGCACCGGTCTCCCGGATCCACTCTGTTAGTGACACATTGCCCTGACCGGGCTGATATACCTGAATACCGGTCCGCTGACTTACTGTGGTAAACCAGACGGGCTCAGCCTCCGCACAGGCCGCGGGTGGAGATACCCAGGTAACGGTCCACAGCGGAGGGATCATGCCGAATGCCGCACGGCACTGGACGACAGCCCGCTGCCATCCCCGCAGGGACTGGGTAAAATCATCACCGGATGTGTGCAACTCGGGTACTACCGCCAGCATGACCGAGATCTGCGATACCAGGGCTGGGCGGACAAGGCTCAGGTGCTGCGCCAGGAGTGGCAGCTGTTCTGCATCCTTCACCCACAGATACCAGCCCTGCCGGGTTTCCCGGTAACGGGCTCCTGGCACAAACAGAGGGGTGTTGTCGCCAGAAACGAGGATAACAGCCCCCTGAAAATCTTCCGGGGGCAGGTTTTCATCCACAATCTCCCGTAGTGCGGTCGCCCGCGCCTGAAAAGCCCGGTGCTGACGCCAGAACATCACCCCGGCTACCAGAGTAACAAGTAGGCTGAGTGCCACACGGCTACCCATGGACAGTGGCCAGAATCCCAGGATGAGCCACAGCGCCAGTACTGCACCCAGGGCAGTTAACAGACTTCGGTACACTTCCCGCATCGCTTACCCCAACCTGACAGTCTGGCTTACCAGCTCGGTAAGCGAGGACGAGAGGAAGAACCAGAGTGCCGCCAGAGCGACAGCGGCCACAACCCAGGTCAGCCAGTACCAACGGCGGCCACTGCGCAGGTGTGATGCGCGGGCAACAATGGGGGCGTCCTGAGCCAGCGTGAACGCAGGCACCCGTTCCGCGAGTGCGCGAACAACATCTTCCCGACGCTCATCATCCTGGGCACGATACTGACCAACGAACCCCAGCTGCAGGGTCCGGTACATGCAGGTCAGGACGGCGGCATCAGGGGCGGTTTCCTTCAGCAGATCGCGGATCCGTTCCCATAACTCCTCACCGGCATTGAGGGTGCCAAAGAAATGCGCCTGCAGCGGATCGCGGTGCCAGGTCAGGTAGCCATCATCGGTGGTTCCCCGGTTCATCACGCTCTCATCAAGCAGCGCACACAGGGCATACACCATATGGTCACGGCTGGTGTCGCTGTAACCTGCCTCCGTGAGCGCAGCCTTCGCCTCCAGCACCAGACGGCAGGCCTTGCGATAGAGCCCTTCCCCGTCACGGACTTCCTGACCGCCCCGCAGTTGGCTGACCATCAGCCATCCCGGGTAGAAGATACGTTCTGTCTGACTGAGTTCGGATTTATTCATGTGCGCAGCACCGCAAAGAGTTCAAGTTTCACATCCCCCAGTGAGCGCGGGATATAGAAGGTGCAGTTGCCCATTTCAAGCATCGCCCGTGCCGCCTCAGTACTCAGATCCAGCGAGAAATACTGGTTCTCAAGACGTAACGGAATAGCAGCCGGAACATGCGTCAGAGGCTTGATAAGCATCCCGCTCAGGGCCACATTCACCACATCTGAAACATCATCAGAGCTACCCGCTTTACACAGCTGCGGGAATTTCGTCTGAAGCTCATGGTTCGGCATGGAGGAGCGTACGGAGAGGTAAAAGTCTGCCCCTTCGCGCAGACGCGCATCGTGCAGGGCACCTTTCCAGATCTGGTCCTGATGCTCCAGGTGGATACTCACCACCCGCGACGGCAGGCTGGCTTCCAGAAGTTTATCGAGCAGCGTCAGCAACGGCGGGAATACCCGTTCCGGTGCATCGTGCTGATAATCAGGAATGTCACTGGCGTCGTGCTCCAGTGAGAAGGTCAGCAGGCTGCCGGCCAGACGGGTCAGTTCTCGGTACAGCAGTTCCGGATGACGATCCGGCGTCTGCAGCAGTTCTGTCAACACCGGCTCGGCACTGTTCAGGGCATTGAGCAGCCAGAATAGGGAGACATCCGCGACCGCAAAATCGGCCATCCGCTCATTGCTTTCACGTCTCATGGCCATCAGGCGACGGCGGCGAACCTGCAGGCGGACCAGCAGGTCCCCCAGTTCGGCGGTCAGCAACGGGCTTGCAGAAATGGAAAGCATCGGCGGAATGAAAGCTGGGTCCCGGCTCCACTGCCCCTGAGCATTACGAACCAGACGGGCTACCGGACAGGTCAAGTAAGCCGTATTTTCCTGGCTAGACAGACGCAGGGTCAGTGCATGACGCAAAATAGCGAGTTCCCCGCTTTCATGACCCGCCAGCTCCTGCACCACCACACGTTCAGCTTTCCAGCGACGCGGGCGCTCACTGTCCTGCCCGTTATCGAGGTTGCCACCACTGGCGCTCAGTAACGGCAGTGCTGCAACCACGTCAACAACCTCACTGCTGGCCGCGACAGACACATCGCAAACCGGAGGAAGATTGTCTGCCAGGTTCGTATCAACAAGAGTACCGTCCTGAAAGCGCAGCACCAGACGGGTGGCATTCAGGCGCGAGAGCGCCAGTGAAGCATCATCGAACTCTGCAGCAATCACGCCCCAGGGATGAGAAATACCCATCCGGGCGACCATACTGGCAACGTGCTCATTCCAGCGGGCCTGCTGCTGGAACTGTTGCGGGGCCAGAGCGGCCCCATCCTCCCAAAGTGGGCGGTAAATTTTCATCCCTGAGATCTCCCCGCCTTACGCTTTCGCTTTCGGCATCTGGCTTACCAGAGACAAGTTCACGTCCATCCCTTCCACCTGGAAGTGCGGCACTGCAAACAGCTTCACGCGGAAGAAGCCCGGGTTGTCCTCGATGTCTTCCACCACTACCTTCGCGTCGCGCAGCGGGTGGGATGCCTGCAGCTCGTCGCCCGGATCGGTCATTTCCGTCACCAGTCCACGCACCCAGGTGTTCAACTCCAGCTCCAGCAGACGGCGATCCTTGGTGGTGCCGATGTTTTCGCGCTGAATCAGCTTCAGGTAATGCGCAATGCGCGACAGCAGGAAGATGTACGGCAGACGCGCGTTGATGCGGCTGTTGGCGGTGGCATCCGCGGTATCGTAAAGCGCCGGTTTCTGGGCAGAGTTAGCCGAGAAGAAGCAGGCGTAGTCGCGGTTTTTGTAATAAGACAGCGGGATAAAGCCCAGGTTGGCGAATTCAAACTCGCGGGTTTCCGGAATCATCACTTCAGATGGGATTTTCACCTGGTTTCCAGTGCCAAGGTCATACAGGTGGATCGGCAGATCTTTCACCGCACCACCTGCCTGCGGGCCACGGATCTGCACGCACCAGCCATTATTGATGAAGCTCTTCACCATGTTTGAGGCGAAAGAGAATGACGCGCTGGTCCACAAATACTTTTCGTGATCCGGGCCCTTCACCTGCTCGACATAGTTGAAGCTGCGCACCGGCACGGTGTCCGGACCGTACGGCAGACGCCCCAGCACGCGCGGCATCACCAGGCCGATATAGCGTGAGTCGTCGGTGTCGCGGAAGGATTTCCACTTAATGTACTCAGCACGGTCAAAGTAGTTGCCGATATCTTTAATCGCCGCAACCTCTTCCATGGAGTCTTTCAGGAAGAATTTCGGGCCGACTGCACCGATAAACGGCATGTGTGCCGCGGCTGACACTTTAGAGATGTTGCGTAGCAGCGCCACGTCCTGCGGGCTGGCATCGAATTCATAGGAGGAGATCACTGAGCCAATCGGCTCTCCGCCTGGGGTGTCATATTCGGCGGTATAGGTGTGCCAGTAGAGTCCGCTCTGGATCAGTTCCGGCGCGTCTTCGAAGTCCTGACGCAGATCGTCTTTTGAGACGTCCAGAATTTCAGTCTTCACGTTCTGGCGGTAGTCAGTGCTGTCCACCAGTTGCTTCAGACCGCGCCACAGCGATTCCACTTTCTGGAACTCTTGATGGTGCATCACCGCGTCCAACTGGCGGCTGATCTGGAAATCCAGCTCCGCGATGTGGTGGTCAATCAGCGTTTTGTCGAGTTTCTCGACCTGCTGACCGGACTTGCGGATGCAGTCCATAAATACCTGCATCGCCGCCGTCAGGCGCTCGCCAGCTGGCGCGTCAGAAAGCGCCGCATCATCCAGAAACGCGTTAATATCACCCAGGCTTGAGGCCGGGATCAGGTTGATTTTTTCAAACAGGGAGGCGTAAACGCTCTCTTTTTCAAGTACGGTGGTCTGCCCCTGTACGGAGGCGGTTTCAGAATTTACAGACATCAGCATATTCCCGGTTAATCCATTAAATAACGCACGCCGCTTATTTCGGGGCCAGTGCACTCATTTCGTCGCGTAATTCCTGAGACAGCGCCGGGTCTTTAAGAATTTTCTCGAGTTCTTTTCTGAAAGTAGCGTTATCAAGGAGATTAGATTTCAGATCGCGTAATAAATTACGCATCGCCAGCATGGCGCGGAGCTGAGGGATCTGACGGGCCACCTGCTCAGGCTCGAAATCTTTAATATCGGAAAAACGCAGTTTCACATTTTCTTCCGTACCCTCTCCAGCCAACGTGTTCTGCACAATCAGATTTACCTCCGGGCTAAATTCCGAAAGTACACTATTAAAATTATTTTTATTGACGTTGATTTTTTCTCTTTCAGATAATGGACGGCTTTCTTTGCCATTACTGAAATCACCGACGGTGAGGAGTTTAAGCGGCAGTTCGACTTTCTTCTGTGCGCCACCAGTGTGCAGAGCCAACTTTAAATTTATGCGTGCCTTCGGCACCTCGTTCTGGAACGTATCGGCCATAGCGGTCCCTTTCCTTAAGGAATGTTTGTTGGAAATAACGATGTTTCTTTACAAATCCATAGTAGAACAAAACACCAAACAAGATCAACTAAACAGACCATAGATCTGACATAAGAATTTTATTAAGAATTTTAGACTGCAAACAGATAGAGAGTCACGCCAATAAAACATAAACTTCACAAAGCATTAACCACTTTATTCACAAACCAATAGAATTAATATCCACCAGTGATGAAAACAACACCCTTATATCAAAGCGCCGACATTTTATTGATATAAATCAATACTTGAATGCTGTAATAGACACCCTAACGCTTGAGAAATTTCCGAAGTCAGAAATACCAATAGGATAATTTTTTTAAAAAGACCAGTAATAAAAAGGTCCAATATTGGACAAAATATAAATTCAGAACCGCAATGAAAATATGATTATTATTCGCACCATGAATACACTATTCAGACGAAAGATGTTCCATGCAGTAATAGTCCATTATTGACCTGTACATCATAACTGATAGAACCCAACGTAAGGTTTATTCCAATTGAGGCACAACTGTCAATATAACAGCTTCGTAATAAGGTTTCCCAGACTTAATTGCTGGATACCCTTTTTCGGATTTTAACTGTGGCGAGAGAGAGTCAAATGTAGAAACTGGCGCTGCAAGCGCGCCAGCTCAGGTTTTGCGGGAGTAGCCTTAGGTTATCAGGCAACCTGTACTGATTAGTGATTTTCGATATACATCGTCCGGCTATAGGCTACGTCTTCGGGGTTATTAATCGGATAACCTTTCACCCACGGTTTGATCAAGCGTCCATTGGTATACTGATAAATCGGGGCTATCGGCGCTTTCTCGGTCAGGATTTTTTCAGCCACGTTGTAATCTTCGTTACGCGCTTTCTCGGTGGTTTCAAGCGTCGCCTGGTTGATAATCTTGTCGTAAGCCGGGTCCTTGAAACGGGAAATATTGCCGCTGTGGGTTGAGGTAAGCAGCGACAGGAACGTCGACGGCTCGTTGTAATCCCCTACCCACGACGCGCGGATCACATCAAAATTACCGGTGTTACGGCTGTCTATGTAGGTTTTCCACTCCTGGTTTTGCAATTTGACATCGACACCCAGGTTTTTCTTCCACATCGAGGCCACGGCGATGGCAATCTTCTGGTGGTTCTCGGACGTGTTGTACAGCAGAGTGAGCTTCAGAGGGCGCTGCGGACCGTAACCTGCCGCCTGCAACAGCGTCCTCGCCTGTGCATTTAACTCCTGCTGCGACATCTGCTCAAGGGGGGATGTCTCCGGCGTAAAACCAGCCGTGACGTCAGGAGTGAAGTGCCAGGCAGGTTTCTCACCGGTACCCAGCACTTTTTCCGCCATAATGCGTCGATCGATTGTCATGCTCAGCGCCAGACGCACGCGAGCGTCAGCCGTTGGTCCTTTCTCCGTGTTGAACGCATAGTAATAGGTGCCCAGCTGCGGTGGCGTATACACCTGCCCCGGAATATCCTTCAGCAGCTTCTGATACATATTTTTCGGGAACGACTCGGTGATATCAATATCGCCCGCGAGATAACGTTTTGTTGCTGAAGACTCCTGGTTAATGGGCACAAAAGTGACTTTTTTCAGTACCGTTTTGGCATTGTCCCAGTAGTGCGTATTCGGCTCCACCACCAGCTTCTCGTTGACCACACGATCTTTCAACACATACGCACCGTTCCCCACAAGGCTGCCCGGACGCGTCCACTCTTTACCACTCTCAACATTGGCTTTCTGGACAGGATAAAACGCGAAGTTAGCCGTCAGGTTGCTGAACCAGGGCAGCGGTTTATCCAGCTGTACGCGCAGCGTTCTGGCATCAACGGCCGTAACGCCAAGCGTATCAGGCGCAGCTTTACCATCGATAATCGCCTGCGCGTTGTTGATACCCGCCAACGCCACAAACCACGCAAACGGTGAGGTGGTTTTTGGGTCAACCAGACGCTGCCAGCTGTAGACAAAATCCTGCGCCGTCACGGGCGTGCCGTCAGACCATCGGGCGTTATCTCGCAGCGTGAAGGTCCAGACGCGGTTATCGTTGCTCTGCCAGCGCGTTGCCACGCCGGGGGTCAGTTCCCCTTTTTCATTCTGATTCACCAGGCCTTCATAGAGGTCACGGATCACCTGAATTTCAGGCAAACCCACGGCCTTAGCCGGATCGAGCGAAGCCGGTTCGTCTTTAATGTGTCTCACCAGTTCCTGTTTTTGCGCCAGAACTGTCCCCCGCGGCACATCAGCAGCGTACGAAAGTGAAGAAAGTCCGCACAACCAGAGTGCAGTACAGAGACGCGAAACAGGATGCTTCATAAGATCCCCTTGATTGAATTCAGATAACCAGCAGATGCGTAATTATTTGTTTCACAAATGAGAAAAGCAAATACCTTCATCCGGAAAGTTGATATCTGGCAATTTTCCGCTATTACGGAAACTATTTGATAAACAGCAAGTTTTGCACAACACTGCCAGTAGAGACTTTTTTATCAGGATTTCGTATGACAATCACCCGACCAAGAGCGCAACGTGGTGCATTTCCGCCTGGCGCTGAGCAATATGGCCGTTCTTTTTTTGGTGCTTCTTTGATCTGGTTTCCTGCCCCGGAGGCCGATCGCGACAGCGGTCTGATTATTGCCGGTACGCACGGCGATGAGAACTCATCCATTGTGACGCTGTCGTGCGCGCTGAGGACACTGACTCCAGAACTGCGGCGTCATCACGTGATCTTGACCGTCAACCCGGATGGCTGTCAGCTTGGGTTGCGCGCCAATGCGAGGGGAGTCGACTTAAACCGAAATTTTCCGGCAGCAAACTGGCGTGCCGGTGAGACGGTATATCGCTGGAACAGCTCCGCCGAAGAGCGCGATGTGGTCCTGCTGACGGGAGACACCCCCGGCTCGGAGCCGGAGACACAGGCGTTATGCCAGCTCATTCATAAGCTCCACCCGGCCTGGGTTGTCTCGTTCCACGATCCGCTGGCCTGTATCGAAGATCCGCGCCATACGGCGCTGGGCCAGTGGCTTGCTGAGGCATTCGCCCTTCCGCTTGTGACCAGCGTGGGTTACGAAACACCAGGCTCGTTCGGCAGCTGGTGCGCTGACCTGGGGCTGCACTGTATCACTGCAGAATTCCCGCCCATTTCGTCTGATGAGGCCAGCGAAAAGTATCTCAGGGCGATGACAGATCTTCTGCGGTGGGAACCTCAAAGGTGAAGCACGCCCGTGGTAAAATTCAGCGCGGGTGAGACATCAACCGCCAGCCACGTCGGGCCATCAAGATCGGCAAAACGCACTTGATTTGCCAGCGGTAGCGCAGCGCCAATCGCCCGGGAAGTGCATAACATGCATCCCAGCATGAGGGTAAATCCCTGCACCTGCGCCTCTGTCGCCAGCGCAAGCGCTTCGGTTAATCCACCCGTTTTGTCGAGCTTAATATTCACCATCTCATAGCGACCTTTAAGGCTGTCCAGACTGTCGCGGGTGTGACAACTTTCATCCGCACAGACAGGCAGAGGATGAATAAAATTCGCCAGGGCGGCATCCTCGAGCGCCGGTAAGGGCTGTTCAAGCATGGCAACGCCCAGGTCGGCCAGCAGTTGGCAGCGGGCGGCCAGTCCCTCGCTATGCCAGGATTCATTCGCATCCACTATCAGCGTTGCCTGCGGCACCGCCGCACGAATGGCAACCATTCGTTCACTGATTAATCGATCGTCAAGCTTGACCTTCAATAACGTTGCTCCAGCGTCATAAAGCGCTTTCGCACTGGCGGCCATCTGTTCTGGCTCACCGATAACCACCGTCTGCGCGGTCACTACCGCTTCCGGCAACGTAAGGCCCAGGAGTGAGGGCAAGGTTGTCTGCTGCTGTCCGGCCTGCAGGCTCCACAGCGCGCTGTCAATCGCGTTGCGCGCCGCTCCGGCAGGCAACCGATGTTGCAACGCCTCGCGGGTAAGACCCGTTTGCAGATCGGGTACAAGCGTCATGATTTGCGCCATCACCGAAGCAAGGCTCTCGCCGTAACGAGGATAAGGCGTACATTCACCGACCCCCTTAATGCCGTCCTCCTCTATTTCGACCACCACGACGCGGGCTTCACTGCGGCTGCCGCGGGAGATCACAAATGGGGTATGCAATGGCCAGGCTTCTTCATAGACCTTAACGCTTCTCATCACTGACTCCTTGCAGCCCGGTAAGGCATAAAAATTGGTTTGCCGTGTTATCCGCGGATGGCATACACTAGCCCCGACGTTAACTATATGTAAACAGGAAGATATCTATGTCACAACTCGTTCATTTCCAGGGCAACCCGGTCTCTGTTGCAGGTGCCATTCCGCAGGTAGGTAACAAGGCGCAGGCTTTTACGCTGGTGGCTAAAGATCTGTCTGACGTCACGTTGGGCCAGTTTGCTGGCAAGCGCAAGGTCCTGAACATTTTCCCAAGCATTGATACCGGCGTTTGTGCCGCATCCGTGCGTAAATTCAACCAACTGGCAACAGAAATGGACAACACCGTGGTGCTGTGCATTTCCGCTGACCTGCCGTTCGCCCAGTCGCGCTTCTGCGGCGCTGAAGGTCTGAGCAACGTCATCACCCTGTCTACTCTGCGCAGCCCTGACTTCCTGGAGAAATACGGCGTTGGCATTTCTGAGGGTGCCCTGAAAGGCCTGGCGGCACGTGCAGTTCTGGTCATCGACGAAAACGACAACGTTGTTTTCAGCGAACTGGTAAACGAAATCACCACCGAGCCGGATTACACCGCTGCGCTGGAAGCCCTGAAAGCATAATGATTGCTTAGCAATCTATAAAGCTTAGCATTGTCCTGAAACCTCGCGTTGGCGGGGTTTTTTATTGCATTAATCGCTGAATCGTTAAGGCATAAGTACTTTTACCTCACACTTCTTATGTAAAGATTGTTTAGTCGATAAACAAACAGGAGAGTTAAATCTCATTTTTCAGGTTAAAAAGCCGTTATTTTCTCCCCAGTGAAGCGCATCACATTTCCCCTTCCCTCTAAACATTAGATTTGCTGACGAACTCAAATAATCGTTTCAGCAAAAAGGGATAAATATGAAAATTAAACTGGCGTTGACGGTGGTTGCAGTACTGATTTCGGGTCATGCCTCGGCAAAAACATGGGTGCTGACAAGCGCTGAAAGCGGTGTGGAAAAAGGAAACTGGCGAATTTCGAGCGATCAGCTGAACGCTAAAGGGCCGAACTTCAGCATTGAACAAAAAGTTCTCCACGGCGGTAAGCAGGAAGGCAGTAAAGTCCTTGTTATTAGCAGTCAAAATGGCCTGACGATAATGTTAAGCCCAACCCGTGGCATGAATTTACTGCGCGTCGAGGGTTTTGGTTCGAAATTGGGATGGGACTCTCCGGTTAAAGAGGTCGTTAACCCGGCATTTATCAATCTGGAAAGCCGAAATGGACTCGGCTGGCTGGAAGGCTTCAACGAAATGATGGTTCGCTGCGGCTATGAGTGGACAGGCCACCCAGTGACAGCAGACGGGCAGATTTACACGCTGCACGGCAAGGCGGGGAATACGCCGGTGTCTCAGGTTGAAGTTGAGGTCGCAGATGCTGCGCCGCATGAAATCCGCGTTCGCGGTCTCATTAAAGAGAGCACCTTCAAAAAAGCCGATCTGCAAACAATGACCGAACTGCGTTACGTTCCAGGAAGCAACCAGTTCAGCCTGCATGATGTCCTGACCAACCATGCTGACTACCCGCATGACTATCAAATCATCTACCACAGCAACTTTGGCACACCGATCCTTGAAGAAGGCGCTCGCTTCCTTGCTCCGGTCGCCAGCGTGAGTCCATTTAACGATTACGCCAAAGCGGGTTTGAACGGCTGGCAAACCTATGCGGGTCCGACAAAAGGGTTTGATGAGATGGTCTTTAATATCACGCCGCTGGCAGACAAAGATCACCAGACGCTTGCTGCGGTGGTCAACAAAGCGGGTGATAAAGGGGCATCAATTCAGTTTGATACTCGCCAGTTGCCGGTTCTGACGTTGTGGAAAAACACCGACACGTTGAAGCAAGGCTATGTCACGGGTATTGAACCTGGTACCAGCTACGCCTATCCGGTCACGATTGAACGCGAGCAGAAACGCGTTAAGCAGTTGCAACCAGGCGCAAGTACCCAGTTCGATCTCACCTATACCCTGCTTCATAACCAGGATCAGGTGAAAGAGGTGGAGAACAGGATCGCAACGATTCAGGGTAAGACAAAACCAGACCTCGTTGCCACCCCAATCGCGAAGGAATAAGTGGATAATCAAAAGCCTCCATCCGGAGGCTTTTGCTTTTATTCGTCGCCTTTCTTATGGTTCAAGCCATACTCTCGCAACTTATTCGCAATCGCAGTATGCGACACCCCAAGCCGCTTGGCCAGCTTGCGGGTGCTTGGATAGCTACGATACAGCTGCGTCAGCACAGAGCGCTCAAAACGACTGGTGATATCGTCGAGCGAGCCTTCCATCGCCTCTTCACCTACCGACACCGTCCCGGCATCGTAATCCGGCAGCAGGATATCCTGAGGGCGCAGCTCGTATCCTTCCAGTTGAGTCAACGCGCGATACACGGCGTTTTTCAACTGACGAATATTGCCCGGCCAGCCGTAGCGCGTCAGCACCGTGCCCAGATCGGCAGAAAGCTTCGGACGCGGCACCCCCTGCTCATCCGCAAAGCGGGCCACAAACAGCTCCGTCAGCGGGATGATGTCTTGCGGACAATCGCGCAGCGGCGGGATGTTCAGCGTCAGCACGTTCAGACGATAATAGAGATCTTCCCTGAACACTCCCTTTTGCACCAGCTCCACCAGGTTCTTCTGGGTGGCGCAAATGACGCGAACGTCGACGTGGACTTCATGGTCCTCGCCCACGCGACGGAAGGTACCGTCGTTCAGGAAGCGCAGCAGCTTAGCCTGCATGCGCGCAGACATCTCACCAATTTCGTCCAGCAGGACCGAACCGCCGTTGGCCTGTTCGAAGAAGCCTTTCTTCCCTTCCGGCGCGTGGCCAAACAGTTCACTTTCAACGGCATCTTCAGGGATCGACGCACAGTTCAGCGCCAGGTAAGGTTTGGCCGCCCGCGGGCTGGCCATGTGAACGGCATGCGCGAGTAAATCTTTCCCGGTTCCCGTGTCCCCCGTTATTAGCAACGGAGCAGTCAAACTGGCAAGCTTACGGGCCTGATCGACCACATGACGCATTTTCGGGCTGACGGCAATAATCTGGCTGAATGCGCCGACATCCTGGCTGGAGATATTCTGCAATTGGCGTCCCATTCGGACGGTGGAACGCAGCATGATCACGGCCCCCGTCAGGACACGACTGTCGTTTTCCCCTTTCAGGTAGACCGGCGTGATCTCCATCAGGAAATTTTGCCCGTTAATGACGACGTGTTCACTGTGGGTGTTCTGCGGGTTGCTGTCCAGCCAGCGCTGGAAGTTAAAGCCGGGGATCAGCTGCGTAGCGTGATGATTGCTGAGTTTCTCCTGACTCTGCGCAAAAAGCTGGCAGCTCGCCAGGTTCACGCGCTCGACTTTACTTTTCATGTCGAGAGACAAGAAAGGTTCAGGCATGGCTTCCAGCAGCGCGCTCAGCGCCAGGTGCTCGCGCTCTGACGGCATCCAGGGTATGGTACGGACATCCGTAACGCCAGCGATACGGCGGATTTCCGCCATCAGGCTACTGAAGGTGTTGAATTCAATTTCGGCAAAATTGAGGTAAATTCGCCCGACAGGATCGATCTCAATGCCACGTAAATCAATGCTACGTAAAACAAGCAGATCGAGTAACTCGCGGGTCAGACCGAGACGGTCCTCACAAAAGACTTCCAGACGCATGGGAAATTCACCGTTCTTAGCCATTAACGCTAAAATGATATGTCAGATCACGGTATTCTGGAAGGTGGCTGTCAACAAATATTGACAGCCTGCACGAATAGTCAGCAAAGTCTTTACGGGGCCGGCTTTTTATTGAGCGTTTCTTTCAGTTGGCCAATAAGCTCACGGCGGAAATCGCCCAGACGGGGCTTGTCGCCATCGATCCAGGGCAGCGGACGGCACACTTCCATCGCTTTGATACCCAAACGAGCAGTCAGTAAACCGGCACCAATCCCCTGAGCAGCACGCGCTGACAGACGCGCCGCCAGATCCTGTGACATCCAGTCCATCCCCACTTCACGAACCAGCTCGCTGGCACCGGCAAATGCGATATTCAGCAACACCAGCTTAAACAGGCGCAAACGGCTGTAATAGCCCAGCTCAATGCCGTACAGATTTGCGATACGGTTAATCAAACGCAGGTTCCGCCACGCAATAAATGCCATATCGACCAGCGCCAGCGGACTGACGGCAATCATCAGCGTGGACTCCGCCGCCGAACGGCTGATTTCGCGTCGCGCCTGCGCATCCAGCACCGGCTGCACCATGTGGGAATAAAGCGTCACCACTTCACGATCGTTCTGAGTTTCATGAATGGCGGCATACCAGCGCTGAAGCGCCGGGTGAGACTGGTCAATCCCGGCCTGTGCAGCCAGTTTTTCACAAAAGTCGCGGCCCTTTCCCGTGCCGTGGCTGTGAAGCAGATCCCGGGCGATATCTCGCTCGTGCGCGCGCTGTCGCAAACGCCACAGACGCCGCCACTCGGTAGCAACCGACCCGACACCCGCCCCCACAATCAGCGCACCCGCAGCACATCCACCCAGCGCAACCCAATCCTGGGTTTGCCAGGCGTTAATCGTCCACTGTACGCCCTGACCCACCACGCTTACGCCAAATAACGCCAGTCCTGCAGTGACCATCTTCCTCCACAGGCTACGTTTCGGGCGTAAGGCCGCTTCGACAACCGCTTCAGCCGGGCCGTCCTCGACGCCAGGCTCTTCAGTCAGCACTGGAGCAAAGTTATCAGCCTGCACGCCGCTAAAGGTTTGCGCCGTTTTAAACGCATCCTGACGCTCTTGCTCAAGCGTCCCGGTAAAGTCAATGCGCGGTTTTAACGGTTCCGTCATCGCAATTTATCTCCAATCAAAAATTCCAGAGCCGCATCCAGACGAATGTGCGGTAACGGCCGATCGACGCTCATGGTTTGTGGCCGAAAGGCTTCGAACTGGAAGCCCTGATTTTGCCAGAATGCCTGACCCGGCAGACGAGCCGGAACCTCCCCCGGGTAGACGGTCAAGGGTTCACCGTCGCTGAGACGGTTGCCCCGCAGTGCCGGGATTTTTTCGCCATTCACGTCAATCAACCCGCTCTGTGTCGCCTGCACTGACGCCAGCCCGAGGCAGTCCATACCGATCCCCTCAAACGCAGCGTTCTGCCAGGCATCCTGCACCAGCTGCTGCAGCAGCGAGACCATATTGGCATGCTGATCGACCGTCACGTGATCGGCCTTGGTGGCGGCAAATAGCAGTTTATCGATCACCGGCGAGAACAGACGGCGGAACAGCGTGCGCTGTCCATAATGAAAACTTTGCATCAGCTGTGTCAGCGCGAGGCGCATATCGTTAAACGCCTGCGGTCCGCTGTTAAGCGGCTGAAGGCAGTCCACCAGCACAATCTGGCGATCGAAACGTAAAAAATGATTTTTGTAGAAACCTTTAACCACTTTTTCGCAGTAGTAATTGTAGCGCTCGCGCAGCATCCCGGCGTTTGTGTGCTTATCCGCCTGCGCCAGCTTTGATTCACCGTATGCATCCACATCCGGCCAGGGGAAGAACTGCAGTGCTGGTGCCCCCGCTAAGTCGCCCGGCAGAACAAAACGGCCTGGCTGGATGAAATGCAGCCCTTCATGTTTGCACTGATGCAGATATTCCGTCCAGGCTTCGGCAATCGTTGCCAGCCTGTTTTCATCCGCTGGGGCCAGGGGATCTAACCCCTCACACAGCTGCCGCCATTTTGCCGACCACCCGGCACGTTGCCCCTGCAATAATCCCGTCATCTGGCGGGACCACGTCAGATAATCCTGGGCCAGCATCGGCAAATCAAGCAGCCACTCACCAGGGTAATCCACAATTTCCAGATACAGCGTCGAGGTATCCTTGAAGTGGCGCATGAGGGATTCATTGGAGCGAAAACGGAGCGCAAGGCGAATTTCACTCACGCCGCGCGTCGGCGTCGGCCATGTCGGCGGGTCGCCATAAAGCTGTGCCAGCCCTTCATCATAGGTAAAACGAGGAATGCCAAAATCGCGCTGAGGCACGCGCTTAACGCCCAGCAAACGCTCTTCGCGCACGGCGCTTAGCAGCGGCAGGCGCGCACCGGCGTGCAGATTCAGCAGTTGGTTCACCATCGCCGTGATGAACGCCGTTTTGCCGCTGCGGCTAAGTCCCGTCACCGCCAGACGCAGATGGCGATCAACACCGCGGTTCACCAGAGAGTTGAGTTCGTTTTTAAGTCGCTTCATCGCCGTCCTTCATTGCGTGGAAACCTGAAATGCATGGCTTCAGAATACAATAAATGGGGGCAGATCGTTGATTATCAATTCTTATTTATTGCTATTGCCGTTTTCTCTCCAGTAAGATGAACGACATTGCTGTTTGTCTGGAGTGAGAGGTGTATGTCACCCACTATCTATGATATCGCCCGGGTTGCTGGCGTTTCAAAATCAACCGTGTCGCGCGTTCTGAATAAACAAACGAATATTTCTCCTGAAGCGCGTGACAAAGTGTTGAAGGCGATTGACGAATTAAATTATCAGCCCAACAAACTTGCCCGCGCCCTGACTTCTTCTGGCTTCGACGCCATTATGGTAATTTCAACGCGTTCAACCAAAACGACTGCCGGTAACCCTTTCTTCTCTGATGTTCTTCATGCCATTACGGCAAAAGCTGAAGAGGAAGGTTTTGACGTTATTTTGCAGACGTCTAAAAGCAGTGAAGACGACCTGCTAAAATGTGTGAACAAAATAAAGCAGAAAATGATTAAAGGGATCATTATGCTGAGTTCACCGGCCGATGAGTCTTTTTTTACTACCCTGGATGCGTATGGCGTACCGGTAGTCGTCATCGGTAAAGTGGAAGGCGATTTTGCGAATATTTATTCTGTCGACACGGATAATTTTCATGACAGCGCCACGCTAACAGATAATTTTATTAAAAATGGACGGCATAAAATTGCCTGCCTGCATGCGCCACTTGATTATCATGTTTCGATTGATCGTCTTTCAGGATATAAAGCCAGTCTGAAAAAGAATAACATTGCGATTAATCCAGACTGGATCATCAACGGCGGATATACCCACGAGAGCGCGCTCGCAGCGGCCATTAAATTATTGTCCTCAACCACGCCGCCTGATGCGGTATTTGCGACTGACAGTATGAAGTTACTTGGTCTTTATCGCGCGGCGGATGAGTTAAACCTGATGATCCCAGAGCAGGTTGTGGTAGCGGGATACAGCGATCCGATGCTGTCACTCATCCTCACGCCTGCACCAGGGGGATTTGATATCCCAACCCGCAGGCTGGGCGAAGAGAGTTGCGATCTCTTGTTTAAGCGTATCGCCGGTAATCCTGCACCACAAAAGGTACTGGTTGATACCCATTTTTCACTTGCAGCCTCCCTACGGTAATCCCAGGGGCGGTTAGCCCCTGGGATTATGCCGATCAGAATGCGTAATTCACGCCAACGCCCGCATAGTGGAAGCGGTCGCTTTCACCTTCATCATGGTTTTCCCACTCATAGGCATATTCCAGCGTCATGGATAAACCGTTGTTGAAATCATACGCGTAAAGCAGACCGAGACGGTTGAAATCGTGTCCTTCACGTTCAGGATCGTCCTGCCAGTCCCAGTTAGACCAACGATCAAGTCCCAGACGGGTATAAGGCGTTAACGTCGTCTGGCCTAACGAAATGGGCAGATACGCACGAATTTCCTGCGTCGAAAATTCGCCGTTATCGCGTGAACTGTCCATATTGAAACCGCGCTCTAAATAGTAATTCACTTTAGCCGAGAAGGTTTCGTTAAGGGTCCAGGTAAAGCCCGTTTCGGTTTCGACGCGACTGTCAGCATATCCGGTTTTTTCCAGATCGTTTGCAAACTGATACATGGCAAACCATCCGCCAAAACGCCAGTCGTCGGTTAATTTTATATCCCAGTCAGGCTGAATTTTATAGCGCTGCATATTAGCACTGCCGTCTTTCGCCCCCTTTTCATCTTTGAAGTGGTATCCATAATTACGGAAACCACCCGTCAGGCCGAGTGTGAAATCATCCGTTCCAATAAAGCGATAGCGCAATTCAAATTCAGGACGATCGAAATAGGTTCCGCGGGTCATACTGCTGTAATCAACCGGGCCTTCCTGATACATCGCCATCGAAATTGTCCATGCATCCCAGGTCGCGTTAAACCATACGGACGGTTCATACAGACCGTCTTTATCGTCGCCCTGACCTTCGACGTTTTCAATTTCATACATTGCACCGATATTAAACTCCCAGTGCTTTGCTGTTTCTTCGGCTTGCGCGCAGCTAACCCCTGCGCACAGTACGAGCGCAGCACTTCTTAGTAGAGTACTCATTAAAATATTCCTTTATAATTAACACATAAAAAGCCGGAAACTTTCATTTCCGGCGAACACCTTTCTTATCTAATAGCTGTTTCAGTATCAGCGTCGAAGAAATGGCACTTATTCATATCGAACTGAATACCGATGGTATCCCCTGCGGCATAATCATTTGCTGCTCCCGCCCGGACAACCAGTTCATGCCCACCGACGGCGGCATAAAGCATAAATTCCGCCCCCGTCAGCTCGGCTACGCTCACTTTCGCAGGGATTGCTTCCCCCTGGCTTTGAAGCGTCAGAATATCTTCCGGTCGGATCCCAAACACCACGGCTTTACGCTGATAACCCGCAGCGTTCAGTGCAGCGAGCTTCTCTTCCGGAATTTCCAGACGCAGTGTTTCCGTCACAAAATAACGGTCGTCTAATGCCCCGCGAATGAAGTTCATCGCGGGCGAGCCGATGAACCCGGCGACAAACATATTCGCGGGCTCGTTGTACACCTGCTTCGGCGCCCCTACCTGCTGAATGAAGCCGTCCTTCAAAATCACGATGCGGGTGGCCATCGTCATCGCTTCTGTCTGATCGTGGGTCACGTAAATCATCGTGGTATTGAGCTTCTGGTGCAGCTTGCTGATTTCAGCACGCATCTGCACGCGAAGCTTGGCGTCGAGGTTAGAGAGCGGCTCATCCATCAGGAAGACACCGGCTTCGCGCACGATCGCCCTGCCTAACGCCACACGCTGACGCTGACCGCCGGACAACGCACCGGGTTTACGCTTGAGGTAATCACGTAATCCCAGGATTTGAGCCGCCCAGTTAACGCGCTCTTCGATAACCGCAGGCGCGATTTTTTGCATCTTCAGGCCAAACGCCATGTTGTCGTAGACCGTCATATGGGGATAAAGCGCATAGTTCTGGAAAACCATCGCGATGTCGCGAGACTTGGCGGGGACATCGTTCATGCAAACGCCGTCAATCACCAGTTCACCGGCGCTGATCTCCTCCAGTCCGGCGATCATGCGCAGCGTCGTCGATTTACCGCAGCCAGATGGCCCGACGAAGACGATGAACTCCTTGTCCTCAATTTCGAGGTTGAAATCCTTCACCACGTGGACCTGGTTATCGTAGATTTTCTGAATGTGTTTCAGAGACAGTTGAGCCATTATTAATTCCTTATCAATACCGTCCGGGACGCCCAGAAATCCGTCAGGCATTTCCAGGTCAGTTCCCGCGTTGAATGAAGTTGTAATTCCGCATGGTCCAGGCCAGGTCCAATCCCAACCGACAGCATTCCCGCCGCATTGATCGCTTCAACGCCAGCCGCCGCATCTTCGATACCGATGGCCTCTTCCGGGCGTACATTCAGCCCTGCGCAGGCGGCGAGGAAAATTTCCGGGTCAGGTTTTGAGCAGGTAATACGCGAAGCATCTGCACAAAAATCGAAAGCCTTATGAATGCCCAACGCCCGTAATATGCCGGGAGCGTTGAGGGAAACAGAGGCCAACCCAATTTTGACATTCGCCGCGCGAATATCCGCCAGCACTTCGCGGATACCCGGAAGCAGTGAATCTTGCGTCAGCGAGGCCAGGGACTGGACATAGATCTCGTTTTTCTTCCCGGCAAGCGCGAGGCGCTGCTTGTCGTCAAACGTCCCCTCTTTTCCGCCGTGTTGAAGGATCCGTTGCAGAGAATCCATGCGGCTAATTCCCTTAAGCTGCTCGTTAAACGCTTCGTCGATGGTGATGCCAATCTCCCCTGCCACGGTACGCCAGGCCAGGAAATGCAGATGTGCGGTGTCGGTGATCACGCCATCCAAATCGAATACAACAGCGTTAAGCGTCATAGCGCCCCTCCGTGGTAGCGGTCCCATTAATGGACGCAAGAAAATCCTTACGTGCAAAGATCTGCTGCCCCGATACGTTAAGGGTTTTACTCCAGAGCGTTAACGTGACGGGTGCAGAGGTTTCGACGGTCAACGCATCATTTTCAAATGAGAAATGCATTCGCGCGTTTCGCCACCGCAGTGGGAAGCTCAGCATTCGCCAGTGGACAGGCAGTTTCGGCGCGAGGTGAAGTTCCCCTTCCACAATCTGCAACCCGGCAAAACCCTGAATCACACCCGACCAGATGGCACCGGTCGCGGCGGCGTGAATACCCTCATCGCTGCTGTGCGGATCGTCCCCCAGGTCGATGGCGACGCCGTCACGCCACAAGACATATGCCCCTTCAGTGTCGCCGCAACGCGCGGTCACAATCCCGTGAATGGCCTTGCTCAGCGAAGAGTCATGTATGGTGCGTGGCTCGTAGAAAGCCAGGTTTGCAGCGCACTGTTGTGTGGTAAACCTTTCCGGCAGCAGGTAGTTAAGCATCACCACATCGGCCTGCTTGAGGATCTGCATCTCATTCACTTCAGCGCGAGAGTAATCAAGCAAAATGGTTTGCTTACCGGCTTTGGCTTTATAGCGACTCAGATCGATAGCCGGTTTCGCCATGAAGGTATCGTCCTGAGGAAGGACACCTTCGGCATTTGCTTCCGGAAGCCATAAGCGCGTCAGAAAACGGGTGGCATTCGCCATGAAAGCGGCATCGTCACGACCAAACATCGTCATAAACTGGCGGGCACAGGCGACGTTATGCCAGGCCAGATAGTTGGTGTAAGCGTTGTTGTTCACGTGTTCCGTGTATTCGTCCGGCCCGATCACATCATGGATTTCCAGACGACCGTTGGCTTCGACGGCACGCCCCATCCAGAACGTTGCCGTCTCGATCAGTAACGTCAAACCTTCATTGCGCATAAAGGCGTCATCCCGTGTCGCCTGCCAGTAAGCGACAACGGCCCACGCGATATCCGCCACAATGTGGTGTTCGGCCAGCGCAGAGGCCACTTTCTGACGAGTGCCCGTACGGATGTTGATTGCCGCAAATTCCGGCGTCTCTTCCTGACCACTCGCGGCGCTTTCCCACGGGAACAGCGCGCCTGGCCAACCGTTACGACGCGCTTTTTCACGTGCTCCGGACAGGTTAAGCCAGCGATATCGCAGCAGGTTGCGGGCAATCTGTGGACGGGTGAAAAGATGGAAAGGCAGCAAGAAAATTTCGGTATCCCAGAAGATGTGGCCTTTGTACCCTTCCCCGGTCAAACCTTTGGCGGCGATACTGCTTCGCTCATCATGCGCAGGCGTCATGGTTGTCAGGTGCCAGACGGCATAATCAAGCGCCATCTGATCCTGTTTGTCCGTGGATGCCACCTCAACCCGCGCGTCGCGCCAGACGTTTTCCCAGGCACGCGCGGAGTGCTCAAGCAGCGATGCATAACCTTTTGCCGCACACACTTTGAGATCGGCCAGCGCATTACGCGCATAGGTTTCCTGCGAGAGCGTTTTGTCCTTGCGGTGAGTGATCCATACCAGCTTTTCCAGTGTGACAGTGTCACCTAATGGAAGCGTCAGCGAATGGTGCGCCATGATGCGGCGATTTTTTGCGCTAAAGCAGCTGTCGCTGCCAGTCGATGTCAGACGGCAGCTTGTGGAGATTACCACCTCTGCAGCGCGATCCTGGGTTTCATAGACGCCCTGCAGATATTGCTGGTCAAAGACTCTGACTGATACTTCATCCAGATGCTGTCTGCCGCTGTTGGTTTGGGTCGCATCAATGCCTGTTTTCAACACCACCTGCGATGCAGCATCCAGCGGCGTGATCGACAGTTGCATTGCCACCAGAGGCAGCTGAGCAAGTGACACAAAGCGACGGCTATCCAGACGATAGCGCTTCCCATCGGGCGCGCGCCAGAGAACCGTGCGACGCAGTTCGCCGTTGGCAAAATCCAGCTCGCGCTGCCAGCTCAGGATCTCACCTGACAGGAGGGTAAAATTCACGCCATCCAGTTCAACTTCGATACCGGTGATATCCGGCAGGTTGATCAGTTCAGTGGTCTCGTTCCGACCTGCACGATGATACAGTCCCGCCAGATACATTCCTCTGGTTTGCTGGGTATAGTCTTCCTCATGCGCAGCGCGAATGCCCATATAGCCATTGCCGCATGCCATAATAGACGCGAATTTGTTCAGGCTGTGAGGACAAAAGCCCGGATCGGTTAATACAGACACGTTCAGCATAACGTCACGCTTTCCCCTGTTTCTGCTGATTCATAGAGCGCGGCAACAAGCTGCTGGATAACCAGCCCCTGCTCCGCATCAGCAATCATGACCGGCTCTCCCTGCACATGACGAACAAAGGCGTCCATACTGCGCAAATGCCGTTGGTCGTCAGCCTCTTCACGCTGCGTGAGGGTCTGTAATACCCCGGCCTCGTCAGTGTAAATGTGTGCCGGGAACAGCGTTGCCCCGGCCTTTTCACCGCAGAATGAGACATTCATGATCGACTGCTCGCGAATATTCAGGGCAAAGGAGGTATCCAGACGCAGGATGCCGCCGTTGCAGAATTCAATTGTGCCGAACAGCGCATCTTCGACCGTAAACTGAGCCGGATCCCACTCACCAAACTGGCCACTGTTTTTCCGGTTACCCAGCCGCTGGAAACTGTGCGCCGTGACCTTTTTTACAGCCGGGAACCCCAGTACATACATGGCGGCATCCAGCATATGAATGCCGATATCGATCAACGGTCCGCCACCCTGCAACGATTTGTTCGTAAAAACGCCCCAGCCCGGCACACCGCATCGACGCAGCGCCTGCGCCGTCGTGAAGTAGACCTCACCCAGAACACCATTCAACACGGCCTCACGCAGCAACTGCGTATCCTGTGCAAACCGGTGGTGAAAATCATACGCCAACACTTTGCCTGCCTTCCGTGCAGCGATACGCATCCGATCGGCCTGCTGCGGCGTCATGGCGGGCGGCTTTTCACACATGACATGGCATCCGGTTTCAAGCGCCGCCATAACATGCTCAAAGTGAAACCGGTTAGGCGAACAAACGCTCACCACATCCGGTCTGACCGTCTCCAGCATGGTTCGCACGTCCTGCCATTCAGACGGGATCCCATGACGTTCCGCAAACGCCTGTGCCTGTTCAGGGCGGCTGTCCATGACAGCCACCATCTGAACATCACTGCGTGTGGCGTAATACGAGGCATGAACTTTGTCCGCGACCTGTCCGGCGCCAATGATGGCGACGCGCAGAGGCGAAGATGTTGAAGCACTCATCACGCATGTCATCCTTAGCATTCACGCAAATAAGTGAGCGAATCCTGATAAGCCTGCGCAGGATTGTCAGCACGAACACGACACTCATACACCACGTAACCCTGATAATCGTCAGCACGCAGCTGATCGAACAGGCTGGCAAAATCGAGGCCGCCACTGCCCGGCTGGTAGCGGTGGTTATCTGCAATGTGCACATGACCCAGCAGATCGCGGTTCTGATGCAGCGCATCCGTTAGTGAGTCTTCTTCGATGTTCATATGATAGAAATCACCGATGATCTGCACGTGCTTGAGCGCATTTTCCTCGATGTAACGGCGCGCATCCGCCAGGGTGTTGATCATGTGGTCCTGATAGCGGTTCAGCGGCTCCAGGTATACCGTCGTCCCGGTGCGTGCTGCCACTTCATCCAGCCAGCGCAGCGAAGCACTGACTGCTTTGCGGTCACCGTCCAGGCTGCGTGGAGAGGTCATCGGCGGCAGACGGAAGGTAAACATGCCCCAGGCCGCTGGGACGATAATGCCCTTTCCGCCCACTTCTGCCAGCGCTTCCAGGATACGTTCAATCTGCTGCAAACCGTTAAGACGGCGTTCTTCGATAAAGTCGCCGATCCAGCCATCGTATCCGCCGCAGGCCGTTGTCACCGGCAGGCCAGTCGCTTTGATAGCCGCTTTGACCTCATCAAGGTTGTCTACCAGCAGTCGGCCATCAATTTCGTAGCCATCAAAACCCATCGCTTTGATGTACTCGAATTTTGCCATGATATTGGTCGGGAAAAAGGCCTGGTTTTGTGTTGCAATCTTCATTGCTTGCTCTCCTTAGCTTAAAAAGTGACGCCCATTTTGATGCTCAGTTCAGGGTGCTGATCGACATATTTCATGTAGCTCTCAGCGCTGGTGGTGAAGGTGACAACCGGGTCGATCAGATCCTCGCAATTGAGATAACCGTTCATCAGCAATTCCCAGCAGGTCTCTTCAATACGCTTGCGGCTCCAGCGCGGGTAATCCGGGTTCGGTTCACTGCAGGCGCGGGAGAAGACAATTTTCGCGTTGTTGAAATGCGCTTCGCGACCGAGGTTGAATCCTGCCGCAAACGGCTTGGCGAACGCCACGTAAGAGATGGTTCCGCCGTAAGCGAGACCGCGCAGTGCAGATTGCAGTGCATCGGCAAAGCCACTGGTTTCAATGATCACATCCGCGCCCTGCTTACCGGTCAGCTTTTTGATTTCAAGACCGACATCAGTACCGATTGGGTTCAGGCAGTGGTCTGCGCCATGACGGCGAGCAATCTCACAGCGATGTTCGATAGGATCGACACCGATGACCACTGACGCGCCGGCTTTCTTCGCCAGCTGAATCGCGATCTGTCCAATCGCACCCAGCCCGACAACAACCACAAAATCACCCACGCGGACATTGGCATCACGCACACCGCTCATGGCGAATTGCGCCGGATCGTAGCAAACGGCATTTTTCCAGGACGAACCCTTCGGCATTTTGCGCAGCTTGTAGTTGTTAACCGCGTTAACGATGACCGTTTCCTGCAATGGGCCGTAGCAGCAGACGCTGTCGCCAATCTGGTATTCCGTCACGTCAGCCCCGCATTCGATGATGTCGCCGACGATCATGTTCCCCAGCTGGAATTTACCGAATTCGATACCGCGGGCCGCGTCCTCTTCACGTGGCGTGAACATCTGCCACTCGGCGTTGAACTCTTCATCGATAAACGGGCTTGCCGCGCGGAAATCCACCACTTCGGTACCGTGTTTCGGGGCACCAAAGCGCGCGCGGATCTTCACTTCGTGAACGGCAACAGGACGATCTTCATATTCCACCAACGCCGCCACACGAGGCGCTGTCGCAACTAACTTTTTCATGACTTACTCCTTGTTAAAATTGGCCGCCTCAGCCCTTCACGCCACCGGCGGTCAAACCACTTTTAATGAAACGTTCAGACAGCGCGTACATGATGACCACAGGCAGTGCCGTCACCAGCGATGCCGCCATCATGCGACCCCAGATGTAATCTGGCGTGCTAAAGAGCGTGTTCAGCCCGACCGGCAAGGTGAAATTGCTGGCGCTGGACAGGAAAATGGAGGCAAACAGATAGTCGTTCCACGCCACCATGAAGCAGTAGACAAACACCGACACCAGACCGGAAATTGCAAGCGGCACGGTGATGCGGAAGATGATTTGCAGGCGGTTAAGGCCGTCCATCATCGCGGCTTCTTCTATCTCATCCGGAATGGTGTCGAAGTAACTGCGCAGCATGAATACCGCCGTCGGCAGCGTCTGGGTCACCATGGTGATAATTAGCGCCAATTCGGTATCGTAGATCCCGAGTGCAGTGATGATTTTGAACAGCGGCACCACCAGCAAAATCCCGGAGAACATGTAGACGGTGTAAAAACTCGCATTGATCGTCGTGCGTCCTTTAAAACGCAGTTTGGACAAGGCGTAGGCACCCAATGTACCGAGAAACACCGCAATCACTGATGAGGTCAGCGACACCACCATGCTGTTGCGGAAGTAATCCACAAACGGGAAGATCAGTGGGTTAAAGATGTCGACGTAATGCTGCAACGTCCACTCCTGCGGCAAAATCGTCGGATGCAGCGAGATCGCCTCTTTTGCGCTTTTAAACGACGTCATCAGCATCACGAAGAACGGGAACAGCGTGATGATGAGGAACACCGCCAGCCCCAGATAAAAACCAATACGACCCAGCACGCGTTTATTTGTTGCCATTGAGGTTTACCCTTTTTCTGGTCAGCAGAATGACGGCGAAGATGATCACGAACAGCACCACGGAAATAGCGGCGGCTTTACCCAGATCGTTGAAGGCAAAGGCCGTTTTATAGAGATAGACGCCCAAAATATCGACCTTCGTTGTCAGCAGATAGACATCCGCAAACATGTAGAACATCCAGATGGTTCGCAGCGTGACCACCGTTGCCAGGACCGGCATGATGGCGGGCAGCGTGACGATGCGAAAACGCTGCCAGGCATTGGCACCATCCATTTCCGCTGCTTCGTATAACGACTTATCAATGGTCTGCAAAATGGCCAGGAACGAGATGAACGCGTACGGGAAGTAGCGCCAGATGGCAAACAGCACCACCAGCACAAAACTGCTGCCGGGGTTGTCAAACCACAGCGGTGCCTGGTCATACAGATGCAGCAGGTCAACACCCAAATAGTTCACAATGCCGTAGCCGTTGTTGAACATGTACTTCCAGGCAAACACCAGCGAAATTGACGGCGTTACGTACGATAAAATCACCAGTGAACGTGCCGTTTTGCGCAGACGAAATTCGCGGTTAAAGAAGATGGCGACGGCCAGCCCTAACCCCGTACTGCCCATGACGACCAGCGCGGTGTACCAGAACGTCATCCACAGAGAGTGCCAGAATGCAGCATCGCTCAGAATACGGATGTAGTTATCCAGCCCAACAAACACGGCATCGATGCGCGGGTTGAGCGGCAAGCGTAATAAACTGATTTCAATGTTGGAAATCATCGGCCAGGCCACAAGGCCCCCCAGCAAAATCAGGCTGGGGGCCAACAGCAGCATGGCGAAAGGCATATCTGAACGACCAGAAAACAACGTCTTCATAATTCCCTTCGCAAAGCGCTCCTATCGTTGTGAAATCAGGTCAGTCAGTCGCTTCTGGCTATTGCTTAACGTTGCACTGAGATCTTGTTGACCAACCGTGACGTTATGCACCATAGAACTGATAATGCCGGAACCCGTGACATCGCCCATGCGGGTGAAGTTTTTGTCACCCACGGCACCAAACACCTGCACGTTCGGGAACTGCGCGATCAGCTCGTAAGGCAGTTGCCCAAACGCTTTGATCACATCGTTGTTTTTCCAGGTTTCCGTGCCCACGACCAGTTTGTTCACAGGCAACGCCGCGCCAGGCGACATCATTACCCAGTCTGTCGCGTTCTGAGCCTGCTCCATCCAGGTGACAAATTTCTCTGCCGCTTTGGTTTCCTCTTCGGTTTGGCCTGTGGTGATCGTCAGTGATGTGATCATGCCGTAGACAGCAGAGGATTTTTCAGTCGGGACCACAAAGCCCAGGTTAGCGGGATTGCCGTCTTTGAAGACCGCCGGAAGGATGTAGGTGGAGTAAACGGCCATCGGCGCAGAGCCGTTCATAAAGGCATCTTTGATCTCCATGACATCGTTTGACCCAGGCATGGTGGTTGCCGCCAGCGCTTTATAAAAGGCCAGCGCTTTCGTCATCTCAGGCGTATCAATCTCCACGTCACCTTTCGCATTGAAGACGTTTGCACCACCGGAAAGAGCAAACTGGGAGAACGCCTGTTCCGTCATCACGCTTTCTGCCGTTGGCAACGCAATGCCATAGTGTTTCCTGGCCGGATCGTTAAGTTTCTGGCTGGCTTGCAGCAGCTGCTCCCAGTTATGCGGCTCTTCAATGCCCGCAGCCGCCAGAACATCTTTGTGATACCAGACGCCGGACAGCCAGGCACTGACAGGCACGCCGGTCCACGCCGTGCCGTCCTCAGTACGAACGACGCGAAGAATGCCGTCGTAGAAGGTGTTTTCGCCTACGGCTTTAATCGCTTCACCGATCGCGTCCCGGTCCAGTAGCTGCTCTTTGTCCATCACCTTTGCGTAGTCATGACTGACTTCGATCACTTCCGGCAATGCGCCGGTACGGGCCAGAGTGATAACCTTGGTGTTGTAGGCATCCTCTTCCACCGGAACCTGTTTCACCGTGATGGTTGGGTTTTCCTTCTCGAATTTCTCAATCAGCTTCGTTATAACGGCCTGGCGCTCCTGCTCCACTGACGAGTGCATAAATTCAATGGTGACGTTCGATGGCTTGTCGTCCTTACATCCTGATAACAGGGCGCACGAAACCAGTGCTGAAATCAGCACAATTTTTGGCATCTTCATTTTTAAGTTCCTTTTTAGTTTTCTTTAATCCACATCACCTGCCATGGATTAAGGGTCAGAGTCGTTCCGCTAATATTCAGTTTCGAAATCAATTCCGTACCGGATACGCCGTCAGAATTCACGGTCTGAATATGTTGGCTAAAGTTAAATAACGCCGTCATACGCTCACCGTTATCGGCCACGCGAATAATTTTAAGAATATGTTCACCGGATGTTTCAAAAATTGCATCGCTGTCTGGATGAAATACCTGCTCTGCTCTGCGAATCGCAATCAATTCGCTTAGCTGTTTAAATATTTTATGACGAATGCCTGTTTTGTTTGAAAGTTCGGAATCAATCTCACTGGCAATGTATTTTTTGCGATTGATTGCACGGTTATATCCGAGTCGCTCAACGCCTTCATAATCATTACGAGAGCCCAGTGCACTTTGAATATAAACGGCAGGCACGCCAGGAAAACTCAATAAGACCGCATGCGCCAGAATAAAGCGTGCAATACGTTCGTCATCAGCAGCGTTTTTTGGGCTTAATGCATCCAGATAGGTAACATTAATTTCATACGGACTTCGCGTTCCGTCAGGGTTATTTTTCCAGTTGACCAGAGCCCCTTCCTGCTGAAGATTTTCCACCAGCGAAAGGATATCGGACTCAGGTAAAATCCCGCGTAACGGATTCAGGCCTATACCATCATGCGAAGCTAAAAAATTGAACCAGGTGGTTTTCGTGGAGGGAAGTTCCAGCGATGAGGCCCACTGGCTCAGGGTACGGACATCCTGACGATGAATCGCATGCAGCACCAACGGCGGTAAAGAGAACTGATACACCATCTGCGCTTCATTTTCACCGTTGCCGAAATAAGAAATGTTGTCTTTGTGCGGAACGTTGGTTTCGGTGATGATGACCGTCCCCGGCGCCACAACCTCAGTAATCGCGCGGAAGAGCTGGATGAGCTGGTGGGTTTGTTCCAGATGGATGCAATGCGTTCCGGGGATTTTCCACATAAAGCCCACGGCATCGAGACGGATGTAACTCGCCCCTTCCATCAGATAATGAAGCAGTACATCCACCATCGCGATTAACACATCCGGCGAAGCAAAGTTCAGATCGATCTGGTCTTCGCTAAAGGTGGTCCACAGGTGACGAATGCTGCCGTCATGAAGCGTAAAAGGCGTCAGAAGCGGTAACGCGCGCGGGCGCGTCACTGCGGATAAATCTGTATCCGGATCGACAGAGATAAAGAAATCTTCATAGCCAGGCGTTTGCTGTAAATAATTTGCAAACCATTGGCTTTTTGCCGACATGTGATTGCACACGTAATCAAACATCAGGCTGGCGGACTGTTTTAATTCAGCAATATCACTCCAGGTTCCCGTTTCTGGTGCCACTTCATGATAATCGATAACAGAAAAACCATCGTCAGAGGACCACGGATAAAAAGGCAGAAGATGGACATGAGAAAAGGAATGAGAAAGCCACTTATTATAAAAACGGGTAAACACCGGCAGCGCGTTCTCCCCTGCTGCCGAAAACTGATCGGCATAGGTAATGAGTACGACATCTTTTTCATCCCAGCCAGATTTACGTTTTTCCGTAATAAGAGAAGCGGCATTACCGATTTTTTCTAATAACACCTTGCGGTGTGTATCAGTAAAGGTTTCCCCGTAAACAAGATCAATGAGTTTATTAATTTTTTCGTTCACATTATTTTCCATGGTAGCGGTCCCACGGATTGCAATCTACTCCCATGAAAAATATCTGTCAACGGACCAGGAAGCATAAAATCGCCCTGACAAAGCAGCACAGAGCAGTAATGTGAGCTACAGCAAAGAAAGAATAAAAAGACGGGGAGGAAGGCAGAAACGCCGCTAGCCCTTCTCTCGAGTGAGAAAGGGCTAACGCAATCAGGAAGGATCAGGAAAAGTATCGGCGAGAGACGCGTTTTGCCAGTTTCTGCAGCATCGGTTCCAGCGCCACGGCAAGCAGCATTCTGACCGGTTTACGGGCAACAGATTTTATCGCCCAGCCCGCCACGCCGGCAGGACCGTAACGCAACGCTGTCAGCAGAACCAGTTTACCTGCGATTTTCAGGCCGGGTTTTACCTTCTGACCGGCCTGTTGCCAGTTCTGTTTCATTAATGTTCTCTCTTAAAGCTGACGAAAACGGCTTCTCAGCGTAAAGGTATCAGAGGTGATATAGCGTTCCATTTCCCGTAGCCGCTTCTCCCCTTCAGCCAGCCGATCATCAACAGCGTTGAGCAGATCGCTACTGGTCGGTGCGCCTTCTGCCGCCAGTTCACCGTCAGGCATGGGGTCAAGTACAAAGGACAGCACGATATAGGCCACCAGGGTAATAAAAGCCAGACCAAAGAAAATCGATAACACCGTCACCACACGAACCAGTTTCACCGGTACATCGAGATAGTGAGCCAGTCCAGCACAAACGCCGCGCACCATACCCTGCTGCGGGATGCGCCATAATTTCTTATTCAGGTTCAGTCCAGACATTAACGCTCCCTCCAGTTCGGATGTTCTGCATCCAGAATAGCTTCCAGCGCCTGAATGCGATCGCGCATCTTATTCGCCTGATCGGTAAGCTGCGCAAGACGTTGTTGCTCACTCTGAGAAAGCTCACCACGCGAAGAACGGTTACTGTAGTGCAGCCATAACCAAATCGGCAGAACGAACAGCACGAAAATGGTCAGGGGAATTGCCAGAAAAAGCGCGCTCATGTGTACTCCTTGTTTTATGATGCGGCACGCTCAGGTGCCGCACGAATTATTACTGGTTGTCTTGCTTCATTTTGGCTTTCAACGCCGCCAGTTGCTCGCTGATTTCGTCGTCGGCTTTCAAATCAGCAAACTGCTGATCCAGCGTTTTCTGCTTACCGATGCTGTGACTTTCCGCTTCCGCTTCCATGTGGTCGATACGGCGTTCGAAAGATTCGAAACGGGCCATCGCTTCGTCCAGCTTACCGCTGTCCAGCTGACGGCGAACGTCACGGGAAGAGCTTGCCGCCTGGTGGCGAAGCGTCAGCGCCTGCTGACGTGCACGGGTTTCGCTGAGTTTATTCTCAAGCTCGCCGATCTCTTTTTTCATACGAGAGAGCGTGTCATCTACCAGCGTCACTTCGTGTTCGAGCGCAGTAACGACATCAGACAACTTCTGTTTTTCAATCAGCGCGGCACGAGCGAGGTCTTCTTTATCTTTACGTAACGCCAGTTCGGCTTTTTCCTGCCATTCGTTGAGCTGGGCGGTCGCCTGCTCAATGCGGCGCGTGAGCTGCTTTTTCTCAGCCAGCGCACGAGCGGAGGTAGAACGCACTTCAACCAGCGTGTCTTCCATTTCCTGAATCATCAGACGCACCAGCTTCTGCGGATCTTCCGCTTTCTCAAGCAGCGAGTTGATGTTGGCGTTCACGATGTCGGCAAAACGAGAAAAAATACCCATAATCAAATCCTCATATTTCTGTTATCGGGCGATGCCCTGCTACAGAGATAATACAATTCTCATGCCAACTTTTTATCTCATTGATATCATTAGATGTGATTGATATTTGCGCAGCAAGGCACTATCCTCACCTGGTGAATATCGCTAAGGAGTGGTTAATTTCGTCATGAGTGGATACAAAGACAACTTACTGGGTGAAGCGAACAGTTTTCTTGAAGTTCTTGAACAGGTTTCGCGCCTGGCGCCTCTCAATAAACCGGTGCTGATCATCGGCGAGCGCGGTACGGGCAAGGAACTGATTGCCAACCGTCTCCACTATTTATCCGGCCGCTGGGATGGGCCGTTTATTTCCCTTAACTGTGCGGCGTTGAATGAGAACCTGCTCGACACGGAACTCTTTGGGCATGAAGCGGGGGCGTTTACCGGCGCACAAAAACGCCATCCCGGACGGTTTGAGCGTGCAGATGGCGGCACACTGTTCCTGGATGAACTGGCGACAGCCCCAATGCTGGTTCAGGAAAAGCTGCTGCGCGTCATTGAATATGGCGAACTGGAGCGCGTCGGCGGAAGCCAGCCGCTGCAGGTTAACGTGCGTCTGGTCTGCGCGACCAACGCCAACCTGCCGGAAATGGTGGCGGAAGATAAATTCCGCGCAGACCTGCTCGACAGGCTGGCGTTTGACGTCGTACAACTGCCGCCGCTGCGTGAAAGGCGCAGCGACATCATGCTGCTGGCAGAGCAGTTTGCCATCCAGATGTGCCGTGAGCTGGGTCTGCCACTTTTCCCCGGCTTCAGCGACTACGCCACAGAAACCCTGCTCGGCTACCCGTGGCCGGGGAATATTCGTGAACTGAAAAACGTGGTAGAGCGTTCGGTTTATCGCCACGGCAGCAGCGAAACCGAACTGGACAACATCATTCTCGATCCGTTTAAGCGCAACGCTCAGCCCACCGTTGAGCCTGTCGATAAAACGGACGTGCCGTCTCTGCCGCTCGATTTGCGCCAGTTTCAGCACAAGCAGGAGCAGCAGTTACTGGAACAGAGCCTGCAGCAGGCGAAATATAACCAGAAACAGGCGGCTGAATTGCTGGGTCTGACCTACCATCAATTAAGGGCATTGCTCAAAAAGCATCAAATGCGCTGACATTATCAGCACTTATCCGCAGACATTTTTACGAAGTAGGTGTAAGTGCGATACACTTTGCAGATCGAACCTAAAAACCTTAAAAATTATGCGTCTGGTTTTATCGTCCTTGTTGGCACTCGGTCTGTTCAGCAACCTGGCTGTTGCTGCGCCTGAGCGATCTGCGCTCCCTGATATTCGCGATAGCGGTTTTGTCTATTGCGTCAGCGGGCAAGTTGATACCTTTAACCCGCAGAAAGCGGGTAGCGGCCTGATTGTCGATACGTTGGCCGCGCAGCTGTACGATCGTCTGCTTGATGTTGACCCCTATACCTATCGCCTCGTGCCAGAGCTTGCTGAAAGCTGGGAAGTGCTGGATAACGGCGCAACCTACCGTTTCCGCCTCCGCGATGATGTCGACTTCCAGCGCACGCCATGGTTTACGCCTACCCGCAAACTGAACGCGGATGACGTGGTGTTTACCTTCCAGCGCATCTTTGACCGTAACCATCCGTGGCATAACGTTAACGGCGGAAACTTCCCCTATTTCGACAGTTTGCAGTTTGCCGATACGGTCAAAAGCGTGCGCAAGCTGGATAACCGGACGGTGGAGTTCCGGCTGGTTCGTCCGGATGCCTCTTTCCTCTGGCATCTGGCTACACACTATGCCTCAGTGATGTCGGCGGAGTACGCGGCTAAGCTGACGCAAAAAGATCGCCCGGAACTGCTCGACCGCCAGCCTGTCGGTACAGGTCCGTTCCAGCTGGCAGAGTATCGCGCCGGACAGTTTATTCGCCTGCAGCGTCACGAGCATTTCTGGCGCGGCACGCCGCTGATGCCTCAGGTGGTTGTCGATCTGGGCTCTGGCGGCACGGGACGTCTTTCGAAACTGTTAACCGGTGAGTGCGATGTGCTCGCCTGGCCTGCTGCCAGCCAGTTGACTATTCTTCGTGACGATCCGCGCCTGCGCCTGACATTGCGTCCGGGGATGAACATTGCCTATCTGGCGTTTAACACCGATAAACCGCCGCTGAATAATCCCGCCGTTCGCCACGCGCTGGCGTTAGCGATCAATAACCAGCGTCTGATGCAGTCGATTTACTACGGTACCGCAGAAACGGCGGCTTCTATTTTACCGAGAGCCTCCTGGGCCTACGATGGTGAAGCTAAAATTACGGAATACAATCCGGCGAAAGCGCGCGAGCAGCTCAAGGCTCTGGGAGCGGAAAACCTGACGCTGCAACTCTGGGTGCCAACCAGCTCACAGGCCTGGAACCCAAGCCCGCTCAAAACGGCAGAACTGTTGCAGGCCGATATGGCGCAGGTGGGCGTTAAAGTGATCATCGTCCCTGTCGAAGGTCGTTTCCAGGAGGCTCGCCTGATGGATATGAACCATGATTTGACGCTGGCAGGCTGGTCTACCGACAGTAACGACCCGGACAGCTTCTTCCGCCCGTTGCTCAGCTGCGCCGCGATTAACTCGCAGACTAACTACGCGCACTGGTGTCATCGGGAGTTTGATGCCGTTTTACAAAAAGCACTGGCCTCACAGCAGCTTGCGTCGCGTATTGAAGCCTACGACGAGGCTCAGGATATTCTGGCTCGGGAACTCCCGGTGCTCCCGCTGGCATCATCCCTGCGTTTGCAGGCCTACCGGTACGATATTAAAGGGCTGGTACTGAGTCCGTTTGGCAACGCCTCCTTCGCAGGGGTCACCCGTGAAAAAGAGCAAGAGGTGAAGAAACCATGATTATATTTACCTTGCGCCGTCTGCTGTTGCTGTTGGTTACGCTGTTCTTTTTGACCTTCGTGGGCTTTAGCCTGAGCTATTTCACCCCCCACGCCCCGCTTCAGGGATCGTCACTGTGGGATGCGTGGCTGTTCTGGTTTAACGGCGTACTGCACTGGGACTTCGGGGTTTCCAGCATTAACGGACAGCTGATCTCAGAACAGTTGAAAGAGGTTTTCCCGGCGACCATGGAGCTGTGCATCCTGGCTTTTGGCTTTGCTTTGATGGTGGGCATTCCCGTGGGGATGCTGGCGGGCATTTATCGCAATAAATGGCAGGATAAATTTATCAGCGCAATTGCCCTGCTCGGCTTCTCAATTCCGGTATTTTGGCTGGCACTGCTGCTCACCCTCTTCTTCTCGCTGACGCTAGGCTGGCTGCCGGTTTCCGGGCGATTCGATCTGCTTTACACGGTAAAAACGGTAAGCGGGTTTGCCATCATTGATGCATGGCTTTCCGATTCGGTCTGGCGCGATGAGATGATCATGAGTGCGCTGCGTCATATGGTGCTGCCGGTTCTGACTTTGGCCGTTGCGCCTACTACTGAAGTGATCCGCCTGATGCGCATCAGCACCATCGAGGTGTTCGACCAGAACTACGTCAAAGCTGCCGCCACGCGCGGGCTGTCGCGTCTGACTATTCTGCGTCGCCATGTGCTGCACAATGCGCTGCCGCCGGTTATTCCCCGCCTTGGATTACAATTTTCTACCATGCTGACCCTGGCGATGATCACTGAGATGGTCTTTAGCTGGCCGGGTCTGGGGCGCTGGATGATTAATGCCATTCGCCAGCAGGATTACGCGGCGATCTCCGCCGGTGTGATGGTGATTGGCTCACTGGTGATTATTGTTAACGTTCTTTCCGATATTTTGGGTGCCATGGCCAACCCACTGAAGCATAAGGAATGGTATGCCTTACGATAGCGTATACAGTGAAAAGCGCACGCCCGGTGCGCTACGTACCGTGTGGCGTAAATTCTATGGTGACACCACGGCAATGATCGGCCTTTACGGCTGCGCTGGCCTGGCCTTGCTGTGCGTGTTGGGCTCGTGGTTTGCGCCGTATGGCATCGATCAGCAGTTCCTTGGCTATCAGCTTTTGCCGCCGTCGTGGTCCCGCTATGGTGAAGTCTCCTTCTTCCTCGGGACTGACGATCTCGGACGTGACGTGTTAAGCCGTCTTTTGAGCGGTGCGGCCCCGACGGTGGGCGGTGCGTTTGTGGTTACGCTGGCGGCCACCATCTGCGGCCTGGCGCTGGGTATTTTTGCAGGCTCTACCCACGGCCTGCGTTCGGCGGTGCTGAACCACATTCTGGATACCCTGCTCTCTATTCCGTCTTTGCTGCTTGCCATTATCGTCGTGGCGTTCGCGGGCCCACATCTGTCACACGCGATGTTTGCCGTCTGGCTGGCGATCCTGCCGCGTCTGGTTCGCTCGGTATACAGCCTGGTGCATGACGAACTGGAAAAAGAGTACGTTGTCGCTGCCCGTCTGGACGGCGCGACCACGTTTAATATTTTGTGGTTTGCCGTATTGCCGAACATTGCTGCCGGGCTTGTCACTGAGATCACCCGCGCTCTGTCGATGGCCATCCTGGACATCGCCGCGCTGGGGTTCCTCGATCTGGGGGCGCAACTGCCCTCCCCGGAATGGGGTGCAATGCTCGGCGATGCCCTGGAGCTTATCTATGTCGCGCCGTGGACGGTCATGCTGCCAGGGGCGGCCATTATGGTGAGCGTACTGCTGGTCAACCTGCTGGGCGACGGCATTCGCCGTGCGATTAATGCGGGGGTGGAATAATGCCGTTACTTGATATCCGCAACCTGACAATCGAATTCAAGACCGGTGAAGGCTGGGTGAAGGCCGTGGACCGCATCAGCATAACCCTTGCTGAAGGCGAAATTCGCGGGCTGGTGGGAGAATCTGGCTCCGGTAAGAGCCTGATCGCCAAAGCCATCTGCGGCGTGGCGAAAGACAACTGGCGCGTCACCGCTGACCGCATGCGCTTTGATGATATCGACCTGCTGCGCCTCTCCCCTCGGGAGCGCCGCAAGCTGGTGGGTCATAACGTGTCGATGATTTTCCAGGAGCCGCAATCCTGTCTCGACCCGTCCGAGCGCGTCGGTAAACAACTGATGCAGAACATCCCCGGCTGGACCTATAAAGGACGCTGGTGGCAGCGTTTTGGCTGGCGCAAGCGCCGCGCCATTGAGCTACTGCACCGTGTCGGGATTAAAGATCACAAAGACGCGATGCGCAGCTTCCCTTACGAGCTGACCGATGGCGAATGTCAAAAAGTGATGATTGCCATTGCGCTGGCAAACCAGCCGCGCATGCTGATTGCCGATGAGCCCACAAACGCGATGGAGCCAACAACGCAGGCGCAAATTTTCCGCCTGCTGACGCGTCTTAACCAGAACAATAACACCACCATTTTGCTGATCAGCCATGACCTGCAGATGCTGAGCAAATGGGCGGATAAAATTGACGTGATGTACTGCGGTCAGACGGTCGAAACGGCCGTCAGCGAAGATCTGGTGAATACGCCGCATCATCCATACACCCAGGCACTGATCCGCGCGATACCGGATTTCGGTAGCGCGATGCCGCATAAAAGCCGTCTGAATACCTTGCCGGGTGCCATTCCCCTGCTGGAGTCGTTGCCTATTGGTTGCCGTCTGGGACCGCGTTGCCCCTACGCTCAGCGCAAATGCATTGAGACGCCGCGTCTGACAGGGGCAAAAAGCCACCTGTACGCCTGTCATTTCCCGCTGAACATGGAGAGAGAGTGAAATGGTCGAAACCTTGCTGGAAGTTCGCAACCTGAGTAAGACCTTTCGCTACCGCACAGGGCTCTTTCATCGCCAGACCGTAGAAGCGGTAAAGCCGCTGAGCTTCACGCTGCGCGAGAAACAGACGCTGGCGATCATTGGCGAGAACGGGTCAGGAAAATCCACGCTGGCGAAGATGCTTGCGGGCATGGTCGAACCCACCGATGGCGAAGTGCTGATTGACGATCACCCGCTAAAATTCGGTGACTACTCTTTCCGCAGCCAGCGCATCCGCATGATCTTCCAGGATCCCTCTACTTCTCTCAATCCTCGCCAGCGAATTTCGCAGATCCTGGATTTCCCGCTGCGGTTGAATACCGACCTGGAGCCTGAAGCCCGGCGTAAACGCATCGTTGAAACGCTGCGTTTAGTGGGACTGCTTCCCGATCATGTGAGCTACTACCCGCACATGCTCGCGCCGGGTCAGAAACAACGTCTGGGGCTGGCACGCGCGTTGATTCTGCGTCCAAAGGTGATTATTGCCGACGAAGCCCTTGCCGCGCTGGATATGTCGATGCGTTCGCAGTTAATTAACCTGATGCTGGAATTACAGGAAAAACAGGGTATCTCTTATATCTACGTTACCCAGCATCTTGGCATGATGAAACACATCAGCGACCAGGTCATGGTGATGCACCAGGGTGAAGTAGTCGAACGTGGAAGCACGGCTGATGTGCTGGCCTCCCCGCTGCACGATTTGACGAAACGGCTCATCGCCGGGCATTTCGGTGAAGCATTGACCGCCGATGCGTGGAGAAAAGATCGATAAGCATGAGATAGACGCTCCTGTAGCGGCACTGAACGAAATTGCTCAACTGAATTAAGGATTAAATAGTTAGTATACGCTATTTAATCCTTTGTCTTTTCGTCTCCACTCCTGCTCCATATTTCACACAAAATAAATCAATAGTTCCCCTCCAGAATATCCAGAAATTACGGAGGAGAAGAAATGAATAACGCCACTTACGTTCTCAAATACACTGAATATCTAATAAGAAAATGCCGTTCTTTTTTAATCACAGACCTGCATTTCCATACAACCAGGCTTAAAAAAACCTCAGGAAGAATCCCAAACATTCAATCACCCACTACGTTGAGTGAAAAAATATGTCATCGTCTGGTCTATGACCATAATAACCTCTACACAATGCTCGCCGATAAACTCGCCGTTCGGGCATACGTTTCCTCCAGAACAAAACGAGTGAAAACGGTTCCCCTAATTGGCGTTTATTCCCGGGCGTCGCAGATTGATTTTTCAGCACTCCCTGACAAGTTCGTCCTTAAGTGCAACCATGACAGTGGCAGCACAGTAATATGTACAAACAAAGCGCAATTTAACGATAGGGAAGCGTGTAAAAAACTGAGTCTCGCGTTAAAGAAAAATTTGTACTACACCACGCGCGAATGGCAATACAAAAACATTGCGCCGAGTATACTTTGTGAGCCGCTCATCGATCTCTTCGATGATGCTGACAGGAATATAACGCCCGAAATGCTAAGGATCCATTGCTTTCATGGCGTTGCCCACTATATTGAAGCGGATTTTACGGATGATAACGGCAAAGGTTTTATCAACGTTTATGACAGGCACTGGAACTTACAACCCTTCCAGATGGAATATCCGAATACTTCATCTGATCCATGCGAACCGGTCTTGTTCCGACAGGCATTGTTGGCATCCCAGGAGCTGGCGGCTGGAATTGACTACTGCCGCGTTGACCTTATGCTGAAAAAAGATGAAATCTACTTCAGTGAAATAACCTTAAGCCCAAGACGCGGTAAACTGACAATTACCCCGCAGGAATGGGATGCTAAGTTAGGAAAAATATGGCATTTATCGCGGGCAGGCACATTTGGCCTGCCGCTGAATCTCACGAGTCGGGCCAGGTGAGTTTAAATATCGAATGGTTTTGCGTCGATAAGGTATAGGTAACATCGCCATCATGAGCCAGCATGATGGCTTTTACTACCGACAGGCCCAAACCACAGCCTTCCGGGTTCAAATGTCTGGTGCCATTATCGCGCTGAAAGGGCTGAAATAAAAAATCATGAAACTCCCTGGGGATGCCCGGCCCCCCGTCCTGAATAAGGATATAATTGCCTTTATCAGAAACGCCATTTTTCACGATGAGTTTGCGCGAGGTTGAATAGTGTAAGGCATTGTCAAATAAAACGGTCAGGCACTGATTGATACGTAATGGATCGAATACGCATTGTTGATCTCTCAGTTCTGTATTGACGGTAAATGCCTTACGGTTGAACTCGGGCATGAATGTATCGAGTGCATCCTGTATTGTCCCTTTTAGATCCGTTCTGGACTTATATAAGGTATATCCCGCCCCGCCACCCGAACTGATAACCCGGAGATCTTCAATCAGACGGGTTAACCCTTCCGTCTGCTTGAGAAGATTATTAAACAGAACCGGGTCCGGGGTAAAAACACCGTCAACCAATCCCTGAAGCCGTCCGCGTAAGATCGTGACCGGGGTTCTCAGTTCGTGCGCAATAGCGGCATTCCAGGATTTTCGCTGGATATCCAGCGTCTGTAATTTTTCCGCCATTTCATTGAAATCCGTCACAAGGTGATTGATCTCACCAAGCCGGGAACTGGTACAAAATGCCCGTGCGTCCAAATCGCCCTGAGAAATCTTTTTCAGGCTGGACGCTACTGCGTTAAGCGGGGTCAGTATTCGTGATGAAAGTTTGACCGTGAAAAAGAGTGCAATAATCAGGCTAATCGTTGTCGCGGTCCCAATCCATACCCAGTCCCACATTGTCATCTGCTCGTCATCGCCCGCAACAGCGCCACCCGGGAGATGATCCAGTATAAAGGAGTAAAAAAACCAGGAGCCCAGTATGGCGATGGCAATTATCGTAAACGTCAGCAACAGCATATACGTTAAGATCTGACGGCTCAGGACAGACTCTTTGTTCATTTCTTTTCCCCAAGCCGATAGCCCATGCCTCTGATGCTCTCGGGAACACCGTAAAGGCCAGCAAGCTCTAGTTTTTTACGCAACTTGCTCATGTGGCTGTCAACCGTTCTGTCGAGAGTATCACCTTCCGGCAGACACGCGTTGAGTAACTCTTCACGGGAGCAGACCTTTCGCGGATATCTCACCAGGTAGGTAAGTAATTTAAATTCGGTCGTCGTTAATACCGGGGAGATAGCCTCTTCGCCCACGGTGACTTCCACGTAGAAGTCATCCGGATAGACCGTAATAAATGGCGTTCTCAGCGGCAGGGAACCCGCCTGCTGAAGCGTGGGTTTCGTCCTGCGCAGCACCGCCTCAACCCGTGCGACAATTTCTGAAGGGTTGAAGGGTTTGATCACATAATCATCCGCGCCCAGCCTCAGCCCCATGAGCTTATCGACATCCTGATCAAGAGCGGAAACCATAATGACGGGGACAGAACTTTCCTGACGAAGCGTGGTAAGTACGCTCCAGCCGTCACATACGGGCAGGTGAATGTCCAGCAAGATGAGATCCGGTTTATGGAGGCGATTAAGCGTTATTGCCTGCTCGCCCTGGCTGGCCCTGAGCGTTTTCATTCCCGAGCGCTCTAAGTAGCTCATGAGTATATCGGCGATTTCCTCTTCATCTTCAACGACAAGGATCAGCGTATTTTTGTACATTCTATCTCCGTGGGTGAAATCCCTTTGAGCACGCTATCAGACATCTTTAGCACAATAAGACACAGTCTTCGGGAAAAAGTGCCGTGGTCAAAAAATTTTGCGGGGTGGATTTAAATTCCCGGTTGTTTCTCCACACAGCATACACATTCAGGCAATAAAAACTCGACAATGCCTGTTCAAAATAGCTGTTCAGGCATATGCCATCTTTTCATCGAACGTGACTAAATAATCGTGTCCCTTAAAGACATTCTGAAGTTGGCTGAGATAATGAACATGGAACTCTCTAAATATTTCCACCCTAAAAAAATCGGCATATATTCCCTATTCCTGATGCTGTCCTGGGGATTATTATATATTTGGCTGGTGCTGATACACAGAATGGACGAAAAAGTCGCCTCGACACTACCCTCTTCCCCCATCATTTATGGCTGCATCGCATTGTCGGTTGTCTCTTTGACAATCCAAAATAAAGCTGGCGCGCTGACTGAACTACTTGTCATCGCCTTTTGGCTAATGGTGATTTTTGTTTATCTCATTATTACGTTCACCGTGCTGTTAAACGCGATGCCCGACATCGAAGATCTGATCTTTTATTACGAGTGTTATTTGATCATTTTTTTTGGCGGAACACCGCTGTACCTCATTATGAGAATGATTTGAATCTGAGCTCCACACGTCCTCCACAAACCACCCATTTCCGCTAAACAGGCGTGCGGTAGACTCTCTACCTCATTTTTTTGCACAAAAATAATACACTGAAAAGTCTGACACGACTTACCCATAATGATGAATCGTAATAATAATCTCCGTTCTTCGGAATCTGTCGGTGTGATGCACTCGCTTAAAAAGCTCGCGATACGGTACCGAAAAAAACTGGTTGTCACTTTCTTGCTGGTGGTGGCCGAAAACGTCACTTTTTTACTTTATCCCGTTCTGGCAGGTATCGCGATAAATGCCATCCTTGCAGGTGAGACGCTTAACGCCGCGCTGTATGGCCTGATGGTACTTTGTATGTGGTTCATCGGCGCGGCCAGACGGAGCGTAGACACCCGCACGTTTGCACGCATTTATGCCGGACTCGCGGTATCCGTCGTCCTGACACAACGCAAATATCAGCTAAACCATTCGGCAATCGCCGCCAGGGTAACGCTCTCGCGCGAGTATGTGGATTTCTTTGAAATGCACCTTCCCCTGCTTATTACATCGCTGAGTTCACTTTTAGGTGCTGCAATCATGTTGCTGTTTATTGAATTTTGGGCCGGCGTCATGTGCTTTGCGATTGTACTTATCCTCCTGGGATTTGTCTCCGAATATGCCCGTAAAAATGAATGGCTATTCATGCGCCTGAATAATCGGCTGGAAAAAGAAGTGGATTATGTTCATAAGGCGGGTACGGCCACCCTTCACCGACATTACTCCATGCTTGCGCGTTTACGTATCGCATTATCTGACCGCGAGGCGTGGGGTTATTTGTGGGTTGGCGTACTTGTTGCCGCGCTTTTTACACTGACCATCGTCTGGATGACGCGCTCAACCGGTATCACCGCCGGGCATATTTATTCCGTGATGACCTACATGTGGATGTTTGCGACGAGCCTCGATGACGCACCGCAGCTTCTTGAGAAATTTTCGCAGCTCAGGGACATCGGTAAACGCGTTTCCACTGATGATGAAATTCACGTAACTGGACGTTAATTTAATGCCTCATTTTTTTATTGAACGCCCCGTTTTTGCCTGGGTAGTGGCGCTTTTTATCGTTCTGGCGGGACTTCTTTCTATTCCCCGTTTACCGATTTCGCAGTATCCGGCGGTGGCACCACCGGGAATCATTATTTCCGTCAGTTACCCGGGGGCCAGCCCCGATATCATGAATACGTCGGTGGTGTCGTTAATAGAACGCGAAATCTCTGGCGTCGATAACTTGCTCTATTTCGAATCATCCAGTGACACAACCGGTTCCGCATCAATTACCGTCACGTTTAAACCAGGCACGGACATCAAGCTGGCGCAAATGGACCTGCAGAATCAGATTAAGACCGTCGAGCCTCGTTTACCTCAGGCAGTAAGACAAAACGGTATTAACGTTGAGGCCGCTAATTCTGGATTCTTAATGATGGTGGGGCTGAAGTCCGCGACAGGTCAATTTGAGGAAGCCGATTTAAGCGACTATTTTGCCAGAAACGTCAGTGACGAGCTTCGTCGCGTGCCCGGCGTAGGGAAAGTTCAGCTGTTTGGCGGCGAAAAAGCGCTGCGCATATGGTTGGATCCCATGAAGCTCCACAGCTATGGGCTTTCAGTAAGTGATGTTCTTACCGCTGTTGGCCAGCAAAATGCCCTGGTTTCGCCCGGTAAAACGGGAGATGAGCCAGCTTCTGAAGGACAAGGGGTAACGTATCCCATCACCGTAAAGGGACAGCTCTCCTCGGTCGAGGCGTTCAGGAATATCACCCTGAAATCTGACGCATCCGGCGCCCGCCTGAAACTGTCCGACATTGCACGGGTTGAATCTGGCCTGCAAAGCTACGCCTTTGGTATCCGCGAAAATGGGGTGCCCGCAACGGCGGCGGCAATTCAGCTCTCGCCAGGCGCCAACGCAATGAGTACGGCTTCAGGCGTGCGTGCGCGCATCGACGAGCTTTCCCGGGTGTTACCCGACGGAATGACGTTTACGGTTCCCTTCGATACCGCGCCGTTTGTGAAACTTTCTATCGTGAAGGTTGTTCAGACATTTGTGGAAGCGATGGTCCTGGTCTTCCTGGTTATGCTGCTGTTTCTGCATAAGATACGCTGTACGCTTATCCCGGCGATTGTTGCTCCCGTCGCACTTCTTGGCACCTTCACGGTGATGCTGTTGAGCGGATACTCCATCAATATTCTGACGATGTTCGGCATGGTGCTGGCGATAGGGATTATCGTTGATGATGCCATTGTGGTCGTAGAAAACGTTGAACGACTGATGGAGGAAAAAAGCCTGTCCCCGCGTGACGCAACGCGGCAAGCCATGCAGGAAATCACCCCGGCGATTATAGGGATCACGCTGGTGCTAACCGCGGTCTTTATCCCCATGGGGTTTGCTGAAGGATCCGTCGGGATTATCTACCGACAATTTTGTATTTCCATGGCGGTCTCCATACTGCTGTCCGCGTTTCTAGCCCTGACGCTGACGCCCGCCCTGTGCGCAACGTTACTCAAGCCGCACAAGGCAGGAAAGAGTGGAGGTGGACGGTTCGCGGCCAGGTTTAACGCGCGCTTCCGTTCGCTCACTGTCTGCTACGAAGCCGGGCTGGGTGCCGTTCTGAAGCGAAGCGGACGTATGCTGCTCCTGTACGCTGCGCTTTGTGCTGCGCTGTTTCTGGGATTGTCTTCGTTACCGTCGTCCTTTCTGCCGGACGAAGATCAGGGCTACTTTATGTCCTCAATCCAGCTGTCTTCTGATGCCACGATGCAGCGCACCCTCAACGTGGTTAAAAAATTTGAAAAGGAAATTGCGGCCCAGCCGGATATTGAAAGCAACATTATGATCCTGGGGTTTGGGTTTTCAGGTTCAGGACCAAACTCGGCTATGGCCTTCACTACGCTGAAGGACTGGAAAGATCGGCAGGGCTCGACGGCTCAGGGCGAAGCCGACAAGATACAGGCCAGCATGGCGAACGTCTCTGATGCCGTCACGATGAGCCTGCTCCCGCCGGCCATTTCGGATATGGGCACCTCGTCGGGCTTCACCTGGTACGTGCAGGACAGAGCGGGGCTGGGCTACGAGGCGTTAAAGCGCGCTGCCGACGCGCTGGTCCTGCACGCTAATCAGCGCCCTGAACTGAGTGACGTGTATATAGACGGACTTCCGGAAGGAACAAGCCTTGCGCTCCAGGTTGACAGAGAAAAGGCGGAAGCGATGGGCGTCTCATTTGATGAAATCAACCAGACGCTCTCCGTCACCCTGGGCTCAAATTACGTTAATGACTATACGTATAACGGCCGCGTTCAGCAGGTGATTATTCAGGCCGATGCGCCCTACCGAATGCAGCCTGAGCAGATACTGATGTTATCAGTGAAAAACTGGATGGGTCAGATGGTACCGGTATCGACGTTTGCCACGCTTTCCTGGAACGTTGCGCCGCAGCAGTTGACGCGTTACCAGGGATATTCTGCTATTCGCATTACCGGAAATGCGGCCTCGGGAGAGTCCAGCGGCACCGCAATGAAGATTATGGAGAGTTTGTCCAGAGATTTACCTCAGGGTATGGCGGGCGAGTGGGCCGGGAGTTCATTGCAGGAGAGAAAATCGGAATCTCAGCTTCCGGGCCTTATCGTCCTGTCGATACTGGTCGTATTTATGGTACTCGCCGCCCTGTATGAGAGCTGGTCTATTCCTTTTGCGGTCATGCTGGTCGTTCCGCTGGGTCTTATCGGCGCGGTGATAGCTGTGTCTGTTGCTGGTATGACGAATGACGTTTTCTTCAAGGTCGGCCTGATTACGCTTATCGGCCTGTCAGCCAAGAACGCCATTTTAATCGTTGAATTTGCCAGGCAGCTCCATCGCCAGGGGCAGCCCCTGCTGGCGGCAACCATTCATGCCGCCAGCCAGCGCCTGCGCCCAATTGTGATGACCTCGTTAGCCTTTACTTTAGGGGTTGTTCCCTTGATGCTGGCCAGGGGGGCGAGCGACAGTACGCAGCATGCCATCGGTACCGGCGTATTTGGAGGCATGATCAGCGGTACGCTTCTCGCGATCTTCTTCGTACCCGTTTTCTTTATCGTCATTGCGCGTTTCGTCGACAACATCAGGAAAGCGTGAATACCCTGGTGGAATCGCGCTCCTTCTCTGGTTGGATGAGGCGAAGCTGTTACCGGGTGATATACTGGACGAATGCTGAAATTTTGAGCCCCCGCGAGTCCGCGGTGCATTCTTCGGGGCAGGCGTCTTCGGAGAAGTGCGAGAAATATCGTGACACAAGGGGCTGTGAGTGGGCTATAATTTCGAGCTAATTTCGAATGATTTTGAAATACCGCCTGTAACGCTATGAATTACAAGGCAAAATTAGCAATGAATATAAGGATTAAAGCTATGGGTTTTCTTTCCGGTAAGCGCATTCTGGTGACTGGCGTTGCCAGCAAACTGTCCATCGCATACGGCATCGCACAGGCAATGCATCGCGAAGGCGCTGAGCTGGCGTTCACCTACCAGAACGACAAGCTGAAAGGCCGTGTTGAAGAGTTTGCCGCGCAGCTGGGTTCCAGCATTGTTCTGGAATGTGACGTTGCACAAGACGAAAGCATCGATGGCATGTTTGCTGAACTGGCTAAAACGTGGGAGAAATTCGACGGTTTCGTTCACTCCATCGGTTTCGCGCCTGGCGATCAGCTGGACGGCGACTACGTGAACGCGGTTACCCGTGATGGCTTCAAAATCGCTCACGACATCAGCTCCTACAGCTTCGTTGCGATGGCAAAATCCTGCCGCGCGATGCTGAACCCGGGCGCTGCCCTGCTGACCCTGTCCTACCTGGGCGCAGAGCGTGCAATCCCTAACTACAACGTGATGGGTCTGGCTAAAGCCTCTCTGGAAGCGAACGTACGTTACATGGCGAATGCTATGGGTCCTGAAGGCGTGCGCGTTAACGCCATCTCTGCAGGTCCTATCCGCACCCTGGCCGCTTCCGGTATTAAAGATTTCCGTAAAATGCTGGCACACTGCGAAGCGGTTACCCCGATTCGTCGTACCGTTACCATTGAAGATGTGGGTAACTCTGCAGCCTTCCTGTGCTCTGACCTTTCTGCGGGTATCTCCGGCGAAGTGGTTCACGTTGACGGCGGTTTCAACATCGCTGCAATGAACGAGCTGGAAATCAAATAAGCATGTCACTCTCTTCCCGTCCGGGAAGAGAGTTTCTCTCCCCCCGCAGTCCTCTTCGTTATTCCCTTCTGTTATTTGTTATCACCTAACAATATTTTTCCCCTCATCCGCCTTACGCCAGGATATTGATCGCCATTTTGAGATCAAGGAACGCCCATGGAACAACGCCGCTTTTCCGGCAAAGGCCACTGGTATCATGAAACCCAGTCCAACCACTCGCAAACGGATGTCCTGCCTTTGGTGCCCGAAGCCGCTAACGTCGACGATCGTTTTTTGCTCGATTTAGATCTACCTGAAAAGATTGTCACCGCGTGCCATGGCTGGCTCTCTCCCGCCAGGGCCATGTGCCACCTACTGTTCCCGCTCGATATTGAGGTTAACCGGCTGCACACGCTCAGCGCCTACGACAGACTCAGTACGGCGTTGACGGTCGCTCAGGCATGTGGTGTTCAGCGACTCTGTAACCACTACGCTGCCCTGCTCGCCCCGCTTCCTGGTCCCGACTCCTCTCGCGAAAGCAACCGCCGTCTGGCACAAATCACGCAATATGCCCGCCAGCTCGCCAGCTCACCAGACGTCATTGACCACAAAGCGCAGCTACAGCTCGATGAAGTGGGCCTGACTACCTATGACATGGTGCTGATCAACCAGATTATCGGCTTTATTGGCTTTCAGGCGCGCGTTGTGGCGGTGTTTCAGGCGTTACTGGGGCATCCTGTGCGCTGGCTGCCCGGACACCATATTCCGCCTCACTCCTTACCGGTGACTATTCCTGTATGGACTCCTGTACTCCCCGTCGTCGAACTGCGCTACGCCACCCCACTCCAGCTTGAGACTCTTTCACGCTGGCAAGCGGAGCCTGAACTTCAGGCGCTCACGCCGGTACTGAGCCATGAACCTGCGCTGCTCAACCTGACGGGCGAGATTCTGATCAATCATCGTCAAAACGCGCTACAAACGCACGGGGTGCTGACTGCGGCAGTAGAGCTACTGACCCGTTCACCGGATCGTTTTAGCGCGGCGCAATTCACGCCGCTGAACGATGTTGGGATCCCCGATATCCGCGCCGTCAATCTGCTTACTCAAAGCGCATTTACCGGCTGGCTTGACCGCCTGCGCGTGGCCCTTGGCAAAGCGGAATAACCATACTCTTTACCCAAAGAGCGCTTGCTGAAGCAGTAAGATTCGCGTAAAACTGTCAGCCGCTCAATGGCTACGAAAATAGAACATTATGTTTCAGGACAACCCGCTGCTAGCGCAGCTTAAACAGCAACTGCATTCCCAGACGCCGCGTGCAGAAGGGGTCGTAAAAGCCACGGAAAAGGGCTTTGGCTTCCTTGAAGTTGACGGGCAAAAGAGCTATTTCATCCCGCCTCCGCAGATGAAAAAAGTGATGCACGGCGATCGCGTCACAGCGGTTATTCATACGGAAAAGGAACGCGAGTCCGCCGAGCCAGAAGAACTGATTGAACCGTTCCTGACTCGCTTCGTGGGCAAGGTACACCGAAAAGATGACCGTCTTTCCATCGTGCCGGATCATCCCCTGCTGAAAGATGCTATTCAGTGCCGTGCTGCGCGTGGCGTTGAGCATGATTTTAAAGAGGGTGACTGGGCCGTTGCTGAAATGCGCCGCCACCCTCTCAAAGGCGACCGTGGTTTCTATGCTGAGCTGACGCAATTTATCACCTTCGGTGACGACCACTTCGTCCCTTGGTGGGTAACGCTGGCGCGTCACAATCTCGAGAAAGAGGCGCCGGACGGCGTCGCGACAGAAATGCAGGACGAAGGTCTGACGCGCCGCGACCTAACCGGGTTGGACTTTGTCACCATCGACAGTGCCAGCACCGAAGATATGGACGATGCGCTGTTTGCAGAAGAGACTGCGGATGGCAAAGTGCATTTGACCGTCGCGATAGCCGATCCTACCGCCTGGATTGTCGAAGGCAGCAAACTGGACGATATGGCAAAAGTGCGTTCGTTCACCAACTACCTGCCGGGCTTCAATATCCCGATGCTGCCGCGTGAACTCTCTGACGATCTCTGCTCGCTGCGCCCGAATGAAGTGCGCCCGGTACTCGCCTGCCGCATGACTATCGCCGCCGACGGCACGATTGAAGACGATATCGAATTCTTTGCTGCGACCATCGAATCCAAAGCCAAGCTGGCCTATGACGATGTGTCCGACTGGCTGGAAAACGCGGGCACCTGGCAGCCTGAAAACGACGCCATTGCCGCGCAAATTCGACTGCTGCATCGTGTATGTCTGAGCCGCAGCGAATGGCGTAAAACCCATGCGCTGGTCTTCAAGGATCGTCCGGACTACCGTTTCGTGTTGGGTGAAAAAGGCGAAGTGCTGGATATCGTTGCTGAACCACGCCGCATCGCGAACCGTATTGTTGAAGAAGCCATGATTTCGGCCAACATTTGTGCCGCCCGCGTATTGCGCGACAAGTTAGGCTTCGGCATCTATAACGTGCACACCGGATTCGACCCGGCTAACACCGAGGCGCTGGCTGCCCTGCTGAAAACGCATGACGTGCATGTCGATCCAGAAGAAGTGCTGACGCTGCAAGGCTTCTGCAAACTTCGCCGCGAGTTGGATGCGCAGCCTTCC
>NZ_JAIHAZ010000002.1:301133-617284 GCF_019718755.1 Enterobacter sp. RIT637
CGACCCGGCTAACACCGAGGCGCTGGCTGCCCTGCTGAAAACGCATGACGTGCATGTCGATCCAGAAGAAGTGCTGACGCTGCAAGGCTTCTGCAAACTTCGCCGCGAGTTGGATGCGCAGCCTTCCGGTTTCCTCGACAGCCGTATTCGTCGCTTCCAGTCCTTTGCCGAAATCAGCATTGAACCGGGACCGCATTTCGGCCTGGGGCTTGAAGCCTATGCCACCTGGACCTCTCCGATTCGTAAGTACGGCGACATGGTAAACCATCGTCTGCTGAAAGCGATTATCAAAGGGGAAACGGTTGCACGCCCTCAGGATGATTCCACCGTGCAAATGGCCGAGCGCCGCCGCCTGAACCGTATGGCTGAACGCGATGTCGGTGACTGGCTGTACGCGCGTTTCCTGAATGATAAAGCTGGAACGGATGCCCGCTTCCCGGCGGAAATCATTGATGTCAGCCGCGGCGGTATGCGCGTACGTCTGGTGGACAACGGTGCCGTTGCTTTCATTCCAGCGCCGTTCCTGCATGCAGTACGCGACGAACTGGTGTGTAGCCAGGAAAACGGCACCGTGCAAATCAAAGGCGAAACGGTTTACAAAGTCACGGACGTGATTGACGTAAATATCGCTGAAGTTCGCATAGAAACGCGCAGCATCATTGCACGCCCGGTTGCCTGACAAGCTGTTAAATTGTCGACCCTTCCTTCATGGACGGGTCGACAAACTCTTCTCTCATCACAAACCGCAAAATCACTGACTATTTTCAGCCTCCTCCCGCCCAAAATCGCCATAATTATCTACATTAAAAGAATCCTTCATATTCGGTTACGTGAATTTTTATACGCTGAGTATCCTTTTTTGCCTGACTCGTTTTATTATTAGAAATCAGGGAAAAAACAATAAGTTCACTTCGGTTTTGCCGCTGCATCACAACGGAAAAGTCGACAACAGATGAATAATTTGTGCGCTAATGAGCAGCTGCGGGAGACAACAGGATGGACGATTTGGAGCAGAATTTGCTGTTTCGTTACATGGGAACCCACAGCCCCTGGTGGCGACTGACCGCTGACAGCAATGCTCTGCACCTCTCCACCAGTGAAAATGCCGATGTGACGCAAGTGATCGCGTTGAATGATGAACAGGCCGCGCTCATCCGCCAGCTAACCGTCATCACCTCCAGCATCTCGATGACCCTCTCTTTGTACGGTGAAGATGTTCCAGTCCATCTGGTTGGGCGCAAAATTACCCGAAACGAGTGGGCCGGTACGGCCTCTGCCTGGCACGATACCCCTTCCGTTGCGCGCGATCTGGCGCAGGGCCTCTCTTTTGCCGAACAGGTTGTCTCAGAAGCCAATTCAGTTATCGTTATCCTGGACCAGAACGGCAATATCCAGCGCTTTAACCGCCTGAGCGAAGAGTACACCGGGCTGAAAGAGCACGAGGTGATCGGGCAAAACGTCTTCAAACTCTTTATGACCCGCAGCGAAGCCGCTGCCTCAAGACGTAATATCGCCGGTTTTTTTCGTAACGGCAGTTCCTACGAAGTTGAACGCTGGGTTAAGACCCGCAAAGGGCAGCGATTGTTTCTGTTCAGAAACAAATTTGTTCACAGCGGCAGCGGTAAAAATGAAATTTATCTTATCTGTTCCGGTACCGATATCACGGAGGAGCGGCGTGCACAGGAGCGCCTGAGGGTGCTGGCCAATACGGATACCATCACCGGACTGCCAAACCGAAACGCGATCCACGAGCTGATTTCCGATGCCATCGACTCCCGGGGAGACACTCAGGTCGGCGTGGTCTATCTCGACCTGGATAACTTTAAAAAAGTTAACGATGCCTACGGGCATATGTTTGGCGACCAGCTATTGCAGGCCGTCGCACTTGCCATTCTGAGCTGTCTGGATGAAGGTCAGGTGCTGGCGAGACTCGGCGGCGATGAGTTTATTGTGATGGCAACCGATACCTCACAAGGCTCACTGGAAGCCATGGCATCGCGTATTTTGAACCGGTTACGACAACCCTTCCGCATCGGCTTAATTGAAATTTACACCGGCTGCTCTCTGGGCATCGCCCTTGCCCCGCAGCATGGTAACGATCGCGAGAGCGTCATTCGCAACGCGGATACCGCCATGTATACCGCGAAAGAGAACGGGCGAGGCAAGTTCTGCGTTTTCTCTCCAGAGATGAACCAGCGGGTGTTCGAATATCTTTGGCTGGATACCAACCTGCGCAAAGCGCTGGATAACGACCAGCTCTTGATCCACTACCAGCCGAAAATAACCTGGCGCGGCGAAGTCAGAAGCCTGGAAGCGCTGGTGCGCTGGCAGTCGCCAGAGCGCGGACTTATTCCTCCGCTGGAATTTATCTCTTACGCCGAAGAGTCCGGCTTGATTGTGCCGCTTGGGCGCTGGGTTATGCTGGACGTGGTGCGTCAGGTGGCGAAATGGCGCGATAAAGGCATTAACCTGCGGGTGGCGGTCAACGTATCAGCACGTCAACTGGCAGACCAGACGATATTCAGCGACCTGAAACAGGCGCTGAAGGATCTGAATTTTGAATATTGCCCTATCGATGTTGAACTGACCGAGAGCTGTCTGATCGAAAACGAAGAGCTGGCCCTTTCGGTCATCCAGCAGTTCAGCCAACTGGGGGCGCAAATTCATCTGGACGATTTCGGGACAGGCTATTCCTCCCTGTCACAGCTGGCGCGTTTTCCTATCGATGCCATCAAGCTCGATCAGTTGTTTGTTCGGGATATCCATAAACAATCCATTTCTCAGTCTTTGGTCCGTGCGATTGTGGCCGTTGCCCAGGCACTGAACTTGCAGGTCATTGCGGAAGGTGTGGAGAGTGCAAAAGAAGACGCCTTTCTGACTAAGAACGGCGTCAACGAACGGCAAGGTTTTCTGTTTGCTAAGCCGATGCCCGCTGCCGTTTTCGAGCGATGGCTAAAGCGCTATCAGTCACGAAAGATGCGTTAACTGGCCTGGCGTAACCCCGCCGCCTGGTGGCGGTTTTGCAGCAGAACCAGACGTTCCATATAAGCGATATCTTTCGGTTCGAGGCAAAACGCGGCATCGACCCAGTCTTCCGTAATATCCATCAGTTCACTGCGCGGCAGCTGCAAAACGCGGGTACGGGCGCGGAGCATTGCCCTTACGCCGTTCAGTTTCGGCTGCAGCGTGTCGATAAATGTCCGGACGGTGACGTAGCTTTGTGCGGGTTCAAACAGCACATCCACCAGTCCGTGCTGTTCGTACCACTCAGCCGTATGGGATTCCCCTTTGTAGATGAGCTCCTCTGCCAGCTTCATGCCTGAGCGGCGCGCAACGAGCGAATAGCCCCCCATCCCGGGGAACAGGTTAAAGGCGATCTCCGGAAACCCTAAGCGGGCATCGCGCTGAGCCAGGAGAAAATGGTGCGCCAGCGCAGCCTCGAAGCCACCGCCCAGGGCGCTCCCTTCAACCATCGCCAGCGTAATTGCCCCTGTATCAAACCCCCGTGATGCGGCGTGCACGCAATCAACACAGGCACGCGCATAGGCACGCAGTGCTTCACGGCGCCCGTTTTGAATGCAGTCCACGAAGAACTGCAGATCCCCACCTGCGTTATACATATCGGGTACCAGCGATCCGGTCACCCAAAAATCGACCGCAAAACCGGACTGGCGAACCAGCCAGGAAAGGTTCATGATCTCCTCTATTAATGCGTGGTTGAAGCAAGGGCGCGGTTGCGACCGCAACATCATCCAGACTGTGCGACGCTCCGCCTCATAATAGCCCGCCAGCTGAGTGAAACGTTCAGTATCGGTAAACAGTGTGCAGGTTGCTTGATTGATAACGGTCATAGTCTAATTCCTCTTAAAAAAAAGCGCCTTGCGCGCAGTTTTAGACTAATCCACTCAATAAGCCCGCAGCATGAGAGGGAATAAATATGTCACTTTCATTTATGTAATTTAGTTATTGCATTTTTTCCCTTCTCTTTTGTTCCCATTTTCTGCATCATTGAAAATATTAACTTTTCGCTTCTGGGGTGAGATTATGTCTGACATTGATGCACTGGCTGTAGCACGACGTATTGATACGGTGCTGGATATCCTGGTAGCGGGTGATTATCACTCTGCGATCCGTAATCTTGAGATCCTGAAATCAGAATTACTGGCACGCAAAGATTCCGATTCCGCGCCAGAAAGCGCTCAGCCAAAAGCCCCGTGGGAAGTTTGACTCCACCGTTTCCGACCTCGTTTCGCTTTTTAAATGGATGCTATGAATTCCCGACAACAAATCATTTTGCAGATGGTCATCGATCAGGGGCGCGTAAGCGTGGTCGATCTCGCTAAAACGACCGGCGTTTCTGAAGTCACAATCCGTCAGGATCTTAACCTTCTGGAAAAACAGAGCTACCTGCGTCGTGCGCATGGTTATGCCGTCCCACTGGACAGTGAAGACGTTGAAACCCGCATGATGAACAATTATGCCCTTAAGCGCGAACTGGCAGAATTTGCTGCGTCATTAGTGAACAATGGTGAAACGGTCTTTATTGAGAATGGCAGCAGTAACGCCCTTCTGGCACGCACCCTGGCCGATCAAAAAGACGTCACCATCATCACCGTCAGCAGCTATATTGCGCATCTGCTGAAGGAGACGCGCTGTGAGGTCATTCTGCTGGGCGGTATTTATCAGAAGAAAAGTGAAAGCATGGTGGGTCCACTCACTCGCCAGTATGTCCAGCAGGTTCATTTCAGCAAAGCGTTCATTGGCATTGATGGCTGGCAACCTGACACCGGCTTCACCGGCCGGGATATGATGCGTTCTGACGTGGTTAATGCCGTGCTGGAAAAAGAGTGTGAAGCGATTGTCCTTACCGACAGTTCGAAATTCGGTTCCGTGCATCCTTACATGATGGGCCCGGTAAACCGATTTAGCCGCGTGATCACCGATGACCGTCTGAGTGATGATCATCGCCAGCAGCTTGAGCAAAACGGCCTGACCGTCGATATTGTGAGAAAATCTGCCTGACCCTCCTCTGCGCCTGAATATCGGGCGCAAACCGCCTCTCTCTGAGATGATTCCGAAGCCTGCTTTAAGAGTTTTTACCTGTTTAACCCGGGTTAAACAGGTAGAATTAATATTAGCGATATAACAGGAAGTGACTATCACTTGCGTGATTACGTAACACCTGCGCGACTAGCTTTCACGGAAACAGAATTTAAGTATGACTATTGTCTATACTTAAAGTGCACTTCTTTCCGTGAATCGATAATTCAGGAGAAAGTATTATGACCTTTACCAGCAAAAAAATCGCTGCCGCTGTTCTGGCAATTACAGTAGCTATGTCCCTGAGCGCGTGCTCTAACTGGTCTAAACGTGACCGTAACACCGCGATTGGTGCGGGTGCCGGTGCTATTGGTGGTGCGGTATTAACGGATGGTAGTACGCTGGGTACATTAGGTGGTGCTGCTGTCGGCGGTATTATCGGTCACCAGGTGGGCAAATAATCACCATAACGGCTCTCACCGGTCTAATAATATATTCAATATTTTTCAGGTCTGACTTACACACGTATAAAGAGCCACGGTTAACCCCGTGGCTCTTTTTATTTAGCCGCCCGCCAGTTTAACTTTCATTCCTTTGGCTTCGAGCAGCGTTTTAATTAAATCGCGTTTGTCGCCCTGAATTTCAATCACGCCATCTTTCACTGCACCGCCGCAGCCGCATTTCTTTTTTAATTCTGCGGCCAGTTTAGCCAGCTCCGCATCATCCAGATCGATCCCGGTAATCAGGCACACGCCCTTGCCTTTTCGACCGCTGGTCTGACGCTGGATGCGCACGATGCCGTCACCTTTAGGGCGTTCAGCTTTCTCTTTTGGCTCATCGATACGCCCGGTCCCGGTGGAATAGACCAGGCGGCTGTTGGAATCGCTCATCAGGCACCCTTTTTCAATGACGCATTGATCGCTTTCAGCGTCTGCGCCGGATCTGCAGATTGCGTAACGGGACGGCCGATCACCATATAATCCACACCAGCAGCTAACGCTTGTTCTGGCGTCATAATACGGCGCTGATCGCCAACTTCACTGCCCGCAGGACGGATACCCGGCGTGATCAGCTTAAATTGCTGGCCCAGTTCGGATTTGAAGCGCACCGCCTCCTGGGCTGAACAGACTACCCCATCGAGACCGCAGTTTTGCGTCAGACGTGCGAGACGTTCAGCTTGCTCGGCGGGTGACAACGTCACGCCAAGATCGCGCAGGTCAGATTCATCCATACTGGTCAGAACGGTGACCGCAATCAGGAGCGGCGCATCTTTGCCGAAGGGCACCAGCGCTTCGCGCGCGGCGGTCATCATACGCGCCCCACCCGATGCATGGACGTTGACCATCCACACGCCAAGCTCGGCAGCAGCAGCGACGGCATGCGCAGTGGTATTAGGAATATCGTGGAATTTCAGGTCCAGGAAAACGTCAAACCCACGCTGCTGAAGATCGCGGACAATTTGCGGACCAAACAGCGTAAACATCTCTTTGCCAACTTTCAGACGGCAATCTCGCGGATCGATACCATCAACAAAGGCCAGCGCGGCGTCGCGGTTATTGTAATCAAGCGCAACAACAACAGGAGAATCAGTAATTACGCGGGAAGCGGAGGAAGTAACAGACGTCATGACCAGCCCTTTTCGTCTATGGGCGCGCAGCGGCGCGGAACAGATAAACGGCCTGCATTCTACCTGCCAGCGTTGGAAATTGACAGAATCGATTTCCTTTCCTGCCTGACCGAAAAGTGCACGGTGCTGACTTAGTGCCAAAAACCCGCTAGTATGTTGTAACTAAAATGGAGCGTTTTAAAAAATTACTGCCCGTCAAGGCCGCGGATCGGCTTGATGGTTGACCAGGCCCGGCACGAAGGACAGTGCCAGTACAGTGTATAGGCGGTAAACCCGCACTTCTGACAGCGGTAGCGCGGCTTACTGCGTACCTGCTCGCCGACCATATCGCGCAGCACCATCAGGCTCTCTTTCGCACGCCCTTCTTCCGCGTCGTTCAGGTGGTAATCCATCAGTTTATGGAATACCCGCATCGTCGGATGGCGCTGCAGTTGGCGCGTAATATACACCTGCGCCGTATCGCTGCCCTCGTGTTGCTCAACGATGTCGGAAAGCATCAGTTCAGCCGTCGCACCGGTATTTTCTTCAACACAGCGGCGCAGGAAAGCAACCCATTCGTCCTGCTTGCCTAATTGCTGGTAGCAGGTTTGCAGCATTTCCAGCGTCTCACTCACCAGTTCTTTATCCTGGTCGATGACCCGCAGCAGGCTTTCTACCGCTTTGGCAAACTCGCCGTTTGCCATAAACACGCGCCCCATCATGATTGATATACGCGCACTGTTACGGTCCGCTGCGGCACCTTTTTTCAGCAGCGTCATGGCCTTATCCATGTCATCGCTGCCCATCTGCTGAAGCGCCAGTTCGCAATAGAAATGAGCAATTTCAACGCGCTGCTTATCTTTGCCAAGCTTCACCAGACGTTCGGCTGTGTCTATGGCTTTTTGCCAGTCGCTGGTCGCCTGGTAAATCTGCAGTAATTGCTGGAGCGCACTGATACGGAAGTCGGTCTCATCAACCAGTTGGGTGAACATGCCTTCGGCACGGTCGTACAGCCCCGCCGCCATGTAATCGCGTCCCAGTTGTTGAACGGCCAGCAAACGTTGATCGTAGGTCAAGGACGCGCTTTCCATCAGCGTCTGGTGAATACGAATAGCGCGGTCAACCTCACCGCGCGAGCGGAACAGGTTACCCAGGGTGAGATGCGCTTCTACGGTGCCCGTATCCTCTTTTAACATATCAAGGAACAGATCAACCGCTTTATCCTGTTGATTGCTCAGGAGGAAGTTTACCCCCGCAACATAGTCGCGGGAGAGCCGGTTGGCCTCATCCTGTTTTGTTTGTTGCGCACTTCTGCGGCCCATATACCAGCCATAGGCTGCGGCTACAGGCAAAAGCAGAAACAACAACTCCAGCATATTCGATTATTCCTTGGCTACCGGCACACCAGAACTCTCCGGAATGTCAGTCGCGGGCGCAATTTGATGTTCAAGGCGTTTGATTTTACGTTCAGCGCGCACAAGCGAAACACGAACTTTAAGCCAGAAGAGACCACACACCAGCCAGCCGATGATAAAACCGGCGGCAAACAGGACCGCGAGCAGGCTCGATACCCGATACTCGCCCTGTGCAAGCAGATAGTTAAAGGTCACCTGCTGATCGTTTTGCGCACCTAAGGTGACGGAAATAACAAAGATCGCCAACACCAGTAAGAAAATGAGTAAATATTTCACATGACTTCCCGTTATGTGGTTCAAGCGAATAAAGTCTGTTCAACTCACCGCAATCAGCCTTATAAACTACCATTTTAGTGACGGGCGCGAAACGGAAAAAGTTGCGCGCCCGTCATGGATTTATGGGCAAAATACGGAAAATCAACCTTCAGACACCGCTTTGCTCTCGCTCGGCGATTTCTTCCTTCTCTTCTGGTGGCGGCGTCAGCGGCCCACAGAATCGTTCGGCAAGCCAGGTGGCTAACGTTACCAGCAGCCAGGAAATCAGCGTGGCCACCACTAAATCACGCGGCCAGTGCATCCCCAGCAGTAAACGGCTCCCCATCACACCGGTTGCCCAGACTAACAGAATCGCAATAGTGACCGTCCGGCGTCGCGGCCACAATAGCCCGACGCCGAGCAGCGCCCAGCTTGCGGCAAACATCGTGTGCCCGGAAGGAAACGCGAAACCGGTCTCCTTTTGCCAGTGTTTACGCAAAAACGCAGGAATATCCTGCTGTTCCGAAAGCTGCTCTTTTACCAGCGCACCCCGGTCTTTACGTTTTAAAGTGTAGAACTCATCCACCGGCACATGGTGCGTTTTTTCCATCCAGATAACGAAAGGACGCGGTTCCTGTACCCGATCTTTAACCCAGGATTTTACGCCCTGACCTACCAGAATGGCGCCGCCGAGGATAGCAAATAACACCAGTGCTGCGCGCAGACGAAAGCGCAGGCACCACAGGAACCAGGCGCAGAGAAGAACATGCGTGATGATCCCCCACGGCTGTGTCACCGTCTCCGTTATCCAGTATAACGTTTTCAGCCACATGGCGTTTTGGCCCGGCTGCCACATCCAGCCAGAGCACCATACAACCAAAGGCATCACAAGTAGTACGGCCGCACCCGCTGCCGTTCGTCTGGCGATTGAAAGCATGTCTTCTCCTTTTATGCTAAGCACCACAATCATAACTGAAATTCCTCCAGATGGTGGATATGTCGGATCGTGCGTTTAACGCGCGTATAGCATGGTGGTGATTAGGCGAACTTGAGGAGCTTGTGGCAAAATGAACAGATAGAGAAAGCCAAACAGGCAGACGGCACGAAACGTGTCAGCCGATTCTGGAGAATCACATGCAGCTTAAACGTGTGGCAGAAGCCAAACTGCCAACCCCATGGGGCGATTTCCTGATGGTGGGTTTTGAAGAACTGGCAACCGGACAGGATCACGTCGCGCTGGTCTATGGCGACATTTCAGGGCAGACGCCGGTGCTGTCCCGCGTACATTCAGAGTGTTTGACCGGCGATGCGCTATTCAGCTTGCGCTGTGACTGTGGTTTCCAGCTCGAAGCCGCCCTCTCGCACATTGCGGAAGAAGGCCGTGGCGTTCTGCTGTATCACCGTCAGGAGGGTCGTAATATTGGCCTGCTAAATAAAATCCGCGCTTATGCACTCCAGGACCAGGGTTACGACACGGTAGAAGCCAACCACCAGTTGGGCTTTGCCGCTGACGAACGCGATTTCACCCTGTGTGCAGATATGTTCAAGCTGCTGGGCGTGGATGAGGTTCGCCTGTTGACCAATAACCCTAAAAAGGTCGAAATTCTGACCGAGGCGGGGATCAACATCGTCGAACGCGTGCCGCTGATTGTCGGACGTAACCCGAAAAACGCGCACTACCTCGACACCAAAGCCGCGAAGATGGGCCATCTGCTCAGCGAGTAATCCTGAAAGCCCGGCCGTAAAGCCGGGCTTTATCCATCAATCCAGCATCTTACGAATCACATAGTGCAAAATGCCGTCGTTCTGGTAATAGGTCAGCTCTGTTGCCGTATCGATGCGGCACCTGCACTCCAGCACCTCAACCTTCCCATCTGCCCGCGTTAGCTTCACCGGAACCGTTTTACCCGGCAGCAGGTTTTGCAGACCGCTAATGTCAATCTGCTCTTCCCCGGTCAGGCCCAGCGTTTTACGGGTGACGCCCTGTGGAAATTCGAGAGGCAGGATCCCCATCCCGATCAGATTCGAGCGGTGAATACGTTCGAACGATTCGGCAATGACCACGCGAACCCCGAGCAGGCGCGGCCCTTTCGCAGCCCAGTCGCGGCTGGAGCCCGAGCCGTACTCTTTCCCGGCAATGACCGCCAGCGGCGTGCCTTCCTGCTGGTATTTGACGGCCGCATCGTAAATGGAAACGACCTCCGCACCAGGCAGATGACGCGTCATGCCGCCTTCCACTCCCGGCACCATTTCATTGCGGATACGAATGTTGGCAAACGTCCCGCGCATCATCACCTCATGGTTACCCCGGCGTGAACCATAGGAGTTAAAGTCGCGGCGCTCTACACCCCGGCTTTGCAGATAGCGTCCAGCCGGGCTGTCGGCTTTGATGCTGCCCGCCGGTGAGATGTGATCCGTGGTGACAGAATCCCCCAACATCGCGAGAATGCGCGCGCCGTGGATATCCTGAAGCGGCGCGGGCTCGGCCAGCATGTCATCGAAGAATGGCGACAGGCGGATATAGGTTGAATCATCCTGCCAGTCATAGGTATCCGAGCCGACGATGTTGATGGCTTTCCATTCCGGCGTGCCTTCAAACACCTCCGCATACTCTTTGCGGAACATTTCGGTCGACACTTTTTCTACCGCACGCGCAATTTCTCGCGACGACGGCCAGATATCTTTCAGATAGACCGGCTCGTTCCTGCGATCGTGACCAATCGGGTCGGTAACCAGGTTGATGTTCATATTCCCGGCCAGCGCGTAAGCGACGACCAGCGGCGGCGACGCCAGCCAGTTGGTTTTAACCAGCGGATGAATACGGCCTTCAAAGTTTCGGTTACCTGAAAGCACTGCGCCAACGGTCAAATCGCCCTGCTTGATCGCCATTTCTATCGGTTCCGGTAGCGGACCGGAGTTACCGATACAGGTGGTACAGCCATAGCCAACCAGGTTGAAACCCAGTTCATCCAGATACGGGGTCAGCCTGGCCTGTGCGAGATAATCGGAAACCACTTTGGAGCCCGGCGCGAGCGAGGCTTTCACCCACGGCTGAGGCTTGAGGCCCAGTTCCACCGCTTTTTTCGCCAGCAGCCCGGCGGCCATCAGTACGCTTGGGTTGGAGGTATTAGTGCAGGATGTAATGGCGGCGATGACCACAGCACCATCAGGGAGCTGATACTGATGCCCGTTCATGACATAGTCGACCGGACGGTGATCCTTTTGTGCCGTATTCACTTCCAGCTCATTGCTGGCCGCGAAGGCCTTTGGCACATCGTTTAGCGCAACGCGATCCTGTGGCCGTTTTGGCCCAGCCAGACTCGCTTCAACCGCACTCATATCCAGCGCCAGCGTGCTGGTAAAGACCGGCTCATCCCCCGGGTTGCGCCACATGCCCTGCGCTTTGGTGTAGGCTTCGACCAGCGCCACCTGCTCCTCGCTGCGACCACTCAGACGCATATATTCCAGCGTGACATTATCGATTGGGAAGAAGCCGCAGGTTGCGCCGTATTCCGGCGCCATATTGGCGATAGTGGCGCGATCCGCCAGCGGTAATGAATCAAGTCCGTCGCCGTAGAATTCAACAAACTTGCCTACCACGCCATGCTTACGCAGCATCTGGGTAACCGTCAGCACCAGGTCCGTCGCGGTAATCCCTTCTGAGAGCTTACCTGTCAGTTTGAAACCGACGACATCAGGAATCAGCATGGAGACAGGTTGCCCAAGCATCGCCGCTTCCGCTTCGATGCCGCCGACACCCCAGCCCAAAACGCCCAGCCCGTTGATCATGGTGGTATGGGAATCCGTACCGACCAGCGTATCCGGGTAAGCGACCCATTCCTTGTCCTGTAATTCGCTCCAGACGGCTTTGCCAAGATATTCGAGGTTCACCTGGTGACAGATGCCGGTGCCCGGTGGAACAACGCTGAAACGGCTGAAAGCCTGCTGCCCCCACTTCAGGAAAACGTAGCGTTCATGATTACGCTCCATCTCCAGGCGAACGTTCTCGCCAAACGCATCATCATCGCCAAAATGGTCAACGGTCACCGAGTGGTCAATAACGAGATCGACGGGGGAAAGTGGATTCACTTTTGCTGTATCGCCCCCCAGACGTTTAACCGCTTCACGCATGGCGGCTAAATCAACAACGGCAGGTACGCCGGTAAAATCCTGCATCAGCACCCTTGCCGGGCGATAGGCTATCTCTCTGTCGGCATGGGCATCCTTGAGCCAGCCTGCCAGAGCATGAATGTCCTCGGCGGTGACGGAATCTTCATCCTGCCAGCGCAGGAGGTTTTCGAGTAGAACTTTCAACGACTTGGGTAACCGCGAAATGTCTCCAAGCGTGTTGGCTGCCAGCGGCAAGCTATAGTAGTGCCAGGTTTTATTTTCTGCCTGCAACGTGTCCTTACTGGCTTCGCGTAGGGTTAACGACATAAGCTCCTCCTTAATCACAGGGAAACCCTGACAATCATCAGGGCCGTAATTAAAGATAACACAAAGATGTCGTAACGTTTTGATAACAACCCAAATTGATAAATCCAGGAAGGTTCTGGTGAAGCGTAAAAACAAAAAACCTCGCCGAAGCGAGGTTTTAGCATTTAGTGGATAGCCAGCCAGATAAGCTGACACCAGAAGAGAATCGACACGGAAAAAACGCCGATCCATGACCAGTATTTGAGAGTTGTCATGTTATTCATCATAGGGACACCAGGCTTTAATTATTAAAGATTCCGAGGTCAGCCCTCAGGTCTATATTGCTGATGTGTATTTATTAAAGAGTACAAAAGCACAGAGTCATTATTCAGACTATTTGCATCATTACGCAAAAAACTAAATTATTGTTTTTTGGGTTCGTCTTCCGCGAACACATCAATAAATGCCTGCTGTTGTGCTGTCAGTTTCCAGGACGCAGGTACGGTAGTCGCAGGTGCTTTGCGAGCTTTGTGCCCGTTGTCACGGTGTTGACACATTGGTTTCAGCGTTTCTGAACGTACCGTCACTGCCATATTCAACCCCAATATTTCCAGGCCAGGAGAGCAACCACCACCCAAAACAGGGCGGAGACGAGAAAGACCGCCAGCCAGGCTTTACGCTTGAGCGCAGGATCCCTTTGCGGTTCTTCACTTCCTGAAGGCATTGCTAACCTCATACAATCGACATCGCTTATCATTTTAGGACCAAACAATTGGTACAATTAATCATCTGATGAGATAAATCCTAAAGAAACTTTAGCCGAAAAGCCAGTGAATTTACGTATCTATTCCCGCGAATATTCATTCTTTTGACCAGAAATAAATAATTGAAAAGAAAAATTTGCGAAGGCGTAAAATAGTTTCTACTTTTGTCGCCAATTCGCGACATTAAAACCCTATAGTTTTAATGGGTACTGACATTATATGGCACTGCAGTGCAGATGATGATAATTCTGATTTAGGTTTGAGAGGTTATTTCGGTATCTCTCCGCAGGGGAAAGATACCGGGAGTGATTATTTGGCAGGAAGTTTGATGTCTTTAAACATCTCTTCGATATCTTCGTTTGAGCGCAATGCAACGGCGGTATCAACCACGTCACGGGTTAAATGCGGGGCGAAGCGTTGAATAAAATCATACATATAGCTGCGCAGGAAAGTACTGCGGCGGAAGCCAATCTTGGTCGTGCTATGGCTGAAAATATCATGCGCATCAAGGCGTACCAGGTCCGGGTCGGAAACCGGGTCAACCGCCATGCTGGCAATCACCCCTACGCCCAGCCCAAGCCGCACATAGGTTTTAATCACATCGGCGTCGGTGGCGGTAAAGACGATACGCGGCGTTAAGCCCGCGCGGTTGAATGCCGTATCAAGCTCAGAACGCCCGGTAAAACCGAACGTGTAGGTTACGAGCGGATACTGCGCCAGCTCTTCAATAGTCACCGAACCTTTACCGGCCAGCGGGTGGTCAGGCGTCACGACAATGGAGCGGTTCCAGTGGTAGCACGGCAACATCACCAGATCGTCATAAAGATGAAGTGCTTCCGTCGCGATGGCAAAGTCCGCATTGCCCTTGGAAACCGCCTCAGCAATTTGCGTCGGAGAGCCCTGATGCATATGCAAAGAGACGCGTGGATAACGCTCGATAAAGCCTTTAATAACGCCTGGCAGCGCATAACGCGCCTGCGTGTGGGTGGTTGCGATGTAGAGCGAGCCTTTGTCCGGCCAGGTATGCTCCCCCGCCACGGATTTAATCGCATCGACTTTGGAAAGCACTTCCCGGGCAATCCGAATAATTTCCTGCCCGGCTGGCGTCACCTGTGTGAGGTGCTTACCGCTACGGGCGAAGATCTGGATGCCTAACTCATCCTCCAGCATGCGAACCTGTTTGCTGATGCCTGGCTGCGAGGTATAAAGCCCCTCAGCGGTAGAAGAGACATTAAGGTTGTGATTCACCACCTCAACAATATAACGAAGCTGCTGTAATTTCATGCCAGACCATCCGATTTAGCGCACGCGGGTCAATCGCTTAAGACGATTTGATAATAAGAAAAGGGTTAACTATAACCACTATATCATTTATAGCCTGACTGTATAGTACGTAACAAAAAATAATAACAACGTAATAAAAAAGGGCCGGAAGTCCGGCCCTTTCACAGGTAAGTTACGGTAAGTGAAGATTATTTCTTACCTTCAACCCACTTTCCGTCAACAAAGAACGCCGACCAGCCGGTCGCTTTGCCCTCTTTCTCCGCAGCTACATACTGCTGCTTCGTTTTGCGGCTAAAACGCACAACGGTCTTGTTGCCATCGGGATCCTGCTGTGGCGCATCGGCCAGATAACGCAGTTTTTCCGGCAGGCGATCGCGGAAGCGATGCAGTTCTTCCACCAGCGGCGCACGCGTTTCACGTGATTTCGGGAAGGTGTTGGCCGCCAGGAACACACCGGCAGCACCGTCGCGCAGCACGAAGTAAGCGTCTGACTTCTCACACGGCAGCTCTGGCAGCGGAACCGGATCTTCCTTCGGAGGAGCCACTTCACCGTTACGCAGAATTTTACGCGTGTTTTTACACTCGTCGTTGGTGCACGCCATGTACTTACCGAAGCGCCCCATTTTCAGGTGCATTTCAGAGCCACATTTCTCGCACTCAACGATCGGGCCGTCATAGCCCTTAATGCGAAACTCGCCTTCTTCGATCTCATATCCGTCGCAGGTCGGGTTATTACCGCAGACATGCAGTTTGCGTTTAGGATCGATCAGGTAGCTGTCCATCGCCGTGCCGCATTTTTGACAGCGACGCTTGGCGCGCAGGGCGTTGGTTTCTGCATCGTCACCTTCCAGCACGTTGAGCACTTCGTTCTCAGGCACCAGGTTAATCGTGGTTTTGCAGCGCTCTTTCGGTGACAGCGCGTAACCGGAGCAGCCCAGGAACACGCCCGTGGTTGCGGTACGGATACCCATCTTGCGGCCACAGGTTGGACAGTCAATGCTGGTCAGAACCATCTGGTTAGGCAGCATGCCGCCCTCTTCAGGATCTTTCTCGGCTTTCTCAAGCTGGTCGGTAAAGTCGCTGAAGAAGCTGTCGAGAACCTTCTTCCACTCCGCCTTGTGGCTGGCAACCTCGTCGAGGCTGTCTTCCATCTGCGCGGTGAAGTCGTAGTTCATCAACTCGCGGAAGTTAGCTTCCAGACGGTCGGTGACAATCTCACCCATTTTTTCTGCATAGAAGCGACGGTTTTCAACACGCACGTAGCCGCGGTCCTGGATGGTCGAAATGATCGACGCATAGGTCGACGGACGACCGATCCCGCGTTTTTCCAGTTCTTTAACCAGCGAGGCTTCACTGAAGCGTGCCGGTGGCTTGGTGAAGTGCTGTGCCGGGACCAGGTCGACAAGCGACAACTCGTCACCTTTGTTAACCGCAGGCAGCGTTCTGTCTTCATCGCCCTTACGCAGCGCAGGCATCACTTTCGTCCAGCCATCGAAGCGCAGGATACGACCGCGCGCCTTCAGGCGGAAATCACCCGCGCCGACGGTCAACGTTGTGGAGTCGTACTTCGCAGGCGTCATCTGACAGGCGACAAACTGACGCCAGATCAGCTGATACAGCTTCTGCGCATCCGCTTCCATATCTTTTAACGATTCAGCGAGGACGGAGACGTCAGAAGGACGAATCGCTTCGTGCGCTTCCTGGGAATTCTCTTTGCTGGCGTACTGATTTGCACTTTCCGGCAGGTATTTTTTACCGAAGTTGTCGCTGATGTAGCCGCGAACCATATTAACGGCGTCCTGGCTCAGGTTGGTGGAGTCAGTACGCATGTAAGTGATGTAACCCGCTTCATACAAGCGCTGCGCCATCATCATGGTTTTCTTCACGCCGTAACCCAGACGCGTGCTCGCCGCCTGCTGCAGCGTTGAGGTGATAAACGGCGCACCAGGCTTGCTGCTGGTCGGTTTATCTTCGCGATCCAGCACCTGATAACGCGCTTTTTCCAGCAGCGCCACCGCAGCCATAGTCTGGTCACGGTTTTCAGGACGGAAAGGTTTGTCGTTGTGATGGCTTACCTGTAGCGGCAGGGCATCGCCACCGGGCGTGGTGACATTGGCGTCCACTTCCCAGAACTCTTCTGGAACGAAGGCTTTAATTTCGCGTTCGCGCTCGACGACAAGACGCACGGCTACAGACTGCACACGACCTGCGGACAGACCACGAGCAACCTTTTTCCACAACAGTGGCGAAACCATGTAGCCCACGACACGGTCCATAAAGCGACGTGCCTGCTGCGCGTTTACACGGTCAATGTTCAGTTCGCCCGGCTTCTCAAACGCCTGACGAATCGCATTCTTCGTAATTTCGTTAAACACTACACGGCTGTAGCGTTTGTCGTCACCCCCGATCACTTCCCGCAGGTGCCAGGCAATGGCTTCCCCTTCGCGGTCAAGGTCGGTTGCGAGATAGATGTGGTCTGCTTTTTCAGCAAGCTGCTTCAGCTCGTTAACGACTTTTTCTTTACCTGGCAGCACTTCATATTGTGCATCCCAGTTATGCCATGGGTTAACACCCATGCGGTTGACAAGCGCGCTACGTTCATCCTTTTTAGGCTTTTTAGCCCCTTTGGTGGAGGTAGAGTCTGCGCTCTTTTTGCTGGCTGAGCCACTGGTCGGCAAATCGCGGATATGACCGACGCTGGACTTAACCACGTAGTCATTACCCAGATACTTATTGATCGTTTTGGCTTTTGCCGGGGACTCAACGATGACGAGAGCTTTACCCATATTCACCTTTACCTAATTTAATTCTTCCAGGAATACGCCGCACGTTGATTTCCCTTCCGCTGACGACGAGCCATTGATATTGCGACTGCGCCAGGGGATATCAACCCCTTTGTCTTACTGGACGTCAGAAAGATAACATCCAGGTCATTGACTTATCGGGTATTTTTCTCGCACTCAATATAATTCGTGACGAATTCCCGGTCGAATGTCAAGCAATTCTGTTGCCAGAATGACGAAAGCGCACACTGTACCTGATAAAATTCGTTACGCAACTTTATTAGCATGCAAAAGCAAATCATGCCAGCCAGACCCCTTCGCCTTACCCTCTCAGATTACAGGGAAAATTTGCCCCCAACGCGCCCCGGGCGTAAACTACTGTCATTGTTTAAGGAGTGGATTATGCACAGTACGACCCAACCTATTGACCGAGCGTCTCTGCTTATTGAAGCAAATAAACTCATTCGCGATCATGAAGACACCCTGGCGGGAATTGAAGCCACTGGCGTTGAACAGCGTAACGGTGTGCTTGTTTTCAGCGGAGAATATTTCCTTGATGAACAGGGTTTACCCACCCCGAAAAGCACCGCGGTATTCAACATGTTTAAATACCTGGCGCACACGCTCTCAGAGAAATATCACCTGATCGATTAATGCAAAACGCGAGGCAAATGCCTCGCGTTTTTGTTTACAGCAGCGGTTTTTGACCCCGCTGTAGCCAACGTAGCAGCAGGCGATCTGCACTTTCTGCGGCACTGTTGGTAAAGCGGTCCAGCAGGCGCTTACGCTGGGTGAAGCGCACGCCAACCAGCTCGCGCCCTTTCATCAGGTTCAGCAGCAGATCGTCGCTGGTCCCCACCTCGTCCACCAACCCTTTCTCATGGGCCTGCGTGCCGTACCAGTGTTCACCGGTTGCGACCTGCTCAATATCAAGCGAGGGACGCATGCGGTGCACAAAATCTTTAAACAGGTGGTGTGTTTCGTTGAGATCTTCACGGAATTTTTGACGCCCTTCTTCCGTATTTTCACCCAGCAGCGTCAGGGTACGTTTGTACTGACCCGCGGTGTGAAGTTCGATATCAATCTCTTTATTTTTCAGGAAGCGGTTAAAGTTCGGGATCTGCGCGACCACGCCGATTGAGCCAATGATAGAGAACGGCGCCGCGACAATTTTGTCCGCCACGCAGGCCATCATATACCCCCCGCTCGCGGCCACTTTATCTACGGCCACGGTCAGCGGGATCTGTTTTTCACGCAGGCGCTGCAGCTGCGAAGCGGCCAGTCCGTAACCGTGGACTACCCCGCCAGGACTCTCAAGACGGACCACCACCTGATCCTGCGGTTTCGCTACCGCTAATACCGCCGTCACTTCTTCACGCAGGGAGGAGACTTCATGCGCATCCATGCTGCCTTTAAAATCGAGCACATAGACGCGGGGTTTTGCCTCATCCTGCGGCGCGGCAAGCTTCGCTTTTGCCTTCGCCGCTTTAGCTTCCTGTTTATGTTTTTTCTTCTGCGCTTTCAGCCAGAGTTTCTGTTGATGACTATCAAGCAGCGCCAGAGACATATCTTCCTGCATCTCTTTATACTGCTCGCTCAGGCGGGTGATGCGTAACTCCCCACGCTGACGCTTGCGCTGCGTCAGGTTGACAATCAGAACGGCAACCACCGCAATGGCAATCACCACCGTCGCGATTTTGGCCAAAAACAACCCATATTGAGAAAGTAATTCCACGCGTTCCACCTTGATTTAACCACGAATCTTTCACGGCAGTGTACAACAGCCCTGCCCATGCGTCTCGCTCGTGACATTACCTCTGCGAGCCGCCTTCAGGAATCCCTGGTCTGGAGTTTAAATATTTGCAAATTGTTAATTTTACAGTAATGCGTCCTGTAGACTGATTGAATTATTAGGCTAATTCGGGCATAAAGCCGAAAAGTCATAAAAGAAGGCGCCGTCAAGCCCCAGTGCGCCAGAGGAGTCACCGTGCATTATCAACCGCAAAAAAACCTGCTCCAGAACCGGATCATACTTGTCACAGGTGCCAGCGACGGCATTGGTCGTGAAGCCGCCCTGACGTACGCTGAATATGGCGCCAGCGTCATCCTGACGGGTCGTAATGAAGAAAAACTCCGGGAAGTCGCTCAGGAGATTGAATCTGCTGGCGGCAGCGCTGCTTCCTGGTACACCCTCGATTTACTTACCTGCACGCCCGCTAGCTGTCAGGAACTAGCCCAGCGCATTAGCACGCATTATCCCCGTCTGGACGGCGTGCTGCACAACGCTGGCTTATTGGGCGAAGTCCGCCCGATGGATGAACAAGATCCTGAGATTTGGCAGCAGGTAATGCAGGTTAACATCAACGGAACCTTTTTCCTCACCCAGGCATTACTTCCTTTATTGCTCAATTCTGAGTCCGGTTCGCTGGTCTTCACCTCTTCCAGCGTAGGCCGTGAGGGACGCGCCAACTGGGGGGCCTATGCCGTCTCGAAGTTTGCAACCGAAGGCATGATGCAGGTGCTGGCGGAGGAGTATCAAAACCGTCATCTGCGCGTAAACTGCATTAACCCTGGCGGAACGCGCACAAAAATGCGGGCCAGTGCTTTCCCGACGGAAGATCCGCAAAAGCTGAAAACACCAGCAGACATTATGCCGCTTTATCTCTGGCTGATGGGCGATGACAGTCGCCGTAAAACCGGGATGACTTTCGATGCCCAACCCAACCGCAAACCGGGGATTTCGCAATGAGTGATGAACGCCACCAGCAGCGCCAGCAGCGTCTGAAAGAACAGGTGGATGCGCGCGTTGCCGCAGCCCAGGACGAGCGCGGGATCCTCATCGTATTTACCGGCAACGGCAAAGGGAAAACCACCGCCGCGTTTGGAACGGCGACACGCGCCGTCGGACACGGACAAAAAGTGGGCGTGATCCAGTTTATCAAAGGCGAATGGCCCAATGGCGAGCGCAATTTACTTGAGCCTCGCGGCGTTGAATTTCAGGTGATGGCTACCGGGTTTACCTGGGACACGCAGAACCGGGAAACCGATACAGCCGCCTGCCTCGCCGTCTGGGAGCATGCAAAGCGAATGCTGGCCGATCCTTCGCTGAATATGGTTCTGCTGGATGAAATAACCTACATGGTCGCCTATGACTACCTGCCGCTGGAAGCCGTGCTGGACGCACTGAAGAACCGCCCTGCGCACCAGACGGTTATCGTCACAGGACGCGGGTGTCATCGGGATATTATTGAGCTGGCAGATACCGTCAGCGAGCTGCGTCCGGTCAAGCATGCGTTTGATGCAGGTATCAAAGCGCAAATTGGGATTGATTACTAAACAAAAAAGCCCGGTGCGTTCACCGGGCTTTTAGATTAACCGTTGTTATTCCGGCTGCCAGAGCGGCGATTGCTGCTGACCTGGCTGTGACGCTTCACCGCACGGCGAATCTGGTTCGCCTTCATGCGACGACGATCTTTTTCAACCGCCACTTTAGACGTGGTTTCCGGCGTCAAGCCGACCAGCTCGCGAAGGTAGTTGGTTTGGGTCAGATCCAGTTCAGTATAGCCACCGCGTGGCAGCCCTTTCGGCAGCAGAATGTCGCCGTAACGGACACGGATCAGACGGCTCACCTGGACGCCTACCGCTTCCCAGAGACGACGCACCTCGCGGTTACGGCCTTCGGTCAGGGTCACGTTGTACCACTGGTTAATGCCTTCCCCACCGGTAAATTTGATGGTTTTGAACGCAGCAGGGCCGTCTTCCAGCTGAACGCCACGCGACAGGTCGCGCAGTTTATTTTCATCAACCTGGCCGAAGACGCGCACCGCGTATTCACGTTCCACTTCACGGCTTGGGTGCATCAGACGGTTTGCCAGTTCACCATCGGTGGTAAACAGCAGCAGACCGCAGGTGTTCACGTCCAGACGACCCACCGCGATCCAGCGAGCGCCGCGCAGTTTAGGCAGACGGTCAAATACCGTCGGACGACCTTCCGGGTCGTTGCGGGTGCACAACTCGCCTTCCGGCTTGTAGTAAGCCAGCACGCGACAGATTTGTTCAGCAGATTCTTTCACGGAGATAAGATGACCGTCGATGCGGATCTTCAGCCCCGGTACAATTTCAACGCGGTCACCCAGCGTGGCGATTTTACCGTCCACACTCACGCGGCCCGCTTCAATAATGGCTTCGATTTCACGGCGCGAACCGTGGCCGGCACGCGCCAGCACTTTCTGTAACTTCTCGCTCATTGAGCTTCCTCAGGTGTCGCCTTCACAGGCGTCGAATCAGGTCAAAAGAGGGCTGGGCCCTGCTTTGATGGCCGCGTAGTATATCTGCTTACACCTTTACAAGAAAGGCTTAACATCACCCACGCCTTCACGAATCACTTCCGGCGCATCTTCGGTTAAGTCGACCACGGTAGTGGGCTGCTGGCCGAGATAGCCGCCGTGAATAATCAGCTCGACCACCTTCTCCAGACGATCTTTGATCTCTTCCGGATCGGACTCGGTAAACTCACTTCCCGGCAGCATCAGCGAGGTGGAGAGCATCGGTTCGCCGAGGGTTTCCAGCAGCGCCTGCGCAATCGGGTTCGACGGCACGCGCATGCCAATGGTTTTACGTTTTTCCTGTAACAGACGGCGCGGCACCTCTTTTGTCCCCTTCAGGATGAAGGTGTAGTTACCCGGCGTGTTGTTCTTAATCAGGCGAAACGCCACGTTATCAACATAGGCATAGGTCGACAGCTCAGAGAGATCGCGACACATCAGGGTAAAGTTATGGCCGTCCGGCAGCTGGCGAATACGGCAAATGCGTTCCATCGCCCCTTTATCTTCAATTTTGCAGCCCAGCGCGTAGCCTGAATCGGTCGGGTAGACAATCACGCCGCCTTTGCGGACGATCTCCACGGCCTGGTTGATCAGACGTGGCTGCGGGTTATCCGGATGGATATAGAAAAACTGACTCATACTTCCCTCTCTTCAATTTGCTGCGGCTGTTCCCAGAGCTGCCAGACCGGCTCAACGCCAGCGGGCAACCAGAGCTTGCGCCCCAGTTCGATCCAGGCGCAGGGCTGATGGAAATCAGACCCCTGTGACCCAAGCAGGCCGAACTGGCGGGCATAGGTCGCGAGCTGCGCGCGCTCATTGGGCGCCTGCTGACACTGGGCGACCTCCATCGCCTCACCGCCGCATTCGGCAAAGTGCGCCAGCAGTCTTTTCAGCCATTTAGCAGAAAGATTATACCGCCCCGGATGGGCCAGCACGGCCTTACCGCCAGAATGATGAATCACATCAATAGCTTGTTTTATTGTACACCACTGTGGCGGAACGTATCCGGTTTTCCCGCGTGCCAGATACTTTTTAAAGACGTCCGCCATGTTCGTCGCTTTGCCGGCTTCAACCAGAAAACGGGCGAAATGACCGCGCGTGACCGCTCCGCCGTTCGCCATCTTTTGCGCACCTTCCAGCGCGCCCGGAATATGCGCCTTTTCCAGACGTTCGCCGATCATCTCTGCACGCTGAGTCCGGCGCGTTTTTTGTTCTTGCAAAAATGCCGTAAGTGCCGGATGGTCTATATCGATATTCAGGCCAACAATATGAATCTCATGGTTTTCCCAGACGGTCGAGATCTCGACGCCGGAAACCAGATTCAGCGCCAGCCCGCTGCGGGCAATCTCAGCGCGCGCCGCCGGAATGGCATCTGTCGTATCGTGATCGGTTATCGCCAGCGTGCCGACGCGCATTTCAACGGCACGATGAACCAGGGCTTCGGGAGTCAGCAGGCCATCAGAGGCCTGAGTATGGCTGTGTAAATCATAAATAATGGCGTAGGTGGTATCGCTCAAAGCACTTCCCATAACAGGTTGGAGACATCCGAAAACACCATGATACCGACTTAACGCGAAATTCTGAAATCAAGGGTTGACAACTTGCCATCGAACTAGTTAACTAGTACGCAAGTTCACACGAGAAAGGTATCTGAAAATGACAGCACATTTCACTCTGCACGGTTGGTGGCGTACTTCCTGATCATCGGGCAGTGTCACGCGTCTGCGAAATGCAAACAGATACCCAGCCCGCTACCCAGCGGGCTTTTTTTTGAACAGAAAATGAGAACAATATAATGCAAACAGCCAAACCACACCTCGAACTGCTGACCTGCGAGGCGGCCTATCGTCACAACCCCACTGCGCTGTTTCATCAGGTCTGCGGTGCCCGTCCGGCAACGCTGCTGCTGGAATCTGCGGATATCGACAGTAAGGACGATCTCAAGAGCCTGCTGCTGGTCGACAGCGCGCTGCGCATTACCGCTTTAGGTGACACCGTCACAATCAAGGCGCTGTCAGACAATGGCGCATCGCTGCTGCCGCTGCTGGACGCCGCCCTGCCTTCTGGCATTGAAAACGAACGTCATCCAGAAATGCGTATTCTGCATTTCCCGCCGGTGAGCCAGCTGCTGGACGAAGACGCGCGCCTCTGCTCCCTGTCCGTTTTCGACGCCTTCCGCCTGCTGCAGAACCTGGTCACCGTGCCGGAAGACGAGCGCGAGGCGATGTTCTTTGGTGGGCTGTTTGCTTATGACCTGGTCGCCGGGTTTGAAGAGTTGCCGGAAACCGAGCAGGGTAACCGCTGCCCGGATTACTGCTTCTACCTGGCTGAAACCCTGCTGGTGATCGACCATCAGAAAAAATACACCCGCATTCAGGCTAGCCTGTTCTCTCCATCAACCGCTGAGAAAAATCGTCTTGAGCACCGCATCGCTCAGCTGCAGCAGCAGATGACGGAAGAGCCGCCCGCGCTGCCGGTGCAGCGGGTGGAGAAGATGACCTGCGACGTTAACCAGACCGACGATCAGTACGGCGCCGTGGTTCGCCAGATGCAAAAGGCGATTCGCGCCGGGGAAATTTTCCAGGTGGTGCCTTCGCGCCGCTTCTCACTGCCCTGCCCGTCGCCGCTCGCAGCCTACGATGTGCTGAAAAAGAGCAACCCAAGCCCGTACATGTTCTTCATGCAGGATAACGAGTTCACCCTGTTCGGCGCCTCGCCGGAAAGTTCGCTGAAGTACGACGCCACCAGCCGTCAGATTGAGATCTACCCGATTGCCGGAACCCGCCCGCGCGGACGCCGTGCCGACGGCTCGCTGGATCGCGATTTGGACAGCCGCATCGAACTGGAAATGCGTACCGACCACAAAGAACTCTCCGAGCACCTGATGCTGGTTGACCTGGCGCGTAACGATCTGGCACGCATTTGTACCCCTGGCAGCCGCTACGTAGCGGACCTGACCAAAGTCGACCGCTATTCGTTCGTGATGCACCTGGTCTCCCGCGTGGTCGGTGAACTGCGCCACGACCTCGACGTGCTGCACGCCTACCGCGCCTGCATGAACATGGGCACCCTGAGCGGCGCGCCAAAGGTGCGTGCCATGCAGCTGATTGCCGCAGCCGAAGGCCGTCGTCGCGGCAGCTACGGCGGCGCGGTGGGCTACTTCACGGCTCACGGTGACCTCGACACCTGTATCGTAATCCGCTCCGCCTATGTTGAAGACGGTATTGCCACCGTCCAGGCGGGTGCCGGGATTGTTCTTGATTCTGTTCCGCAGTCTGAAGCTGACGAAACGCGCAGTAAAGCGCGTGCGGTACTTCGTGCCATTGCGACCGCACACCACGCACAGGAGATTTTCTGATGGCTGACATTCTGCTGCTCGATAATATCGACTCTTTTACCTATAACCTGGCAGATCAGCTGCGTGCGAATGGTCACAACGTCGTTATCTACCGTAACCACGTCCCGGCGCAGACCCTGATTGACCGTCTGGCCACCATGCAAAACCCTGTGCTGATGCTCTCCCCGGGGCCTGGCGCACCGAGCGAAGCGGGCTGTATGCCAGAGCTGCTGACCCGTATGCGCGGCAAACTGCCGATTATCGGCATCTGCCTCGGTCATCAGGCGATTGTTGAAGCCTACGGCGGCTACGTTGGCCAGGCGGGCGAGATCCTGCACGGTAAAGCGTCCAGCATCGAACATGACGGCCAGGCAATGTTTGCCGGGCTGCCGAACCCGCTCCCGGTTGCGCGCTACCACTCGCTGGTCGGCAGCAATATTCCGGCCGGGCTGACCATCAACGCCTCGTTTGAAGGCATGGTGATGGCGGTACGTCATGACGCGGATCGCGTATGCGGCATGCAGTTCCACCCGGAATCGATCCTGACCTCCAACGGCGCGCGACTGCTGGAGCAGACGCTCGACTGGGCGCTACAGAAGCTGGAGCAAACCAATACCCTGCAGCCGATTCTGGAAAAACTGTATCAGGCGCAGACCCTGAGCCAGCAGGAGAGCCACCAGCTCTTCTCCGCCGTGGTTCGCGGCGAGCTGAAGCCTGAACAGCTGGCGGCTGCGCTGGTGAGCATGAAAGTGCGCGGTGAAAGCCCGCAGGAGATCGCCGGTGCCGCTACGGCCCTGCTGGAAAATGCCGCCCCGTTCCCGCGCCCGGACTATCAGTTTGCCGATATCGTCGGCACCGGCGGAGACGGCAGTAACAGCATCAATATCTCCACCGCCAGCGCCTTTGTGGCGGCGGCGTGCGGTTTGAAGGTCGCGAAACACGGTAACCGCAGCGTTTCCAGCCGGTCAGGTTCTTCCGATTTGCTCGCCGCATTCGGTATTAATCTCGATATGAACGCCGAGCGCTCCCGCGAAGCGCTGGATGACCTGGGCGTCTGCTTCCTGTTTGCGCCGAAGTATCACACCGGTTTCCGCCACGCGATGCCGGTTCGTCAGCAGCTTAAAACCCGCACGCTGTTTAACGTGCTCGGCCCGCTGATCAACCCGGCGCACCCGCCGCTGGCGCTGATCGGCGTTTATAGCCCGGAGCTGGTTCTGCCGATTGCCGAGACGCTGCGCGTGCTGGGTTACCAACGTGCAGCCGTGGTGCACAGCGGCGGTATGGATGAGGTTTCTCTTCATGCGCCGACGCTGGTGGCCGAACTGCGGAACGGTGAAATTCTGAGTTACCAGCTTGAGGCTGCTGACTTCGGCTTAGCGCCGTATCACCAGGAAGCGCTGGCAGGCGGTACGCCGGAAGAAAACCGTGACATTCTCACGCGCTTATTACAAGGTAAAGGAGAGGTTGCCCACGAGGCCGCCGTGGCTGCCAACGTCGCTATGCTGATGCGTTTGCACGGTGAGGAAGACCTGAAGGCCAACGTTCAAAAAGTTCTGGACGTACTGCGCTCCGGTGCAGCTTACGATCGCGTTACCGCACTTGCGGCAAGAGGGTAAAGAATGCAGACCGTTTTAGCGAAAATCGTTGCCGATAAGGCCATCTGGGTGGAAGCCCGCAAGCAACAGCAGCCGCTTGCCAGTTTCCAGAATGACGTCGTACCAAGCCAACGTCGTTTCTATGATGCCCTGCAGGGTGCGCGCACCGCGTTTATTCTTGAGTGCAAAAAAGCGTCCCCGTCGAAAGGCGTTATTCGTGACGATTTCGACCCGGCGCGTATTGCCGGCATTTATAAGCATCATGCGTCAGCCATCTCCGTGCTGACGGATGAGAAATATTTCCAGGGCAGCTTCGATTTTCTGCCGATCGTCAGCGGCATCGCGCCGCAGCCGATCCTGTGCAAAGACTTTATTATCGACCCGTATCAGATCTGGCTGGCGCGTTTTTATCAGGCCGACGCCTGCCTGCTGATGCTCTCGGTGCTTGACGACGAGCAGTATCGCCAGCTCTCCGCCGTCGCGCACAGCCTGAACATGGGCGTGCTGACCGAAGTGAGCAACGAAGAAGAGCTTGAACGCGCCATCGCGCTGGAAGCCAAAGTGGTCGGCATTAACAACCGCGATCTGCGCGACCTGTCCATTGACCTGAACCGCACGCGCCAGCTGGCGCCGCGTCTGGGCTCTGGCGTCACGGTCATCAGCGAATCCGGCATTAACAGCTACGCCCAGGTGCGCGAGCTGAGCCACTTCGCTAACGGTTTCCTGATCGGCTCCGCCATGATGGAGCATGACGATCTCAATGCTGCCGTGCGCCGCGTGCTGCTGGGTGAAAACAAAGTCTGCGGCTTAACCCGCGAACAGGATGCCCAGGCCGCGTATGAAGCCGGGGCGATTTACGGCGGGCTGATCTTCGTTGATTCGTCCCCTCGCGCGGTCAGCGAAGAGCAGGCGCGTAAGGTCATCGCAGCGGCTCCGCTCAGCTACGTGGGCGTTTTCCGCAACGCAGATATTGCAGACGTTGCGGCAAAAGCCGAGGCGTTATCCCTGAGCGCGGTGCAGCTTCACGGCAGCGAAGATCAGGCGTATATCGATGCCCTGCGCGCCGCGCTGGCACCTCAGGTGCATATCTGGAAAGCACAGAGCGTCGGTGACACTCTGCCCGCACGTAACCTGAACCATGTAGATAAATACGTGCTCGACAACGGCCAGGGCGGCACCGGCCAGCGTTTTGACTGGTCGCTGCTGAGCGGCGAAAAGCTGGACAACGTCCTGCTGGCGGGCGGATTAAGCCCGGATAACTGCGTAGAAGCCGCCAAAACCGGCTGCGCAGGCCTCGATTTCAATTCAGGCGTAGAGTCAGAGCCGGGAATCAAAGACGCCAGTAAGCTGGCCTCGGTTTTTAAAACTCTGCGTGCATATTAAGGAAGAGAAGATGACGACATTACTTAACCCGTATTTTGGTGAGTTCGGCGGGATGTACGTCCCGCAAATCCTGATGCCCGCGCTGCGCCAGCTGGAAGAAGCCTTTGTCAGCGCGCAGAAGGATCCGGCGTTTCAGGCTGAGTTTACCGACCTGCTGAAAAATTACGCCGGTCGTCCGACCGCGCTGACCAAATGCCGCAACCTGACGGAAGGCACCAACACCACGCTGTATCTGAAGCGTGAAGACCTGCTGCACGGCGGCGCGCATAAAACTAACCAGGTGCTGGGCCAGGCGCTGCTCGCGAAGCGTATGGGCAAAACCGAAATCATCGCCGAAACCGGTGCGGGCCAGCACGGCGTGGCCTCCGCGCTTGCCAGCGCCCTGCTCGGCCTGAAATGCCGCATCTATATGGGGGCGAAAGACGTTGAGCGTCAGTCTCCGAACGTTTTCCGCATGCGTCTGATGGGAGCAGAAGTGATACCGGTGCACAGCGGCTCTGCCACGCTGAAAGACGCCTGTAACGAAGCGCTGCGCGACTGGTCTGGCAGCTACGACACCGCGCACTATATGCTCGGTACCGCGGCTGGCCCGCACCCGTTCCCGACTATCGTGCGCGAATTCCAGCGTATGATCGGTGAAGAGACCAAAGCGCAGATCCTCGAAAAAGAGGGTCGCCTGCCGGATGCGGTGATCGCCTGCGTTGGCGGCGGGTCCAACGCCATCGGTATGTTCGCAGACTTTATCGACGACACCAGCGTGGGTCTGATTGGCGTGGAGCCTGCCGGTCACGGGATTGAATCCGGTGAGCACGGCGCGCCGCTGAAGCATGGCCGCGTGGGGATCTACTTCGGGATGAAATCCCCAATGATGCAAACCGATGAGGGCCAGATTGAAGAGTCATACTCGATCTCTGCGGGCCTCGACTTCCCGTCCGTCGGGCCACAGCATGCGTTCCTGAACAGTATCGGCCGCGCGGACTATGTCTCCATTACCGATGACGAAGCGCTGGAAGCCTTTAAAACGCTGTGCCGCAACGAAGGGATCATCCCGGCGCTGGAGTCTTCCCACGCCCTGGCGCACGCGCTGAAAATGATGAAAGAGAACCCGGAAAAAGAGCAGCTGCTGGTGGTTAACCTTTCCGGCCGCGGTGACAAAGATATCTTCACCGTTCACGATATTCTGAAAGCACGAGGGGAAATCTGATGGAACGCTACGATAACGTATTTGCAGAGCTGAAATCCCGCCAGGAAGGCGCGTTCGTTCCCTTCGTCACCCTGGGCGATCCGGGCCCGGAACAGTCGCTGAAGATTATCGACACCCTGATTGAAGCCGGTGCCGACGCGCTGGAGCTGGGTATTCCATTCTCTGACCCGCTGGCGGATGGCCCGACCATCCAGAACGCAACGCTGCGCGCATTTGCCTCCGGCGTGACGCCGACCCAGTGCTTCGAGATGCTGGCGGCGATTCGCCAGAAGCACCCGACCATTCCGATTGGCCTGCTGATGTACGCCAACCTGGTGTTCAATCGCGGTATTGATGAGTTTTACGCCGAGTGCGCTCGCGTGGGCGTCGACTCCGTTCTGGTGGCAGACGTGCCGGTTGAGGAGTCTGCGCCATTCCGTCAGGCGGCGATGCGTCATAACGTCGCCCCGATTTTCATCTGCCCACCGAACGCCGATGACGAACTGCTGCGCCAGATTGCCTCCTACGGACGCGGGTATACCTACCTGCTCTCCCGCGCAGGCGTAACCGGTGCCGAGAATAAAGCCGCACTGCCGCTACATCATCTGGTGGAGAAGCTGGCCGAGTACCATGCCGCGCCTCCGCTGCAGGGGTTCGGGATTTCATCCCCGGATCAGGTCACCGCAGCAATTGATGCTAAGGCGGCTGGCGCCATCTCCGGCTCCGCGATTGTGAAGATCATCGAAAAGAACGTGGACAAGCCAGAGCAGATGCTGGCCGAGCTGAAAGCGTTTGTGACCGCAATGAAAGCGGCGACGCGTAAAGCATAACCTCTCTACCGTCTGGCTTCCTGCCAGACGGTTCCCCTTCCTGGTTATCACTCTTCATGCTGCTGACGTGCGGGCTGCTATTTAAGAACGCGATTAACAGGCCAGTAATGACGAATGCTTCAATTATGCTTTATTAATAACGTTTCCGGGGTGGACATCTGGACTTACCAATTTGTAAAGTACCGGCAGCATGGACCAAATCAGCTAAAGTACGAACCTGCATTTTATCCATAACCCGACGTCGATGGACCTTCACGGTAATTTCTGATATGCCCAGTTCAGACGCAATTTGTTTGTTTTGCAGGCCATTAATCGCCAACTCAAAGGTCTGCTTATCGCGTCGTGTCAATGCCTGATAGTTTTTACAAAGCTCGAATATTCTTTGCTGCTCTAATAAATTATTGGTCGCTTCGATTAGCACATCTTTCACGACATTAATAAGTTGTTCCGGTTCGACTGGCTTAGTCAAAAAATCCCGAACACCTGCTTTCATCGCTCGTACGCAGAGTGGGATTGAGCTAGCCATAGTCAGAATAATTATCGGTATTGTACAGCCACGTTCCTTCAGGGCATCTATCACATCGAACCCGTTAGTGTCTGACATGTTAATTTCAAGTATTAAGCATGAGGGATGATCAACTATGGGGCAGGAGAGAAATTCTTCGGCATTTTTGAAGTCAAAAGTCTGATAACCTTTCGCCATTAACAATTTGACCACAAATAGCCTATAAGCATCATCATCGATAACATAAACAACATCTTCCATATCACTCTCTCCTCACCAGGCCTTCGACGTACATAATACGAACGAAGGCGTCCATTCACAAAATATCTTAGGATTGCCAACTTCCATGTCTGATATCGTTTAATAACCGAAAGTAACAAAATCAAAGACTAACAATCCATATGCGAATATTCTAATTTAGCAAAGGTAATTAGCATGAGGACATTCTGAAAAAATACATGTAAAAGTCGTTTTTGAGCAGCGGCATTGTTAAAACTCAGCTTTCAAGCAAACCCTTTTGTATATATTTGACTCATATCGCGGGAATTATCTTAGCCCTGTCGTTTTAACGCGCAGTTTTTATATCTGCCCGGTGGTTAAGGTGAATAAGATTGCGTTTTTGGTGTTAACGCCGATTCGGGATCCACCCGCACTCTAGCCAGAGTCACCTTCAGAGCATCAGATATATCTACGACTCTTGCTTCTCTGAATTGCGCAGCCGTGTCGAGAATCAAAACGCAGCACGGTTTGATGACTGAGGTCATAAAAAGAGGCGGTATTTTGGAGAAAAGGTTTGGAGAGGTTTTGAGGCAAACGAAAAAGATATATATTCCAGTCTGTTAAATTCACTTACACCTTCTGAGTTCAGAGGCTTATTCATGTCATGGCAATCCTTCAAACAGACTTACCTGGTTAAGTTCTGGTCACCTGTCCCGGCCGTTATCGCGGCGGGCATTCTCTCTACCTACTATTTCGGCATTACCGGCACCTTCTGGGCGGTAACCGGCGAGTTCACCCACTGGGGTGGTCAATTGCTTCAACTCGCAGGCGTGCATGCCGAAGAGTGGGGGTATTTTAAACTCATTCATCTGGACGGCACACCGCTGACCCGCATCGACGGGATGATGATCATCGGCATGTTCGGCAGCTGTTTCGCGGCGGCGCTGTGGGCAAACAACGTTAAGTTGCGGATGCCCAAAAGCCGGATTCGCATAATGCAGGCGGTGGTCGGAGGGATTATCGCGGGGTTTGGCGCGCGTCTGGCGATGGGCTGTAACCTTGCCGCCTTCTTTACGGGTATTCCTCAGTTTTCGCTTCACGCCTGGTTCTTTGCTGTCGCCACGGCAATCGGCTCTTACTTTGGCGCAAAATTCACGCTTCTGCCGTTTTTCCGCATTCCGGTGAAAATGACCAAAGTTAGCGCCGCATCGCCATTAACGCAAAAACCCACTCAGGCTCGCCGCCGTTTTCGTCTGGGTATGCTGGTCTTTTTCGCCATGATCGCCTGGGCACTGTGTACTGCGCTGAATCAGCCAAAACTGGGGCTGGCAATGCTCTTCGGCGTTGGCTTTGGTTTGCTGATTGAGCGCGCGCAGATCTGCTTTACCTCAGCGTTTCGCGACATGTGGATCACCGGACGCACCATGATGGCCAAAGCCATTATTGCCGGGATGGCCGTGAGCGCGATCGGCATCTTCAGCTATGTTCAGCTTGGCGTAGAGCCGAAAATCATGTGGGCTGGCCCTAACGCGGTCATCGGCGGGCTGCTGTTTGGCTTTGGCATTGTGCTGGCGGGCGGCTGTGAGACCGGCTGGATGTATCGCGCCGTCGAAGGTCAGGTGCATTACTGGTGGGTTGGACTCGGGAATGTGATTGGCTCCACCATCCTTGCCTACTACTGGGATGACGTCTCCCCCGTGCTGGCGACGAACTGGGACAAGGTTAATCTGCTGAACACCTTTGGCCCACTCGGTGGGCTCGTGGTGACCTATGCCCTGCTGCTGATCGCCTTTTTACTGGTTATTGCACAGGAGAAACGCTTCTTCCGTCGTGCCACCGTCAAAACTGAAACGCAGGAGAATGCCGCATGAAAGAGATCGTGCCTGACTATCGCCTCGATATGGTGGGTGAACCTTGCCCTTACCCGGCTGTCGCCACGCTTGAAGCACTGCCGCAGCTAAAAAAAGGGGAAATTCTGGAAGTGGTGAGCGATTGCCCGCAGTCGATCAATAACATTCCGCTGGATGCCAAAAACCACGGCTATACGGTGCTGGATATTCAGCAGGATGGACCAACGATTCGTTATTTGATTCAGAAATAATCGATGATATGCGCCCTGAACAGGGCGCATTGAAGAGCACGCGTTAGAAACGATAACCGGCTGAGAACATAAATACCCACGGATCAAGACGGGTACTGATGCTTTGCTGCTGGCCACCGGCTTTGAAACGAACGTCAGTATCAATGTCCATGTACCAGACTGAGGCGTTGATTAACCAGTCACGGTTAATCAGATAATCAAGACCTACCTGCCCCGCCATACCCCATGAGTCTTTCAGGCTGAGGTCGGAAAGCCCGGCTTCTTTACCTGTATCGTTAAACTTCTCATCAAAGAAGGTCGTGTAGTTCACACCCGCGCCGATGTACGGGCGCACCTTGCTGCTGGCATCACCAAAGTACCATTGCGCCATCAACGTCGGCGGCAGATGGTGCACCGTGGCGATATCGCCAGTCGGCCCAAGGCCAACGCGATGACGGAACGGCGTTGCGGCCAAAAGCTCAACGCCGATGTTTTCTGTCGCCATATAGGTAAAGGTCAGACCTAACTGGGTGTTATTGCTGACGTTAAAGCCGCCCATTCCCAGTACGCTATCGGAACCTTCAGTTGGGCGAACCGTTGCCGAACCGGCTCGAATAAAGAATTCGCCTGCTTCATGCGCATACGCGCCACCAGAGAGACTGCTTAAGATAAGGGCTGCCACCGCTAATTTTTTCATATCCGCTCCATCGTTGTGGTTTTAATTGCGGATGAGAATATACTCACAAAAGAGTATTAAGTGATCTATCACAGATCACATTAAAACCAGTAAGTTAACATTCATTGATCTGGATTAATTTTTGATAATCAAACTTAACCCGCAAGGTGGGTTCTACATCAAATTTCTGTGCTGAGCGAAAAATTACTGCCGCTTTACAAAGATATGCTTTTCCATACAAGCCTTGATGCTGCCACGGCACTCTTATCCGGTGTACAATTGCCGGCTAATTAACACCTGCAATACTCAAGGAGAGTGCATGTCTATCACGGCGAAGTCCGTCTACCGTGACACGGGAAATTTTTTCCGCAATCAGTTCATTACCTTTTTACTGATCGCGCTGCTATGCGCCTTTATTACGGTGGTGCTCGGTCATGCGTTCTCACCGAGTGAAGAACAAATTGCCAGCCTGAGCCAGGGCGACCATCTTGCCGGTAGCGTGGGGTTATTTGAACTGGTGCAAAACATGACGCCGGAGCAACAGCAAATCCTGCTGCGTGCGTCCGCCGCCTCGACATTTTCAGGTTTGATCGGTAATGCGGTTCTGGCGGGCGGCGTGCTGCTGATGATTCAGCTCGTTTCGGCGGGCCATCGCGTCAGTGCCCTGCGCGCCATTGGCACCAGCGCGCCAGTGCTCCCCAAGCTGTTCATCGTCATCTTTTTAACCACGCTGCTGGTACAAATGGGGATTATGCTGGTCGTAGTACCGGGTGTATTACTGGCTATCGTGCTCTCTTTCGCGCCGGTAATGATTGTGCAGGATAAGATGGGCATCTTTACTGCGATGCGCAGCAGCATCAGACTGGCGTGGGCGAACATGCGTCTGGTGGCCCCAGCTGTGATCGGCTGGCTCCTTGCCAAAACGCTACTGTTATTATTTGCACCGAATTTTGCCGTGTTAACGCCGAACGTTGGCGCGGTCGTGGCTAATACGCTGAGCAACCTGATATCAGCAGTTCTGCTGGTCTACTTGTTCCGCCTGTATATGTTAATTCGTCAGTAATTGGGATCGTAGAATGAAGCAGTTTCTTGATTTTTTACCGCTGGTCGTCTTTTTTGCGTTTTACAAGCTGTACGACATTTATGCCGGGACGACGGCGCTGATTATTGCTACCGCTATCGTGCTGATTTACAGCTGGGTGCGTTACCGCAAAGTTGAAAAAATGGCGCTAATCACCTTCATTATGGTGGCTGTATTCGGTGGCCTGACGCTGTTCTTCCACAATGATGAATTCATCAAATGGAAGGTCACGGTGATTTACGCGCTGTTTGCGGGTGCGTTACTGATCAGCCAGTGGGTGATGAAAAAGCCGTTGATCCAGCGCATGCTGGGCAAAGAGCTTACGCTGCCGCAAGAGGTGTGGTCCCGTCTGAATATCGCCTGGGCGCTGTTCTTTATTCTCTGCGGCCTCGCCAACATCTACATTGCTTTCTGGCTGCCGCAGAACATCTGGGTCAACTTTAAGGTCTTTGGACTGACCGCGTTGACGCTTATCTTCACGCTGTTGAGCGGTATTTATATCTATCGACACATGCCTCAGGACGACAAGCACTGATCCTCACGCCCGGAACATGCGCGTTCCGGGCTATTTTCTCCCGTTAAAAATCATAGTAGCATCCCGCCTGAAGTCTTCCGTTACGAGTTTAAAACAATGACAACAAATGACGCCCCTCAGGGCGAACTGGTTTTACGCACACTGGCAATGCCCGCGGACACTAATGCCAATGGCGATATTTTCGGCGGCTGGCTAATGTCGCAGATGGATATGGGTGGGGCAATTTTAGCAAAAGAGATTGCGCACGGGCGGGTGGTGACTGTCCGGGTGGACGGCATGACCTTCCTGCGCCCGGTCGCGGTGGGGGATGTGGTGTGCTGTTATGCGCGCTGCGTTAAACGCGGCAACACATCAATTTCCATCAACATTGAAGTATGGGTGAAAAAGGTCTCTTCCGAACCGATTGGTCAGCGTTACAAAGCCACGGAAGCGCTGTTTATTTATGTGGCGGTCGATAACGCGGGTAAACCGCGTCAGCTCCCTCAAACCTGATGGTCAGACAAAAAAGCCTCCTTGCGGAGGCTTTTTTCATTCCATCTGTGCCCCGCCGTTCAGGCGGAAAACAATATTCACTATCAATCCACTGCCCGGCTTACCGGCTTCATAGCGCCATTTACGCATCGCGGCCTTTACATCGCGCTCAAACATATTTGAGGGCTGCGCAGAGAGGATTTGCACGTTGTCAACGCGGCCATCTGAGGTCACGTCAAACTTCACCCGCACACGCCCTTCAATGCGGAGCGCCTGAGCACGCGCCGGATAGGCAGGCTGGTTCCGGCTGAGCGCCCTTGGCCCCGCAGGCGCTGTAACGGTCGGCTTCGCGGTAGTTGCGGTGTTGTTCATTACCGGACGCGAAGGCGCAGTGTTCTCTACCGGCTGCGATGGCCGCGTCTCGACCGGGCGCACTTCGCGTTTCGGACGCTCTTCGACTTTCTTCACCGGTTTAGGCTTCGGCTTCGGTTTCGGCTTAGGTTCCGGTTTGTGGATCACCACCGGCGCTTCCTTCGGGGGTTCCGGAACAGGCTCGGGTTCGGGCTCTGGTTCAGCAACGGGCTGTGGCGGCGGAGGCGCAACCTGCGGCGGCTCGAGATCCGCAGGCGAAACCATGGTCACGGAAATTGGCTGCGCGGGCGCCGGCATTTCAATAACCTGATGAACCGAGGTATAGAGTAAACCCGCCACAACGGCACCGTGAATCACGACAGAAAGCAGCGTCGGCCAGGGAAAGCGGCGAGGTAAATCAAGGGTCATCGAAGTCATAATCATCAACGTTAAAAAACCGAACTCTGATTTTAAATGCAAATAGCAATCATATTCAATAAGACACTTTGTCTAAGCGCAATTAAAGCGCCAGAGCGGCGAAAAAAGGGGCATTTAGATCAGGGTTTTAACATTGTTTTTATCTTTACATTGCAGTCATTTGCCCTTTCACATAACGTAACTGGCACTTTTAACGGTTAAGGAGCTTCGCCGTGCTTTATGTGATTTACTCTGAAGATGTCGCTGAATCCCTGGAAAAACGCCAGTCTGTTCGCCCTGCCCACCTGGCACGCTTACAGCTGCTGCAGGATGAAGGCCGCTTATTGACCGCGGGACCTATGCCTGCGGTAGACAGCAACGATCCGGGCGCCGCGGGTTTTTCTGGCTCTACGGTCATTGCCGAGTTTGAATCTCTGGAAGCGGCAACCGCCTGGGCTGACGCCGATCCGTATGTGGCTGCCGGTGTGTACGAAAAAGTCACGGTGCGCCCGTACAAGAAAGTCTTTTAATACCCCTGGGCTCCGTAAGGAGCCTTTTTTATCGCACCGCTAAACCTGTTTGAACCGGGTAAACTGCTGCTCAAGGATACGGCTGCCCCACTGATCGCCCTCCCACTCTTTCGCGAGCGTAAAGCCAAAGGATTCGTAAAGGCGTCGGGCTGCGGTTAATTTATTGAATGTCCAGAGATGCACGGCAGAAAAGCCCTCGCTGTCGCAAAACGTCATGGCCTCGCTCAACAGTTTTTTGCCAACCCCATGGCCCCGGCAGCCATCATCCAGAATAAACCAGCGCAGATGCGCCTCACCCGGCTCTAAATCTTCACCGTCGATGGCGACAGACCCTACAATTTTGCCGTTCATCACGGCTAGCCAAACCTGATTGCACGGCTTTTCGAGGCGTCCGCTAAATTCAGCAAGCCCCGCAGCGACCTTGGCTTCAAAGAAGCTGCCAAAGTTATGCTCGCGCGCGTAATAGCTGCCGTGCATTTCCGCGATGCGGCCAATCATGCCGGGACGATAGCCTGAGACAATCAAGGGTGCCGCTGGCTGTCGCCCAGCGCCGCTCTCCCGACAGGCCAGCAGCGCGTTGGCGTAGAGCGACAATCCCTGAGAGATGGTTTCCTGCTGTATGGGATCCAGTGATTGTATCGCTGAGATGACGCGCTCGCTTCCGTAGGCATTTATCTGCTCCACGGTCTTGCGCCCCTTTGCCGTCAGCCGAAGACTTTTGGCCCTGGCATCCTGCGCAGAAACAACTTCCTCCAGTTCCCCTGCGGAAATAAGGCGCGACAACATCCGGCTAACGCTGGATTTTTCCAGACCCAGCAGCTGCACCAGCTGACCTGCGGTCATCTCTTTATGCAGCTCAATTTCCACGAGGGTGTGTACGGCCGAGGGCGAGTAATGTGTAGAAGCCAGCGTGGAGGCCATAAAGCCCAGTTCTCTGACCATCAAACGTGACGCAACGCGAATGTCGCTAACTACAGGGGGTTCAGTATGCATGATTTTCTCCGTCATTTAGTTGTACTATACAACTAAATGACGGGACATTGTCAACGACATTAAAAAGGCTCCCTCAGGAGTTTTTGAAAACGCTTCAACATAATGAAATAAAAGGATTTATTTCAGTTCATGTCCACAAATTGACCACATCGATACAAGTAACCCCGTGAATGCGGGGTTTCTATTAAAAATTATGATTAATGGCATCTTCTAAGTGGATGAACAAATGATAACCAATTGCAAATATATAAACGACATTAAAGATATTTTGAACCGATTAATATATAAAGTTGATGTTTTACGGTTTGGTCTAGCCTCTTTTGAACTTCCATCTTAGTGCTAAACCAGAAAGCGCTATAAGAGAGACCGAAACAATGCTATTAAGTACACCTACGAGCACAAATACCATATATGAAAAAGTGTTTTTGTTAGTTAGGAAGTCATTATTCCTCAATACGTCAAAAGGTAAAAAAGTTTGCTTCAATGTAATAATCAATGATTTAATAACACATCCCCAATCTATAGGCAAGAAAATTGAAATTACCGGGGAACTAATAAGTGCATAAATGATTGTAAAAACTGGTATGGATATTAATAGAAAGATTAAAGGCGTACGATAACTCGTACCGTAATCAGAAAACAAATAATATAAGTAATTTGCACTAAAAAATTTAAATTTTTTTTCTTCTCCATTTAACAGGCTCTCTTGTTCTAGTGAGAAAAACATACCCTCAAACTCTCTATTCCTTTGAGACTCCATGATGAACCTTAACGCTCGATAGCACGACGCATCCTGCAAGCCTTTCCGACTGACAAAGTGCTCTTTATTAGGAAACACACTACCCTCCGGAATATTTGAACCCTGTATTTGAGGAGGGGTGGAAAATTTTGTATTAGAGAAATCAACTGCATGAATTATTTTTCTATGCCTAAAGCTAAACTTACGCAATAATGAGCCTATTACACTCATGTTATATATATAATTGTTTTTATCATCATCCTTCTCAATGGTTGAAAGATCTAACCCTCCAACTTCTGAATCTTTTATTATGAGATTTTCAACAGCAATTGAAAATAGCTCAAAATTCATCCTTCCTATTTTTGATTCTGATATATCAAGTTTTTTTATTATCGTGCCTTCGGCAAAATTTAGAAATGCGCTTCCAGTATTAGAATCTGATTCTGATTTCAATTTCAAAAAGCCGCATTTATCCATGTGGATTGAAATTGGTGATTTAATATCTATATTTAGCTGAGAGTTTTTAAAAAAATTACAGCTATTGAAAAATAAACCGCATGGCTCGCCTTTTATATTAGAATTTATGAAAACCTTTTTCATAAAAACTACCTCATCGAAGACGGGTGGTTGTTCACACGTACATTCGAAATACTCGATAATGCACTTTTCAATATCTGGAGAAAGGCGTTCTTCAAAGTTTTCGATTTCATCCTGGTCAATAACAAGGTTACGGCAATTAACCCCCTTAATTTTAACATTGCCAAGAAAAAAATCTCTTTTACAGTTTTCGATTTTAAAAAAACGTCCATCTTTAAGGTTAGAGATCACCGTCGAAACTACAAAAGTGCAGTTTTTAAAAAACACAGAACTTACAGCAATTGGTAGGTCTATTACTTTAGCGGAGATAACAGAACTTTCAATTTTTAAACTTATGTCATCCAGACCGGTTAGAAGCAACTTGACTTGCTCATATACTTCTTCAGTTAGAGCTACATCTATCAATAAAGAATTGTCAATTATTTTCAATTGTCACACTCCCCAAATAATGAATTTTCCCATAACATATCATTGTGTATTTTTTTGATGAATATTACAAACATAAACTATATCCATGATGTAGAAATTCTTGTAGATAGGAGCGGCAGAAGTCGCCGCCATGGTTACAATCTAACGAATGTATGATTACTCTAAGCTACCCATTGATCTTACTGCACTTTTTTAAGGGTGTGAGAATGAGGGCACTAAATTATAACCACATATTACGAAGCTAAATTTTTATTCAAATCCATTGCATTTGTTGCTGACCCGACCTTGACGGGTGGGGTGGTACTGGCATTATTTCACCCGGTGAAACTATAAAGCGTTCGACGGTCTCAGTAGTGACAAACGTGCAACTGCAGTTGATATTTGTGCACTGATGATAGCGCTCTTTAGTCGTGTCAGAAAAATAGCGACTTGTGCGAGCGTGAGCAGCAAAATGGCATTTAGGACAATGAAACATGACGAGCACCTCTTTTAATTTCCGATGCGCTAATTTTAACCATTAAAACCATATATAACAAATACTTAAATCATAATTATTGATTTAACTCCTCGCTTTCATACTCCACATCCGAAACCTTAACCTCAAGCTCTAAGCCCGTCGTGTAGCCGTTCCCGTTAAGGTTATGCACCACCCGGCTGATTATCCAAGCCTGCTCGTCTATAACGCGCTTAAAGCCTTTCACCGCAACCGGCGTTTCAGGAAATAAATCAGCCCTGCCAATAGCCAGCGAGATTGAAAACTCAGCGACGCCGCGCTGCAGCTTGTCCCACTTTGCCTGAGCTGCGCGCATGGCCTGCGCCTTCGTGGCGTAGATGGTCGTCAGCTCCAGCACATTGTCAGATTCACCGGCCATATACTCACCCTCGCGCGCTTCCTGCTCTTTTTTGGCTTTTGCCTTTGCCGTGGTTTTGGTCGCTTTCGGATGCTGCAGCGCGCGCAGGTGCTGTACCTTTTGTTTGCGTTTGAGCTTCACCTTTTGCTTTTGCGGCTTCGGGTCTTTGGTGTGCAGCCATTTTGCCGTTACGCCGGTGTAGGCTTCCCGGTCAGCAATGGCGAACTGATGCCGGTCGCCGTCGCCGCGCTCTACGGTCATTTGCGGGATAGGCTTACCACTGGCCGTCACCGCGCTACCGGCTTTCAGGAATAACAGTTTCCCAAACTTCACCGCGACAGATGCGCCGTTGCGCTCCGCCAGCCTCGCCAGAAACACCGCGTCAGATTCCTGCGTCTGGTCAATGTGAGGCACGGGGATCGCTTTCAGCGTATCCGCCACGCTGGCCGTCAGCTTGTTGCGTGCCGCGATAGTCTCCACAATGACCCCGAGCGTGGTGTCATGCCATGACTGTTCCCTGCGTGAATTAAGTGTCCCGCGAAAATCAACGCTGCGCCCCCGGATGGTCAGCGCATCAGGTGCGCCCCGGTGCTCGATTTCATCGACCGTGAAACTCCCTTTATTCAGCAAGGCAGATCCCTGCCAGCCTAACCACAGCGTCAGCTTTGCACCGCGCGGCGGCAACTCGACAAGCCCGTCGCTGTCATCGAGCTCAATGTCGAGCTGGTCGGCCTCGAATTCGCGATTGTCCGTCATGGTCAGGCTGATTAGCCGGTCGCTGAAATTCTGCGTGATATCATCGCCATCGAGCTTGAGCATAAACGCCGGGGCAATCTTCGCCCCGGCCTGAATATTCTTACCCGTAATCATCCCGCCAGCCCTCCCAGCCAGTTACCGGCAGACGTCACCAGATTGTCGGCCTGCGTTTTCAGGTCGCCATAAATCGCCGCGAGCGACTCATCGACCCGTTTCAGCGAGAGGCTAAACTCGATTCTTCTGGCCGCGCCGTCGCTGAATAATTCGCTGTGCGTGTGGGTCACTTTATCGATGACATACATGCCGTGGATCATGCCCGTTCCGTCAATCAGCGGCCACGCCCTGCCTTCGTCGGCCATCAGCTCGATGGCGGTCAGTGAGAGGCGACCGCCGGTGATTTCGGGGTACAGCACGCCCGAAAGCGTGCGCGAGGTATCCCCCTCCCCGAGAAACTGATAGGCCGGTGGTTTGCCGATGCGGTCATTTGACGCCCAGCGGTAATCCTTCGAATACTGCATTGACTGATGCGGCAGCGTGCGGCGCTCAAACACAAATAAACCTAAAACCATTAACATGCTTTAGCCCTCATCCATCATGACGCATACTTGAGCGCTGACGCGCACGGTTTTGCTGGTCGAGTCTTTCGACGGCTTCGCGGAGCTGCCGGTCAAGGTCTGTACCCGGTGCGATGCCACCATGTAGGGTGATGTTATATTCTGGCTTGCTCTGGTCTACGTAGGTCTTCCCGGCAGGAACCGGCACCGGGTGATACCACTGAGAATCGCCAAAGAACGAGGTTGGTCTGATACTGGACTCTTTACCTGAACCCGTTGCCGCATTGGCTTTTGCGGCTTTCTGGTCAAGGTCGCTCGACTCTTTATTGATAACCCCTAGTTTCTCCAGCAGCCAGTTAACGCCGCCGCGCAGTTTGTTGAAACTATTAAGCGGTAACATCAGCGCGTCGGCCAGTGCCTTACCGAACAACACCCCCGCATTTTTACAGCTGTCGAGCGTCTCCTGTGTCGCTTTGACGGGCGCTATCAGGTCAGTGAACCACTGCCAGACCCCACGCAGTTTATCCATGAAAGAATCAAACACCGGCGCGAGCGGGGCAAAGATTTCCGCCACCGGCGCAAAGGCCGCTTTAAGCCCCTCGACCACACCCGAGAAGAAAGCGCTGATGGGCTCCCAGTATTTACGGATGAGCAGCGCACCGGCCACCACGGCAGCGATCACCGCGACCACCGGCAGACTGATTGCCCCTAATGCCGCGACAATGGCACTTCCGGCAGTAGTGAAAACGACGCTCAGCATGCCAGCAGCAGCGATAATCGCGTTTATTCCTGCGATGACAGGCCATGCAATCAGACCAATCCCGCCGAGCACCCCAACCAGCGCCAGCCCACCGGCGACAAGGTTAAACAGGGTTTGCGTCAGTTCTGGATTCGCTTTAGCCCATGCAGCCACCTTGCCGAGCCAGTTGGTCGCGGAAACCGTCAGGCGGCGCAGTGCTGAATCTTCTTTTTCGAAAACCTCAATCTGCAGGTCTTCCCATGCTGACTGCAGGTTTTTCAGATCGCCGTCTAGGTTGTCCGTCTGGATTTTCGCAATGTGCTCGGTCGTGCCTTTAGAATCCCGGATTTGCTGGCGCTTATTATCGAGCGAGCCATCACCGGCAGCGGCGACGAGTTTAATCGCCCCTTTCATGGCCTCCTCACCAAAGATGACTTTCAAGTATTCGCCCTGCTCCGCCGTACCGAGTTTGTTTTTCGCAAAGGACTTGTGAATATCTTTGAGGATTTTCTCGACCGGCAGCATGTTCCCTTTGCTGTCGCGGGTTTTCACGCCTAATTCGGCAATGGCGTCAACGGCCCTACCCATGGGGGCTTGCAGGCGGTTGAAAATGGCACTCGCGCCCGTACCGGCCATCGAGCCTTTAATCCCGTTATCCGCCAGAATGCCGAGCATGGCGGTCGTGTCTCCGATACTCGCTCCTGCAGCCTCGGCAATTGGCGCAACATATTTCATCGCCTCGCCCAGCTCGACGAGGCCGGTGTTTGATGACGTAAAGCCTTTCGTTATCACATCCGCGACACGCTCAATCTCGGTGGTCGGCAGGTTAAATGCCGACTGCATGTTAGTGATAATGTCGGCGGCTTCTGCAATATCCACGTCGGCCGCGAGGCTCAGGTTTACGGTCGAACCGGTCGCAGCCAGCACGTCATCGGCGTTATAGCCCGAGCGTGCGAGCGTGGTCTGCGTGCGCGCTACATCACCCGGCGAAAAGGCGGTTGTCGCACCGATATCACGCGCCTGTTGACGAATGGCCGCGAGCTTATCGTCGCCCTTATCGAGCCCGAGGATCGCCTGCGTGCCTGACATCTGCTTATCAAAACCGATACCCGGCGCAATAAAGCGTGACGCACCATAAAGCCCGGCGGTCGCCACCCCGACGCCCACCATCCCGGCATTACGCGCACCGGCGGCGAGCTGTTGCCCGGATTCATAGCGGCTTTTTACCGCGCTGAGTCTGGCCTGTTGCTGACTGACGCGCGCCAGTGCATCACGTTGCCGGTTAAGCTGCGCGGTTGTCTCACTGATGCTGGATTTCAGACGGCTCTCGTCTGCCGACAGCGTGCGGGTATTTATCCCGGCCTGCGCGAGCTCGGTGCGCTGGCGCTGCACCGACTGCCTGAGCCCGTTATATTTGAGCTGCAGGTCAGCGGCGGATTTCTTTGCCGCCTCCATCGCGCGCGCCTGCGCGTTAGTGGGGTTTTCGGTGTTTTTAAACTGGACGGCCAGCGCTGCGGCCTCCTGTTTCGCTTTGTTAAGCGACTGACCGGTCACGGCAAGCTGTGCGCTCGCTTTCCTGAATCCGTCAATTCGGGACGCCTGCGCATTCAGATCGCGCAGGGTGTTTTGAGAAGTGCGGATATCGCCAGCAAGGGATTTACTGGCGTTCTGGATAGCTTTGAGCGGTCGGCTTGCCCGGTCTACTGCGTTAAGCAGCACCTCAAGTCTGACGTTATTGCTCATGGTGGTTTCCGCTTCGCTGCAGCGCCTTATCGCGCCATGTGATGAGCTCGGTCACGCTCAGGGAATTCAGCTCTGATGGCGGCCAGTGAAAAATCACCGCGATATCCGCCATCAGGTCATCGACCGAAAGGTTGTCGGGGAACGTCAGCGAGCCGAAGATGGCGACAAAAAACCGACCACCTTACCGGCGAACAAAATCAGGTCTGACGCTTCCAGACGCATGACCTCATGCTCGGTGAGCGCCGGGTACGTCATGCGCGGCAGCACCTTAATCAGCGCATCGACGTCAGAGTTTGCCAGCGTGGCCAGACTCACACCGCGCAGGGTTCCCGCGTTGGGTTTTGTGACGGTCACCTGCTCGATTTTCTGCTCGCCGCGCATGATGGGATTATCGAGGATCACTATGTTTGAGTTTTCGGTTTCGTTGATGTTTTCCATGATGTTGGTCTCGTCAAAGTTAAGTGACCGGCCAGCCTGACTGACCGGTTAAGGGGTTACAGGCCGATGGCCTTACGGTGTTCCGCCAGACGGTCGACGCCGTCGACTTTCATCACCATGTTGATGGCGTCAATCTCGATGACCTCTTTGCCGTCAATCGTGAGCTGGTAGTAAGTGCACTCGGTCGAGATTTTGGTCGTGCCGCTTTCGCCCTGTTTGTTTTCGCCGCCGTCATACTCTTTATGACGGCCACGCATGACCACCTCAACGGCAGAAATTGCGCCGGTGTCATCGCGCTGGTATGAGCCGGTAAAACGCAGCGGCACGCTATCCGCGCCCGGTGACGCGTACTGCGCCCACAGCTCGATATCAGGCAGACCGCCGAGCGTCCACTCAAGCGACAGCGCGTCATCATCGAGGCCGAGGTCAATCGACACCGATCCCGGCATCCCGCCGCCACGGTATTTCTCAAGCTTGCGGGTCAGCTTTGGCAGAGTGACGGATTCAACAACGCCCATGTAGCTGAGACCGTCGTTAAACATGTTCAGATATTTCAGTTTGCGTGGTAACGCCATGCTCTGAGCTCCTTAGCTGTTGACCGAGTCTGACAGGTTCGCCAGATAGGTATCGGTGATGCGCTGGCGCAGGGTCAGGTTTTCCAGCGGCGGGACGGGGGTGTAGTCGTAATCGATATACAATTTCCCCGCCTTGAGTGTTTCCATGCTGTTTGACTCCGGGTCGTACCAGCAGGAGCCGTCAACGATATAGCCGTTATTTTTCAGCTCGCGGAATTTCGCATTCATACCGGCGACGATGTCGCGGATAAGCGTTGCGGTGACGGGTTTGTCAATCGCCCACGCGTGCGCCTCCGCCATCGTGTCGGCCAGCACCTGCGCCGTGCGCGTGTAGTTTTCAAACAGGAAAAGCGGGTCATCTGAGCAGGTACGGTTGCCCCAGAATTTAAAGCCGTCGTTACGAATAAGCGTGGTGACACCGGCCTGATTAAGCAGGTTTGCGTCGGTGGCTTTCTCCTGCAAATCCCACGAGACCGAGGCGCTGACGCCGGTGACGCCATTCACGCCGACGTTAGACAGCGTTTTGTGCCAGCCGGTCTCCTGGTCGATTTTGGCACGCAGGCCGAGCGCGCGGGCGGTCGCCCATGCAATATCGGTATCGTTCGCCGTGGTGTCCCATGCCAGAAAATCAGGGTGAATGACCATCAGCTCGCGCTGGCTGAAATTCTTACGGTAGGCAATGGCTTCGGAAATGGTCTTGCAGCCCCACGCGCTGATATAGCCAAACGCGCGCAGGCTCTGACAGGTCGCCGCGATCGCGGTCGCCACTTCCTGAGAATCCAGCCCCGGCACGCCGAGAATGCGCGGCTTAACGCCGGTCACGGTTTTTGCACCCAGCAGCGCTTTAAGGCCGGTGTATTTGCCGTTTTCGTCGGTGGTGCCGATGATGTTGGAAATGGTCTCTTTCTGCGCCGCTCCCGGGTCTTCCGGGTCGTCGATACCTTCGGCAACGCGCACAACCACAACGACCGGCTTGCACTGGTCGACAATGGCCTGCAGGGATTTTGACAGAGTGCCAAGTTTACCGGCCTTACCGATAGCGTTCTGCACGCTGGTAATCAGCACCGGCTCATTAAGCGGGAATGTTGAGTCGTCAGCATCGCTGGCCGTGCAGACCATGCCGATGATGGCTGTAGAAACGGTGGAAATGGTGCGGGTGCCATCGTTAATCTCGATGACCTCGACGCCGTGATGATAGTCGCTCATCCGTTTAACTCCGTGGTGAAGGGGTGCAACTATTTTCTGCTGTGTGTGAGGAGTGAGAAACGAAAGACCGTTGGGGGAGTGACAGCACAACGCGCAGTGACCGGTTGCCGTGTGAGGAAAGGGTTGTTGATCGTTATCAGCGATCAATAACGGTTAATTGATCGCTGATAACCATTATCAATGAGTGGGTATTGTCGCTATCGTTGCGCCATTAACGAGGGAGCGAGAATGACAATTTTACTCTGGGTTGTTGGTGGTCTGACTGCATGGTGTTTCTTTGGCTTTTGCTGGCTCAGGCTGTTTGCCGGTGATGAAACAGAAAATGACTATGAAGAATGCCCCTACGACTAAACCCGCTTAACGCGGGTTTTTTATTAGCTTTTGGAGGGTGGCTCAGGCCATACAATGTCTTCGGGCTTACTGGTATCAACCCTGTATAGTAATACCCGGTATCTCTTCCACGCCGATAAGCTGGCCTTTTCAGCATCAGTAGCCATCGACTCATCGACGGCACCCTGCAGAATGGAAATGGTAAGCCCCGCATCCTCAATGAGCTGCTTTTGTGTTTGTTCGGCAAGCGTTGCCGCATCAGGCCGGATATCATAAAAAACGCCGTCCGCGTATTGGAAATTCCCTGACACATCATCTGGCACGTTCAGGGGATCGACCTCATAGACGTTACGCCCTTCCGCCATACCCATATACGAAACATCCTTTTCATAAGCGATGACAATCCCGTCATCATCCAGAGAGACCGCGCCTTTCCAGCCCGTTAAGGTTTCATACCAGTCCCGGCCATGCACATCCTGAAAATAAAGTCCGGTACGCATTACGCCGTTTATTTCAGCATGTTCATATTTATAAATAACCGGATTAATAAACGTGTCCATATCTAATCCCCGAGGTTAACCCATGCGCCAGTTTGTTTATTCAGGTATTGCATTTGACGGAAATAAACGCCGAGCTTGCGGCCATCACTTCTGCCGTTCATTTGAATTCCTGTCACTACGCAGCCAGCAGGTGATTCCCAGTTATCAAACCACGTATCAGTCGGGTTTCGGATTTGTTGACCACCCCGGCGGATACCGTTGACAATCCCATAGCGCGCATCCGTCTCAGCCTTCGTGTAAGATGCACCGACTAACGCATAATTACCTTTTAACTGATAACGCCCGTCGCTTTCTGCTTTGGTGTAAGCAGTTCCTGTAGGCGTGTAGTTGCCTTTAGGCTGAAAACGCCCGTCACTCTCTGTTTTGGTATACGCACCGGTTTTCGCCATATATCCGGCATCAGATTGCGTTTTAGTGTAATAACGGGCGTCAAAATACCCGAAGTCAGATAAATTGAGTTTGCTGATTATCACTTCGCCATTGCTGACACTCACGCGGAATGGCCTCAGGGCGTTGTAGTTCCCCCACGGGTCATCTTTGTTTGTCAGCATCAAATAAAGATTTGCGCCATCATTTCGCCAGAACGTCCCATAACCGCCATATCCAATGCGGAAACTATTGGCATTAGAGCTTTGCTGCTCCGCGCTACTGCGCACAATTCCTGTTACACCGGTGCTCCCGGCAAGGGGAATCGCACCTACATCAACTGCACTGGGTTTATTTGCCGCGTCATACTGTTTTATCCAGGCTGACCACGTTCCGCTATATAACGAGCGGATGTAGGCGCGAGAACTGTTATAGAGCCGGTAAATCTGCGTAATACCTGCATGTTTATAAACCTCAAGCGAGCCTGCAGCAGTCTCAGGGTAGTTTTTGCCAGTTTGCGCCTGCGCGTTTGCAGGCTGGTAATACAGCCCCGGCGTGGTGTAGGCGTTTAAGTCCTCAGCATTACCAATCCCCACAGCCTGACCGTTAAAGATATCCTGCGCGGTAATATTGATATCGGTACTCAGCGCCCGGCCATTGACCTTACGCCCTGACGGTACCCGCCCGTTAGCATTGTCGTTTGCGGCTTTAACGGCTTTCGGCGTCGCTGCCAGCGTCTCCGACGTGCTGTCGGTCGCGCTGCTGAGCTGGACGATCCCCTTTTGCGCCGTGGTGGCGTCCTGAGCCGTGTATTTCCCTTTCGCAAGGTCATACGCCGCCTTAACCGCTTTCGGCGTCGCTGCGACGCTCTCAGACGTGCTGTCGGTCGCGTTGCTGAGCTGGACGATACCCTTTTGCGCCGTGGTGGCGTCCTGAGCAGTGTATTTCCCTTTCGCAAGGTCATACGCCGCCTTAACCGCTTTCGGCGTCGCTGCGACGCTCTCAGACGCGCTGTCGGTCGCGCTGCTTAGCTGAGTAAAGCCCTTTGCGGTGAGCGTGGCGTCAGGATGGCGGCGGGACTGCTCATGCTCCGCGAGCCTGTCGTCGACGTAGTCCTGCGTTGCCATCACCGTTGTGGTATCAATCGTCAGCTCGACTGACTCGATGTCGCTCACCATGATAACCATACGCACGGTCTGCGCGCGCCCTGAGCCCTCTGCGAGCGCTGGCTTGTAGCTTTCGGCCATATTGCCGACCGCAATCAGTGTGCCGGTGTCATCATAGAGCCCGAGCTCGCGCATCCAGAAACCGCCGGTCTCCGGCGGGATAAGCAGCTCCGCCACGACGTAATTTTTATTTTTTCTGTCCTGGCTGATTTTGTTCAGCGCGTGACGCCAGACCTCTTTGACGAGTTTTGTCTGGTTCGGGTCAGGCACCGGCAGCGTGCCGCCACCGTCACCCACGGCCATTGCCGTCAGATTCACCTTTTTCCCGTCCGGGAGGGTCGCTGCAGCCAGCTTGATTGCACCGGCTTTGGTGATGACCGTTTTGTATTTCACTGTCATTGTGCTCTCACTTATCCGGGGTAAACCGTGATGATGTCGCCGTCATAGGACAGAGCGCCGGTGTAGAGGTAGCCGGGGATGTCCTGAACAATATTGAGGCCGATTAAATGGCGGCTGGCTGGCTTTGCATCGGCAATAAGCCGCTCCATTTCGTAATACATTTCTTCGGTGATGCCGGTCTCTAACACACCGATATCGAGGCGAAACGTGCCGGGCTGGTCGTTGGTCTCCCACCACTCAGAGATGTTAATCAGATAGCCGAGCGGCTCCACCACGCGGCGCACTGCGCCAATCGTCCCCTTGTGCGCGTGGATATACCTCGCCGCGCGGATCACTTCCCGTTTTGTGGCCTCCGGCCAGCTCTCATCCCAGCGGTCAACGGAAAACGCCCACGCCAGCCACGGCAGCAGGTTTGCCGGGCAGTCGTCAGGGCTCCAGAGACGGCGCAGGGGAACGGGGGTGTTTTCGATTTCAGCGCAGGCGCGCGCGGCGGCAACCTCCAGCGGCGAGGAGCCCACCGGCAACAGGCGGGTGTCATTCATCATTACCCCCTATGGTGACGCTGTACTCGCTGCACAATGAAGCCTGCGTGTCATCGAGCACAATGTCGGCCACCGGCGCGGCCAGCTCGACGCGTTGCACGCCCTCGACGTGAAGCGCCGCATAGATGGCAGATTTACGGATGTCACGCCCGAGCCGGTGCTGCGCGCTGATATATGCCTGCAGCTTTGCTTTTGCCGCACTGAGCACCGGCTCGCTTTCGGGACCGGGGTAAAGGTAAAGCGATGCGATGATTTTATAGTCGACGATTTTTGCTGACTGCACGGTCACGCGGTCGGCAACCGGCCGGACGTCCTCGTCGTTAAGTGCAGTGCGCACGATGGCGAGCAGTTCGTCAGAGGCCACGCCGTTATTTTCACGCGACAGCACAGACACGGTCACACACGCAGGCTCGGGACTGATGACGGAAATATCCGCGACACGCCCGTCGGCGCTGCGGCCATGAAACTGATATGCGCCGGTTGAGCCTGCGGTACTTAGCCCCTCAGGGGCTTGCTGGATACGCAGGCGATAGTCGGTGTCCGATTCCATCACGGCTGGCGTGGGCGGAAACGTCGTGTCGTCTGCCGGGGTAATAACGAGTCGTGGGACGTTGGAATTTGCCCCTATCTGGTCGAGGTCGCTCCCGGCAGCGTAAGCCAGCATGACCGCACGCGCGGCCTCGTTGACGCGCTGTCGCCAGATAACTTCCCGATAGGCGTTTTCCTGCAGCACTTTAACAATCGGTTCTGATTCGAGCGTCAGGGTGCGCGCGACGGCCTCCTGTTGTTCTTCTGGGTATAACGAGACGAGCGTTGCCTTGCGTTCGCTCAGGATGCTCTCATAGTCCAGCACTTCCACGACATCGGGCGCGGCGAGCTGGTTCAGGTCAACAATTGCCATAGCGTTTAACTCAGTGGAATGGTGAGGGAAAAGGGCTGGTCGTTAGCCGCGCGCGTGCCGGTGATGTCGACATACAGCCCGCCGTCATCCTCCGACCGCTCAAAGGTGATGCTCGTCAGGCTGACGCGGGGCTCCCATTTCTGGATCGCGGAATAACACGCGGCCATAATCTGCAGGCGCAGCGCCCTGGTCTGCGGCTGGTCAATCAGCGCCGACAGGAGCGAGCCGTATTCACGGCGCATGACGCGCGAGCCAATCGGCGTAACCAGAATGTCGCGCACGCTTTGCCTGATATGCTCGACCTCAGAGATACTGAGGCCGGTCTGGCTGTTCATTCCCAGATAACGCACCGTCATTTAGTGCCCTCCGTCCAGCTTCCACCCCGCTCGACGCCGCCGTGGTCGTGGTCATCCACCTGCACGCCGTTTGAGGTAAATGTTCCGCCGGTGTGCTCGATGTCGCCGGTCATCTTCCCGCCTTTCTGCACTTCGAGCGTGCCGGTCGTCAGCTTGTTGGTGCACACCACCTCGGGTGTGTCGAGCGTGATGCGGGTTTCCGCTTTCACCAGTACCAGCGGCACGGTCGCCGTAATGGAATCCGACGCGGTGACATCGGCGGTTTTGATACCGGACACGGTGAGCGCCCCGATTTCGGGCTCGTACTCGATAACCGCCCCGTCAGGAAAGGCGACATGAAACGCATCAGGTGAGGTCGAGGGCGCGGGATGGTCGTCAGAGAAAATGCCCGGCAGCACAAAGGCCGTATCGAGCTCGCCGCCGATGGCCAGCAATAACACCTGCTCACCGACCGAGGGAGCCCACCACACGCGGGAGCGACCGGCGCGAGAGGTGAGCCAGTTAAGCCAAGTGGTTTGCATACCGCCGGTCTGGACTCGACACAGCCCCTCGTCGAGGTCAACGTCGGTCACAATGCCGGTGCGGATAAGATTGCGGATCGCGCGTGCGATTTCCTGCAGAGAATTTAGATTATTCATGGGGAAAGGATGCCGCCGGGCAAGGCCAGCGGCAATTTAGGCAGGTTTTGTGACAGTTGACACAACTAGGAAGATATAATCAACATAAAAGGAAAGATCATTTCAGAAATCATTGCGAGCTAAATTTTATTTTTAGCTCGCATTATTTAATACAAAATGATCATTATCCTTTATATTTCGAGTTAAATTCTATAGATTGCCTTACGTGTTGCAAACGCTCGCTTACCACCTTCAAGTATCTCACAACAGTGATCTTGCGTTTTGAGGTTATCTATCGATCCTAGACTAGATATTGTTGATTTATCATTAGATCCTACAAGAGGAATAACTAGCTCTGCATCCCCCAGCACACCAATATTTGAATTATGAGTCACAACAATTATCTGGCGCTTTTCTTTACACTTCCTAAGGTTGGCAACAACACTATTAAAAATAAATTCAGAATCAAGATTATCTTCCGGCTGATCAATAATAAGAGGAAGACAACTATCTGATTGAATCAATATAGAAAGCATAATAGATTGCTGCTGCCCAAGACTAAGCTCACTTATATCTTTTACTGAAGCATTACCATTTTCTTTATCATGACGAGTGACGATTAACTCTGGTCTTTCCTTGAATGAAATTGAAATAACCCTCTCCAATACTAGCCCTGTAAACTTTCCAGCTATTTCTTGTATATCCGTTTTATCGAACTGAAGCTCCTCCAAAAAATCATATTTTCTTAGTCTCATTTTATTATAGAAATCAAGAGGAGATATTGCATTTGCGATCTTTTCACTATTAGCGCGTCTGTACCACCCCATGACTTGCTTTATATACGAAGAAAAATCTGGCGACATGAACCCAGTGCCTATTTTTGCGGTAACAAATAACCCACCAACAGATTCAGAAAGATCTTTGTTTATTCTAGTGCAAAAAACCATACGAGCATTATGAATCTGAGTGTTTATTGACTTCCTTTTTTTAAATAATTCCAAACGCTCCTGCTTTTTACTCACCAACTCTTTTTCAGCTCGTTCAATATCTTTGATGCGTCGTTCTAAATTATTTATTTCGGAAGAAAGTCTAACAAATACACCTTCATCATATGGAATCTTATCTTCATCTAACTTTTTCTTTATTGCATCTATTTTATCTTTCGCACCTTTTTCCTTCCGACGCCACTCTTGAACCTCAGTTCGAAGCATACCTAACTTTTCGGTAAGCTCTCTATTCAATTCACTCTGATAATGATCAACAGCGTCAGAAAATGATTTAATCACCTCCATTACTTTGGCTATATGTTCGGAGCCAACGTGAACTTTTGAAACATCAAACTCAAGCAAACTGTTAATGTCACTTTTATCTGACAACACTTGCTCATATTTATTTTTTAAACCACCCAGCGATTTCTCCAATTCAGTTCTTAAGGCTTCCTCCTCAATCAAACAAGAGTGCATCCTCATAAGCTCACCTACCCTCTGCTTCTCATAAGCCTCTTTTTTACTCTGAAGCAATGCTAACTCTTTTTTAATCTCAGTTTTTTGAGACACCTCATTTGTAAGCCTCTCTAAATAACCGTAGTTAGTTATTAGCTGAGTTATCGTAAATTCATCATCCCTTTTAAAATTATCAACACTTACAAAGCCATCAAAAAAACCAAGTAATTTTTCATCTTTTTCATCGCGTTCCACGTTATTAGCAAACGTGGTAAAGCCTTGAGAATATGCTTCTACAGGAATAATGACTTGAACATTTTCCCCTTGCTCATTAAAAGTTTCTAGCCTTCCATGCTCAAGTATACAATTGAACTCCTGCCCAGCTTCATCTTCATATTTCAGCTCAATTCTCTCAGGCCACACACTACTTTTTTGAATATTAGTGGTAGATACAGGATTATTTGAAGCCTCTTGGATGGCAGTAATCAACGTGGACTTTCCAGTGCCCCTACCACCGATGATACAATTCATATTATTTCTTAATTCAAAATGAATTCCATCAAGTATCCCTCCTTTAGCTTTAAACTCCTTAAAACGAGGGATGACCAGAGGAATTTCGTCTTCTAGCCTAACTCTCGAGTCATGACTAAGTAATGCAATCCTTAGACTGTTAAATGTTAACTCATCCATTTTGAAGCGTGTTAATCTTTCAGCACCAGCGGCGTTTTTCCCAAACGCATTCATTGAATGAGCATCAGAGGACATGACTTTTGCTAATTTATTTTTTTCAGGGAAATCAAGTTTTACATTTCGATTTCTCATCGCTACTTTCCTTTCGATCAAGTCATCATCCTCAGTGTAATAATGTACCGAACTGTGATGCTTGATCTCTAACGCAAGAATTCCTGGGTGTTGAAATGCAACATCAAATATCTCATTGAATTTACCAATTGTTTGTTCGAACCCTGACCCAACTTCTATATGAGCCAATATGCCAAACCCATCGTATTGCACTGCATATTCCATACAATCATGAATACCTTGATTGCAGAATTTTCTTGCTGTATCAAAACTTAACTTACCATAAAAATCTTCTAATTTTTGAGCTGTAGGAAAGTAAACCAATAAATGACCTTGCGTTGTTGATATCTCAACACCAGGAATCACTAATAGTTTTGTATCTGATGCCGCGATAACCGCCGCAATAGAGTTTTTAATATTATTATGGTCAGTAATACTTATAACAGAAAGATTTTTCTCAATTGCTTTGGTAACAATATTCTCAGGTGTCATCTGCTCATCAGTAACATCATATGACCCTCCCTGCCCAAAACTATGTATATGTAAATCACCTCTATGAAAGAATGCACCGTATGCCATAATTGCAAGTCCCTGTAGCGTATAAAATAGGAACCCAACTATAACCAAAGCAAACAAAAGTTGCATCAAATAGTAGCTTACATTAGCTACACTTCACATAAATGAGCTTTACCATCGTAGAGATGCCCCCTAAATACTAACTAAAAAATTCTTTTGCAATTACGGTTGCTTTTAACTTAACCCTTTATAACTAAATATTTTATATATGCTATTTTTTATATTATTTTAGAAACATCACAAGAAGCCTTTCTAAATCCTTTTTATCCTCGATACTGAATCCAAGTAAATGGCGTTCTGCATATTGTAAGTCCTTTGCGTAAGGGTTTGGCCGGTCTTTTAATCCGTACTGATGGATGCGCGCGATACGCTGCACTTTGCTGGTAAATTCCACCACGGCACTGTTTTTACGGCCACTGACTTTCATGTACCGGCTCGTGCGCAGTTTTTGAAACATCGCCCGTTTAATCCGCCCGGTCTTAGCTCTCAGCGGCTGACGCTTTCGCGCCTGATACGGTGAGCCGTCCGGTGCTTTCTGAAGCTTGATACGTTGCTGTTGCGACTTGCGCAGCTCCTTTGCTATCTCTCCGGCCAACTTACGGCGTGCAGCCGGTGACAGGGAAGCAATCAGACCGTTGAGCCTGTCGTCAAAGGGTTTAAATTCACTCATCCCATTTGCTCACCAATTCGCCGTTGATATAAAGCTCCTTTGGCCGGGTGACGGGCTCCGGCAGTGACGGCTCAGGGGCATAGCTGACATGCAGCGCACCGTTTTCCTCCTTGATGATGGTGCGCTCGGAGAGCTGCAGGCTGATGCTGATATCAACACTATCCTCGTCGTTCAAATCCATCTGGAAGCGGTAGCCCTTGTTGCGTCCCTCATCGAGCGTGCAGATATCCGGCTGGTTTTCCCTGAGCCATGCGGCCACCGGCACGAAAATCAGGTCAGGGTCGCCCACAAAGTCACACACGATCACATTCAGGTTATAAATTTTCTCGTGCGACAGCGAGGCCGCTAGACGCGCATCGATATTCCCCTCATCGGCAAAGATGCGCATCATTTCGGGGTTTGTTTCAAGCTGCGGAACGGCTTTAATCAGCGCTTCGCGCAGGCTTCGTGCTTTCTTCATCGAGTTTATCCTGACAGTCTTTGACGGTTTCAATCTGCAGCGCGCAGGCCGCGAGCGCGTGCTCAAGCCTGCGGATATCTGCACTCAGGTCGCCATTAACGACCGGATCGCTTTCCGGCATCGGGCAATAGCTCACCTTCGGGCAGGCGCTGTAAACAATGACCGGCGGAGGCGCAACCGGCGCGGGTGTGCAGCCTGCGCACAACATCAGGCAGCTTGTCGCTATACCAGCGGCGTAACGTTTCATTCTCATTAATCAGCCTCGTAATGGTTTCTTCCCGTCGCACGGCCATTGTACCGGCGGCGATTAACTCACCGCGTAAAGTGACCTGCGCGGTTTCGTTTTTCCTGGCAATTCCCTGCGAAACGGAAAGCTGATTTTTCAGCATCCCAATCACATTTTTCTGTTCAACTGCCACCTTGTTTGCCCGTTCAAAGGAGCGCATCAGGTTGCCGTTTTCATGGCGCTGCCAGAACACAACCGCCATCAGCGCGGCCAGTAAAAACAACATCACTTTCATTGAATCCCCCTGATGCAGTAGGCACGCTCACGCGCACGGCGGTTTTCCAGCCCTTTATTGATAGAGCCATTCACATAAACCCAACGGGTGAGCTGGTCGCACGCCTGCCGCCATTGATGACGCTTGATGTACGAGACCAGCGTTGAGCGGCAGGCCGCACCGGTTCCCACGTTGAATGAGAAGCTGACCAGCGCATCGTAAACCTGTTGCGGCATTTCCACCGGCGCGCAGACCGCGAGACGTTTCTCGACGTTCATCACATCCGCGACAAGGTTCGCCGCCGCCTGACGCTCGGTGATGTCCCCTTTCGGGACGACGCCTGCAGTGTGGCCGATGCCTGACGTCCACACTCCCGCGCTGCACTGGTAAGGCGTCAGGCGACAACCTTCGAGGTCGGCAATCAGCGCCAGCCCCTCGGGCGAGGTGTTAAGCAGACGAAAGTCAGGCATCAGCGCCGCCAGCGCCAGCACTGCGGCCACACTGCATTTTTTAACGATTGATTTCACGAATAGCCCCTTTATCGAGTCCGAGCGATGTCAGATAGAGGTACGTCTTGCGCTTAAACCAGTAGTTCGTCAGCGCGGTAAAAATGGCGCACCCGCCGCCCACGTAAAGCGCCATCTTTTCGGGTGAAATTGCCCCGAGATACGCCAGCGCAACGGCCAGCCAGTAGGCTATAAACGTGGTGATTTTTTCCATGCTCAGTCCCATAGATTCACCGTTTCGGTTCTGGCCGCGCTCTCGGTCTCGGGCAGCTCTATTGCCGTGCCGTGCGGCAGAATGACGCCGAGCTCGGACAGACCGGGATTCGCTTCTAAGACGGTTTCGACTACCCCCTCGGTGCGCCCGTAATACCGGGCACAAATGGCGTCGAGGGTGTCGCCCTGCAGCGCATACGCTTTCATCAGATTTGCCCCACAATACAGCGCGCTTTGTCCTGGATACGCGCCACTGACCAGCGCATATCCCGCCACATCTCATCGATAGTGCTGTCGATACTGTCGGCCTTTTTGTCGCCTTTGGCGGTCGCATCCACGCCGCGAAAGCGCTCATAGAGCGTGGCGGTCGTCATGGCACACACGGCGTTGAAATAGTGGAAAACGCGCACGCTCTCGCCGTCGAGCTGGTCGGTCGGGACATCCGACAGGGTTGCGTAACCGGCATCGAGCTGGCGCTCGCGCCATTCGCTCAGCTCCGCGTTCGTCTCCGCGATGGCGGTCTTAATCGCCCGGCGCAGGCGCACGGGGGAAACGGTCTGTTCTAACCGCATTTCCTCCCGCACGCGCTTCGGATCCACGTCAGGAAAAAACGGGGTGTTTTTGATTACCGGCTCGCTCACGCCCGGTGGCGGTATCACCACGCCCGGCACATCCTGCGGCTCTTGTTTTGGCTCAATAATCAGCGTCGTCATGACAACCTCGGGTAATGGGTGGGCGGTGGACGCCGTTCGCAGTCAGGGTAAGGAATACCCGCATTGAACGGCGTGCCGCCCGGCTCGGGGAGCGCTCGGTTAACCTGCGGCTTTTGCCGCCTTTGGTGGACGCCCGCGCCGTGCCGCCGGTTTAGCGGCAGGTTTGCGCGTGCGCGGTTTAGTCGTTTTGGTTTTCGGGGCGGGTTCAGGTTTTGGCCTGAGCTGGCGCGCTAACTGCTCGATATCCTTTTTGACCCCGATAGTGCTTTCTAGCTGGATCGCACGCTGCAGGTGCGCCAGCGCCTCGGGCAGTTGCTTCGCATCACGCAGCACGTAGCCGGTGATTTTGTGCAGCTTCGCACGCACGATATCGGGCATATCCGCGCGCTCCGTCAGCGCAATGGTGTCGAGCAGGTTCGCCAGTTCGACCGGCTGTTTTGCCGCGAGCAGGCGCTGCGCGGCGAGCGTGACCTCTTCGGCCAGCAGGCACGGCGTCGGACGGCGACCGACCGGCATGGTGAGGCCGTAGGTCATGGCGTAACGGGCTATCTCCAGCGCCCCGGCGATATCGTCAGCATCGAGACGCCACAGCATGACCGTCATGACGATGTCATCCTGCGCCCCTTTACCACTGTCGAGGACGCCAGCCACCCACGGCAGATAGAACGGCAGCAGCTCGCGTTTTTTCGCGGCTTTACGCTCTTTTGAACTGATTTGTTTTAGCGTGCGGTTGTCTGCGGCCAGCTTAACGAGCATCTGCTCATAGGCAGTTGCATTGCGCAGCGGGACAGCAGCCCGCCGCGCTGTTTCAGAGGCCGAGACCCGCATCATGTGACGCGCTGCGGGACTCGTCATGGCTTACTCTCCGCTTTCCGGTGCAGCAGGTGCAGTGAAATCACCGAGCGTGATATTTTCAATCAGGCACCCGGCGGCGTAAGCCTCGACCACGTAGTCGATATTCATTGACTCGTAGTTTTCGACGCGGTCTTTCTTCGGTTCTTCGATGATGGCGCGGCGGTGTGCGTCATCCATGAAGTAAATCGACAGGTTGTCGAGACGCGTCACCATTAGGGCATTTGCCGGGAAGTACGGCACGCGCACGGCTGGCAGGTTGCCGATTCGCTTCTGGCTGATGATGATGTCAGCGGCCAGCGACTCGGTGTTTGCCTGCTCTTTGTTGACTATCGGGAAATATTTATCCGCCATCAGCTTACGCCCGGTGATGACAACCAGTTCCGGGTCATCCTGATAAATCTCGTCAATCAGGTTGCCGGTGGCATCCATGACCAGCGCGTCGAGGTTCGCATAGTCGCCGTTTTTACCCACGCGGATCACTTCAGAAATCACCGCTCCTTCCTCGTCGGTGATTTTGGACATCACGCGCGCTGGCGCTTCATTGCGGTACTTCTGCAGCCAGCCGGTCGCCACGTCCTGCAGCATCGGATTCTTTTTGCGGTCAGACGTCGCCGCGCGCTCGATGCCGTTGAAACCGGCCATGATGAAATCGAGCGACTGACGCTTGATAATCGCGTCGCGGATACGGGTCTGGAAGTCCTGGAATCGCGCCCACAGGTCGAGCTGTTTGTAGCGGATATGGAAGTCAAAGTTAATCTGCGCGCACTCGTATTTGTTGGACTCCAGAGCGGTGAAATCAGCGGTTTTACGCTCGTCGTCACCGGCGGTGTCGGCAGTGCTGGCAATCGTACCGTTAACGCCAACCCCGACTTTTTCGCCCTTCAGCTCGTCGACCGGCACGATGTTGATTTTGGTCAGAAACGCGGATGACATCTGCAGGGTGGTCATCAGGGTTTGCGTGACCGACGGCTCGACGGTGAATTTCTTCGCCACGTCATCGGTGGAAACGCCGTTTAGCTCCGCAACGCGGGACAGGTAGGCATTGAATTTGAAGCGGGTATCTTTACGCATGGTTATTCCTGTTCAGGTAATAGGTATCAGGCCGGGCAGCACACCCGGCGGGTTATCAGCAGTTGGTCAGCAGCTCGTCGCCCGTGCCACCTTTTGAAAGCTCGCGGCGCGGCTGGCGCTGGCTTTCGGTGTTATCGAGGGAGTTTTTGAGGGTGTTAAACGCCTGCGCGTTTTCATCGACTTTGCTGGTCACGTCCTGCTTAAGCTGCGCAAAAGCGGTCTCCAGCTCGGTGATGCGCTGGTCGGTGGCGGTGAGGTTGGTTTGCACCAGCTCGGTGACGGTGGTGACGGCCTCATGCACATCGGCGAGACGTGCATCATCGCTGGCGTGTTTGCGGCTGAATATGGCCTTAACCTTGTCGGTCAGGCTGTTGAGCATGGTGTCGGGAATGTCCTCAAATTCCAGTTCAGCCAGTGAGGCGACAGAAAAAACGTCGTCCGGCTGGTCTTTTTTACCGGCGAGCGGGTTCTGCGTGGCGCGGCTGCAGAATTCGAGGTATTCCGTGCCGAGGCTTGCCGGGTCATCGGTGACGGCGAGGCCAACCAGATAGCACTTGCCACTGTTGGCAAAGTTCGGGCGGATCTCCATGGAGGTGTAAACCTTCTGCCCGGCCTTAACCATGCTGACCAGCTCATCGAGCGGCTGGATTTTGCCAAACAGCGCCATTTTGCCATCGAGCGCAGAGCCATCGCTGATAATCTCCGCCTTAAGCTCGGTCACATCGCCATAGCGTTTAAACGCGCTGTCAGGCATCAGCCCCCGGATATGTTCGAGGTTAATGCGGCAGCCGTAGACGCGCGGGTCGAACGTGTCGGCCATATCCTGAATATCATCACCGCTGATGACGCGGCCATCGCAGGTGTCACCCTCGACGCCGATGCGAAACCATTTAGAAACTTTCTTTGCCATTTTTCAGGTGTCCTGATGTTGGGTTTTCGGGTCGGGGTTAGTTTCCCGACTCTGCCCCCTATCAGCCACCGCTTGCGATCCGATTAGATCCTACACAACAAGGGCTTAGCGATAATGCCCGGCCATTTACTTAGCCTTGCCTCGTGATAAAAAAACGAGGTAAGCATGACCATTTCAACGGACCTTTCACTGTTAAATGACCCGCGACGACAGGCGCGATTGCTGTACTGGCAGGGCTTCGCCGTGCCGCAAATCTGCGACATGCTGCAGCTCAAGCGCCCGACGGTGCAGAGCTGGAAACAACGTGATGGATGGGAGGAAACCGCGCCGATTAACCGCGTTCAATCAACGTTAGAGGCGCGACTCATCCAGCTTTACGCAAAGCCAGGTCTGACCGCGCATGACTTCAAAGTCGCTGATTTTCTTTCGCGCCAGATGGAGCGCCTCGCACGCGTGAACCGCTACGGCCAGACCGGAAACGAGGTGGATTTAAACCCCAACATTGCGAGCCGCAACAAGGGAGATCGCAAAAAGCCGAAACGGAATTTCTTTAGTGATGAAGCGATTGAAAAGCTGGAAGAAATTTTCTTCGACCAGTCGTTTGAGTATCAGCTCAACTGGCATAAGGCAGGCATCGCGCATCGCATTCGCCACATCCTCAAATCGCGCCAGATTGGCGCAACGTTCTACTTTGCGCGCGAGGCACTTCTGCGCGCCCTTAAAACAGGCCAGAACCAGATATTTTTGTCGGCCAGTAAAACGCAGGCTTACGTATTCCGTAAGTACATCATCGCCTTTGCGCGTCTGGTCGATGTCGACCTGTCAGGCGACCCGATTGTCATCGGCAACAACGGCGCAGAGCTGATTTTTCTCGGGACCAACTCCAACACCGCGCAGAGCCACAACGGCGACCTGTATGTCGATGAAATTTTCTGGATACCCAACTTCCAGAAGCTGCGCAAAGTCGCCTCGGGCATGGCCTCGCAGTCACACCTGCGCACCACCTATTTTTCGACCCCGTCGACGCTCGCGCATGGCGCTTACCCTTTCTGGTCAGGCGAGCTGTTTAACCGTGGCCGCAGCAACCGCGACGAACGTGTCGACATCGATATCAGTCATCAGGTGCTCGCCGGTGGCGTGCTGTGCGGTGACGGCCAGTGGCGGCAGATTGTCACCATTGAGGATGCGCTCGCCGGTGGCTGCACCCTGTTTAACCTCGACCAGCTCAAGCAGGAAAACAGCGCGGATGACTTCCGTAACCTGTTTATGTGCGAGTTCGTCGACGATAAGGCGTCGGTATTCCCGTTCGAGGAGCTGCAACGCTGCATGGTCGATGCGATGGAGGAGTGGGAGGACTTCGAACCCTTTGCCGACCGTCCGTTTAACTGGCGTCCGGTCTGGATTGGCTACGACCCGTCACATACCGGCGACAGCGCAGGCTGTGCGGTGCTTGCTCCGCCGCTGGTTGCCGGTGGCAAGTTCCGCATCCTTGAGCGTCACCAGTGGAAAGGCATGGACTTTGCCGCGCAGGCCGAGGCCATCCGGGCGCTGACCGAGAAATACACTGTCGACTATATCGGTATCGATGCGACCGGCATCGGCCAGGGTGTTTACCAGCTCGTGCGCTCATTCTTCCCGGCGGCGCGCGCCATCCGCTACACGCCGGAAATGAAAACGGCGATGGTGCTGAAAGCAAAAGACACCATCAGGCGCGGGTGTCTGGAATATGACGCCGGGGCGACCGACATCACTCAGTCATTTATGGCTATCCGCAAAACGATGACCAGCAGTGGCCGCAGCGCCACCTATGAAGCCAGCCGTAGTGAGGAAGCCAGCCACGCGGATATCGCGTGGGCGACCATGCACGCCCTGTTAAACGAGCCGCTTTCCGCAGGTAGCGGTATGCACTCCACCTCAATTCTGGACATTAACTAAGATGAAAAAACGCCAAAATAAACAGCCAAAACAGATCAACATGACCGCCAGCGCACCGCAGAAAATGGAGGCGTTCACCTTTGGCGAGCCGTCACCTGTTCTGGATCGCCGCGATATCCTCGACTATGTCGAGTGCATCAACAACGGCAAATGGTACGAGCCGCCGGTCAACTTCTCCGGGCTGGCGAAAAGCCTGCGCGCCGCCGTGCACCACAGCTCCCCGATTTACGTGAAGCGCAACATTCTGACGAGTACCTACATCCCGCATCCGTTGCTTTCACGTCAGGATTTCAGCCGCCTTGTGCTCGATTATCTGGTCTTTGCCAACGGCTATCTTGAAAAACGCATGAGCGTCACCGGCCAGCTATTTAAGCTGGAAACCTCCCCTGCCAAATACACCCGCCGTGGCGTCGACGAGGGCGTTTACTGGTACGTGTCGGACTTCACGCACCCGCACCAGTTCGCGCCCGGCTCGGTGTGCCATTTGCTGGAGCCCGATATCAATCAGGAGCTCTACGGGATGCCGGAATACCTGAGCGCGCTAAATTCAGCCTGGCTGAATGAATCCGCCACGCTTTTTCGTCGCAAGTATTACCAGAACGGCGCGCACGCGGGTTACATCATGTACGTCACCGACGCGGCGCAGAGCAGCACCGACGTCGAGGCGCTGCGCTCCGCGATGCGGGATTCGAAAGGGCTCGGGAATTTCAAAAACCTGTTTTTCTATGCCCCGAACGGGAAACCGGATGGCATCAAGATCGTGCCGCTGAGTGAAGTCGCCACAAAGGATGATTTTTTTAACATCAAGAAGGTGAGCGCCGCCGACCTGCTCGATGCGCACCGCGTACCGTTCCAGCTCATGGGCGGCAAGCCCGAGAATATCGGCTCAATGGGCGATATCGAGAAGGTGGCGCGGGTGTTTGTGCGCAACGAGCTGACGCCGCTGCAGGAGCGTTTCAAAGAGATTAACGATTGGTTAGGAATGGAGGTGATCCGCTTTAAGGATTACGGCATCGATATCGACTAAACCCCGCCCCAAATGCCGTCTCCGGGCGGCACATCTTCAAAGCGTGTCAGACGGCGCACACGCGACGCAATCACCACCGCATCACATTGACCGCCCCCACAGCGCAGCACGCCGCCATGACGCGCACAGACGCGCAAAATAAATCCTGTCATCACGTCTGGCGCGCAGTGCTATCCCCGCCTCGCCTGCGCGCTTGATGGATCGTTTTAAATGCAAGTGCGTGAGCAGTTCAAGACGGTTCCAGTACTAGGTTTACTTGACATAATTGCAAGACTAAATTGAATGCAAATTCATGCACCATAGAAATGCATGCATTAGGACACCAATTCTGACGTTAAATATAATTCAAGTTCCAAGTTACTGATATGCTGTTAAGCGTTTGAAGATCTTCCTGCAGATTCAACTTCTTAAATACAAGGATCCCCAAGATATGTTATCTAGCATTTCCGCCGAGTTTGGTTACTATCCACATCCTGTAGATGTAACAGATAAGCGATTTAGCCTAAAAACTTTGCCTAACTTTAGCGAATCAGTAGAACATATCAATGGTGATACAAACATCATCAGAGATTGGATTTACCCAGGTGCTCAACAGATACAACTTATCGGGCATGGTATAAAAACAATGCCGTACAGCGTACGAGTGTTCGGCTTACCCAAAACACACATACTAACTTTAAATGAATGTAAAAGGCAAAACGAGCTGGAGTTTGTTGTTTGGTGCTTATCATTTTTTTGGGGCATGAGATTGACAACGACTGAAGCGGGCTTTCTCGATGCAGCAACCATAAAGCCTAATAAGTTAGTAGACTTTGTATTAACTCCAGCAAACACTGTCAGCATCATCAATTTAGCTCTAAATTTCATTAACGATAAAAAAGACGACTTTGCATTATCACGTATACCGGCTGTTATACATGCGTTATTTTTAGCTCAATATCCACACGCCCTTTCTTTCGAGACATTCCAGTATCTATACGTAGCTATAGATGGATGTTTTAAAATCCTTTGGGAGGAAAAAGGCCTTAAATCTCGACAGCCACCTCACTCAGATCGCATCCGATGGATGTGCGAAGAGTTTTCTATCCCCGTTCCTTCATGGGCAATAGGTAAAGATGGTATCGCATCGCTAAGAAATGAAAATTTTCATGAAGCAATTTTCTTTGGCCAACCTTTAGGGTTTTCCAGTTTCAATCGTGCTCATGAACATAATCTCCCCAAAAGCCTCATTCTCCAGATGGAAGCATTAACATGCAGATATCTTGCAGCAATTTTAGGAGTAAAAGACAAAACCTATATCACATCTAATATCAACACTCGGCAATACTTATCCTTATCTCTTAAATCAAAATGATAAAACTCTTTTAAAAAGAGATTCGGAATTCCGTCAAAAACTTGGGGTCAAAACATTTACATGGCCCCTTACTATCTAATTGCTATACGTTCTTTAAAACCCAGACCATTCCTTAGCAACGGGGTATTTTAATTTTTTATCGCCATAAATCACCGTTGCCCCACGCGCCAGCGCGTCGAGCTCACACCGTTCCGGGGTAATGCCCGTCTGAGCTAAATCGAAACGAATTTTTGCGACGCGATCCCTTTCGGGCTTTGTCATCCTGGCTGATGGCGCTTGCTCGCTGGTTTTGAGCGGCGCATTGCTTCTTTTCTGCCGATGTTTGCGCGGTGCGCCAGCCTTTAACGCCCCGTTAAGCACCTTCAAGACGTCCGGCTCATTCCAGCCGATAACCTCGCGCTCAATCAGATTTAACACTGCTGCGGCTTGCTCAGACGGTGTGGGGGTCATAACTGGATCGCCACCGCCGGTGAGCTTTCCACAGTTATTGACAGGACTCCGAGGCGCGGCAGAGCCGCTTTTTAAGGTCAAAGGCTCAACGGCCAAAACCTTTGGAACGATTCGCCATTCGGCTGTATGGGTTACATGGACACGGTGAGCCCCGAGGTGAGGGGCATAAATACCGACCACCCTCTCGATATCTTCCTCGTACTCGTTAACCTCATCCGTCACCTTACGGGCGACCCTGACGGCCTGAGCATCACGCGGCATGTTTGCCCCACCCTGCGCGATGATGTACCGCTCAAAGTCGCCCTCATCTGCAGCAGCTCGCGCGGCCTCGACCCTGTCGTCAAACTCGCAGGCAATACTCACCCCACGCGGCAGTTTGCGCAGTTCGCGGTAAGCGCCCATCGTCGGGAGACCAATAGGTTTAAACTGAGGGATACGCCATGTTGACGCCCATGCGGTGACGGCTGCGGCCGTATCTTTCAGAGGCTTGCCGGTGTCGTGATCGAGCTGGCCGTCGAGCGCGTAACCGTCGATATTTTTTGCAATGTATTTAGCGATATAACCCGCCGCTCCGCCCTGATTAAGATGGCGTGACTCAAAGCGCTGTTTTGCCGCACCCATTTCGTGTCCGTCCTCTTTGAGGGCATAACGACGCATAATTTCGTTAATGGCTTTACGCTGACCGGGTTTGCAAAACAGCATCATGTGCCAGTGTGGCGTGCCGTCGTGGTGCGGTTCGACAACGCGCATCCCGTACACCTCTAAATCGTTATCTTTGAACGCGGTACGCATCAGGCTCCAGATTCGGCAGAGATAGCGCTGGCCGTCTTTGGGTGTGAATGCGGTTTCGTTCCAGCCGTGATTGAGCTGCACCGTTTTGCTTTCGCCTTTGCCGACCTGTCGGGTCGGATGATATTTCGATGGCGTGGTCAGCGTGATAAACATCCCCACGTCACCAACGCTGGTCGCGTAACGTTCAATCCCGGCGATAGTGTTCATCAGCTCCATGCGGCGTATTTCAGGGTTTGAAATACTCCCCATGACCTTACTGATGAGGTCGATACGTTCGCCGGTGACTTTGTTTTCCAGTTCACAGGATTTCAGGTATTCGAGATTAGCCAGGCGGCGCGAGTGAACATCGCGGATCGCCATTTTGCTTGCGTAAGGTGAGCGGTCTTTGTTGACCTCACCGGCAGCGATGAGCAGCGCCTCGCGCCAGCGCATCCGCTGTGCTTTGAGCTGGTTGAACCACCACTCGTCTTTAATCAGGCGGGAAATAGTGGAAAATGCCATGCGGATCGTCATCTGACCCTTACGGTATTTTTTCCAGTACATTGGGGTGATGTTAAATGCGCGAGCAATACCGGCCACTTGCCCGTATAGGTGCGACTGAGCTTCATCGGTGAAAAGTGTCTCTTTCCCGCCGTGAGCCTCCGCCCAGGCGTCGCTTAACTCCTCGTATTTGCTCCAGAGCTGAGAGGCAATTCTGGCCGCAAATTTCCTGAGCTCTTTGTCATTCATATCTGGTAAGCGCGCATACTGGTCGCGCTCGGACAGAAAACCAATCGAGGCGGATTCATTCATCCCGCACAGCTCATTAACACGCTCAAGACGCGGCAGCAACTTGCGCTCAAACGTGTTTTTAAGGAAATACAGCCCACCCAAAGGGCTCTTTTTACGGCGGATGAAGTTATAACGCGATGTAAACAGCGTTTGCAGGAAAAACGGCAGACGGTCAATACGGTTTAAAACACCTTGCACCTGACGGAGTTCGGCACGTGTAAGGGGTCTGTCCCGGCCAATAGCCTCTTTGTTGACGTTATTCCAGGGATAAGCACCAACGAATGAATCACTGGTGTCCTTCAAAAATGGTGGTGGTGGCGAGGGGGCAATACGCCCCCGAGATTCGATGGACATACTATTTAAAGGCGTCCAGACATTGCTTCCCCAGGCGTTCAATTCGAGCTTCCAAAGCTGAGAAGCCAATAAGATCGCTGGTCAAAAGATCATGCAATACCAGGCCTGAGATAAGCTTAGGGATAGTTGGGTAGTAACCCACAACGTCCAGCCAATCCTTGCCTTTGTTCTTCCCGGATGTTGCGGTCTTCTTCTCCTGCAAAATGAATTGATAGCGGTCACTGGTGATGACGTACTGGTTATTTATCTCGATGCGTATGCTCATTCTGGCTTCCTTTTAAAAGTGGTTAGCCCGCTCAATCGAATATTGAGTTGTGCAGACTTGCCGACTCTTGACCTAATAACTCGATAATCTCGGTACGATTGAGCTTAGACTTGCTGATATGCGCGATAAGCCCGTCAAATCGAGAAGAGAAACGTGTCGCGAGGTCGCGCTGTGCTTCGTTTACTGCCTTCTCCAGGAGAGCGGAAAACATGCCATCTGGTACTGTGTTTTGTGTTTGCATTTGCCTATCTCCAGACAAAAGGAGTCCCCACGCTGTAAGGCGCGTAATAAAACGAATCCAGATTAATTAATGTAAATACTGCTCAGGTTTTACCGAGGCTAAAATGGTTGGTGCGTACTCAAAAAGGCTAAACAGTTCTCGCAAAGCGCGGAAAAGTTTGTCGCGCCAATAACAGTCCTCTTCATTTAAACGCCAGTGCGGCATCATAAATTCCTGTTCTGTCAGTCCCGCATGAAGAAACAATGAGCGCCTTTGGCTAACGGACAGGCGACTGATGAAAGTTGCTTTTGACGAGCCAATTTGGCGGTGCCGGGCAAATGCATTTCTCAATTCATCAAGCGCACAAACAAGACGCTCACGATCTGCTTCGGTCATTTCCTCTAAGCGCATGACAGAGTGACGCTGTTTTAATTGAGCGTGGAAACAAACCGTAAGACGCTCCCGCTCCATCATCTGATTATAAAAATCACAGGTATCCTGCCAGCGAGGCTGAGCCAAATACTTGCAGACCAGACCGCGAAGCGCTGTTGGTTGTTTCTGGATCACGTCCAGTGTCATTACCGTCATAACCACAGTCCTCTCTTTTTGACCAGGCGACGAAGCTTCTCGATAACGCCCGCCTTTCGGGTTCGGATGATGATGCCCTTACGTCCACGACCGTGAGTGATAGTGAAGTTGGTAGGTTTAGGACTTTCTCTTCGAAGCAACTGTGCAATACAGCGAGGTTCACTATTCATACTGGCTCCCCTAATCCGAGCCACATCAGCCAACCATCACGAATTTCCTTCGGGCGGCTGTCATATGCCATCTTCATCCCCTTGTTCCAGGCAGGCAGATAAACCCAATATTCCCCTGCACGCCCACTCGTTGACTGCGGATCAGTCATCTCGACTACAGGAAGCTTCCCCTTTTCAATCATGCCTTTAACGGCTGCAGGTGTTTTACCAATAAGGCGCGCGAATTCCTGGTATGGAACGGCGTCGCTCACACTATCAATGACCCTATTCATTTGTGAGTATTCCTCGTTAGTGTTTTAATTGCTCCTAATGGCTATTAATTGCCATATTGGAGCCATTGGCTTGCGATAACGAGTTAAAGATTACTCCGTTATCGTTTTTCTATCAATAGTGGAGTGCTAATTACGATGATACCCGTAAATGAAAAGCTAGCGATAATGCGTGAGTCAGAACGTATGAATAGGAAAGAATTCAGTGACTTAACAGGCGTTCCATACAGCTCTCTTTCGAGTTACGAGAAGGGTGTAAAAGATATGGGCATACAGGCGGTGATGAAGATTTTGAATCATCCTCAGTTCAAAAAATACACTATGTGGTTCATGACAGAGACGATATCACCTGAAGCTGGGCAGATTGCACCGGCTCTCGCGCACTTTGGGCAGCAGAAAACAACGTCATCCCACTCAGACCAGAAAACTGGCTAACTATTTATGGCGCTTATTTGTGCAGTAAATGCACAGTGAGTTTTTGCTATTTAAATCAGGAAATTGAAGTACGCAGTAACATCATCGGGAGGCTTTATGTCTGTTAAAAAGCTCGATGATGGTCGATATGAAGTGGACATTAGACCGACCGGGCGTAACGGAAAACGCATCCGTCGGAAGTTCGACAAGAAAAGCGAGGCGATGGCTTTTGAAAAGCATACTCAATATAACCATCACTCAAAGGAATGGCTTTCAAAACCAACGGACAAACGCCAATTGTCGGAACTGAAAGAGTTATGGTGGAAGCTGAAAGGTAAACATGAGGAGCACGGTCAATCGTATCTCAGGAAAATTGAGCGTTTCGAAACGATGACCGGAAACCCGTGCGCTTTCCAGATCACCAAGAGCCTGATAACGCAATATTGTGCTCAACGTCGGGGTGAAGGTATTAAGCCAACTACCATCAACCGCGACCTGATCACGCTAGGTGGGATGTTCACAACCCTGATTGAGTCAGAACTGTATAACGGTGAGCATCCATTCAGGGGATTCAAAAAACTGAAAGAGCAGACAGCCGAAACGGGCTATCTCACTCTTGAGGAAATTGACGCCTTACTTGCTGCGCTCTCAGGTGATAATCGTAAAATTGCGGTTTTGTGTTTGAGTACCGGAGCAAGATGGGGAGAAGCTGCGCGATTGAAGGCTGAGAATGTGATTCATAACCGGGTGTCTTTCGTTAAGACGAAAACCAACACACCGCGCACGGTCCCGATCTCTGATGACGTTGCGGCTTACGTAGTCGGCAAAACACGAGGTTTTCTGTTTCCTGAGGCCAGTTATGCTGACTTCAGGCGAACCCTCAAAGAAGTTAAGCCCGATTTACCGGCCGGACAAGCAACACATGCGCTACGACACTCTTTCGCGACGCACTTTATGATTAACGGGGGCAACATCATCACACTGCAGAGGATCTTAGGTCATACGAAAATTGCGCAGACAATGGTCTATGCGCACTTCGCTCCTCAGTACCTGCAGGACGCGATTTCGCTTAACCCGTTGAAGGGTGCTAATGGTGGTCAGAGTGTCCACAATGTGTCCACACCCTAGCCGCTTTTTATGGCTTTTGACTGCTAGTAGTAAAACGTGAAGCCTTGTCTGGCGCGGCTTTCCAGTTACGCCAGACATTAAAAAGGCTCCCTCAGGAGCCTTTCTTCTGTCAATGCAGCGACGCTAACCTCGCCGCAAAGCCGACAAATAACAGTCCGATCAGCCCATTCCCCAGCTTCGCCAGTTTCTTTTTGGTTTTCAGGTAACGGGTGACAAACGCGCCAGAGAAAATCAGGAAGCTCATGTACATAAAGCTAATCAGCTCAAGCGTGGTGGCGAGGATCAGGAAAGAGGTTCCCGTATTTTGCGCATTTACGTCAATAAACTGTACGAAGAATGACACGTAAAACAGAATCGCTTTTGGATTCGTCAGGCTCAATACCAGGGAACGTTTCATGATCGCGCTGGCAGGCTCGGTTCCACCTTCGTGGGCGTTATTCTGGCGAGTCATAACGGACCACAGCATTTTGCCGCCGAGCCACAGCAGATAAAACGCCCCCAGATAGCGGACGATATTGAACAGCACCGGCGTGGTCTGGATTAAGGCCGCAACACCTGCCCAGGCCAGAAACATTAAAACCGCATCACCGATAAACACACCGGTCGCGGCGAGATAGCCTTTTTTGATGCCGTGACCAATACCCGTTTTTAATACAAACAGCGTATTCGGTCCGGGTACCAGCACAATGAAAAATGCGCCGACCACGTACGTCCAGAAATTCAGTACACCAAACTCCGCAAACACCTCTCCCTCCTTTTGCTGAAAAACAACGGGAATATCGCTGCAAAAACGATATTCCCGAAAAATGTCGCGTTATTGTACGCCGTTATAGCCGTCAAGATAAGTCGTGGCCAGTTCGTTGCCGTATAAAATGGCATCCTTCGGCTCCATTTCCGAAGTCCATTTACTCCCACTATTCCCCGTGAAGGCGTGCTCCGTTTTGGCCTCATCCTTTAATTGATCGCGAATAGCCTGTGCATACTGCTGGGCGTAAGACGGCGGTTTCCCCGCGGCGCGGTCATCTTTCCCCTGCTTATACAGCTCACGAAACTGCGGGACATTGAGACGGTAATTTTGCGAAATGCTGGAGGTATAATTCCCGCCCGTAAAATTGGATTGATGCGAGACGAAATAATAGGCATGTCTTTCAGGTGAGGGTTTATTGCTGTTGCAACCGCTGAGGACAGCGATCCCCATAAGTACCGCGACCACTTTTCCATTCATCCTTTGTTCCTTTTAAATTCATGAGGTTAGGCAAGAGGAGTATATCGCGGAATGAGGTCGGGAGGAGACTGCAAAAAATGATAGTCTTATAAAATCAGCGGGCACCTTGACAGTGCCCTCATGGTTCTCAGATATCCTGGACGGCGAACAGCAACGCGTTGCGGTGTCTGTTTAGTCCACATTTTCTGATAGCGTGGATACGCATATTGCGGCGGGATTGTGCTTCCAGCCAACGAGCCTTACGACGACTCACCTGTCGCAACATACGCCAGCGCCCTACTTCTGTTCTACTGCGCTTCATATCGACAACTCTTTCACTCACAGAGTCGTCATTATAAGCTCAACCTCGTCGCAAACCAGCGCTTTTATCTGCCGTTTTTATTTGCCAGATGAATCCTGATGCGTACACTCATAACAATACGCTTTCAAAAGGATTTTTTACTTATGACAACCTTCTACACCGTGGTGAGTTGGCTGGTCATTCTGGGATACTGGCTGTTAATCGCGGGGGTGACGTTACGCATCCTGATGAAGCGCAGAGCCGTACCTTCTGCCATGGCCTGGCTTCTGATTATTTACATTCTGCCACTGGTGGGCATTATCGCGTATCTCTCTTTCGGTGAGCTCCATCTGGGCAAACGCCGCGCCGAACGCGCTCGCGCGATGTGGCCCTCGACGGCGAAATGGCTCAGCGATCTCAAAGCCTGCAAGCATATCTTTGCCGAAGAGAACAGCAGCGTCGCCTCTTCATTATTCAAGCTGTGCGAACGCCGCCAGGGCATCGCGGGCGTTAAGGGTAATCAGCTGCAATTAATGACCTCCTCCGACGATGTAATGCAGGCGCTGATCCGCGATATTCAGCTGGCGCGTCATAACATCGAGATGGTCTTTTATATCTGGCAGCCGGGGGGCATGGCGGATCAGGTTGCTGAATCACTGATGGCCGCCGCTCGTCGCGGTATTCATTGCCGCCTGATGCTGGATTCCGCTGGCAGCGTCGCGTTTTTCCGCAGCCCGTGGGCAGGAATGATGCGCAACGCGGGTATAGAAGTGGTTGAGGCGCTGAAGGTTAATCTGCTGCGTGTCTTCCTGCGGCGCATGGATCTTCGCCAGCACCGCAAAATGATTCTGATTGATAACTATATTGCCTACACGGGCAGTATGAACCTGGTCGACCCTCGCTTCTTCAAGCAGGATTCCGGTGTCGGTCAATGGATCGACCTGATGGCGCGAATGGAAGGTCCGGTCGCCACCTCGATGGGGATCGTCTACTCGTGCGACTGGGAAATTGAGACCGGTAAGCGTATTTTACCGCCGCCCCCAGACGGCAATATTATGCCGTTTGAAGAGGCCAGCGGGCATACCATTCATACCATTGCCTCCGGCCCGGGTTTCCCGGAAGACCTCATCCACCAGGCATTACTCACGGCGACCTATTCTGCGCGTGAGTATTTGATTATGACGACGCCCTACTTCGTCCCGAGCGACGATCTGCTGCATGCTATTTGTACTGCCGCGCAGCGTGGTGTCGACGTCAGTATTATTATGCCGCGCAAAAACGATTCGCTGCTGGTCGGCTGGGCAAGCCGCGCGTTCTTTAGCGAACTCCTTGCCGCAGGGGTGAAAATTTATCAGTTTGAAGGCGGGCTGTTGCATACCAAGAGCGTGCTGGTGGACGGTGAGCTGAGCCTGGTGGGCACAGTTAATCTTGATATGCGCAGCCTGTGGCTTAACTTTGAAATCACCCTCGTGATTGACGATGCCGGATTTGGTGGCGATCTGGCAGCGGTCCAGGATGATTATATCTCCCGCTCGCGCCTGCTGGATGCCAGACTGTGGGTGAAACGCCCTCTCTGGCAGAGAATTGCTGAACGACTGTTTTACTTCTTTAGTCCGTTGCTGTAAAACGTGCCCAACGATGTTTAACAGGTAGTCATCATGGAAATGGATCTGAACAATCGCCTGACCGAAGACGAAACGCTCGAGCAGGCCTATGACATTTTTCTCGAACTGGCGGTTGATAACCTCGATCCCGCAGATGTGATCCTCTTTAATCTGCAGTTTGAAGAACGCGGCGGTGCCGAGCTGTTCGTCCCTTCAGAAGACTGGGCTGAGCATGTTGATTTTGATCTCAATCCTGACTTCTTTGCCGAAGTGGTGATTGGGCTGGCCGATGAAGATGGCGGCGAAATTAACGACATTTTCGCCCGCGTTCTGCTGTGTCGCGAGAAAGACCACAAGCTGTGCCATATTCTCTGGCGCGAATAATAAAAAAGGCTGCGATGGCAGCCTTTTTTATTTAGTCCGGTAATTCACTTCCACAGCGGTTACAGAAACGCGCGCTGTGTTCATGATCACCCTGATGGCAGTTCGGGCATTTACGCTGCTGCTTGCGGTTCTGAAATGCACTGCTCATGTGGGTGGTAATCAGTCCCGTTGGGATCGCGATCACCGAATAGCCAATCAGAATCAGTACCGATGCCACAATACGCCCAAGCGGCGTGTGCGGTGTGATATCACCGTAGCCAACGGTCGTAACGGTCACAATGGCCCAGTAGACGGACGCGTTCAGCGTCGTAAAACCATTTTTGGGGCCTTCTATCAAATACATCAGCGCGCCGAATACAATCATGACGATGGCAATAAATGAGTAGAACAGCACCAGCTGATGCCGCGCGCTGGCTATCGCGCTCCAGAACACGCGTAATGACGGCATAAAACGCAGTAATTTCAGAATACGTAATACCCGAATGACGCGCATCGCTCGCCAGGCGAAGACATAGCTCAGGCTGATTTCCGGCCAAAGCCACATGACATAGAGCGGCAGGATGGTGGCTAAATCGATAAATCCCCAGAAGCTGAAGACATATCTGGCCGGGTTAGGCCAACAAAATACCCGGAGTAAATATTCCGCGGTAAAGACCAGTGTGATAATAAACTCAAGCCAGACAAAGGTATGCCACTCATCATATGTCAGGTGATACTGCGTCCCGGCACCCGACTCAATAAAGATGACAACCACGCTGAGCAGCGCAAATAAACCGCAAAGGCCTTCGAAACGTCGCCCGGATACCGTTTCGGGATCGAATAAAAAATGATAAAGCCGCCGACGGACTGACGTGAATAAACGCGACACAATAACCTCGCAAAAAATAAGGGCTGACATCATGTCAGCCCTTGCGATTATAACGGGTCTACTTTAAGGCAGGAAACCGCATGTCGGAAACTGCCCTCCAGCACCGGTCGCGTTTTCGCACATTCCGGTCCGGCCATTGGGCAGCGGGTGCGGAAAACGCAGCCTGACGGCGGGTTAATCGGTGAGGGTAATTCCCCTTCCAGCAGCTGGATGGTTTTATTTTTTTCCAGATCCGGGTCGGGGATCGGCACCGCTGACATCAACGCTCTGGTGTAGGGGTGCAATGGATTGTGGTACACCTCGTCATAGGTGCCCAGTTCTACCGCATGCCCCAGGTACATCACCAGTACACGGTCAGAAATGTGCTTCACCACGGCCAGATCGTGCGCGATGAAAATCAGCGACAGCCCCATTTCACGCTGTAGTTTCTGCAGCAGGTTGACTACCTGTGCCTGGATAGAGACATCCAGCGCGGAAACCGGCTCATCACAAATGATCAGCTTCGGTTCCAGAATTAGCGCACGCGCAATACCAATACGCTGGCACTGGCCGCCGGAGAATTCGTGCGGATAGCGGTTGATCAGGTTTGGCAGCAGGCCCACTTTCATCATCATCGCTTTCACACGATCGCGAACTTCCTGACGCGACATCTTAGGATGATAGGTGCGCAGCGGCTCGGCAATAATCTCGCCGATGGTCATGCGCGGGTTCAGCGACGCCAGCGGATCCTGGAAAATCATCTGGATGTCGCTACGCACGTCGCGCCACTCGTCCGGTTTCATTCCAAGCAGGTCTTTACCGAGCCAGGCCACTTTGCCGTCGGTGGCTTTCACCAAACCGATAATGGCACGGGCAAAAGTGGACTTACCGCAGCCAGACTCCCCTACCACGCCCAGCGTTTCGCCCTCGTACAGACGAAGCGTTACGCCGTCAACGGCTTTGAGGGTTTTAGGCGGCTGCCAGAACCACTGTTTACCGTCTTTGATATCGAAATGCACTTTAAGATCGGCAATTTCGAGCAGCACATTTCTTTTTTCATCTAATGCGTTCATACCAGCTCCTCATGCGACTTAAAGCAGGCGCGCAGGCGGCCTGGTGCAAACTCTTCCAGCGGCGGAGCGCTATTACAAATCTCCATCGCATGCGGACAACGTGGCTGGAATGGACAACCTTTTGGCAAACGCAGCAGGTTTGGTGGGTTACCCGGGATCGTCAGCAGGGATTCACCTTCTGCATCCAGACGAGGTACCGCATTCAGCAGGCCAATAGAGTACGGATGCGCAGGCTGATAGAAGACATCACGCGCCTGACCATATTCCATCGTACGACCGGCATACATCACCAGCACTTTGTCGCAAATACCCGCAACCACGCCCAGGTCATGGGTGATCATGATAATTGCCGTGTTGAATTCCCGCTTAAGCTCGTTCAACAGGGTCATGATCTGTGCCTGAACGGTCACATCGAGAGCGGTAGTCGGCTCATCAGCAATCAGCAGTTTTGGCCGGCAGAGCAGCGCCATCGCAATCATCACGCGCTGACGCATACCGCCAGAGAACTCGTGCGGGAACATGCGCATGCGCTTGCGCGCTTCCGGCATTTTTACCGCATCCAGCATTTTGACCGACTCTTCAAAAGCTTCCGCTTTACCCATGCCTTTGTGCAGCATCAGCACTTCCATCAGCTGTTCGCCGACGCGCATGTAGGGGTTTAAAGAGGTCATTGGGTCCTGGAAAATCATCGAAATCTGCTCGGCGCGAAGCTTATTCAGCTCGTGCTCCGGCAGATTGAGGATTTCACGACCGTTGAATTTCGCAGAACCACCGATCACGCCGTTAGACGCCAGAAGCCCCATCAGCGCAAACGCGGTTTGAGATTTACCGGAGCCAGACTCCCCCACGATCCCCAGCGTTTCACCGGCGCGCAGGTTAAAATTAAGGTCGTTTACGGCGGTGACATCACCGTCCGGCGTTTTAAAGGTGACGCGGAGATCGTTTACATCAAGCAGCATGTTGCTCTGCTGTTGCGCCTGTGGCGCAGTGGCCGTTTCAATTATCGTCATGACGGCGCTCCTTAACGGTCTTTCGGGTCGAGGGCATCACGCAGGCCATCGCCGATAAAGTTGAAACAAAACAGGGTGACAACCAGGAAGCCCGCCGGATACAGCAGCAACCACGGCGAAACTTCCATAGAGTTTGCACCGTCACTCAGCAACGCGCCCCAGCTGCTTAGCGGCTCTTGTGTACCCAGACCCAGGAAGCTCAGGAAGGATTCAAACAGGATCATGCTCGGCACCAGCAGTGAGGCATACACCACCACTACGCCCAGAACGTTCGGCACGATGTGGCGAACCACGATATTACGGGTTGATACGCCCCCCACCTGCGCCGCCTCGATAAACTCTTTGCGCTTAAGACTCAGCGTTTGACCGCGCACGATACGCGCCATATCCAGCCAGGACACCATCCCGATGGCCACGAAAATCAACAGGATGTTCTGACCAAAGAAGGTCACCAGCAGGATCACGAAGAACATGAACGGGAAGGAGTTGAGGATTTCCAGCAGACGCATCATGACGGAGTCCACTTTCCCGCCGAGATAACCAGAAAGCGATCCGTAGAGCGTGCCGAGGATCACCGCCACCAGCGCGGCAGCAATACCCACCATCAACGAAATGCGGCCCCCGATGGCCACGCGTACCAGCAGGTCACGACCGGATGAATCGGTACCGAAATAGTGACCGGACTCCATATCTGGCGCGCTGGACATCATCCCCCAGTCCGTGTCGAAATAGGTGAATTGCGACAGCATCGGTGCCAGCGTCACAAACAGGGCAATGATCACCAGTACGACCAGGCTGGCGACGGCAGCACGGTTGTGCATAAAGCGGCGGCGCGCATCCTGCCAGAGGCTACGACCTTCGACTTCCAGTTTTTCACTGAAGTTTTCCAGCGCCTCGCTGTTTTTCTTACTCAACATCATGGCGTGCTCCAGTTAGTAACGGATTTTAGGATCGATAACGGCATACAGCACATCGACGATGGCGTTAAACAGAATGGTCAGCGCACCAACCAAAATCGTCAGGCTCAGCACCAGCGAGTAGTCACGGTTAAGCGCACCGTTAACAAACAGCTGACCAATGCCCGGCAGGCCGTAGATGGTTTCGATAACCATTGACCCCGTAATGATGCCGACAAAAGCTGGCCCCAGGTAAGACAGGACGGGCAACAGCGCAGGCTTCAGCGCGTGGCGTAAAATAATCCGGCGCATCGGTAAGCCTTTCGCGCGCGCGGTACGGATGAAGTTTGAGTGCAGAACCTCAATCATCGACCCGCGCGTGATACGCGCGATACTGGCGATGTACGCCAATGACAATGCCACCATTGGCAGTATCATGAACTTAAGCGCCCCACCGTTCCAGCCACCGCCGGGCAGCCATTTCAGCGTGATGGCAAAGATCATGACCAGCAATGGTGCGACGACGAAGCTTGGGATAACCACCCCAGTCATTGCGACTCCCATGACGGCATAATCCCATTTGGTATTTTGTTTTAAGGCGGCGATAACGCCTGCAGCAACCCCGAGCACGACGGCGAGCAGGAATGCAGCAGCGCCCAATTTAGCCGATACCGGGAAGCTCGACGCCACCAGGTCGTTAACGGAGTAGTCTTTATATTTGAATGACGGCCCAAAATCCCCGTGTGCCAGCTGCTTCAAATAGTTGAAATACTGGGTAGAGATGGGATCGTTCAGATGGTATTTCGCTTCGATGTTAGCCATGACTTCTGGCGGCAGCGTACGTTCACCGGTAAATGGACTTCCCGGCGCAAGGCGCATCATGAAGAAGGAAATTGTGATGAGAATAAATAGCGTTGGAATCGCTTCAAGACAGCGACGTAGGATAAATTTCAACATTGCCCGTACCTTCTGGCGTGTGCCTATATTATGTGACGTTGGTTAGACACCGTGGGGCGAGCACGCCCGCCCCACTCATTGCCATTAATGCTTGATAATATACAAGTTTTTAACGTAGATATTATCCATCGGGTCTTTACCGGTATACCCACCTACCCACGGTTTCACCAGACGGGCGTTAACGTAGTAGTAAACCGGAACGATCGCGGAATCTTTATCCAGCTGCTGCTCGGCCTTAGAGTACAGATCTGTACGCTGTGCTTCATCAGTGGCTTTCAGCGTGTCGCCAATCAGCTTGTCGAACGCCGGGCTCTTATAGTGAGCCGTGTTGTTCGAGCTGTCGCTCAGCATGGTGTTCAGGAAGGAGGTCGGTTCGTTATAGTCTGCACACCAGCCAGCACGTGCCACATCAAAGGTGCCCTGATGACGGCTGTCGAGGAAGGTTTTCCACTCCTGGTTCTCCAGCTTCACGTTCGCGCCCAGGTTCTTTTTCCAGATCGAGGCGACGGCGATAGCCAGTTTTTTGTGCAGATCAGAGGTGTTGTACAGCAGGCTGAAGGTCAGCGGTTTATCTGCGGTATAGCCCGCTTCGGCCAGCAGTTTCTTCGCTTCTGCGTTACGCTGTTCCTGAGTCTGTTTGAACCAGTCTGGCTCGGTCAGTTTTGCGCCATCGGTGTATGGAGGGGTATAGCTGTACGCCGGCAGGTCGCCCTGGTTTTTCACTTTGTTCACGATGATATCGCGATCCAGTGCCAGCTTCAGCGCGGTACGAACGCGCACGTCGGTGAACGGTGCTTTCTGGTTGTTGATTTCATAGTAATAGGTGCACAGGTACGGATCGACGTGAACTTCTTTCGGGATCTCTTTTTTCAGTTTCTGGAACAGTTCAATCGGCATGTTGTTATAGGTCATGTCGATTTCACCGCTGCGGTAGCGGTTAACGTCTGTCACTTCAGAGGAAATTGGCAGGTAAGTCACCTGATTGATCACGGTTTTCGCGTTGTCCCAATACTGCGGGTTACGCTCCAGAACCATACGTTCGTTGACCACCCAGTCTTTCAGCTTATAAGCACCGTTGGTCACGATATTGGCTGGCTGCGTCCATTTTTCACCAAATTTCTCCACGGCGGATTTCGGTACCGGAGAGACGGACGGGTGAACAAGCAGCTTATAGAAGTACGGAACAGGTTCGCTCAACGTTACTTCAAAAGTATTCGCATCAATGGCTTTTACGCCCAGATCGGTAACAGGTTTTTTGCCTGCGATAATGTCATCAATATTGGCGATGTGACCATATTGCAGATAGCTCGCATATGGAGAGGCGGTATTTGGATTCGCCAGGCGCTGCCAGCTATACACGAAATCTTCGGCGGTGACCGGAGTGCCGTCGGACCACTTAGCATCTTTACGCAGATGGAAGGTCCAGACTTTGAAATCTTTGTTTTCCCATTTCTCTGCCACACCCGGAGCCGGGTGGCCGTCTACGTCAGTGACCAGCAGACCTTCAAACAGATCGCGGTTAACGTTCGACTCAGGAACTCCTTCAATTTTGTGCGGGTCCAGAGACTGAACTTCCGCACCGTTGTTACGCACCAGCGTCTGTTTTTCCGCCAGTTGAACCCCTGCAGGCACATCCGCAGCCATTGCGTTGCCCGCGATTAGCGCAGTTAAAATCCCCGCCGCTACCAGATTTTTTTTTGTGATGATGGTCATTGTGTTGGTACTCCACTCATTATAATTACTGGCCTTCGCCAGCTGTGTAATCCCCTGTTGGGGCCTGTACAGCGCAGGAGTTTTTTTATGCTGCTGCCAGGTTCTTTTTTCTACTTCTTGCTATCACCGACTTTTTTATTACTGACCGCTCGTATGGCCGTCTTGCGTCGATTCTTAACACGCCGCCCCGTCTGCGACGCGTTCTGGATTTCTGAGACGAAAACTATATGAAAATAATTCTCATCTACTTGTTTAATTCTGCAAAATATAAGGCCGGAAAGTATCAAAAGCCGCAAACGCCCGCCAATACAATTTGCAAATTTGTTAAGCAATTCTCTTTTACGATGGATGCCATTTCTCTGGCAATCGTCTCACCGGACAGCAATTATCAAAAAACCAATTAATATTCAAAGAGATGTAAAAATCAACCTGTGCACACACTTCGTTGCGTCGCCGCTGGCAGGTTTTACACAATAATTTAACAATTGGTTATTATTTAGCACATTCTTCTAGAGGAACATTGAAATTACTAATATCATTTCGGATATCACTCAGCAAGCCCCAGACTATCATGTGAGTAAAATAACAGAGCATTCGAGGGATTTATGTGCAGGCGGGTAGGTAAGAAAGAATTAACTCGTTGAAATACAAGTAAAGAGGATTATTAGTAGAATTTATTATGTCATGTTCACATTTCAACTTTATTTATATGATTTGCTGATAATGACGTAAAAAAAACGGAGCTCGTGGCTCCGTCCTTTCATATGAAGTGTTAATGCAATAACCCGGGGAAAATGCTTTTAATGCCGGTCACAATAAACTCAATCCCCAGCGCCATCAGTAGCAGACCCATGATACGGGTAATAACGTTGATGCCCGTTTGTCCCAACAGTCTCACCAGCCAGGGCGCCATGCGGAATACGCCCCAACAGCAGAGCGCGAAAAGCGCAATCGCCACGGAAAAACCGATCAGGTGCATCAGACTGTGATAGCGCGTCCCCCACACTATTGTCGAGCTAATGGCCCCCGGACCTGCCATCAGCGGCAAGGCCAACGGAACGACACCGATACTTTCACGGACCGCCGTTTCTGATTTTTCCTGTTTGTTCTGTTTATCTTCACCCAGCTTACCGCTGATCATCGACATGGCGATGGTGACAACCAGGATCCCGCCCGCAATACGGAAGGAATCAATAGAGATACCGAACAACTGCAGAATGGCGTCGCCCAGGTAAAGCGACGTCAGCAGAATAATCGCCACCGATAAGTTTGCCGTCAGGTTGGTTTTGTTTCTGGCAACGGCGGTCTGGTAGCTGGTCATACTAATGAAGACAGGGATAATCCCCACGGGGTTCACCAGGGCAAACAAACCAATAAAAAACTTAAAATATGTAGGGAAATCAAAGAGCGTTTGAATCACATTTAGCTCCGCTAATGAGCATGTTCAGGGACAGAAAATATGTCATGATAAAACCGCGCTGAAGATACGCTTTTTTGCAGGATTCTTCACCAGAAATCTGTACCAAAACGTTATCATTTCATGATGTTAAACATTTGTAGAATCAATGATAGCGTCACTTCCAATAGTTACGTAATTATTTAACTGTGGAAAATTCTTGCCGAAATAGGCTGCTGAAAGGTATCAGCTTAGGGAAAAATTGATGCAGATCATGATTCCCGTACTCAGAAGTGAGTAATCTGATTACGCCGCCAGGGAGATCACCTATCAAAAAGGTATGATGCTAAGGTAAGGCTCTTTTAGTAAATTAGTGAACTGGAGCGAGAAGTAAGCCCTTGTTTTACTGTGTGTTACGCAAGTGGTATCGGCTCTGTCTATACTGTGTGACGTATCGAGCGCTGGTTTACTAAAAGAGTTTAAACATTATCAGGAGAGCATTATGGCTGTTACTAATATCGCTGAACTGAACGCACTCGTCGAGCGCGTTAAAAAAGCCCAGCGTGAATATGCCAATTTCACCCAAGAACAGGTTGATAAAATCTTCCGCGCGGCCGCACTGGCTGCTGCAGATGCTCGAATCCCTCTCGCTAAAATGGCCGTTGCCGAATCCGGTATGGGTATCGTTGAAGATAAAGTGATCAAAAACCACTTTGCTTCAGAGTATATCTACAACGCCTATAAAGATGAGAAAACCTGTGGCGTGCTGTCTGAAGACGACACCTTCGGTACTATCACTATTGCAGAACCTATCGGCATCATTTGCGGTATCGTTCCAACCACTAACCCAACGTCTACTGCTATCTTCAAATCACTGATTAGCCTGAAGACCCGTAACGCAATCATCTTCTCCCCGCACCCACGTGCAAAAGACGCGACCAACAAAGCAGCAGACATCGTTCTGCAGGCTGCAATTGCCGCTGGCGCACCGAAAGATTTGATTGGCTGGATTGATCAGCCGTCTGTTGAACTGTCCAACGCACTGATGCATCACCCGGACATTAACCTGATTCTGGCGACCGGTGGTCCTGGTATGGTTAAAGCTGCATACAGCTCCGGTAAACCAGCCATCGGCGTAGGTGCAGGTAACACCCCTGTTGTTATCGACGAAACAGCAGATATCAAACGTGCCGTTGCGTCTGTACTGATGTCAAAAACCTTCGACAACGGCGTTATCTGTGCGTCCGAGCAGTCTGTTGTGGTTGTTGATTCCGTATACGATGCCGTTCGTGAACGTTTCGCCAGCCACGGCGGCTACCTGCTGCAGGGCAAAGAGCTGAAAGCCGTTCAGGACATTATCCTGAAAAATGGCGCACTGAATGCTGCTATCGTAGGTCAGCCAGCATATAAAATTGCAGAGCTGGCAGGCTTTACCGTTCCGGCAACAACCAAGATCCTGATTGGTGAAGTGAAAGTTGTCGATGAAAGCGAACCGTTCGCTCACGAAAAACTGTCTCCAACTCTGGCAATGTACCGCGCGAAAGATTTCGATGACGCGGTAGAGAAAGCAGAGAAACTGGTTGCCATGGGCGGTATCGGTCACACTTCTTGCCTGTACACCGACCAGGATAACCAGCCAGAACGTGTTGCTCACTTCGGTCAGAAGATGAAAACTGCACGTATCCTGATCAACACCCCTGCTTCTCAGGGTGGTATCGGTGACCTGTACAACTTTAAACTCGCACCTTCCCTGACTCTGGGTTGTGGTTCCTGGGGTGGTAACTCCATCTCTGAAAACGTTGGTCCAAAACACCTGATCAACAAGAAAACCGTTGCTAAGCGAGCTGAAAACATGTTGTGGCACAAACTTCCGAAATCTATCTACTTCCGCCGTGGCTCTCTGCCAATCGCGCTGGATGAAGTGATTACTGATGGCCACAAACGTGCGCTCATCGTGACTGACCGTTTCCTGTTCAACAACGGCTACGCAGATCAGATCACCTCAGTACTGAAAGCTTCTGGCGTTGAAACTGAAGTTTTCTTTGAAGTTGAAGCTGACCCAACCCTGAGCGTTGTTCGTAAAGGTGCTGAACTGGCAAACTCCTTCAAACCAGATGTGATTATCGCACTGGGTGGCGGTTCCCCAATGGACGCCGCGAAAATCATGTGGGTCATGTACGAGCATCCGGAAACCCACTTCGAAGAACTGGCACTGCGCTTTATGGATATCCGTAAACGTATCTACAAGTTCCCGAAAATGGGCGTGAAAGCGAAAATGATCGCCGTTACCACCACTTCCGGTACCGGTTCTGAAGTGACGCCGTTTGCGGTTGTAACTGATGATGCAACAGGTCAGAAATACCCACTGGCTGACTACGCGCTGACTCCAGATATGGCTATCGTTGATGCCAACCTGGTGATGGATATGCCGAAATCACTGTGTGCCTTCGGTGGTCTGGATGCTGTGACTCACGCCCTGGAAGCCTATGTGTCTGTACTGGCGTCTGAATTCTCTGACGGTCAGGCTCTGCAAGCGCTGAAACTGCTGAAAGAGAACCTGCCAGCGTCTTACAACGAAGGGTCTAAAAACCCGGTAGCACGTGAGCGTGTACACAGTGCAGCAACTATCGCAGGTATCGCGTTTGCGAACGCCTTCCTGGGTGTTTGTCACTCAATGGCACACAAACTGGGTTCTCAGTTCCACATTCCTCACGGTCTGGCGAACGCCCTGTTGATCAGCAACGTTATCCGTTATAACGCGAACGACAACCCAACCAAGCAGACTGCATTCAGCCAGTATGACCGTCCACAAGCACGTCGTCGTTACGCTGAAATCGCTGACCACCTGGGTCTGAGCGCACCGGGCGACCGTACTGCGGCTAAGATTGAGAAACTGCTGGCATGGCTGGACAGCATCAAAGCTGAGCTGGGTATTCCTAAATCTATCCGTGAAGCAGGCGTTCAGGAAGCTGACTTCCTCGCTCATGTAGATAAGCTTTCTGAAGACGCATTTGATGACCAGTGTACTGGTGCTAACCCGCGCTACCCACTGATCTCTGAGCTGAAACAGATTCTGCTGGATACCTACTACGGTCGCGAGTTCAAAGAAAATGACACTGTCGCGACTAAAGTTGAAGCGCCTGTTGTTAAAGCTGACAAAAAAGCGAAGAAAAGCGCTTAACTGACAGCCTAATAAAAAACCCGCCATTGGCGGGTTTTTTATGTCTGCAGATCAGCAAAGAAATCTGTTCTGCCCTATTTCCGATTATCGCTCTGGATAGCCGTCAGTGAACCGACAACAAGCGCCTCTTTATAGTGCTTGCGACAGACCGATACATAGCGCTCATTGCCTCCTATAACGACCTGCTCGCCATCCGCGTAGGGTTTACCCGATTGATCGAGACGAAGCACCATGCTGGCTTTACGGCCGCAGAAACAGATCGTCTTCAGTTCAACGAGCTTATCCGACCACGCGAGCAAATACTGGCTACCGGCAAACAACTCGCCGCGAAAATCGGTACGTAGACCATAACAGAGTACGGGAATATCCAGTTCGTCAACGACTTCAGAAAGCGCATGAACCTGTTCACGCGTCAGGAACTGGCTTTCATCTACCAGAACGCAATGGATGGGCTTAGCGGTATGCTCAGTGCGGATATCGTCCAGTAAATCCGTTTGCGGGTTATACAGCCTTGCTGGCGACGAAAGTCCTATTCTTGAACTTACCTTCCCTGCACCAAAACGATCGTCGATTTCTGCGGTGTATACAACGGTACGCATCCCCCGTTCCTGATAATTGTATGAGGATTGCAGTAACGCCGTCGATTTCCCTGCATTCATTGCCGAATAGTAGAAATAAAGTTGTGCCATTGGCCGAAGAACCCTAATCAATGTGTAATATTCCCGATGAATCATTGTACCATATTTTGTCCCGCCATCAGCGATACACCGCACAGACTATGCCGTTCAACCCGTGATTAACCCTCGGTACTTTTAGAAAATAACGCGTTAAAACATACATTAAACGCTCACCGAACTGCCAATAAGCAACATATGCCGCCAAACATAACACTTCTTTTTATACTGGAATCATCGTTCATTAAAATTCACTATTTATTAACTATTTTTGTCTTAGTCGCGCGTCCATGAAGTAATACAAAAGGCTGATATTTATCCGCCGCAACTATAATTCCTGAGGGAAATGTCACAAAACCAAACATGCATACCGCTGGTTTTTGCCGTTTGACGCGAAATCATCAGACCAGACAAACGGCGAAATTTAAGTTAGCGTAATTAATAATAGCGACGACGATTTCATATTTTTTGAATTCCTTACATTCCCACCTATTGCACAACTCAATTTATCGCTCTATTATTAGGACAACAAACCCCCCCATTATAAGTTTGAGATTACTACAATGAGCGAAGCACTTAAAATTCTGAACAACATCCGTACTCTTCGTGCGCAGGCAAGAGAATGTACCCTTGAAACGCTTGAAGAAATGCTGGAAAAATTAGAAGTTGTAGTTAATGAGCGTCGTGAAGAAGAAAGCGCAGCTGCTGCTGAAATCGAAGAACGCACTCGTAAACTGCAGCAATATCGTGAAATGCTGATTGCAGATGGTATCGATCCAAACGAATTGCTGAACAGCATGGCTGCAGCTAAAACCGGTACCAAAGCAAAACGCGCTGCTCGCCCGGCTAAATATAGCTACGTTGATGAGAACGGCGAAGAGAAAACCTGGACTGGCCAGGGCCGTACTCCAGCTGTTATCAAGAAAGCAATGGATGAGCAGGGTAAACAACTGGATGACTTCCTGATCAAGGATTAATCCGAATCTATTTACAAAATCCCGCTTAATGCGGGATTTTTTTACGCTAAATTCCGCAGAGCAACCCTTTACACTCTGTCATATGCCGCCACAGTCTATTTAAGGTCTTTTACAAGACCTCTCCGGGCGCACAGCGCCCTGTTATGGGCATAAAAAAACCGGTGGGCATCGCCACACCGGTCTTGTTCAACTGAGTATCAGACTATTTCTTAATACCCACGTTTTCTTTGAGCCAGGCTTTAAATTCTTCGCCCAGGCTATTGTGACGAATACCATATTCAACGAATGCCTGCATATAACCGAGTTTATTACCGCAGTCATGGCTCTTACCTTTCATATGGTAAGCTTCTACGGTTTCTTTCTCGATCAGCATATCGATGCCATCGGTCAGCTGGATTTCATCGCCAGCTCCCGGAGGCGTTTTCGCCAGCAGCGGCCAAATCTCAGCACTCAGTACATAACGACCCACAACCGCCAGATTAGATGGCGCGACGTCCGCTTTTGGTTTCTCAACGACACCTACCATCGGAACGCTTTCGCCAGGCTCCAGGTTAACGCCCTTGCAGTCCACAACCCCATAAGCGGTAACGTCTTCTACAGGCTCAACCATAATCTGGCTGCTGCCGGTTTCGTCGAAGCGCTTGATCATTTCTGCCAGGTTATCCTGAGACAGATCTGATTCATATTCATCCAGAATAACGTCCGGCAGAATAACGGCGACCGGCTCATCACCCACAACCGGGTGTGCACACAGCACAGCATGACCCAGACCTTTCGCCAGGCCCTGACGAACCTGCATAATGGTGACGTGTGGAGGACAAATAGACTGAACTTCCGCTAACAGCTGACGCTTAACACGTTTTTCCAGCATCGCTTCAAGTTCAAAACTTGTATCAAAATGGTTTTCGATAGAGTTTTTAGATGAATGCGTAACCAGCACAATCTCAGTAATCCCTGCCGCGATACATTCATTAACGACGTACTGGATTAATGGCTTATCAACTAAAGGCAGCATCTCTTTAGGGATTGCCTTAGTTGCTGGTAACATCCTGGTCCCCAATCCCGCTACCGGGATGACGGCCTTTCTGACTTTCGAATTTAGGGCAGCCATTCAAATTCTCCTGAGCTGTTCAAGTTTTGAACTTTTATGCATTAAATAACGCGTTGAGTATATCAGCCTCAGCCTTTAGTACGGGTCTGAAAAGAACGCGTTGCCGATCAATTAGGATAAATACGCATGAATCTGGCAGCGATAGTAGCACCGCCAACTAAACACTGGAAAAGCAATCTCAAGAATAAAACTCAACTGCTTATTCCGTGGACAACATTAAGCGCAACCGCCCGCCAGCGCCCCAAATTTGGCACTGCCAGGAGGCACAGCGATGGCTAATTTGATTGAGGTAAGCCGTCCCCAGTGTTCCCAGCGGTACGCCGTTACTCACCTGAATATGATGCTCCCCCGTATTCAGAGAAGCGTTTAAACCCGCAGAGACAAGAATCAGGTTTTTCAGTCCGCTGTGATAATAACCGACGAGAAGAGGAAACTGCCCTGGCAAATTAGCCTGGCGGAAAAGTTGATTTACTTGTTTAAGCAAACTGCCTAACTCAGGAAGCCGCTGTCCCTGGTGGGATAACTGCTCCTGCAATAATCCATTAAATAGCGCACGAAGTAACAATGCCGCTAAAACACCATTGTCTCCGGCCCGGGTGACGTCCAGACAATAAAAAGCGAGATCGGAATCGGATAACGGCGCAATATCGAGCACCAGACCATGCTGGTCTGCCGCCACGAGTTGTCGATAATTTATCCGGCAATGGGAAAGCGTTTGTTGTACCGGCGGCTGAAGCTCGTGTAACAATTTGGCTGCCGCAAGCGGATTACTGACTAACGCATCCCAGTCCTGAAAAAGACGTTCTTCTTCCTCAACGCGGGAATTGAACATGTTGGGGTAAAGACAAGCGAGCACCGTCTCACGCAGACGGTTCAAATCCTTGACGGGCTTCAGCAGAATATCCTGTACCCCCAGACGTAATGCTTTTGCGATATCCGCCATATTCTCCGTCGCAGAGATCACCAGAACAGGCATCTGGTTCCCTTCGTTGCGAAGATGCTCAACCAGTTTCAGACCATTCATTCGCGGCATCGCGATGTCGCAGATCATCAAGTCTGGGGTAACAGAGGTCATTTTCTCCAGCGCGTCGATGCCGTCCTCGGCAAGAGATGTATCCGCACCCAGTGAGGATAACCACGAATCCAGCAAAGAGCGGAAAACGGGCTCGTCTTCAACGATTAAAATGTGTTTTCCGACCAATGGCTGCGTCATGGTTCCTCCCCTGGCTGACAGTTACTCAATAGTGGCATGCTATTGGGACTATCGCCTGTCAGATTTTGCTGAAGTAATCAAATAAAGGATGCTTAAAGTGCTGTTCGCACAAATGGCAACAATTCATCTATTTTCTTTTCGACGGCTAAGGAACCCGCTGAAATCGCGGCCTCAGCTCTATGGAAATCAAGGGTAGAGATTTGAGGACAATAAGGTTGAATCAGAATATCGGGAGGATCGCCAGCCATACGATTTCGCTTCAGGCGATTCTCAAGGACCTGAATTGACGTGGTCATAATTTCAAGGGCGGTGGGTGCCATTACTGTGCGGCGGGCTGCCAGGCGTCCAATCCTTCCGCGTAAACGCGCATGCCAGGCGAGCTTCTCTCCTTCGGCATCATCACTTTGAAGATTAACGGGCATGAGGTCTTGCTGCATCAGGTGGGCATCATGTTGCAAGTCGACGGCAATCACAATATCCGCACCCATGGCACGCGTTAGGGAAACAGGAACCGGGTTCACTACCCCACCATCGACCAGCCAGTAGCCGTTATGTGGCACAGGGGCCATTAATCCCGGCATGCTGCAGGACGCACGGACAGCAAGATGAAGATCGCCTTCGGTGAGCCAAAGCTCACGTCCTGTACTGAGGTTCGTGGCCACCGCGCCAAACGGCAGCTGACAGTGGGTAAAGTCATCAAGGGGCATAATCTGACGGAACTGATTAAACACGCGCTCGCCGCGCAGCAGGCCGCCACGCTGCCAGGAGAGATCCATCAGGCGCAGCACATCCCAGTAGCTGAAGGAACGTACCCATCTCTCTAGCTCCGGTAGCTTACCGCAGGCATATGCTGACCCGACCAGCGAACCAATCGAACAGCCTGCAACGATATCAACGTCAATACCCATCTGTTTCAAGGCGTTGATAACGCCAATATGCGACCAGCCCCGGGCTGCACCTGAGCCTAACGCCAGTCCAATTTTAACTTTTCTCATTAGCCCTGTTTTACTTCCCCTGGATCCCCAACATAGCGTCAACGCAATAGCTCAGTTAACATAGTGCTACCCTAAGCGTTAAACGCCCTTATTTTTTGTTCCAGGAAGAGAATCGTGTCTCAACTCTGCCCCTGTGGTAGCGCTCTGGAGTATAGCCTATGTTGCCAGCGATATCTTACTGGCGAGCAGGTTGCTCCGGACCCGTCACACCTGATGCGTTCGCGGTATACTGCTTTTGTGATCAAAGACGCAGATTATTTAGTCAAGACCTGGCACCCCACTTGCCATGCAGCTGATTTTCAGCAGGACATTGAAGCGGGCTTCGCCAATACCCACTGGCTCGGCCTCACGGTCTTTGATTCAGCCCCCGGTCGTGATGAAAACGAAGGTTACGTAAGTTTTGTCGCCCGTTTTACCGAACAGCACAAACCCGGCGCCATTATTGAACGTTCCCGTTTCTTAAAGGAAAGCGGCCAATGGTATTATATTGACGGAACGCGCCCTCAATTCGGTCGTAACGATCCCTGCCCTTGCGGTTCAGGTAAAAAATTTAAAAAGTGTTGCGGGCAGTAATGCCTGACAACCCAGACTTCGCAAATACACAAACAGGATTTCCCGGCGATGCAATCACTACAACGTAAAGTTCTGCGCACCATCTGTCCCGATCAAAAAGGACTGATCGCACGAATTACCAACATTTGTTACAAACATGAACTGAATATCGTGCAGAACAACGAGTTCGTTGACCACCGTACCGGCCGCTTCTTTATGCGCACCGAGCTCGAGGGTATTTTCAACGACACCACCCTGCTTGCCGATCTGGATAGCGCACTGCCGGAAGGTTCCGTGCGTGAGCTGACGCCTGCTGGCCGTCGTCGCATTGTGATCCTGGTGACCAAAGAGGCACACTGCCTGGGCGACCTGCTGATGAAAGCCAACTACGGTGGTCTTGATGTTGAAATTGCCGCCGTTATCGGCAACCACGAGACGCTGCGTACGCTGGTCGAGCGTTTTGATATTCCGTTCGAACTGGTCAGCCACGAAGGTCATACCCGTGAAGAGCACGACGATCTGATGGCGCAGGCGATTGAAGCGCATAATCCAGACTACGTGGTGCTGGCGAAATACATGCGCGTATTAACGCCTTCTTTCGTAGCGCGTTTCCCGAATAAGATCATCAACATTCACCACTCGTTCCTTCCCGCCTTTATTGGCGCGCGCCCGTACCACCAGGCGTACGAGCGCGGCGTGAAGATCATCGGTGCGACGGCCCACTACGTGAATGACAACCTGGATGAAGGTCCTATCATCATGCAGGACGTGATTCATGTGGATCACACCTACACCGCAGAAGACATGATGCGCGCGGGGCGTGATGTTGAGAAAAACGTCTTAAGCCGTGCGCTGTATCAGGTGCTTGCCCAGCGTGTCTTTGTTTACGGCAACAGAACCATCATTCTTTAATCTTTCGGAAAATGAATTGATTAGCTTTGCGCCTTTACGGATAAAAAGCAGGCAAACAGCGTCATTTCCCTAAAGGAATGCTTTACAGGGGCGTCTCATTTGATATGATGCGCCCCGCTTCCAACAGGAAGCAGGCCAGTAAAAAGCATTACCCCGTGGTGGGGTTCCCGAGCGGCCAAAGGGAGCAGACTGTAAATCTGCCGTCATCGACTTCGAAGGTTCGAATCCTTCCCCCACCACCATCTCTCAGCACGACCTCAAAATTTGAATTACCCCTGGTGGGGTTCCCGAGCGGCCAAAGGGAGCAGACTGTAAATCTGCCGTCATCGACTTCGAAGGTTCGAATCCTTCCCCCACCACCATCACTTCCAAATGACTCTAAATCTTCTGTTCGCACCAGGCATCATGAATTTCCGTAACGGGGAAGGATGAGAAGCTTCGACTAAGGTTCGATTCGAGCGTAGCGAGAAAGCGTTGCCGCTGGCAACGACCCGAAGGGCGAGGCGCAACGCGCCGAGTAATCCTTCCCCCACCACCATCATTTCCCGAATAACCTTAAAAAATCATTTTAAAACTAAACCGCGTCCGCCTTCGTAGGCCGGGTCAGGCGCAGCCGCCACCCGGCGACCGAAACCTACATCGGCGGCAACCGTCGCTTCACCGGCGAACTCTTCACAATCGACGTATTACACTGGGCGTGTTCCGCCAGGCCGTCCAGCAGCACATCCAGTTGCTCTATCGACCTCACCACCAGCCTTATCACAAAACAATCCTCGCCAGTCACTTTGTCGCTCTCAATACACTCCGGCATGGCCTGAATGTATTTATCCACCTTATGCAATAACCCCGGCAACGGGCGCACGCGCACCAGCGCCTGTAAGGTGTATCCCAGCGCCGCCAGGTTCACCCGCGCACCATATCCCTGAATCACACCGCGCTCTTCCAGCCTCTTCAAACGTTCTGCCGTGCTGGGTGACGTCAACCCCACACGACCACTCAGCACCTTCAGCGACACGCGCGCGTCCTCTACCAGACAAGCCAATATTTGCCGATCGATATCATCAAGCAGGTATTCCATCGCTTTCACCTAATTTTAAAAAGCCATTAACCTGTTTCACCTTATATCAGCCCTGTAAAACCCGACAGCGATTTTCGACAATAGGGTCATTAATCAGGAGGTGGATGATGCGTGATTTACAAAAAGGCATCGGGCAGATGAGCCTGGCGATGTTAATTTCCGGCTCTATCGGCGCGTTTGTTTTACTCTCCGGTCTGCCGGTAACGGAAGTGGTGTTCTGGCGCTGCGTTATCGGCGCGGTGACGCTTTATATGTTCATCCGGTTAAGTCGAAAGCCCTTCAGTCCCCTCACCCGCACCACGCTGCTGCTGGCCATTTTTGGCGGTGTAGCGCTGGTGGTGAACTGGCTGCTGCTGTTTGCAGCCTACGAGAGGATTTCGATTGGCCTGTCTACCGTGGTCTATAACACCCAGCCGTTTATGCTGGTGATGATGGGGATGCTTTTAGGCGAACGCGTCAGTCTGGTGAAGTGGGGTTGGTTGATCCTCGCCTTCGGCGGCGTGGTAATATTGCTTTCCAGCGAGCTGAGCGGCACGCATGGCAGCGAATGGCTTGCAGGTATCGGGCTGGCGCTGGGGGCGGCATTCTTTTACGCGCTGACTGCCATTATCGCCCGCAAACTAAAGTCCATCGCACCGCAACATATCGCCTTTATTCAGGTCCTGACAGGCGTAGTGATGCTTCTTCCGCTGGCGCATATGCCATCCCTTTCGGGCGATTTCCCCTGGACGATACTGCTGACGCTGGGCATTGTCCACACCGGCATTATGTACCAGTTGCTGTATAGCGCCATTCAGAAACTCCCTACTCCAGTCACCGGCTCGCTGTCGTTTATCTATCCGGTGGTCGCCATTGTTGTTGATAACCTGGTGTTCGGACACTCGCTGAACCTCACGCAGCTTGCGGGCGGCGCGCTGATATTGCTTGCCGCTGCGGGCAACAACCTGGGCTGGGGCGAAAAAAAACCCCGCGAGTGCGGGGTGGGTATCAAAACGACAAATTAGCGACGGGCGCGCACAATCTGGTATTTGCGCGTCAGGTACTCTACCGGCGCGCTCCAGATGTGCACCAGACGGGAGAACGGGAACAGCACAAACAGCGTCATCCCCAGCACCAGGTGCACGCGGAAGATAAAGGCCACGCCGTCCAGATGCTCAGATGCGCCGCCGTGGAAGGTCACCACGGACTGCGCCCAGCCGACCAGCTTCATCATTTCGCTGCCGTCCATATGCTGTGCAGAGAACGGAATCGTCAGCAGACCCAGCGCACACTGCACCATCAGCAGGGAGAGGATCAGGATGTCCGCTGCGGTCGTGGTGGCACGCACGCGCGGGCTGAACAGACGACGTTTCAGCAGCAGCAGGCCGCCGACCAGACACATCACGCCGCTGGCACCGCCCGCAAACATCGCCATTTTCTGCTTCACTTCAATCGGCAGCCAGGCTTCGTACATCCAGTGCGGCGTCAGCATGCCCAGGAAGTGACCGGCAAAAATCCCCAGGATCCCGATGTGGAACAGGTTAGATGCCAGGTTCATCCCCTTGCGGTCCAGCATCTGGCTGGAGGCCGCCCGCCAGGTATACTGGCCATAGTCATAACGCAGCCAGCTTCCCACCAGGAACACGGTGCCCGCGATATACGGGTAAATGTCAAAGAAGAACATATTCAGGAAGTGCATTATTGCCGTCCTCCGTTAGAGATATTCAAATATTGCGGAGCAACGGCTCCGGCGAAACGACGCTGGTGGGCCGAGATTTCAGACTCGCCGCAGTTCTGGTCAGCAAAGAACTTCACCTGCTCTTCTTCCCAGACCGCATCCAGCGCCTGCGGAGTGTCGTCGCGCGCTTCGTCCGCGATTTTTTCCGCTACTTTTTCGCTATCAACGGCGGCATTTGCCAGCTTCACCAGCAGGTCAAAGAGCACCGCATAAGCACTTTCGCGCTGCTGAAGACGCGCGCCGAGCAGCGCCAGGATCGGTGCGATATCCTGTAAACCGCCCAGCGCCTCTTCTTTTGGCAGCTGCGCCAGATATTCCAGGTACAGCGGCAGGTGGTCTGGAAGTTCGCGGCTGTCGAGCTGCAGGCCGTGCTGCTCATACTGGGCCATCAGGTCGACCATCGCCTGACCGCGATCGCGGGATTCACCGTGGACGTGTTCAAACAGCAGCAGCGACGTGGCGCGCCCGCGGTCAAACAGCTGGCTGTAGTCCGCCTGCGTGTCCAGGAGATCGCGCGCTAACAGATCGCGGAGGAAAACGCCCAGCTTCTGGGCATCCTCTTTATCCAGATTTTCAGATGACGCGAGTGCATCAAAGAGTTCCTGCTGATGCTGCGCAAGCGCAGCATCCGGGTACTCGAGCAGACGCGAAACAATGACGAGTTCAATCATTGGTGCGGCTCCGTTTTGCTGGTCACATCCATGGCGTCGATGCGGCGGCTGTTGAACAGGTTGAATTTGGTGTCTGAGCCGTGGCAACCGTCACCGAAGCTAAAGCCACATCCGTTTTTCTCCGGGAAGGCGTCACGCGCCTGCTCGCGGTGGCTGCTCGGTACGACGAAACGGTCTTCGTAGTTCGCAATCGCCAGATAGCGGTACATCTCCTGCGCCTGCGCTTCGGTCAGACCGACCTCTTCCAGCGCGCGGGTATCGGTCACACCGTCAACGGTCTCTGCACGCTTGAAGTGACGCATCGCCAGCATACGCTTCAGCGCCAGCAGGACCGGCTGGGTATCGCCTGCGGTCAGCAGGTTCGCCAGGTACTGAACCGGAATACGCAGGCTTTCCACGTCTGGCAGAATGCCGTTGCCGCCCAGCTCACCCGCATCGGCAGCAGACTGAATCGGCGACAGAGGCGGCACGTACCAGACCATCGGCAGCGTGCGGTATTCAGGATGCAGCGGCAGCGCCAGCTTCCAGTCCATCGCCATTTTGTACACCGGAGACTGCTGCGCCGCGTCGATCACGCTCTGCAGCACGCCGTCCTTCAGCGCCTGCTCGATCACCTTCGGATCGTTCGGATCGAGGAACACGTCCAGCTGACGCTGGTACAGATCTTTCTCGTTCTCGGTGCTTGCTGCCGTTTCAATCGCGTCCGCGTCATACAGCAGCACGCCGAGGTAGCGAATACGGCCTACGCAGCTTTCTGAACAGACGGTCGGCATGCCTGCTTCAATGCGCGGATAGCAGAAGATGCACTTCTCTGACTTGCCGCTCTTCCAGTTGAAGTAGATTTTTTTGTACGGACAGCCGGTGATGCACATGCGCCAGCCGCGGCACTTGTCCTGGTCAATCAGGACGATGCCGTCTTCTTCACGCTTGTAGATGGCACCGCTCGGGCAGGTCGCCACGCACGCCGGGTTGAGGCAGTGCTCGCACAGGCGCGGCAGGTACATCATGAAGGTGTTTTCAAACTGGCCGTACATCGCCTTCTGCATGTTCTCGAAGTTTTTGTCTTTCGACAGCTTCTCGAACTCACCGCCCAGATCATCTTCCCAGTTTGGGCCTTTCTCGATCTTGTTCATACGCTGGCCGGTGATCAGCGAGCGAGGACGGGCAATCGGCTGATGTTTACCTTCCGCTGCGTTATGCAGGTTCTGGTAGTCGAAATCGAACGGCTCGTAGTAATCGTCGATGCCCGGCAGATGCGGGTTAGCGAAGATTTTCCCCAGCAGCATCGCGCGGTTACCCATGCGAGGCTGGATTTTGCCGTTGATTTTACGGATCCAGCCGCCCTTGTACTTCTCCTGATCTTCCCAGTTGGTCGGGAAGCCGGTGCCCGGCTTGGTTTCCACGTTGTTGAACCAGGCGTATTCGGTCCCTTCACGACTGGTCCAGACGTTTTTACAGGTGACCGAGCAGGTATGACAGCCGATGCATTTATCCAGATTCAGCACCATGCCGACTTGTGAACGAATTTTCATTTTACGCTCTCCTGTACCTGGTCATTACCTTCGCCGTCTAACCAGTTAATATTCTTCATCTTACGTACCACCACGAACTCATCGCGGTTAGATCCTACGGTGCCGTAGTAGTTAAAGCCGTAGGCCAGCTGCGCATAGCCACCGATCATATGGGTTGGCTTCGGCGTAATACGGGTGACCGAGTTATGAATACCGCCGCGCTGCTCGGTGATTTCTGAGCCAGGAATGTTCACGATACGTTCCTGCGCGTGGTACATCATGGTCATCCCCGCTGGCACGCGCTGGCTAACCACTGCGCGAGCGGTCAATGAACCGTTGCTGTTGAAGACTTCGATCCAGTCGTTATCGACAATCCCCAGATCTTTGGCATCCGCTTCGCTCATCCACACAATCGGACCGCCGCGTCCCAGCGTCAGCATCAGCAGGTTGTCGCTGTAGGTGGAGTGGATCCCCCACTTCTGGTGTGGCGTCAGGAAGTTCAGCGCTTTTTCAGGGTTACCGTTGGACTTCTCGCCCATCACCGCTTTCACCGAACGGGTGTCGATTGGCGGACGGTAAACCAGCAGGCTTTCGCCGAAGTCACGCATCCACTGGTGATCCTGATACAGAGACTGACGACCGGTCAGGGTACGCCATGGGATCAGCTCGTGAACGTTGGTGTAACCCGCGTTATAAGAGACGTGCTCATCTTCCAGACCAGACCAGGTCGGGCTGGAGATAATTTTGCGCGGCTGGGCCTGAATATCGCGGAAGCGGATTTTCTCGTCTTCTTTGTTCAGGGCCAGATGCTTGTGGTCGCGACCGGTGATTTTACTCAGCGCTTCCCAGGCTTTTACGGCAACCTGGCCGTTGGTTTCCGGTGCCAGGGTCAGGATCATCTCTGCGGCATCAATCGCCGTGTTAAGCATAGGCTGGCCTTTTGCCGGGCCGTCTGCTTTGGTGTAATTGAGCTTACGCAGCAGGTCCATTTCGCTCTGGGTATTCCAGGCGATCCCTTTCCCACCGTTGCCGATTGTCTCCATCAGCGGGCCGATAGAGGTAAAGCGTTCGTAGGTCGCCGGGTAGTCACGTTCTACCGGAATGATGTGCGGCGCCGTCACGCCCGGAATGAGGTCGCACTCGCCTTTTTTCCAGTCCTTCACGTCCAGCGGCTGCGCCAGTTCGGCAGCGGAGTCGTGCTGGATTGGCAGCGTCACCACGTCGGTCTCCTTGCCCAGGTGCCCTACGCAGACTTCGGAGAATTTCTCAGCGATGCCTTTGTAGATTTCCCAGTCGCTTTTGGATTCCCACGCCGGGTCAACGGCAGCAGAAAGTGGATGAATAAACGGATGCATATCCGAGGTATTCATGTCGTCTTTTTCATACCAGGTTGCCGTCGGCAGAACGATATCGGAGTACAGGCAGGTGCTCGACAGACGGAAGTCCAGCGTTACCACCAGATCCAGCTTGCCGTCCAGGCCGTTGTCTTTCCATTCCACTTCTTCAGGCTTCACGCCGCCCTGCTTGCCAAGATCTTTGCCCTGAATACCGTGTTCGGTACCGAGCAGATATTTCAGCATGAACTCGTGACCTTTACCGGATGAACCCAGCAGGTTTGAGCGCCAGATGAACAGGTTGCGCGGATGGTTTTTACCGTTTTCCGGCTGTTCCGCCGCAAAGCGAATCGAACCTTCCTTCAGTGACTTAACCGTATAGTCCACCGGGGTCATGCCCGCCTGCTTCGCCGCTTCCGCGATGCGCAGCGGGTTGGTGCCCAACTGCGGAGCCGACGGCAGCCAGCCCATACGTTCCGCACGCACGTTGAAGTCAATCAGGTGGCCACTGTAGCGGGATTTATCCGCCATTGGCGACAGCAGTTCATCTGCGGTAACCGTCTCGTAGCGCCACTGGCTGGAGTGGTTATAGAAGTAGGAGGTGCTGTTCATGTGACGCGCCGGACGCTGCCAGTCGAGGGCAAACGCCAGCGGCTGCCAGCCGGTCTGCGGACGCAGTTTTTCCTGTCCGACGTAGTGTGCCCAGCCGCCGCCGCTCTGACCGACACAGCCGCAGAAGATCAGCATGTTGATCAGGCCGCGGTAGTTCATGTCGAGGTGATACCAGTGGTTCAGACCGGCACCGACGATGATCATGGAGCGACCGTGGGTCTTATCGGCGTTTTCCGCGAACTCACGTGCGATGCGGGTGATCTGCGCGCGCGGCACGCCGGTGATCTGCTCCGCCCAGGCTGGGGTGTATGCTTTTACGTCGTCGTAGCTGCTTGCACAGTTTTCGTCGTTCAGACCGCGCTCAAGGCCGTAGTTCGCCATGGTGAGATCGTAAACGGTGGTAACGAGCGCCGTTGAACCATCGGCGAGCTGAAGACGCTTCACCGGCAGTTTGTGCATCAGAACGTTATTCAGTTCAACCTTGTTGAAATGCTCGGTGCCTTCGCCGCCGAAGTACGGGAAGCCGACGTCAGCGATCTCGTCCTGGCTGCCCAGCATGCTCAGGCGCAGTTCGGTCTCTTCGCCGGTGGTGCCGCTACGCTGCTCCAGGTTCCATTTGCCCTTTTCGCCCCAGCGGAAACCGATAGAGCCGTTTGGCGCGATCAGCTCGCCATTGCTGTTACAGGCAACGGTTTTCCACTGCGGATTATTTTCCTGACCAAGTGAATCTACCAGGTCGGCCGCACGCAGCATACGACCGGCAGCGTAGTAGCCGTCGCGCTCTTCCAGCATCACCAGCATCGGCATGTCGGTGTAGCGACGCACGTAATCCGTGAAGTACTGGCTCGGCTTGTCCAGGTGGTACTCGCGCAGCATCACGTGGCCCATTGCCAGCGCCATCGCCGCATCGGTGCCCTGCTTAGGTGCCAGCCACAGGTCGCACAGCTTGGCGATTTCCGCATAGTCAGGGGTAATCGCAACGGTTTTGGTGCCTTTGTAACGCACTTCGGTAAAGAAGTGGGCGTCCGGAGTACGGGTCTGCGGAACGTTAGAGCCCCAGGCCAGAATGTAGCTGGAGTTATACCAGTCGGCGGACTCCGGCACGTCGGTCTGCTCGCCCCAGGTTTGCGGGGACGCAGGCGGCAGGTCGCAGTACCAGTCATAGAAACTCAGACAGGTCCCGCCAATCAGGGAGAGATAGCGCGCGCCAGACGCGTAAGAGACCATCGACATCGCCGGGATTGGCGAGAAGCCCGCCACGCGGTCCGGGCCGTAGGTTTTGACGGTGTAGACGTTAGACGCCGCAATCAGTTCATTCACCTCTTTCCAGGAGGAGCGAACGAAACCACCGCGGCCGCGAGCCTGCTTGAAGCTTTTCGCTTTGTCGGCGTCTTCAATGATGGATGCCCATGCATCAACCGGATCGCTGTGCTGGACTTTCGCTTCACGCCACATTTTCATCAGGCGCTTACGCATCAGAGGATATTTCAGGCGGTTAGCGCTGTAGAGATACCAGGAGTAGCTTGCACCACGGGGGCAGCCGCGCGGTTCATGATTCGGCAGATCGGGACGGGTTCGCGGGTAGTCGGTTTGCTGGACTTCCCAGGTCACCAGACCATTCTTGACGAAAATTTTCCAGCTGCACGAGCCCGTGCAGTTGACGCCGTGGGTAGAACGGACAACTTTGTCATGCTGCCAGCGCTGGCGGTAGCCGTCTTCCCAGTCGCGGTTGGTCTCCAGAAGCTGACCGTGCCCATCGGCAAACGTCTCGCCCTTCTGCTTGAAGTAGCGAAACCGGTCTAAAAATTTGCTCATCGGGTATCTCCTGTGTGGAGCCTGTGGCTCTCTAAATCGACATTGCTGATTTGCTGCGAAGGTAACGCTCTGAAAGCGGGGGAGAATTGATAACGATCAAGGCGGACGGGGTCTCCGAAGGGAGGTGTTATAGCAAATACCACCAAAGCGGTATAAATGTAAATTTCATAATGTTTTGATTAATATGGATATTTTATATTTATCGTACAAACAGCAGGGCTGAATTTAACATCTCAGGTATTAAGGGGTAGACCCCACTGGAAAGCGATGGCGATCACAGCGTTACCCGCTGGCGAGGGGTGGAAGTAGCCATCAGTATGTTGTAACTATTTTGATGCCAGAAAAAACGCGGCCCGAAGGCCGCGAAAACGGATAATCACACTTACTTATTTTTCTTGGTATTACGGCCATATACCAGCCACGTAATCACAACGCAGGCGATATAGAAGACGAGGAATACTTTCATTGCCCCTGCCGGAGAGCCGGTCAGGTCCAGTGAGATACCGAACGCTTTCGGGATGAAGAAACCGCCGATTGCGCCAATGGCAGAGATAAAGCCCAGCGCCGCAGCGGTGTCGGTCGCCGCTTCACGCATGGCCTGCTCTTCTGTGCCGCCCTGGGCTTTTACGCGATCCATGGTCAGCTTGCGGAAGATGACGGAGATCATCTGGAACGTGGAGGCACTTCCCAGCCCGGCCGTCAGGAACAGCACCATAAACACGCCGAAGAAGGCAATAAAGTTACCGCCCTGCCCGTTGGCTGGCAGCGTCAGGAACAGCAGCGCACAGAAGATTGCCATCACCATGAAGTTCACCAGCGTCACGCGCGTCCCGCCCAGACGGTCGGAGATCATCCCGCCAAGAGAACGCGCCAGCGCGCCGACAAACGGGCCAAAGAAGGCAAATTGCAGGATCTGCACCTCCGGGAACTGGGTTTTCGACAGCATGGCAAAGCCCGCAGAGAAACCGATAAACGAGCCGAACGTTGCCAGATACAGCAGCGCCATGACCCACAGGTGACCGCGTTTCAGAACCGGTAACTGTTCGCTCAGGGACGCCTTCGACGCGGACAAATCGTTCATAAAGAACCAGGCCGCCAGGGTGAAGACCACCAGGAACGGCACCCAAATCCAGGCCGCGTTTTGCAGGAACAGAGAAGAACCATCCGGCTGGGTCACACCGCCGCCGCCAAAGGCCGCGAAGATGGAAACCGAAATCGCCAGCGGGGCAATCAGCTGCATCACGCTCACGCCCATGTTTCCCAGACCGCCGTTAATGCCCAGCGCACCACCCTGCTTCGCTTTCGGGAAGAAGAAGCTGATGTTCGCCATGCTGGAGGCAAAGTTCGCGCCCGCAAAACCGCACAGCAGAGAGATGATCACAAACACGCTAAACGGCGTGGAGGTATCCTGCACCGCAAAGCCGAGCCACACGCACGGCACGATCATGATGCCGGTACTGAAAGCCGTCCAGCGGCGTCCGCCAAACACCGGCACCATAAACGCGTAAGGCACACGCAGCAACGCGCCGGACAGGGACGGCAGCGCGGTCAACATAAACAGCTGATCGGTCGTAAAAGTAAAACCGACTTTTGGCAGGTTTACCGCCACCGCGCTAAATAACATCCATACGCAAAACGCTAACAGCAGGCACGGAACGGAAATCCATAGATTACGACTTGCTACACGATGGCCGCGCTGTTGCCAGAACGCCGGATCCTCTGGTCGCCATTCTGTAATAACGGCACCATTTTCCCTTTCGGGAGCGGATGAGTGACTCATAGACACCTCTGATTCTCGAATGATGCTGCAAACATTAGGGTTTTAGGGCGGCGGTAAGTTGATATAAATCAAAGGAAAAGTGCGGGGTTTTGTGGCGAAAAAAACGTCATTACTCTTAGTGAGTAGGAGAAAGGGGTAAAAAAGACGTGGTTTTTCACGGTGCTGAGCCATCCCGACTACTCCCTCCCCCTAACCGTTACCCCACCGGCAATTTAGAGGTAATCCTTTATTGGTATGGGTATACTCCCGGGTATGCACCAGAATAGCGCCATTCCTGCAGTCAGGTCACGTCAGGAGCCCGGCAACACCATGTTAAAAAGATGTCTATCCCCGCTGACGCTGGTTAACCAACTGGCGCTTATTGTCTTGCTGTCCACCGCGATCGGTGTGACGGGCATGGCGATTTCCGGCTGGCTGGTCCAGGGCGTACAGGGTAATGCGCATGCCATTAACGAGGCAGGCTCACTACGCATGCAGAGTTATCGTCTGCTGGCCTCGGTGCCCTTAACGCAGGACGACCAGAAGCTGATCGACGATATGGAGCATACGGCTTTCAGCCCAGAGCTGGAAAGCGCCGCCATTCGTGCTGGTCAGAAATCCCAGCTCAAGGCCCTTCAGGGCTACTGGCACACGCAGCTGGAGCCAGGCTTAAAGCAGGCGAACAGCCCTGACGCCGTCGCGCGCGACGTTGCCGGTTTCGTCTCACGCATTGACGCGCTGGTCTCTTCTTTCGATCAAACCACCGAATTACGCATTGACCGGGTGGTAATGATCCACCGGGTGATGGCGCTGTTTATGGGCCTGCTGCTGATTTTCACCATCGTCTGGCTGCGCGCGCGGCTGCTGAATCCCTGGAAGCAGCTGCTGGCAATGGCACGCGCTGTAACGAACAGAGATTTTACCCAGCGCACGCATATTAGCGGGCGTAACGAGATGGCGATGCTCGGCCAGGCGCTCAATACCATGTCGGGAGAGCTGTCTGAAAGCTACGCGGTACTTGAACAACGGGTTCAGGAAAAAACCGCCGGGCTCGAACAGAAAAACGAAATTCTCTCTTTCCTGTGGCAGGCCAACCGCCGTTTGCACATGCAGGTACCGCTTTGCGAGCGCCTCTCGCCGGTGCTGAACGGCCTTCAAAACCTGACGCTGCTGCACGATCTGGAACTGCGGGTCTACGACGTTGAAGACGAAGAGAATCATCAGGAATTTACCTGTCAGTCGGACATGTCCTGCGATGATAAAGGCTGTCACCTTTGCCCGCGGGGTGTGCCTCCGTTAACGACGACGGGCACTACGCTTAAGTGGCGTCTGACGGACAGCCACACCCAGTACGGCATTCTGCTGGCCACCCTGCCCGCCGGAAGGCATCTGAGCCACGATCAGCAGCAGCTGGTGGATACGCTGGTGGAACAGCTCACGGCCACGCTGGCGCTCGACAGGCATCAGGAAAAACAGCAGCAGCTGATTGTCATGGAAGAGCGCGCCACCATTGCGCGAGAGCTGCATGACTCCATCGCCCAATCGCTCTCCTGCATGAAGATGCAGGTCAGTTGCCTGCAGATGCAGGACGCGGAGATGCCGGAAAGCAATAAGCAGCTCCTGAGCCAGATCCGCAACGAGCTGAACACCTCATGGGTTCAGCTTCGTGAGCTGTTAACCACTTTCCGATTGCAGCTGACCGAGCCGGGCCTTCGCCCCGCGCTGGAGTCCAGCTGCCAGGAATTTAGCGCCCGGCTGGGGTTCCCGGTGAAGCTCGACTACCAGCTTCCGCCGCGTTTTGTCCCCTCTCATCAGGCCATTCATTTACTGCAGATCGCCCGCGAAGCCCTGAGCAACGTGCTCAAACACGCCAGCGCGACGGCGGTAACGGTAACCGTCAGCCAGCATAATAATCAGGTGAAGCTGACGATTCAGGACGACGGCTGCGGCGTGCCGGAAAATGCCGAGAGAACCAACCACTATGGTTTAATTATCATGCGAGACCGCGCGCAAAGCCTGCGCGGTGATTGCCAGGTTCGCCGGAGAGACACGGGTGGCACGGAAGTGGTCGTCACCTTTATTCCCGAAAAACCGCTTACAACTGTCCAAGGAGAACACCATGACTAATCAGGAACCGGCATCCATCCTGTTGATTGACGACCATCCCATGCTGCGCACCGGGGTGAAACAGCTGGTCAGCATGGCGCCCGATATTACCGTCGTTGGCGAAGCCAGCAACGGCGAACAGGGTATTGAGCTTGCCGAAGCGCTCGATCCTGATTTGATCCTGCTCGATCTCAACATGCCGGGCATGAACGGTCTGGAGACGCTGGACAAGCTGCGCGAAAAATCCCTGTCTGGGCGCGTGGTGGTGTTTAGCGTGTCGAATCACGAGGAAGACGTGGTGACGGCGCTGAAGCGCGGCGCGGACGGCTACCTGCTGAAAGATATGGAGCCGGAAGATCTGCTCAAAGCGCTGCAGCAGGCCGCTGCCGGAGAGATGGTGCTGAGCGAAGCCTTAACGCCGGTACTGGCCGCCAGCCTGCGCGCCAACCGCGCAACCTCAGACCGCGACGTGAGCCAGCTGACCCCGCGTGAACGCGATATTCTGAAGCTGATTGCCCAGGGCCTGCCGAACAAAATGATCGCCCGCCGTCTGGACATCACCGAAAGCACGGTGAAAGTGCACGTGAAGCACATGCTGAAGAAGATGAAGTTAAAGTCCCGCGTCGAAGCCGCCGTGTGGGTCCATCAGGAACGCATTTTTTAACTTACTCATCCGGCAGCAGCTTCCACCGTGGATCCTCGTTGGGCAATGCGACCAGCGGTTGAACCACCGTTAGCGCGATCTCATTGGAAGAGACGCGCTGCCCGTCTTTATCTTCCGCGATCACCGACAGCCGCCACTGGTTAGTTGCGCCCTCAGCGTTATCCCATGCGGGCATAATGACGCTCCAGCCGTCGCTGCTGGTACTGTCAGCCGGTGCGGTCAGGCTCAGCGCCTGCGTATCACCCTGCCAGTGCAGCTGACGAATACCATGCTTGCTGCGTATTTGCAGCTTCAGCATAACGGTTTCGCCCCCTTTAAGATCCCACGGCGGCGTTGCCAGATAGACCGACAGCGTTTTGCGCTGGCGGAACTCCATGACCGGCAGGTTCTCCCGCTCTGGCGAATCGTAGCGACTGCCGCGCAGCGAACGCGTCACAGCCACTTCGCTGGCGGACAGCTGTTTGACCAGGGGCACGCCAAACCGATAGTTGAGCTTAAGCCCGAGGTTATTCTGGCTGACGCCGCTTTCTCCCTGCTTATGGGCCGCCGTCAGGGTCACCAGCGGAACGGGGGTATAGTTGAGTCCCAGATTCACCGCCATCGGGTTGTGGTAGCCGGTTCCGCTGTTAAACAGGTCGACGTTATCGCCAAAATACTGTTCAAAACTGACGCTGGTATTCAGATGATGGAACCACGGCAGCCAGGCTTTAGCGGTGATGTCATACCCGCGCGCCATTCGCTGCTCCTGCAGGTCCGCGCTGTCGCGCCAGCTGGCGAACGGCTGATAGTAGTTCGCCGACAGGCGTAGATTTCGCCCCCACGCTTCTGCCCCCAGCCCGGCGCGCTGCAGGTTTTCCTCAAGCAGGTTATCGTAAAAGGTGTTATAGCCCAGCAGCCAGTCTCCGGCGACCCAGCGCTGGCCAATCCCGGCATTGCTCACCAGACCGTCCGTCTGTTGCGTCAGGCCCAGCTGGCTCCAGCTCAGGTAACGATTGTTGTCGTTCCAGGGAATAAACCAGCTTCCGCTGCTGCCATTGAAATTGCCGTCATCGTCCACCAGCACATTCACGCTGGCGTTACCCCAGGGGGAAAGCCAGGATTCAATCTGCTCATTCACTTCACCGCTCACGACATCCCGAACCTGACCCAGTGCGAACTGTTTCGCCTGCTCGCCTGTCGTCAGGCCGTTGTCGGTCATACTGGCTTCGCCAAAGGCTTTCGCCATTTCAGCAAGGTGCTTTTCGCCCTCGCCTGTTGGGGCTGCCATACCGAGATCGGGTAAGCTGTCGCCGTTATTATCAAACGGATTTTGCGCTTGCTGCATAAAGGAATTCGGCGCACCGTGAACGGCTCCGGCCAAAATAAAGGGGAGTAAAAAAAACGAACGGAGAGGTAAAGAAACAGTCATCAATGGCGTAAGTAATACCCGGTGCTTACGTAAGAACACCGGATACCATAACGCTATTGCTCCACTTTTGCAGCCTTAAGGGGAATTTTCCGGAATTTCCTGAAACATTGTTTTGAGCTCGGGCACGCACGAACCGCAGTTCGTTCCGCAGCGCAAACGTGCCCCCAGCGCCGAAATGGAATCGCACCCTCCGCCAATCGCCTCGCGTATCGTTTTTTCCCCGACGCTGAAACAGCTACAGATAATGCGACCCGGATCCACCACCTCCCCCACGCCCTGCCCGTTCAGGAGCGCATGACGCGCAGCGGGCGTTAAGGGGGGCGACTGAAAAGCCGCTTCAATCACCGGGTGCGCCAGCTCCGGTCGCGCGGTTCCTTCCCAGAAGGCGAGCATCAGCTCGCCGTTATGCCAGGCCAGCACGCTGCTACGCTCGCCGGTCTGCGCTACCTGCAGCTGCCAGCCCCTGCCGCTGGCGTAATCCATGACCCATGGCAGGAACGGTTTATCACCCGCCAGCGTCAGGCGAGACGCTTTGCGCCACCAGTGCACGAAGGACGGTAGTTCCGGTAAGTCGCGCGCGTATAGCTCTCCCTGCCAGCCCGGCTGCCAGGGCAGGATCCTGACGGCGGTTTGTTTACTCTCCGGCTGGCCTGAAACCGGGTCAACGCGGCCTTCCACCAGGGCATTGACCTTCCCCTGACGGGAAAATTGCGCATTCCAGTGCATCGGGAGAAACAGCTCTCCCGCCTTCTGTGCATCGTTAATTTGGATCCGGGCAACCATCACCCCGCGCGGGGAAGCAATTCGCGCTAATTGCCCCGCGCACACTCCATATCGAGCGGCGTCTGAACGGCAGATGTCAACCAACGGCTCGGCGATATGCTGCATTAATCGTGCGACGTATCCCGTGCGGGTCATGGTATGCCACTGGTCGCGAATACGCCCGGTGTTGAGCATCAGCGGGTACAGGGTATTGATCCCCGCGGCGGGCAGCGATGGGATAACCGGGACAATCCGTCTGCGGGGAAAATGACCGGCGCACCACTGATAAGGCTCCAGCGCATCCCACTCCTCGCGGCTTAGCGTCGCCAGTTCACCCAGATTGAGCGCGCGCTCGCCGTTGTTTTCAAACGCCGTTAGCGCCGCATGTTCACAAAAAATATCCCGCGGATGTTCCCAGGCAAAGGCTTCATCATAGCCCAGCCTTTTAGCGACCTGGGCAATAATCCACCAGTCCGGCTTTGCCTCGCCCGGCGCGGGCAGAAACGCGCGCTGGCGCGAAATGCGCCGCTCTGAGTTGGTTACCGTACCGTTTTTCTCGCCCCAGCCCAGCGCCGGAAAACGAATATGGGCAAACCGGCTGGTGTCCGTCTCCTGCATCACCTCGGAAACGATCACCAGCGGACAAGCCGCCAGCGCCTGACACACCGCGTGGCTGTCCGGTAGCGATACGGCGGGGTTGGTCCCCATGATCCACACCGCTTTCACCTCGCCGCGGGCGATGGCGTCAAACAGTTCCACCGCCATCAGGCCTGGCGTCTGCGCCAACCGCTCGGTTCCCCAGAAACGCGCCACCCGCGAGAGATCGTCCGGCTCGAAGTTCATGTGCGCCGCCAGCTGGTTCGCCAGCCCGCCCACTTCCCGCCCGCCCATGGCGTTTGGCTGTCCGGTCAGCGAAAACGGGCCGCAGCCCGGACGGTTGAACTTCCCGCTGGCAAGATGGACGTTGATGATGGCGTTGCACTTGTCGCTGCCGCTGGTGGACTGGTTGATCCCCATGGTGTAGAGCGTGATGGCGCGAGGTGCCGTCATAAACCAGTCGTAAAAGGTGCCGATTTCCTGCGGCGAAAGACCGCAAAATGCCGCCACGCGCTCAACGGACCACTCATCCGCTCCCTGAATCAGGTTCAGCAGGCCGACAAATAATCCGGCATCGCTCCCCGGGGCAAGCGCCAGATGCAGATCGGCGATATCGCAGGTGGCGGTACGGCGCGGGTCAATCACCACCATCTTCATCTGCGGATTGTTGTGCTTTGCCTGCACCAGCCGCTGATACAGCACCGGATGGGTCCATGCAGCGTTGGATCCCACCAGCACCACCAGATCGCTGTTTTCCACATCCTCATAGCTGCACGGCACCACGTCTTCGCCGAAGGCACGCTTGTAGCCGACCACCGCCGAAGACATGCAGAGCCGGGAGTTGGTATCAATGTTTGCCGCGCCGATAAACCCTTTCATCAGCTTGTTGGCGGCATAGTAATCTTCGGTTAACAGCTGCCCGGAGGCGTAAAACGCCACCGCCTGCGGCCCCCATTTGTCGATGATCTCCCGCAGGCGCTCACCTGCCGCCCCCAACGCCTGCGACCAGCCCATCTCAACACCGTCAACAACGGGGCGCAGCAATCGCCCCTGTAACCCCGTCGTTTCCCCCAGGGCCGATCCTTTCACGCACAGGCGGCCAACGTTCGCAGGATGCGTTTCGTCCCCCCGAACGCTTACCGCTCCACCTTCCACGCGGGCGATTACGCCGCAGCCAACCCCGCAGTAGGGGCACGTTGTCCGGGTTTCCGTCATGAGGCCTCCGCACGCATCACTATCGCGTCGTTCCCGACCCACACCTTGCCGTTTTCAATTTTTACCGGCCAGGCGCGTACCGCAGGTTCACCGTTATCCACCTGGCAGCCATCGCGCAGGCGAATCCGCTGCTTGTAGAGCGGAGAGATAACGACCGGCTCGCCCGCCGCATCGCCGAGAATGCCGCGTGAAAGCACGTTCGCGGTGCTGCCCGGCTCCAGGTCGTCGAGGGCGTAAACTCGCTGTCCGAAACGGAACAGTGCGATCGGCTTGCGGCCCAGACGCGCGCCAATGCCCGCCTGCTCGGGAATATCGTCGATGCCGCAGATTTCCTGCCAGCGCTTGCTTTCATCCGACGGCGCGGCGTTCACCGCGGTGCGGAACAGCGCCAGGCGATTGGTATCGCTGAGCGTGGTTTGCCATTCGCACTGATACGTCTCTACCACCCGCGCCATCTCCAGCTCCAGCTCGTGGGCGATACCCAGGCTGTCGTTGACGATCACCTCGCGCAGATAGTCGAGGCCGCCTTCCAGGTTGTCCATCCAGGTGCTGGTGCGCTGCAGGCGATCCGCCGTGCGGATGTAGAACATCAGGAAACGGTCGACGGTGCGGATCAGTGTTTCGTCGTCAAGGTCGCTGGCAAAAAGGTCCGCATGGCGCGGCTTCATGCCGCCGTTGCCGCACAGGTAGAGGTTCCAGCCCTTGTCGGTGGCGATCACTCCCACGTCTTTGCTCTGCGCCTCTGCGCATTCGCGGGTACAGCCTGAGACCGCCATTTTGATTTTATGCGGCGCGCGCAGGCCCTTGTAGCGGTGCTCCAGCCTGACCGCGAGACTGGTGGAGCCCTGCACGCCGTAGCGACACCAGGTCGACCCGACACAGGATTTCACCGTACGCAGCGATTTGCCGTAGGCGTGTCCGGTTTCAAACCCGGCCTCAACCAGCGCCTGCCAGATCTCCGGCAGCTGTTCGAGGGTGGCGCCAAACAGATCGATACGCTGCCCGCCGGTGATTTTGCTGTAAAGGTCATAGCGTTTCGCAATCTGGCCGATGGCGATCAGCCCGTCGGCGGTCACTTCCCCGGCGGGCATGCGCGGCACGATGGAATACGTCCCGTCCTTCTGGATGTTGGCAAAGTAGCGGTCGTTGGTGTCCTGCAGCGGCAAGTGTGCCGGTTTCAGCAGATACTCGTTCCAGCAGGAGGCGAGCACCGACCCCACCAGCGGCTTGCAGATTTCGCACCCATGCCCCTGCCCGTAGCGGCTAATCAGTTGGTCAAAGGTGCGTATATGGTTGACGCGCACCAGGTGGTAAATCTCCTGGCGCGAGTACGGGAAGTGTTCGCAGATGTCTTTTTTCACCTCCACGCCCTGCGCCGCCAGCTGGTACTCCATCACCTGCTTCACCAGCGCGCTACAGCCCCCGCAGCCGGTCGCCGCTTTGGTGCACTGCTTGATGGCACCGATATCCGTTGCCCCCGCGCTCACCGCCTGGCAGATATCGCCTTTGCTGACGTTATGGCACGAACAGATCTGCGCGCTTTCCGGCAGCGCCGCCACGCCGAGCGCTTTTGGCGCACTGCCTGACAACGCGGGCAATATTAGCGTTTCCGGCTCTTTTGGCAGGCTGATGCCGTTAAGCATCATCTGCACCAGCGTGGCGTATTCGCTGGCATCACCCACCAGCACGCCGCCGAGCAGCGTTTTGCCGTCGTGGCTGACCACGATTTTCTTGTAGATTTGCTGCGGGCCGTGCGTCCACTGGTAGCTCAGCGCCCCCGGCGTGCGCCCGTGTGCGTCGCCGAACGAGGCCACGTCCACGCCCAGCAGCTTGAGTTTGGTGCTCATATCCGCACCGGTGAAGCTTTTATCCTCACCCGCCAGCGCGGCGGCGGCCACCCGCGCCATCTGATAACCCGGCGCGACCAGACCGAAGATTTTCCCTTCCCACAGCGCGCATTCACCGATGGCCAGCACGTCCGGATCGGAGGTGTGACAGCCGTCGTCAATGCAGATCCCACCGCGTTCGCCGATAGCCAGCCCGCTGCTGCGCGCCAATGCGTCCTGCGGACGAATGCCGGCAGAAAAGACCACCATGTCCGTTTCCAGCTGTTCGCCATCGGCAAAGCGCAGCACCAGCCCGCCGTCCGTCGACGCAATTTCCGTCGTCGCTTTACTGGTGTGAACGCCAACGCCCAGCGCCTCGATTTTCCTGCGCAGCATCGCCGCGCCGTCGCCGTCGAGCTGGACCGCCATCAGATTGGGCGCAAACTCCACCACGTGGGTTTCCAGCCCGAGTTGCTTCAGAGCGTTCGCCGCCTCCAGCCCCAGCAGGCCGCCGCCAATCACCACGCCGCGACGCGAGTCCTTTGCATGCGCGGCAATATTATCGAGATCGTCGAGGGTGCGATAAACAAAGCAGCCCGGCAGATCGTTGCCCGGAACCGGTGGGACGAAGGGATACGAGCCGGTCGCCAGCACCAGCTTGTCCCAGTGGGTTTCATGCCCGCTGGCGGTACGCACCACGCGCGCGTCACGGTCGATAGCGACGACCTGCTGCGACAGGCGCAGCTCAATGCCGCTGTCAGCAAAGAAATCCCCCTCCACCAGCGAGAGCGACGCCGCGCTGCGGCCGCCAAAATATTCCGACAGATGCACGCGGTCGTAGGCGGCATAGCGCTCCTCGCCAAAGACAACGATCTGATACTGCTGATACAGATTGCGGTTAACGCAGTCTTCGAGGAAATGATGGCCGACCATACCGTGCCCAACCACCACCAGAGTAGGTTTTGTCATAGCGTTCTGTCCTGCAACCTGCGGTTGCGTAGTGAAACGATCGAACAGCCAGTCCGCACATGCGGGCGCAGCCGTTGCCAGTAAATCGGTAAATGTTGCCGCGCTGCGGCAGTCGCCCATCAGCAGCACGCCTGCCAGCGCCCCCTGATGGATCAGTAAACGTCGATAGTGACGGGTCAGCGGATCCCATGTGCTCCAGACCACGTCGCCCTCCTGCTCTGCCGCGCGCCCAAGGCTGAACAGCTCTACGCCGGTCACCTTGAGGCGCATACCGTTGTCGATGAGGGAAAACGGCGCGGTGACGTCGCCGGCCAGCTGTGCGGCGAGGATATCCGCCTGCGCCATGCAGGGGGCGACCAGGCCAAAGGTCTGGCCGTCAATCTCGCAACACTCGCCGATGGCGTAGACGTTCGGTGCGGAGGTTTGCATCCGGGGATCCACCACGATGCCGCGCGCGCAGCGAATACCGCTGGCCTGCGCCAGCGCAACGTTGGGCTGCACGCCGGTTGCCAACACCACGCGCGCGGCGGCGACGCTGCGCCCGTTGAGCAGCGTCACGCGACCACCGTTAATGGCCGCGATGCCTGAAGAAAGCTCGCAGCGCACGCCCCGTGCCGCCAGCGCCTCTTCCAGCAGCATGCCCGCCTGCTGGTCCAGCTGCTGCTCCATTAGCCACGGACCGCGATGAACGAGCGTGACGTTGTCACCTGAGCGCGCCAGGGCTGCCGCCGTCTCAACCCCGAGCACGCCGCCGCCCAGCACCACCGCCGGACCGGCGATCGCCTGAATGGCCCGGGTATCCTCCAGGGTACGGAACGTGAATACGTGCGGCGCATCGCTGCCGGGAATGGGCGGAACAAAGGGCGTTGACCCTGTGGCGAACACCAGCGCATCCCAGCCCAGCGTGCGGGCGGTGGTTTGCACTTCCCGCGTATCCACGTTTAAGGCGATCGCCTTTTCGCCCCGCAGCACCGTCACGCCGCGCGCCTGGTACCAGTCGTCATTCTGAAGGCAGATACCCGCCGCCGCTTTTTCACCGCCCAGTACCGGCGAGAGTTGGATGCGGTTATAGGCATGCTCCGGCTCGTCACCGACGACGGTGATAGCGAAACGACCGGAAGCACGCCCGGTGAGCGAGGCAATCAGGCGGGTGGCCGCCATGCCATTACCGATAATGACCAGTCGCATCAAGGCCCCCTCGTTACGCCGCTTTCGGCTGCTTTTCATAGAGGAAATGCAGGATCTGCTGGCGCATGTGGTGGTAGCGGCTGTCGTCCGCCAACTGCACCCGGTTGCGCGGGCGCGGCAGGTCAACGCGCAGGATCTCCCCGACGGTGGCCGCCGGGCCGTTGGTCATCATCAGCACGCGATCGGAGAGCAGTACCGCCTCGTCCACGTCATGGGTAATGAGCACGATGGTGGTGTTCAGCGCCTGCTGGATCTGCATCACCGAGTCCTGCAGATGGGCGCGCGTCAGCGCATCGAGCGCGCCGAAGGGTTCATCCATCAGCAGCACTTTCGGCTTCATCGCCAGCGCGCGGGCAATGCCGACGCGCTGCTTCATGCCGCCGGAGATCTCCCCCGGGCGCTTGTGCAGCGCGTGTCCCATCTGCACGCGGTCGAGGTTGTGCTCAATCCACTCTTTGCGCTCGGCCTTGCTCATGGTGCGACGGAAGACCTGATCCACCGCCAGCGCCACGTTGTCGAAGCAGGTCAGCCACGGCAGCAGGGAATGGTTCTGAAAGACCACCGCACGTTCCGGACCCGGCCCGGCGATTTCGCGGTTGTCACAAATCAGCCCCCCTTCCGTCGGCAGCGTGATCCCTGCGATAAGGTTTAGCAGCGTCGATTTGCCGCAGCCGGAATGGCCGATCAGGCTGACGGTTTCGCCCTCGTGGATATCAAAAGAGACGTTTTGCAGCGCCAGAAACTCGCCGCTGGCGGTGGAAAAACGCTGGCTCACAGCCTGGACCTGAATTAATGGTTTCATGTTCGCTCCTTATTTTTCCTGCCAGCTAAAGCGGCGGGCAATCAGCATCAGCCCCTGCTCCAGCAGCAGCCCGACCACGCCAATGATGACGATGGCGATGAGAATGTTTTCGACGTTGAGGTTGTTCCACTCGTTCCAGATCCAGAAACCGATCCCCAGCCCCCCGGTGAGCATCTCGGCGGCGACAATCACCAGCCAGGCGATGCCGATAGAGAGGCGCACCCCGGTCAGCACCGCGGGCAGTACCGCCGGGAAGAGAATGCGGCGCATGATGGTCCACTCGGATAGCTGCAGCACCCGGGCGACGTTAAGGTAGTCCTGCGGAATACGGCGCACGCCCTCAGCGGTGTTGATCACCATCGGCCAGATGGAGCAGATAAAAATGGTCCAGCTCGACGCGGGCTCCGCTTTTTGAAACAGCAGCAGGCCGATGGGCAGCCAGGCCAGCGGGCTAACCGGGCGCAGCAGCGCAATCAGCGGGTTGAACATGCGCGAGAAAAAGGTGAAGCGGCCAATCAAAAAGCCCAGCGGAATGCCCGCCAGCGCTGCCAGCCCAAAGCCGATGGCGACGCGCAGCAGTGAAGCAAGTACGTTCCAGCCAATGCCCATATCGTTTGGCCCGTCGCGGTAGAACGGATCGGCAAACAACGTGATTGCCGAGTCCAGGGTACTCAGCGGCGTCGGGAAGCCTTTGCTGTTGATGGCCGCCAGTTGCCAGAGCACCACCAGCAGCCCGAGGCCGAGCAGCGCCGGAATCACGCGCTGCAAAAAATCGTTCATGCGGCGCGCAAACGCGGGCGTGCGGCGGCGAACCTGTAGCGGAGGCAGGACAATCACTTCTCCGCTCTCCGACGTCTCTTGTGGTTTCGTGTTTTGCAGATGCTGCATAATCAGGCCCCTTTACGGTGAATGGCGAAACGGCTGGCGTACCCTTCCGGATCGGTACCGTTCCAGACGGTACCGTCCATCAGCGTGCTGCTGCGGTACGGTGATGACGGCGTGGACATGCCGCCGACGGCGGTAGCGGCATCCTGCCAGACCGAGGTTTGGTTAATGCGCTGCGCAATGCCCGTGTAGTCCGGCGCGGCTTTGAGCAAGCCCCAGCGACGGAACTGAGTCAGGAACCACATTCCGTCAGAGAGATACGGATAGCTGACGGCCCCCTCGTTGAAGAAGCGGATCGGGTGCGCGTCCTGCCAGCGCTGGCCCAGGCCGTTGTCGTACTCGCCCAGCATCCGTCCGGTGAGGTACTGCTCTTTGCAGTTGAGCCACGCCCGGCGGGAGAGGATCCGCGCGGTCTCGCGCTTGTTTTCCGGGGAAGCGTCGATCCAGCGCGCAGCCTCCATCACGGCGCTCACCAGCGCCCGCGCGGTGTGCGGATTTTTCTCCACCCAGTCGCGGCGCGTGCCGAGGATTTTTTCCGGATGGTCGGCCCAGATTGACTGCGACGTGGCGGCGGTGAAGCCGATGCGGTCGTTAATCGCCCGCGCGTTCCACGGCTCGCCGACGCAAAAGCCCACCATGTTGCCAATGCGCATGTTCATCACCATCTGCGGCGGCGGTACCACCACGGTCCGGATATCGTCGAAGGGGTTAATGCCCGCGCTGGCAAGCCAGTAGTAGAGCCACATGGCGTGCGTCCCGGTCGGGAAAGTGTGCGCGAAGGTGTAGGTTCCCGGCGCGTGCTGGCCAATCAGCTTTTTCAGCCCGTCGAGTTCGTGAACGCCCTTCTCCGCCAAATCGCTTGAGAGCGTAATGGCCTGACCGTTCTGGTTGAGGGTCATCAGGTTCGCCATCTGCTGCGGCTTGCCCGCGATCCCCAGTTCCAGCCCATACAGCAGGCCGTAGAGAATGTGCGCGGCATCCAGCTCGCCCGCCACCAGCTTGTCGCGCACCGCCGCCCAGCTCGCCTCCTTGGTAGGCACGATGGTGATGCCGTATTTTTTATCAAACCCTTTCAGCGCCGCGATAACCACCGGGGCACAGTCGGTCAGCGGGATAAACCCGATGCGCACCGTTTCCTGCTCCGGTTTATCCGAGCCTGCCGCCCATGCGGAATGCATGACACCCGGTAACAGCATTGCGCCACTCGCCAGCATGCTGGCCTGCAAAAATCGCCGTCTCGACAAATCCGCCATAACCGCTCCCGAAAAAAAGCAAAAAAAAAGCGCCCGCCGTGCCGGAGCACCGCTGGACGCCTTTATCCCGAAGACTGATGCACCGCCGTTGGCGCACCGTCAAAAATGGTTAATTGTATAATGCAAAGTGAATGCCAGGTTTAATGCCCCTGTTTCTGAGGCGATAACCCGCGTTGCCTCGCGTTTACGCACCTCAATCAGGCACTAAATGCCCACTGATTGTGCAGCTACTCCTTTGGTGTTAGCTGCCACACGCTCTTCACCATAAGCAACGCCTGGGCGATATCCACCATGCGCTGGTTCTTGTCCATCGCCATTTTGCGCAGCGTCGTCCAGGCCTGCTCTTCGCTCATGCCCTGATGGGTCATCAGCACGCTTTTGGCTTTATCAATGGTTTTGCGCTCCTCAAGCGTATCGCGGAGCGATGCCAGCTGGCGGGAGAGCTGCTCTATCTCCCGCGCCTGCTGGCGAACCAGCAGCAGTAAGGGTTTATCCGGGTAAAGCGCAAGTGGATCGTCATGCTCATCGCTCCGCATCGTGGCTTCACCGGACGCCTGAATCGCGTCATCCACTGCCACCATTAGATCTGCAATGACGATCTCTTCAAGCGCGCGCAGATGCTCAAGACGCGAGGTTTGCAGGGCAAACCAGTTCAGCGCGGTATTGCCATTGTCAGCGGCGGGTTGGCGGGTGCAGGCGACGCGCCGGAGTTGCTCTGTTTCTCGGTCGGGCTGACAGTGTTGGGTAAAGGTGTTCTGCACCTCCCCGTGGCTGTGGGATAAAAAGATCTCAAAGCAGGCCTGCTGCCCGTCAATCCTGTCGACCAGTCGCTGACGGGTTTCATCATTGAAAAACCCCTGCGTGAAGCCTATCGCCCCGAGTGCCCGCTCTTGCCCTACCAGCTCTTTGCCCTGCATCAGGCTATAAAGGGCGACAAAACGCCCCGCGATTTGCGGATCGTCAATGCTGTCATTGAGTTGCGGTACGATACTGAGCAGATGGCGAAGCATCCGGCAGTAATGATCCATTGCCTGAGGTGCCGTTATGCTTTGGGTGTCTATCCCGTCACGCAGCAAAGGCAGTGTTTCCAGGCTGAGTAACGCACAGGCGACGCGCTCACAAACGCCGCTCCCCGAGACCGGAAGTTGTGCGTCGAGCATGGCCTGCAGCGCGGTGAGGTTTTCATCCACCAGCCCACGACTGGCTTTGCATTCGGGGGCATACAGCTTACCCTGGGAGCAGAGCCAGACATTGGATGCCCCGCGTTCGCACTGGAGCATGTGCACAAGGCGGCTGATACCGTTAACCAGCACGCCCAGTGCAGCCAGTCTGCCGAGCTGCTCCCGGCGAAGGAATGTCGCGCGCTGGAACCACTCGGTTGCCGCGGGTGAACTGCCCGCCATTAATGTCATGCTTACTCTCCCGGGTAGCGAATCTCCTGGAGAGATAAGCAATATTCGTGCCTTTCAAACAACAGGAGTCAACATGCAGAAGATTGTGATCGTCGCCAACGGTGCGGCCTACGGCAGCGAATCCCTTTTCAACAGCCTGCGGCTGGCGATAGCGCTGCGTGAAAAAGAGAGCGCGCTTGAGCTACGTCTTTTTTTGATGTCGGACGCCGTCACCGCGGGGCTGAAGGGACAAAAACCCGCCGAAGGGTACAACATCCAGCAGATGCTGGAGATCCTGACCGCGCAAAATGTGCCGGTCAAACTGTGTAAGACCTGCACAGACGGGCGCGGCATCACCGGGCTGCCGTTGATCGATGGCGTCGAGATTGGGACGCTGGTTGAGCTGGCCGAGTGGACCCTGACCGCCGATAAAGTATTAACTTTTTAATAATAAACCCGTAAAAATATTATTTTCTTATGGACGCGGTTTCAGCATCAAGTTTACCTGCGCGGCTGCCGATAGGCATGGAAACAACACAGCAGGTATTTCACTTATGTTCAGATCCATTCGTGCCCGTATTATTGCCGCGACGACAGGTTGTCTGGTCGTCGCCCTTCTTCTCAATACCGTTATTAATTTCCAGGTCACGCGCCAGGATAACCAGCAGTCGCAGCGCGATATTCTGACCAGCACCAGTGCCAGCCATAACATGGCGATTGCGGACTGGGTTAAAAGCAAAATGACGGTGATTGCCTCCGCGCAGAGCATCGCGCTGGCTGACGATCCCGTTCCGGTATTTAAGCAGCTTGCTCAGGCTGGCGGCTTCACCAACGTCTATGTCGGCTACGCCAGCAAAACGGCGAAGTTCTCCGACCCGGCGGGCGTCCCGGCGGATTACGACCCTACGATTCGTCCCTGGTATCAGCAGGTGGTGAGCACTGATGGCCCGGTCGTGACCGCCCCCTACGTGGACGCAGGCACCGGGAAACTGGTGGTGACCTTTGCGGTGCCGGTGAAGGAGAACGGTGCGCTGAAAGCGGTTGTGGCAGGCGACGTGGCGATGGATAGCGTGGTGGCTAACGTACGCGGTATTCACCCGACGCCGGCCAGCAGCGGGTTACTCCTTGATAGCGATGGCACGGTGATTGCCGCCAGCGATCCGGCGCTCACGCTCAAACCTTTCGCTGAAACCATCAAAGGGACCGATTTTGCGGCGCTGAAAAGCGGTAGCCTGGTTGAGGGGACGTTCAACGGCAGCGAAAAAACCTTCCTGGCGACCGCCGTGCCGGGCACGCACTGGATGCTGGCTGTGGCGCTCGATAACGATGATGCCACCTCCGGCATGCGCTCGCTGCTGAAAGCCTCTGCGCTGTCTCTGGTGATCCTCGCTCTGCTGAGCGGCGCGATTGTTCATTTCCTGATCGCCCGCCTGTTGAAGCGTTTGTCCGATATTCGCGACGCCATGAATAACATCGCAAACGGCACTAATGACCTTTCACAGCGCCTGCCGGACAGCGGCGATGACGAAGTGGCGCAAATCGCCCAGGCGTTCAACGCTTTTAGCGATAAGCTCTCGGTCGTCATGGTTCAGCTGCGCGACGCCAGCGCGTCGGTGAAAAATGCGGCGCAGGAAATCGCAGCCGGTAACCAGGATCTCTCCGGGCGCACTGAGCAAGCGGCGTCAAGCCTTCGCGAAACCGCCAGCGCCGTCGAAGAGATCACCGCCTCCGTCACCCAGTCAAATGAATCGGCGGCAGAAGCGAACGAGCAGGCAAGCAAAGCCTCTGCTGCAGCGTCGCGCGGAGGTGAAGTGGTTTCTCAGGCTATCAGCACCATGCAGTCTATTGAGGTGGCCTCGGCGAAGATTGGCGATATCACCAGCGTGATCGACGGCATTGCTTTCCAGACCAACATTCTGGCGCTGAATGCCTCGGTCGAAGCGGCGCGCGCGGGCGAACAGGGCCGCGGTTTCGCGGTGGTGGCAGGAGAAGTGCGTAACCTCGCCAGCCGCAGCGCTCAGGCGGCGAAAGAGATCAAATCCCTTATCGATTCCACAACCGACAGCGTGGCAACGGGTTCGCGCTACGTGCATCTGGCCGGAGAAAGCATGGATGAGATCCGCTCCAGCATCGGTAGCGTCTCGGGCATTATGCGTGAAATCTCGATAGCCACCAGCGAGCAGATGAAAGGCATTCACGAGATCAACCACGCGGTAACGCATCTGGACAGAATGGTTCAGCAGAACGCCGAACTGGTGGTGCAGTCTGCCGCAGCGGCCAGCGCGCTGCAGAGTCAGGCGGGCGACCTTGCTGAAACCGCCGGCCATTTCCGCATATAATTTTCTTCTGGCGCGGGTTAACCGGGTAAAACACGCGCCAGCTGAATGCTTTCAGGCATTTTGTCATTTTTGTTTAATCGTTATGCCATTTTTTGATCAAAATCATCATCCTTCCCCCTCCCCTTTGGTGTTATGCAATGAGTAAATTGTGAACAATATCACGCTCGGGATGGGCAAAATCGACGGGGTAAAAAATGGCACTGGTGAAGACAAGTTTGAAACTGTTTGGCGGGGATACGGTCGTGGTACGTTGCTCAGAACGTTGCCGCATTCATCTCATGAGTTCAAAAGCGCAGAAGCAATCGCAGGCGGATATTCTGACGGTGCAGGATGACAAGGCGTGGCTGACTGTGCCTTATACCGGCACCTGGGATGTCCTGATTGACAGCCACAGTCAATCACTGGAGCATTCGGTCAGCTACGTGGCCGCATAAAACGAACGCCCGGTTTAGCCGGGCCTTTTTTCAGGCAAAACCCGGACGTAGCGGGTTATTCAGCAGGTTCCCTTCAAGCAGCGCTTTCACCTTCACCACCAGCTCATTCAGACAGTCGTCCTTCATGCCGAGGCGGGTTAGCTCCTGGTCGAGGGAGAAGAGATACTGCGCGTTGGTGCCCAGCGGCCCGCTCGCCGCGGCAATCAGGGGCGCGATCACCTGCGTGCGGGTATCCGCTTCATACAGCGGGTGGCGCGGATCCATAATAAATACCAGCGCATTGACGGTGCGTCCGTCATCCAGTTCCAGCTTGCACCAGCTCGGCATATAGCAGCCGGTGATCATCTCGCGCTTCCAGAGCAGCGTCAGCTCGTCTTCCAGCGTGGCATCCGGCAGGCGGTAAGCGACACCCGTGGTGCGCCCGCCCTCTTTCAGTGCAAGCATGCGCCCCGGCTGGCACGCGCTGCCGCGTCCGGCGGTCAGGCGCAGGCAAAACGCGCGATGCCAGCCAGGCAAGGTTCCCGTCGCCGATTCGACAAATTCGAGAGCCGGGTTCCACATCAGCGAACCGTAGCCAAAAATCCATACCGGGCCATCATCCGGTCGGCAGGCAAGCGTGGCAGCAAGTGACGCCGCCCGTTGTTCTGCTGACCAGAGAAGCGATTCCTCAATAGCACCAAATGCCGTCTTACAATCTGCCTTCATTAAGAAATCACGCGTTAACACATTACACCTCCGCCACTGCATGCTTCCTTGCGACATCTGTAATCCGCCTTCCCGGCATTTTTTGCTGGTCATTTTGCCAGCAGTTAAATAACGATAAGCAATTAGCGGACCAGTTGCAATACAACGGAAGTTCAACCGCCTGAAAAGTCAAAATGCAGGCAGCTTATTATTTTGCGGCTATTTCTTTTTGTGCCATTTATCGTCGTCGCCTTTCTCGTATTCATGTTTTACGGCGGCCCAGGCAACCTTGTGCGCCGTCTCTTCACGGCTGGCATCATCCCTGCGGTCCTCTTTATCTTTGTATTGATCCCAGGCGCTGTTAAAGGCTTCTTTGTAGATATCCTGCGCGTGGGCAGGGAGGACGTGCTGGACGCTATCGGGTAATTCGCGTTTCGTTTTGTATGGCATCGAAAACCTCTCTTTTTGCTAAAGAGATAAGTGTGGTTGAGGATACCTTCGCCTGCCAGGTTGATTTCATTTATGCTTAAACAATGAATCTAATTAACTGTAATACGGTGCTATTTTATTGATAATTGCTATTTATAGGCGTAATAATAAATATTAACCTCAAACAGTAAAATTAAGTAAAACTTCAACGGTATTTAACAGATATCTGTTAGTTTAATGCCCTCAAAAATCTATCTATAATTACAAGCACCTGCATTGATGGAGAAGCACATGACAACAACACACGAGGCGGTTAAGACCCGCCACAAGGAGACGTCGCTCATTTTCCCGGTTCTGGCACTGGCTGTGCTGCTCTTCTGGGGAAGCAGTCAGTCACTGCCAGTGGTGGTTGGTATCAATATTCTTGCGCTGGTGGGTATTTTAACCAGCGCCTTTAGCGTGGTTCGCCATGCAGACGTTCTGGCCCACCGTCTGGGTGAGCCTTACGGCTCGTTAATTCTCAGCCTTTCCGTTGTTATTCTCGAAGTCAGCCTGATTTCCGCGCTCATGGCGACCGGCGATGCTGCGCCGACGCTGATGCGCGACACGCTCTATTCCATCATTATGATTGTGACGGGCGGCCTTGTGGGCTTCTCTCTGCTGCTGGGCGGCCGCAAGTTCGCGACCCAGTATATGAACCTGTTCGGCATTAAACAGTACCTGATTGCCCTCTTCCCGCTGGCGATTATCGTGCTGGTGTTCCCTATGGCGCTGCCGGGCGCAAACTTCTCTACCGGTCAGGCGCTGCTGGTTGCGCTCATTTCCGCCGCCATGTACGGCGTGTTCCTGTTGATTCAGACCAAAACGCACCAGAGCCTGTTCGTGTACGAGCATGAAGATGACGGCGACGATGATGACCCGCACCACGGCAAGCCGTCGGCCCACAGCAGCGCGTGGCATACGGTTTGGCTGATCGTGCATCTGATTGCGGTGATTGCGGTCACCAAGATGAACGCCAACCCGCTGGAGACGTTGTTAACCGAGCTGAACGCGCCGGTGGCGTTTACCGGTTTCCTGGTGGCGCTGCTGATCCTGTCCCCTGAAGGGCTGGGCGCGCTGAAAGCGGTGTTGAATAATCAGGTGCAGCGCGCAATGAACCTGTTCTTCGGCTCCGTACTGGCGACAATTTCACTCACTGTCCCGGTGGTGACGCTGATTGCCTTTATGACGGGCAACGAGCTGCAGTTTGCGCTGGGCGCGCCGGAGATGATTGTGATGGTGGCCTCGCTGCTGCTGTGCCAGATTTCGTTCTCTACCGGACGCACCAACGTGTTGAACGGCGCGGCGCATATGGCGTTGTTTATTGCCTATTTGATGACGATTTTTGCGTAGCCTTTTTGCCCAGCGGCGCTTCGCTTGCAGGGCCTACGGGTTTTGTAGGCCCGGTAAGCGCAGCGCCACCCGGCAATATGCTCCATAAAAAAACCCGCCGAAGCGGGTTTTTTATTAGTTGCTGGTATCCAGCTCGTCGAAGCTCTTCACCAGATCATCAATCGCTTTGATCTGCTTCAGGAACGGCTCCAGCTTATCCAGCGGCAGCGCGGATGGGCCGTCGCATTTCGCGTTAGCCGGATCCGGGTGCGCTTCAATGAACAGGCCTGCCAGGCCGGTCGCCATACCGGCACGTGCCAGCTCGGTAACCTGGGCACGACGGCCACCGGACGCGGCCCCAAACGGATCGCGGCACTGCAGGGCGTGCGTCACGTCGAAAATCACCGGAGACTGGCCGGAGACGTTCTTCATCACGCTGAAGCCCAGCATGTCGACAACCAGGTTGTCGTAACCGAAGTTTGCGCCACGGTCGCACAGGATCACCTTGTCGTTGCCACCTTCGATGAACTTATCGACGATGTTACCCATCTGCCCAGGGCTCACGAACTGTGGTTTTTTCACGTTGATAACAGCACCGGTTTTCGCCATCGCCGCAACCAGGTCGGTCTGACGCGCCAGGAACGCCGGAAGCTGAATCACGTCTACCACGTCAGCCACAGGCTGCGCCTGTGAGGCTTCATGCACGTCGGTGATCACTTTCACGCCAAAGGTCTGCTTCAGCTCCTGGAAAATTTTCATTCCCTCTTCCAGGCCCGGGCCACGGTAAGAGTTGATGGAGGAGCGGTTGGCTTTATCAAAAGAGGCCTTAAACACGTACGGGATGCCCAGCTTCTGGGTCACGGTCACGTAGTGCTCGCAGATACGCATGGCGAGGTCGCGGGATTCCAGCACGTTCATGCCGCCAAACAGCACGAACGGCAGGTCGTTTGCTACCTTGATATCACCAATGCTAACCACTTTTTGTTTCATAGGATCGCCTTATTCAGGTGTGAATCGGAATTAAGATTAATGCAGTGTAATTTGTTTGTGCGAGATCGCGTTGATCTGCGCACGAATCATTTCGCTAATCGGGTCTTCCGGACATTGCTCGACGAAATAATTCAAATCACTTAGCGCAACATGCTCGCAATCGAGCTGCGCATAAATCAGACCGCGGTCGCGAATTTCGTACGGATCTTCCGGGTTGAACTGCAGCAGCACTTCGCTGGCACGCAGCGCCAGTTCCATCTGCCGCTCTTCCATCAGCGCAGACTTTAGCGTATCCAGCAGCTTGCGGATCACTTCGGCGTTATCCGCCTCGTCGAGATCTTCGTTGAAGAGCTCGGCCACCGGGCTAATATTGCCTTTCAGCCACACGTCCAGCGTGTGCTCATCCAGCGTGTCGCCGTTGAAGGGATTAATGAGCCACATCTCGCCGTCCAGCCACTCCGCACGCAAAATCATCTGCGTCGGGAAAATGACCGGCACCAGCGGAATATCCAGACGATGGGCGACCCACAGCAAAATGGATCCCAGCGCGACGGCGCTGCCCTGACGATTCTTCAAGACCTGGTCCAGCCATAATGCGTCTGACAGGCGATACACGCCACGCGTGTCGCAGAAACCCCATTCGCCGTAGAAAAGCTCAAGCAGCTTCTCTAATTGCCAGTCCTGCGGACGCGCCTGACTGATCTCCTCCCGCGCCAGGCTGACCAGATTCTCCAGCTCAGCGTGGACGTACTGCGACGTAAAATCATCGCGAATCATTTCAGAAATCAGGATCATGCCTTCACACAGCGGCACTTTGTTAAATTCGAAATCGGCTAAGGACCTCATGACTTACCCCAGTAACGACTGCGCGTACAATGACGTCCAGACGCGATAAAACTCAAACGATGTAGATGATAACGCCAAACCACTTTTCAGTCAGCCATGCGCCTTTATCAGTTAATGGCAGATAGTGGTGATTCATACCCACTGTCCCAGCGTCAGACGTTCATTGCCGCCGTAATCGCGGCAGGTTGCGACTGCGCAATAGCCTGCGTTGCTGAACAGCGTGCGCACCGCGTTCCCTTGCGTCCAGCCATGTTCCACCAGCAGCCAGCCACCGGGAAGCAAATGTTGTCGTGACGTTGTCACAATGTGATCAAGATCGGCTAAGCCTTCATTGGCCGCGACCAGTGCAGTCAGTGGTTCGAAACGAACATCGCCCTGCGCAAGGTGCGGATCGTGTTCGTCGATATAAGGCGGGTTACTGACAATCAGCGCAAATAAGCGATTCTCCAGCGCGGAAAACCAGCTGCTTTGCAGTACCGTCACGTTGTTAAGCCCAAGACGTTCAACGTTACGCTGCGCAAGCGCCACCGCGTCGGGCATCACATCCACCGCCGTCACCGCGCAGTCGGGCCGCTCGGTGGCGAGCGCCAGCGCAATAGCGCCCGTGCCAGTGCCGAGGTCGAGAATGCTGCAGGCCGCTGTGGGTAAACGCGCCAGCACCTGCTCCACCAGACACTCGGTGTCAGGACGTGGGATCAGCGTTGCCGCCGAGACGTACAGCGGTAACGACCAGAACTCACGTTCGCCGACAAGGTGCGCCACAGGCTCGCCCGTTTTACGGCGGGCAAGCAGCGCCGCGAGCTGCGCTTCCTGTTCATCGGTCAGCAGCGTCTCACCAAATGCCAGCAGGTACGTGCGGGCTTTGCCCGTCACATGCTCAAGCAATATTTCGGCATCGCGTTTTGGGCTTTCGCTTTCTGAAAGCTCACCGACCGCCTCACGTAACCAGCGCTGAAAATCCATTATTCCTGCTCGGACAGCGCCGCCAGCTGGTCGGCCTGGTATTCCTGCACGATAGGCTCAATCAGCATATCGAGCTTGCCTTCCATTGCTTCATCCAGACGGTAGAGCGTCAGGTTGATGCGGTGGTCGGTCACGCGGCCCTGCGGGAAGTTATAGGTACGGTTACGATCGCTGCGATCGCCGCTGCCCAGCAGGTTACGACGCGTAGACGCTTCCGCCTGCTGACGTTTCGCCACTTCGGCGGCGCGGATACGTGCGCCCAGCACGGACAACGCTTTGGCTTTGTTTTTGTGCTGGGAACGTTCGTCCTGACACTCCACCACAATACCGGTTGGCAGGTGAGTAATACGGATCGCGGAGTCGGTGGTGTTAACGTGCTGACCCCCTGCCCCGGAGGAGCGGAACGTATCAATACGCAGATCCGCCGGATTGATGTCCGGCAGTTCGGCTTCCGGCAGTTCCGGCATCACCGCAACCGTACAGGCTGAGGTGTGAATACGTCCCTGAGATTCTGTCGCAGGCACGCGCTGCACGCGGTGACCGCCGGATTCAAACTTAAGACGACCATACACGCCGTCGCCGCTGATCTTGGCGATAACTTCTTTATAGCCACCGTGTTCGCCTTCGTTGGCACTCATGATCTCCACGCGCCAGCGACGGGATTCGGCGTAGCGGCTGTACATGCGGAACAGGTCACCAGCAAACAGCGCGGCTTCGTCACCGCCGGTACCGGCGCGCACTTCCACAAACGCGTTACGTTCATCGTCCGGGTCTTTCGGCAGCAGAAGCACCTGGAGCTGCTGCTCCATCTCTTCAGAACGCGCTTTTGCGTCCTGCAGCTCTTCCTGCGCCATCTCGCGCATCTCAGGATCGTCGAGCATCATCTGCGCGGTTTCAATATCTTCCTGAACCTGTCGCCAGTCGGTAAAGCATTTAGACACATCACTCAACTGCGCATATTCACGCGACAGTGCGCGAAAACGTTCCTGGTCCGCGATGGTCCCGGCATCGCCGAGCAGCGCCTGTACTTCTTCATGGCGCTCGTACAGAGCTTCCAGTTTAGCGACGATAGAAGGCTTCATAGGCGTAAGTGCACCTTGTCTTAGAAAATGGGTATAGGGCGCTATTCCAGCCCGAGGCTGTTGCGCAGAATAGTCAGGCGTTCATCATCCCCGTCACGGGCGGCCTGCTGAAGAGATTTGGTTGGTGCATGGATCAGGCGGTTGGTCAGTTTCCACGCCAGATCCTGCATGATTGCATTTGCGTCACCGCCCTGTTCCAGGGCCGCTAACGCTTTGGCAGTCAGGTCATCACGCACCTGCTCCGCCTGTCCGCGGTACTCGCGGATGGTCTCGCTGACGCTTTGCGCGCGCAGCCAGGCCATAAACTCGCTGGTTTCCTGCTCAACAATGGTTTCCGCCTGAACCGCTGCCGCTTTGCGCTGGGCAAGGTTGTGCGAAATGATGCTTTGCAGATCATCCACGCTGTAAAGATAGGCGTTCGCCAGTTTGCCCACTTCGGGTTCGACATCACGCGGGACGGCGATATCGACCAGCAGCATCGGCTGATTACGGCGGGATTTCAGCGCACGCTCCACCATCCCTTTGCCAATAATCGGCAGCGGGCTGGCGGTAGAGCTGATAATAATGTCCGCCTCTTTCAGGCGTTCATCGATGTCGCTCAGCGCAACAACCTCTGCGCCCACTTCGTCCGCCAGCACCTGCGCACGCTCGCGGGTGCGGTTGGCGATAATCATCTTTTTCACTTTATGCTCGCGCAAATGGCGCGCCACAAGTTCGATGGTTTCGCCCGCACCCACCAGCAGCACGGTGACGGTCGACAGGGATTCAAAGATTTGACGAGCGAGGGTACAGGCTGCGAAAGCAACAGAAACCGCACTGGCACCAATGTCGGTTTCGGTTCGCACTCGCTTTGCCACGGAGAACGACTTCTGGAACATACGCTCCAGCTCGCTGGCCTTCAGATGCCCTTTTTGTGAATCCGCAAAGGCCTTTTTCACCTGCCCAAGGATTTGCGGCTCGCCCAGTACCAGCGAATCCAGCCCGCTGGCCACGCGCATGAGATGGCTGACCGCATCGTTGTCCTGATGCCAGTACAGACTATTACGCAGCTCTTCTTCGTTGAGGTTGTGGTAGTCGCATAACCAGCGGATCAGCGCCTCATGCAGGTTATCCTGCTCTTCCACGCTGAGGTACAGCTCGGTACGGTTGCACGTCGAGAGCACCACGCCACCTTGCACCATCGGTTGTGCAAGCAGGCTATCCAGCGCCAGGTCGAGCGTATCCGGCGAAAACGTCACGCGTTCTCGCAGCGAAACCGGGGCTGTTTTGTGGTTGATGCCGAGTGCTAATAGGGTCATGTTGAGCGGGAGTAGTACCAGCGTTAATAAGGTTAGCAGAACGCATCATACAGGATGCGCGAGATCAATAAAAGGGACTGCCCCCTTTCGGAGTAATAGGTTACACAACCCTTTGAGATAATTTGAACGTAGACGCTAGCCCCCTTCGACGCTAGCATTAACAGTTATAACTGCAACGTATCTCAAGGATTTGTCCTCATTATGACCCGACTGATTCGCCTGCTGCCGCTGGCGGCACTGGTTCTGACCGCATGTACCGTCACCCAACCAAAAGGCCCGGGCAAAAGCCCTGATTCACCGCAGTGGCGTCAGCACCAGCAGGACGTCCGTGATTTGAGCCAGTACCAGACCCGCGGCGCTTTCGCTTATCTCTCTGACGAGCAGAAGGTTTATGCCCGTTTCTTCTGGCAGCAAACGGGTCAGGATAACTACCGTCTGCTGCTGCTGAACCCGCTGGGCAGCACCGAACTGGAGCTTATCGCTAAACCGGGCGAAGCACAGATCACTGATAACAAAGGCCAGCACTACACCGCGACAGATGCCGAAGAGATGATTAGCAAACTGACGGGGATGCCTATCCCGCTGAACAGCCTGCGCCAGTGGATCCTCGGCCTGCCAGGTGAGGCAACAGACTACCAGCTTGACGATCAATATCGTCTTAGCCAGGTGAACTACACTCAGAACGGCAAGACCTGGAAAGTGGTGTACAGCGCCTATGACAGCAAGAGTAAACCGTCGTTGCCGTCGAATATGGAGCTGACGCAAGGTAGCCAGCGCATCAAGCTGAAAATGGACAACTGGATCGTTAAATGATGACCCACTGGCCCTCTCCGGCAAAGCTGAACCTGTTTTTATACATCACCGGCCAGCGTGCTGACGGTTATCACACCCTGCAGACGCTGTTTCAGTTTATTGACTATGGCGACACGATCGCCATTGAACTGCGCCAGGACGGGCAGATTTGCCTGCTCACGCCGGTCGAAGGCGTGGCGCATGAAGACAACCTGATCGTGCGCGCCGCCCGTCTGCTGATGAAAGCCGCGGCAGACTCGGGGCGATTACCTGCAGGAAGCGGCGCGGATCTCCGCATTGAGAAGCGTTTGCCTATGGGCGGCGGGTTGGGCGGTGGCTCATCTAATGCCGCGACCATACTGGTTGCACTGAATCATCTCTGGGGCTGCGGGCTGTCGACGGACGAACTGGCCGTCTTAGGCCTGACGCTGGGGGCGGATGTCCCGGTGTTTGTTCGCGGTCATGCGGCATTTGCCGAGGGCGTTGGCGAGATCCTCACGCCGGTCGACCCGCCGGAAAAATGGTATCTGGTTGCCCACCCTGGCGTGAGCATACCCACGCCGGTCATCTTTAAAGATCCTGACCTGAAAAGAAATACCCCGGAACGGTCAATAGAAACGTTATTAAATTGTGAATTCAGCAACGATTGCGAGGATATCGCAAGAAAACGTTTTCGCGAGGTTGATGCGGTGCTTTCCTGGCTGTTAGAATACGCGCCGTCGCGCCTTACGGGTACAGGGGCCTGTGTCTTTGCTGAATTTGACACCGAATCCGCCGCTCGTCAGGTGCTTGAGCAAGCGCCGGTTTGGCTGCATGGTTTTGTAGCACGCGGGATGAACACCTCCCCCCTACAGCAGACCATACTGGCGCAGACTGAGTTTCGGTGACAACGTCACCCTGTTCCAGACGTTGCATCGCGCTCTTTAATACACCGCCTGGATAGCCTTCGCCTGGCCCGCACAGTTTGCGGCGAACGCTATCCACCACTGGACGCATGCCTGAGGTTCTTCTCGTGCCTGATATGAAGCTTTTTGCTGGTAACGCCACCCCGGAACTAGCACAACGTATTGCCAACCGCCTGTACACTTCCCTCGGCGACGCCGCCGTAGGTCGCTTTAGCGACGGCGAAGTCAGCGTACAAATTAACGAAAATGTACGCGGTGGTGATATTTTCATCATCCAGTCCACCTGTGCTCCAACGAACGACAACCTGATGGAACTGGTTGTTATGGTCGACGCTCTGCGTCGCGCTTCAGCAGGCCGTATCACTGCTGTAATCCCTTACTTCGGCTATGCCCGTCAGGACCGTCGCGTCCGTTCCGCACGTGTGCCAATCACCGCTAAAGTTGTCGCTGACTTCCTGTCCAGCGTCGGCGTTGACCGCGTACTGACTGTTGACCTGCACGCAGAGCAGATCCAGGGCTTCTTCGACGTCCCGGTTGATAACGTATTCGGCAGCCCAATCCTGCTGGAAGACATGCTGCAGCTGAACCTGGATAACCCAATCGTGGTTTCTCCGGACATCGGCGGCGTGGTACGTGCCCGTGCTATCGCTAAGCTGCTGAACGATACCGACATGGCGATCATCGACAAACGCCGTCCGCGCGCTAACGTTTCTCAGGTGATGCACATCATCGGTGACGTAGCTGGCCGTGACTGCGTTCTGGTTGACGACATGATCGATACCGGCGGTACGCTGTGTAAAGCAGCTGAAGCGCTGAAAGAGCGTGGTGCCAAGCGCGTGTTCGCTTACGCGACCCACCCGATTTTCTCCGGTAACGCGGTAAACAACCTGCGCAATTCCGTCATTGACGAAGTTGTGGTATGCGATACCATCCCATTAAGCGACGAGATCAAAGCACTGCCAAACGTGCGTACCTTGACCCTGTCCGGGATGCTGGCCGAAGCGATTCGTCGTATCAGCAACGAAGAATCCATCTCCGCAATGTTCGAACACTAATCGAACACGGCCGAAAAACCCGCTGCGGCGGGTTTTTTTGTCTCTGGGTTTTATTTGTATGATTAATGCCTCCTTCACCTGCCATTCATATGACAGATGATGCGCATACGGATGATAGATAATTGTGAAAAACGTAACCTCCTCACATGTTCTGCCCTTTCGCGCCCTCATCGACGCCTGCTGGAAAGAGAAGTACACCTCGTCACGCTTTGTCCGTGACCTGATTGCCGGGATCACCGTCGGCATTATCGCCATCCCGCTGGCGATGGCGCTGGCGATTGGCAGCGGCGTTGCGCCGCAGTACGGTCTGTACACCTCGGCCGTTGCCGGGATAGTCATTGCCCTGACGGGCGGCTCGCGCTTCAGCGTCTCCGGCCCGACCGCCGCCTTTGTGGTGATCCTCTACCCGGTTTCGCAGCAGTTTGGCCTGGCTGGCCTGCTTGTCGCCACCCTGATGTCCGGCGTCTTTTTGATTCTGTTTGGCCTGGCCCGATTTGGGCGGCTGATCGAGTACATCCCCCTCTCCGTGACGCTGGGGTTCACCTCAGGGATTGGTATTACCATCGGAACCATGCAGATCAAGGACTTCCTCGGCCTGCAGATGGCTCATGTTCCTGAGCACTATTTACAGAAAGTGGGGGCGCTGTTTATGGCGCTGCCCACCGCTAACCTGGGCGACGCCGCCATCGGGATTGTGACGCTGGGCACGCTGATCGTCTGGCCTCGTCTGGGGATCCGCCTGCCGGGTCACCTGCCCGCGCTACTGCTGGGCTGCGCGGTGATGGCTATCGTCAATATGTTCGGCGGTCACGTCGCGACTATAGGCTCGCAGTTCCACTATGTTCTGGCGGACGGTTCACAGGGCAGCGGCATTCCGCAACTGCTGCCGCAGCTGGTGCTGCCGTGGGACATGCCCGGCTCCAGCTTTACCCTAAGCTGGAATTCCCTTCGTGCCCTCCTTCCCGCCGCGTTCTCTATGGCGATGCTGGGGGCGATTGAATCCCTGCTCTGCGCCGTCGTGCTGGACGGCATGACCGGCACCAAACACAAAGCCAACAGCGAGCTGGTCGGTCAGGGATTAGGCAACCTCGTCGCGCCGTTCTTCAGCGGTATTACCGCAACGGCAGCCATCGCCCGCTCTGCTGCCAACGTGCGCGCGGGGGCAACCTCACCCGTTTCGGCGGTAATCCACTCCGTGCTGGTGATCCTCGCCCTGCTGATCCTCGCCCCGCTGCTCTCCTGGCTGCCGCTTTCCGCCATGGCTGCCCTGCTGCTGATGGTTGCCTGGAATATGAGCGAGGCGCATAAGGTGGTGAACCTGCTGCGTCGCGCGCCGAAAGACGACATCATCGTGATGCTTATCTGCATGTCGCTGACCGTGCTGTTCGATATGGTTATCGCCATTAGCGTCGGGATCGTGCTGGCATCCCTGCTGTTTATGCGCCGTATCGCGCAAATGACGCGCCTTTCTCCGGTTAACGTCGAGGTGCCTGACGATGTGCTGGTGCTGCGCGTGATTGGCCCGCTGTTCTTCGCCGCGGCGGAAGGTCTGTTCAGCGATCTGGAGTCCCGCATCGCGGGTAAACGGGTTGTGGTGCTGAAATGGGATGCTGTACCGGTGCTGGATGCAGGTGGCCTGGATGCCTTCCAGCGCTTTGTTGCACGTCTGCCGGAAGGCTGCGAGCTGCGGGTGAGTAACCTGGAATTCCAGCCTCTGCGCACCATGGCGCGCGCGGGCGTGCAGCCTATCCCTGGCCGACTCTCCTTCTATCCTAACCGTGAAGCCGCATTAGCGGATCTGTGAGTGACCTGATGCAGAGAAACGTCTTTGCATCATCACCCCGATCGCCTGCTGGAGCCACGCAAGCACGGCAGGCGTCATCCATGTTCCTTTCATCAGGTGCGCCTCCTGCTGCATTGCAGCGCGAAACTTTTGCTGAGTTTCCGGGTTGGTGCCCGCGTAAGACTGGAACAATGCCAGCCAGTTTTCAGCCAGCTTTTGCGCCTCCTCCGAGGCAGGATCACTATTTTCCCGCTGCGCCTGATGCAGTTTCGCCACCAGCGGCGGCCACTCCATCATGCGGTCAAAGTAGTGTGCCCGGGTAAAGGCCATCTCTTCGGCAGTGAGATACTTCTCCCATATGCTGAGCTTGGATTCCGCAAACGCGCGCGTGATGTAATCCGTCATCTCCGGCGTGATGCCGGTCTGCGCCTGCATCTGTGGTTCAACGCTGTGCATCTCGTTTAGCCGGGTGAGAAACTCCGGCTTGCCCGCCGTGTCCTGCTCCAGGCGTTCCATCCAGCGCGTCGCCAGGTCCATCGCCCGCGCGTCAGTAACGGGTATATGTTGCTCCAGAAGCGTTTTGACCTCTGCAACCAGCCCTGACCAGATAGCCGCCAGCGCATCCTTCTGCACCGCAAACGGCAGCTGCTGTAACTCTTCTTTGCTAAACCAGCGATCATACATATTCATTAACTCCAGAGTCTGTAGCCAGGATTCCAGATCCGGCGTCGCATCGTCGATAAGCCCGGTCCGCAGCTCCACCAGACGTTCGCGCAGCGTATGTATGCTGCGCAGCTGTTTATCCAGCAGCGTGATTTGCGCATCGAGTAACTCGGTCAACGACAGTGACTCCTGTTCCAGGAAATCCCTGATTTCAGCAAGTTCCAGCCCCGCTTTTGCCAGCGCCTGGATCATGTGCAGACGCTGGACATCTGCCAGGTTGTAAAGCCGGTAACCTGCCGCGCTTCTGGCAGAAGGCAGCAACAACCCTGTTTGCTCATAGTGGTGCAATGTCCGCACGGTGATCCCGGCACGTTTCGCCAGCTCACCCACCTGAATCAACATAACTGCTCCTTTTTCTTTGCCAGTGGCGCCACTCTGGAGCCTTACGTTACGTGAGGGTCAAGTCTTAAAGCAAAAAAAACGGCTCCCTCGGGAGCCGTTTCGGTGTTCTATATTGTAGCGCTAGCTGTGTTTATGCTGGTCGCGACGACAGCGTTTATCGTAGTGGCGCACCCACCAGTACTTGTCACACACTTCCTCATGGCCACTCACGCGAGCCCCTGCCAGCCACAATACTGCACCAACGAAGATGCTCAATATCGCGCCATGCGCGAAGTATTGCGGGAGATCAATCTGCGGCAGCTGGTTTAATATTGAATAGCCCACGCCGGCTACCATCACGAAAAGCCCCAACCCCATCAGCACGTTACCGAGTATCGAAGCGTTTTTGCGTTTCATGTGTCACCTCCGGAACTTTGGGTTGTCAGGGGAAAAGCCCCTAATCCTTGTGTGTAAAGTATAGACAACGCCCCTTTTATGAGTTGCGTGAATGATCACAATTACAGATAACTCCCAAACAAAAGTTTACAAATAAGACTTTGAACAGCTTGAAATTCTAATTGTTCAAAGCAGAAATTATTCGTATTTCGCTGAGAAGATCGCAGAATTTTGTCAAGCGGCGCGCCAGACAGTAAACTACGCGCCAGATCTGGAACCCATTAGGAATTGAATCGTGACGATTAAACTGATTGTCGGCCTCGCCAACCCGGGCGCAGAATATGCGGCCACCCGCCACAACGCCGGGGCATGGTACGTCGATCTGCTGGCCGAGCGGTTACGTGCTCCCCTGCGTGAAGAACCTAAATTCTTCGGGTATACCTCACGTATCAACCTTGCTGGCGCGGACGTTCGCTTACTGGTGCCCACCACCTTCATGAACCTGAGCGGTAAAGCCGTGGCGGCAATGGCAACGTTTTATCGCATCAATCCGGATGAAATTCTGGTGGCTCACGATGAGCTGGATCTCCCACCTGGCGTAGCAAAATTCAAACTGGGCGGCGGGCACGGCGGCCATAACGGTCTTAAAGACATCATCAGCAAGCTGGGTAATAACCCGAATTTCCACCGTTTGCGCGTAGGAATCGGCCATCCGGGCGATAAAAACAAAGTTGTCGGTTTCGTACTCGGTAAGCCCCCGGTTTCTGAGCAGAAACTGATTGACGAAGCGGTAGACGAAGCGGCGCGCTGCACCGAAATCTGGCTGAAAGATGGGTTAACCAAAGCGACAAACCGGTTACACGCTTTCAAAGCGCAATAATCTGCCCGATCCGGCTTTTTTACCGCGCGTCATGCGGGTTACGTGTATAATAGGCGTAGTTATTTACTTTTCATCAATCGGTTATCGTTAACGGATTGATTATCAAGATATTAAGGTGATTTAGAAATGGGATTCAAATGCGGTATCGTCGGTCTGCCAAACGTGGGCAAATCCACCCTGTTTAACGCGCTTACCAAAGCGGGTATCGAAGCGGCGAACTTCCCGTTCTGTACCATCGAACCTAACACCGGCGTTGTGCCAATGCCGGACCCGCGTCTGGACCAGCTCGCGGAAATCGTGAAGCCGCAGCGCATTCTGCCAACCACCATGGAATTCGTGGACATCGCGGGCCTGGTAAAAGGCGCATCCAAAGGTGAAGGCTTGGGTAACCAGTTCCTGACCAACATCCGTGAAACCGAAGCGATCGGCCACGTTGTGCGCTGCTTCGAGAACGACAACATCATCCACGTAAACAACAAAGTGGATCCGGCTGACGATATCGACGTCATCAACACCGAGCTGGCGCTCTCTGACCTCGACACCTGCGAACGCGCGATTCACCGCGTGCAGAAGAAAGCCAAAGGCGGCGATAAGGACGCGAAAGCGGAACTGGCTGCGCTGGAAAAATGCCTGCCACAGCTGGAAAACGCCGGCATGCTGCGCGCGCTGAAAAACCTGACTGAAGAAGACAAGGCGGCGATTAAATACCTGAGCTTCCTGACCCTGAAGCCAACCATGTACATTGCCAACGTTAACGAAGACGGTTTCGAGAACAACCCGTACCTCGACAAAGTGCGTGAAATCGCGGCGGCGGAAGGTTCTGTGGTTGTGGCGGTTTGCGCTGCAGTTGAATCCGACATCGCCGAGCTGGACGATGCCGACCGTGAGGAGTTCATGGCCGAGCTGGGTCTGGAAGAGCCGGGCCTGAACCGCGTAATTCGCGCAGGCTATGAGCTGCTGAACCTGCAGACCTACTTCACCGCTGGCGTGAAGGAAGTGCGTGCGTGGACCATCCCTGTAGGTGCAACTGCGCCTCAGGCTGCTGGTAAAATCCACACCGACTTCGAGAAAGGCTTTATTCGTGCGCAGACCATCGCGTTTGAAGACTTTATCACCTACAAGGGTGAGCAAGGCGCGAAAGAAGCAGGCAAGATGCGTGCGGAAGGGAAAGATTACATCGTTAAAGATGGCGATGTGATGAACTTCCTGTTTAACGTCTGAGTCGTCTTGAATGAAAAAAATCCACGCCCTGGCGTGGATTTTTTTATTCTTAGAAACAACCGGCTGAATTAGCTTAATATTATGATTTTTCCGCCCAAATTCACGGTGCGGGACACTATGATATATCTATAGAAAAGTGTCCTCGGGTGCCCTATCGAACAAATCCCCTGCTATTTGGAAAATACGATCGTGCTGGACCAGCTTGTTTTTCCATTCCTGAGGAATACCGGAATAACCATATAATGCGCCAGCTATTTGTCCCGCCGTCGCCGCAACGCTGTCAGCATCATCGGCCAGATTGGCTGCCAATAGGATTGCATCCCTGAAATTATCGGTGTTCCAGACCGCCCACATAGCGGCTTCAAGCGTATCAATCACATAACCACTTGAGCGAATCTGATCGCGAGTTTTTTGCTTATACTCGCCCGCATTAATAATCATTACACGTGGCTGGAGCGGCATGATGTGGGGAGCAAATACAGAATCTTTATTGCTACCATTAATCATATATACAAGTAAATAGCTTAAATACTGCGTGCTATTTATTGCTTCTGCAGCACCGTGTGTAGCAATACTTTGTTTTTTAGCTTCATAAAATGCTTTGCTTAATGATTTTCTAAAAAAAATAGAGACAGGCGCTTGTCTGATAATAGATGCATTACCTGCAGTTTCTGGTGAAGTATTACCGTTCCAACCAGGACCAATAGCCAAATATTGTTCCAAAGCAAATCGAGTTGTATTCCCTATATCAAAACAGACGCCATTTGAACTGTTATAACCATGCTGATACCATGCAAGCAGTTTATTCCTAAAGGATATTGTATCCGCATCGCCTTTCTCAAGAAGAGTTTCCGCAAGGCATAATGCCATGGATGTATCATCCGTCCATTCGCCTGCGCGCAGTCGAAATGGTCCCCCCCCTGTCATATCCTTAACGTGTGCTCTGTCACGTGGTAGAAATTCGAGTGTGGTACCTACAGCATCCCCGACCGCAAGACCAATAAGCGCACCTATCGCGCGATCCCGTGACTCCGCAAGTGAGAGACTACAAGATGGTGTTAAATCCCATTGATTTTGTGTATCACTATTTAAGGATAATTCTAAGGGTTTATCATCATATGTATACTGCATCCTCCGCTGGACTGAAGGACTGCTAATGGGTAAGTAATTACTATATTTCTCTACATATTTTAACAAAACATTAAAGTTAGCATGTAAATTAATCACCTTTCACCCATAATAAAAATGTATTTAACGTGAAACCCTAAAATTCGTCAGGATATTTCACCTTGAGATTTTATTGTTTTATTACGTAGTTGGCATCAACCTCATGTGGCAGCCTGACCTTTAGCCCACATCGGATTTGATCCACAATAAACAAGGCATCCGACAACCTTTCAAAAAACAACGCATCAGAATTGTCAAACCCCTTCACTGTATACATACCGAAGGTCATTTTCCATAATTTAGATTTATCCTTTCCTTGCCTTGCCTTCGATTAAATCCTGTAGAAACATTAATTGTTGTGAAATAGAGCCGTACATTTGTAAAACAGGTGAATAGAGGTTACGATTTTTGACTTTAGCATATCTCTTTTATGCTAAAGTCAATGCTTTTTCAACATAACCAAAGATTGTTATTTCATTCATCGCATTAAATCGAATTACCTTAAAATATCGCACATGATAGCAAGTTATGCCCCTACTTCTCCTTGGTAATTCAAACCAGGATGATTACATTTAAATCTTTAATCAAAAATTGCTCATCACTTGCGATATCTTTTTTGCCTTTTCAAGTACTCTACGTCTTGCTCATGGGGGAGAATAACCTTCAATCCTTGTCCCATCTGTGAAGCTATATAATTAACATTGGACAAATGCTGAGCAAGTTCGGCATCGGTAGTATCAAACTCTTTGGACGCAAGCACTCCAAGATTCAATGTGTGTAATTTACTTTTATCCTTTTCAGCACCAGTTAGAATGGATTTTATATAATCCAACTGATTCTTTGCCATAATATATAAAGAAAATGTAGGATTTTGTTCCAATCGATGATTGATTGCATCAATAGCGTCATTGATATAATCCAGCGCGGTGTAATTTTCTTTACTCATGAGTCACCTTAAATATATCCTTTTCGCTTGAAAGCATCTGTATTGCCCCACCCTTTGTCTGGTAGGGTACATCTTTCACTGACCAAGTATCAAGTGCGGGCAAAGAAGTACTACGTAACATCTCGACTTTTTGCTGTGAAACATAAGGTTTTGCTATTTTATCAACAACCTGATCAGTACCATAAATAGTGCCTTTTGGATTAATACCCAACTCTGTTGGCTTAACATCTTCTCGAAGAGCATACCAGTTTCCCTGTCGCCCTCCTGGTACCTGGTTTTGATAGAGTGTTTTATTTCTATTTATCGTTTCAACACTCACTCTATTTGTATAATCAATACCATTATCAAAGTCACGAATCTGTTGCGGTGTGAAACCCTTAGATTCGAGCCAGTTTCTTGCCTGCTCTTTATTTCCTCTGGCTGTAATATCTCTATTAAGATCGCCCGTACGTCCAAATTTTTCATTAAGCTCAGCCCTTCGGGCCGAAATATTTGGCTTAACCGGTTCGAGAACAGGCTTCCCAGCCCGCCAGGCATCAAACCTCGCTCCTCCTTTCAGTCCAGCCCCGCCGCCGATAACAGAGCCGATCAGCATCCCCCATTTCTGACCGTCGCTACCTTCGCCAAACAGCATCCCACCCGCGTAGCTACCAACAGTCCCACCGCCCATTGCACCGAGGGTGCTCAGAAGTGCGATTGCCGGACTGGCCAGCACCGCCATCGCTCCGGCACCAACGGCGAGCATCGTCCAGTTTACCCATTCAGGAATTTCAGGACTTATTTCATCAGTCTGGACCTTACTTCCACCGATGATAACATTACGGGATCCTTGGCTAATTTCAGCGCTGCATGTCAACTTATCGCCAGTTCGCGAAGCGGGAAAATTGTTGATGTAAACTTTTATCGAACCTTCTGCAACCCGTTGCAAACTTCCACTGTGCTCGTCGCACTCCCCAGCAGAAAGATGAGCGCGGATAGCCTTTCGGCTGTTGATAAAAACATTAGGCGAACCTTCTTTAAGCGTACCTGTGGCATGCCGTGGTGCCCATGACATACTTCCCAGGACCTCACCCAAACCACCAGCAGCACACGCCCCAGCGGCGACAGCAGAAACGGCTACCAGAGCGGTCCCACCGGTTACAACAACGGCAGCTGCACCCAGAATTGCCCCACCTACGAGCCCAGCGATCATCCATCCTTTAGAAGCTGTATGAGCAATCTCGTCATCTACACGTGCGGCCAGACATTCGGACATGACTATTCAGCTCTCTGCGCCATCAGATACTTGCGGATCTGATCGGGTGAGTTAAGGTCGTCAGAACCTGAGACCTGGCGGCAAAGAGAAAGCTGTGAAATTAAGTGGTGGGATTTTTCTGCAGAAAGGGTCCACAGCGCATAACGAAGAGGCTGACTGCCCGGGACAGGCGCAATACTTAGCGGTGCCCCCTGCTTTTCAAAAAGTAAATAGTGTCCCTCTTTCGCCCGCTGAAGCGAAAGATGCCCGTAAAGCTCCTGAATGTTTTTAAAGACACTGAGTATCTTACTCTCACTATCAAGTGCAAAAAATGGACCCTCTGAGTTGGCCGCAAGCATGTCTCTGGTTTCAGTCGGGGCTGGCTTATGGAACTTAATACTGCGGATAATTGACAGGTATTGATTGTGATAATAATCGCTAAACTCACCAGGGCAAGTACCGATGTAACACACCATTTTTCGCCCTGCGGGATGCTCGTCCAACAAAATAATGGTCTGCTTCTGAAAAATAGTCATACCATCATTTTTAAATTGATAAAAAAGCTCTGCAGCCGCGTGATTATCAACAATGGTCATATGTGAGGACGTCAGGTTAAAATCTGGCACGGTAGTTTCTAACTCGCGCACCAGACGCGTTGCCACATCATGCACACTCTCATCTTTTTTTACACTGGCACGCGAAACAACAAAGGTAAACTCACTGGCACCATTTTCGCTCAGGGTAAATAAATTCATAGTTCTGTCTTTATAGACATCTGGTAACGCCAGGGTAGCTTCCTGGAGAATATATTCAGCCATTCGAGTTACTCTTATTTGTTAGCATTAATAACAAAAAAACTATCCACTTCTTGCTGGATTTCACTCTGATGGGATGCCCCAGGAGGATCGATGGCATTGCTTCCATCATCAGGATTTAAATGCAGTTCGCCGGAGAGCGTGTTTATTTGCGCATTCTGCTTAGCAGTAAAGTTGAAGTTATTACCAATGATATTAACGCTTCCATCTTTCGATAATTCAATGGCGCTTTCACCGCACTCCAGCCTCAGCGTATTACCCGCTGAAAGAATATAGTCGTTAACCACTTTGTCACTGCGACTGTTACCCGTCAGGCAAATAACGTCCCCTTTGACCCCCGCGTTCTGATTTTTTACAACCCGTAAGGTTTCATCTTCTCCCACATATTGGGTTCGATTCTTTTCAGTCGAATGGGATTCATCATTTTTGACGTTGATATCCAGGTTGCGCTCGGCCTGGAGCCACACCTGCTCGCCTCCCGCCTTATCCTCGAAGCGCAGTGCGTTGGCATTGTCGACGGAACCGTCCTTCGTTCGGCTCATAAAGCCCATCTGCGTCGCCGCAGCCGGCAGTGCCCACGGCGGCATGCTGGCTTCGTTGTACACGCGGCCGGTAATAATCGGCCGGTCCGGGTCGCCGTTGATGAAGTCCACCACCACCTCATCGCCGACACGAGGGATTTGCACCCCGCCGTAGCCCTGGCCCGCCCACGCGCTCGACACGCGCACCCAGCAGGAGCTGGTGTCATCGCCCTTCGCCAGACGGTCCCAGTGGAACTTCACCTTCACGCGACCGTATTTGTCCGTCCAGATACTCTCGCCGTTCGGCCCCACCACTTTCGCCGTCTGCGGGCCGTAGGTGCGCGGCCACGCCGTGCTCTGTGCCGGGCGATAAGAGACCGACGCCGGGATGACCGTGAAATCAGTCCTATGGATAGTTTCACCCTCGCCGCTGGCGTAGCGGTTCTCCTCGAAGTGGTATCCGGCCGCCGTCACCAGATACTGGCCGTTATCGCTGAAGAACGGCGCGTTAGTCAGGGTGAAGATGTGGCCCGGCGTAATGCCCGCCGCCGTGGCCGTGGCCTGAATCTGCTGGTGCTCCACCTGCCAGCGCTCCTGGCGAATGCGGGCATAGAACTCCGCATGCCCGGTCTCCACAAAGCGTCCCGGCCAGTCGTAGACGTCAATGCTGCCCGGCTTCGGCGACGCCGGGTTCTGCTGGGCCTGGAACAGCCACGCGTTCGGCTTGCGGAAGTCGTAGTCGTCGAGGCTGTAAATCCCCGGCGTCACGCTGTCCTCCAGCGCCCACTGGCTGATGCCCTCTTCATCCGTACTGCCGCCGGACGGCGTCTGGTGGTAAGGAATGACCTCATAGCCGCTGAACGGCTGATGCTGCGTGGCGGCATCAGTCAGCACCAGGGTGTGTTTGTCCGCCTCGTGGCTGAAGTGATAGGCAATCCCCTCCAGCTCCATCAGACGGCTGATGAAGTCCAGGCTCGACTCCTGATACTGCACGCAGTAGTCCCACACCCGGTAGCTGCCGGTGAGTTTATCCTCAACGTTGACCTGATGCTCGCCCAGCAGGGTTTTCACTATCTGCGGCACCGTCTGGCCCTGGAAGATACGCAGGTTGCGGTCGCGCTTCATCGGCCACAGGTCCGGCTCCACCGTCAGCTGGTAGACCGCATAGCGGGTGCCCGTCAGCTCAACGGCGCTGACCGCCACGCGCGTGACTTTGCCGTTGATGTAGCGGGAGGTGAGCAGGTTCTGCGTCGGGATGGTCACCGTGACCGGCTGACCGAGTAATTTGCTGCGGTCAATGCGCGCATCCGTGCCGAGCAGGGTCAGCGTCAGGGCAAACGACTCGGACATCGCCTCGCGGCCGGAGAGTTTCCAGAAGAGCAGCCCCTCAACCGGGAGCTGAACGGTAATTCGGTTGAGCATAATCTGTATTCCGTAATGGTTTATGCTGAGAAGTTTTTAATAGTGGATGTTGTTTGAGAGGATATATTAAGTTTGTACAAACCATCATTTACGTATGGCGAGAACTTTTATGTATAGCTAAGCGCTATATAGCCAGAACATCCATGCACCCTCAGAAAATAAAAACGTTCTGTTTAATTATCGTGGGGAGAGTTAGCCCTTACCTAACAGGCTCAGGTGGCCATTTACCACCTTTCTGGATGAGCTTCTCTTTAATTTCGTTTAATTTCTCGTAGTGCTCACTACCTTTTTCAAGCCCACTCAGTGCATCCGCAAGCGCGCTGCTCATTGACCAGCCATTTTTTGCCTTAATTGACGGATCCGCTCCACGATCGAGCAACAATAAAACATGATCGTATGACTGATTATCCAGCGCGTCGAATACCAGCGTTTTGCCTAATGAATTGGTTGCATTGACGTCAGCACCGTGATCGAGCATCGCTTCCAGCGTCTGTGTGTTTTTCGCTTTAATCGACTGGAAGATTATCGGCTCGTGGAAAACCTTATCTTTCACATCGGGCGACAGGCCACCGTCCAGCATCGCGTTAATCCAGTCTGCACTGTCCCCTTTCAGAGCGAATTCTGCGGGGCTGCTTTTCCCTTGTGGGCGAGGCTGTAGCGGATCCGCACCGGCCTCAACAAGCAAAGTGATGACCTTCAAATGGGGAGATGTTTTTTTATCATTAATTGCGTTGCCAAGCGCCCAGAAAAGGAGCGTCATATCCTCCTTTCCGGGCTGGTTAAGGTTGCTATCGGGTGCAAGCGTCTTCACCACGTCGACATTGCCTTCTTCAATCGCTCTCGCCAGTTCAAGTTGCTGACCGTTGAAGTAATCCTGTGGATTGAGTTCCATATCCTGCTTACACCCCTGAATCATGATTAAAAAACATAACGCTACAAAAGCCATCAAACGTTTTTTCACAACCGACTCCCGATTATCGAAATATCTTCATCCTTTTGCTGCTCAATGCAATTTATCGCCTGATCAATACCATGCCGGTCGAGCGCACTTCCGGTCCCACCGGGAAGATCGTGGGCGATACCTGCAGCATTCGGGCTCAGCGCAGAAATTTCCTCTTTGAGAATTAAAGCCGGGACATGCCCCTTCACCGTTTTCAGATCTTCCCAAAGATTAACTTCCTGAATCTTCGTCAGCAGTTCTCCGTTAACTCGATACGCCTGAATATTCTCCGTGCTGCCCAGGATTTTACCGCCATATTTTTCTACCGTTCCGGCGTTAAGCCCTGCGGCATTAAATGTCCATCCCGCTTTACCACTTCCCATTGAGGCTGCAGACGCGAGCCCGCCTCCCAGCGAGTGTCCGGCAATATCAATATTCTGACCTGACCTTGCCAGTTCCTTACCAATACTCACGGCTTTTTTATAATAATCAGATGCCATTCCCATGCCCTGGGAGAAGTTATTAGACCAGTCTGCACCGTTTTTAACGGGTGCCAGCTCCCCTTTGGTGAGCAACGAGGTAACATTATCAGACAGCGACGCAAAACCCGGCTCCCTCGATCCCCGGAATACCACAGTGGGATTCATATCATTCCCAAACACATCCGGTTTAGGCTGATAGACCCGAGCAAGAAAATTAGGAGCGGTGTCATCGTCGAAGAGCATCGATTTATTCAGACCATACTTGCCCAGGAGCGCATCGTCATTACTAATATCCGTCCACCCCTTCGGCACGTCCGGCGTCGTTTCCAGCGGGTTTACGGTCTTATAAACATTTTCCGCAAGCTTCGCTTTCTCCACCGCAATGTTATTCGCTGCTAGCCGTTTAGCCGCGATCTGCGCATCCGGATAGAGACTGTTGCTGCCCTTCGCAATCAGGTCCTTACGAGCCTGCCAGCGTTCGGCTTTGGTCATATTCTCCAACTGCGCCGCATAGGTTTTACCGTCTTTGCCCGGCGTCGGCTGGTCAGGCACCTGCGCCGCTTTGGATTTCACCACCTGCGTCGGCAGCTCCGTTGGCGCGGGGCGGGAACCGTAGGTGCGCACCATGGTTTCGTAACGTTCAACGATAGTGCTCTCCGGATACCAGCCCAGACCCGTATTTGAGGCAGCCTGTAATCGCCCATCGGCATTGATATAAAACATCTCAGTCACTGACGACCAGTTACGAAAACTCTCGTCGATAGCCACGATCCTGCCCATGTCGAGATCCTGCACAATCAACTTGCGGGTATCGCGACCTGACTGATACGGATTTGCACCGGTAATGGAGTACAGCAGATCGTAGCGCGTGAACAGCGAGCGCAGCGAATTGTCGGGCACCGACATAATCCACTGCCCGGCGACGGACGGGCGGATAATTTTCGCAAAAAGCGCTGGCGAGACGTTCTCGCTGAAAAGATAGACAAACTTAATGTTATACATTCGCTCCGTCCTGTTCCCTGTCCCTGCCTGACTTACGGATTCACCAGCCAGGTGCCCGGCTTGGTGATATCCAGCGTCTGACTGCGCGTTCTGCCGTTGCCCTGCAGTTCAATCTTCACCTCACCAGCTGGCAGCTTGAGCGATGCATAGCCGTTCGTCGCCGGACGCAGCGCTTTTGGCTCGCCGTTCACTTTCAGCGTTTCGCCGTCCTGGATACGGATATAGACCAGCGCGACCGGGCTGGCATCGACAGGTGGCGGAGTCTGTTCCGACGCTGCCGGCTCGCTAACCTTCGCCGTTTCCGGCTTCACGTCTGGCGTGTTCGCGGCGGTTTCTGTCGGACGCGTCTCTGCCGGTGCCTGTGCAGCCTGTTCGGGCGCATCCTGACCGCCGCCGCTAAACAGCATTGCTCCGGCAACAACGCCCACCAGCACGCCTGCGGCAACCATGCCCGGGATCTTGTAGCGGCGCCAGTCAAGCGCTGATGCCGGTTTCTCTTCCTCTACCGGAACCAGCATGGTGCCGGTTTTTTTGGCGGTCAGCACATCGTTGATCCCGGCGACCGGCATCTCAATCAGCGCGGCAAACTCGTCGATAGACTGCGGACGGTCCTCCATGTGCAGCGCCAGCGCACGGTCGATGGCCTGCAGCAGCGGAATGGAATAGCCCTGCGGCATGATTTCCACCAGCGGCTTGCAGGTATCCTGAATAGAGCGCACCACGCTGACCGGCGGCGGAGAGCCCACAATCAGGGTACGCAGCACCGCGCCGAGGGCGTAAATATCCGTCCACGGGCCCTGCTCGCTTTCGTTGTCGTCGGTGTACTGCTCGATCGGCGCAAAGCCCGGGCGCAGCATGGTTTCGGTCTCGTCGGAGAGATTACCGATGGTGCGGCGCGCGGAGCCGAAATCGAGCAGCACCGGCAGGCCGTTATCCTGGATCTGAATATTATCCAGAGAAATATCGCGGTGCAGATAGCCTTCGTCGTGGATGGTCTTGATCGCGCCGAACAGCATCGGCAGCGTGCGGCGGATCCAGGCCTCGTTGATCAGCTCTGGCTTTTCTTCGCGTAGGCGTGAAAGCGTGGTGCCGCTGTAAAACAGCGTCCCCATGTAGGCCGTGTCGTTTTGCACCCAGAAGCGCAGGACGTGCAGCAGGTTCGGGTGGTTAAAGCGCGCCAGCAGACGAGCTTCCTGAATAAAGCTGTTCAGGCCTGCGGAAAACGCTTTGCCAAAGCGCTCGCTGCGCAGCACCAGGGTCATGTCGTCGCCGCGCACGGCGAGCGAGGAAGGCATAAATTCTTTGATAGCGATAGTGCGTTCGAGCTGGTGATCCCACGCGCGATAGACAATGCCAAAACCGCCGCCGCCGATCACCTCTTTGATTTCAAACTCGTTGAAGCGGTACCCGACCGGGAGCGCGTTTGGGACAGTCCGATTGTTATCATTATCCGTCATCTTTTACAGTTCTCTTGATGATTATTACGCGGCAAACTGACAGTGAAACTCGCCCTGCTCGCAGGTAACGTGCAGACGTCGGTACTGCTCGTCGCTGCGGCTGGCGGTAAGTAAGATCTGGCTCATCTGAGGCAACAAGGTGTTGGTCAGAATAGCGTCCACCATGCGGCCGCCGGACTCCACCTCGGTACAGCGCTGAACAATCTGTTCCACCACGCTGTCGTCAAACTCAGAAATAATGCTGTGATTCTCTTCCAGACGACGCTGAATGCGCTTGAGCTGCAGGCGAACAATCAGCCCCAGCATCTCATCGCTGAGCGGGTAGTACGGCACCACCAGCAGACGACCCAGCAGCGCCGGTGGGAATACCTCCAGCAGCGGCTGGCGCAGGGCGCCGCTTAACGCGTCCGGCTCCGGCATCAGTTCCGGATCGGCGCACATGGCGCTAATCAGGTCGGTGCCGACGTTAGACGTCAGAATAATGATGGTGTTACGGAAATCAATATGGCGCCCCTCGCCATCTTCCATCCAGCCTTTATCAAAGACCTGGAAGAAGATCTCGTGCACGTCCGGGTGCGCTTTTTCAATTTCGTCCAGCAGCACCACGCTATACGGGCGGCGGCGCACGGCCTCGGTTAACACGCCGCCTTCACCATACCCTACGTACCCCGGAGGCGCACCTTTTAAGGTGGAAACGGTGTGCGCTTCCTGGAACTCGCTCATGTTGATGGTGATAACGTTCTGCTCGCCGCCGTACAGGGATTCCGCGAGCGCCAGCGCGGTTTCGGTTTTACCAACCCCGGACGGGCCGCACAGCATAAAGACGCCCACCGGTTTGTTCGGATCGTCGAGCTTCGCCCGCGAGGTTTTCACGCGGCGGGCAATAAGATCCAGACCGTGACGCTGGCCGATAACGCGCTGGTTCAGCGTGTCGGCGAGGTTAAGCACCGCATCGATCTCGTTTTTCACCATCCGGCCCAGCGGGATCCCGGTCCAGTCAGAGACCACCGCGGCAACCACGTTTTCATCCACCGCCGCAAACAGCAGCGGTTCATCGCCCTGTTGGGCGTTCAGCGCCTGCTGCTGTTCCGCCAGCTGGCCGCGCAGCTCGGCGGTATCTTCCTCGCCCGCCGCGAACAGTGCGGCACGCAGGCGGATAATCTCCTGCACCAGGCTGCGCTCTTCTTCCCAACGCTGGGCCAGGGCTTCGCGTTTTGTTTCGTACGCGTCGCGTTCTGCGCGTAACGCCGTTACGCGCTCGGCGTCACCGGCACCGACGCGCGCTTCGCGCTCAGCGATCTCAATTTCCACGTCCAGCGCGGCAAGGTGGCGCAGGCAGTCTTCCAGCTGCGCAGGCGGCGCGCTCTGGCTGACCGCGACGCGGGCGCAGGCGGTGTCGAGCAGCGCAACGGCTTTGTCCGGCAACTGACGCGCCGGAATGTAGCGATGCGACAGCTTCACCGCCGCGCTGACCGCTTCGTCGAGCAGCAGCACCTGATGGTGCGTCTCCAGCGGCGACACGGTGCTGCGCAGCATCAGAATGGCTTTCGCTTCGTCCGGCTCGTGAACCTGCACCGTCTGGAAACGACGGGTCAGCGCCGGGTCTTTCTCGATGTATTTTTTGTATTCCGCCCAGGTGGTGGCCCCGATGGTGCGCAGCTGTCCGCGCGCCAGCGCAGGCTTCAGCAGGTTCGCCGCATCGCCGGTCCCCTGCTGGCCGCCTGCGCCAATCAGGGTGTGGATCTCATCGATAAACAGAATGATCGGCGTGGCGCTGGACTGGACTTCATTAATGAGCGCCTGCAGCCGGGCCTCGAACTCGCCTTTCATGCCTGCGCCTGCCTGCAGCATGCCGATATCCAGCAGCCACAGCTGAATATTTTGCAGCGGTTCCGGGACGTCGCCGTCGGCGATACGCAGCGCCAGCCCTTCCACCACTGCCGTTTTGCCGACCCCGGCTTCCCCGGTCAGCAGGGGGTTGTTCTGGCGGCGACGCATCAGGATATCCACCATCTGGCGGATCTCCTCGTCGCGCCCGACAACCGGGTCAATCTTCCCTTCGCGAGCGCGGGCGGTCAGGTCCTGGCCGTACTGCGCCAGCGTCCCCTGCGCAGCCGGTACCGCACCCGCTGGTGCGTCGACGGCGGCAGCGGCCTGCTGCGTCTCTTTGCTGTTGGCGCAAATCGCGTCGAACTGCTCAATCAGCACCTCGACGTTCAGGCGGGTGAACTGCGACGAGATGCTTTTCAGCACGTTCGCGAGGTTCCAGGTTTTAAGCATGCCGATCAGCAAATGGCCGCCGCGAATGCGGCTGACGCCAAACTTCAGCGAGCCGAAGACCCAGGCGCGCTCCACGGCGCTGTCGATGTGTTCGGAGAGATCGGAAACGGAACTCGCCCCGCGCGGAAGGACATCCAGCGCCGCCACGATATCGCGCGTCAGCTGCTGTTCATCAAGGGCAAAGTGGCGGATGACCTGCTGCAGATCGCCATCCTGCTGCTGCATGAGCTGATGCAGCCAGTGCACCAGCTCAACATAGGGGTTGCCGCGCAGCTTGCAGAACGCAGTGGCGCTTTCCAGAGAGGTAAATAACAGCGTATCCAGTTTGCCGAAAAGCACGGCACGGCTTATTTCTGACATGTTCGGTTCCATTGATAACAATGCGTTAGAAAAATTATCGCTCTGCGCAATACACCAGATCGCCACGCGGGACAGGCTGCGGCTGAAGGCCCAGCCAGGTGTTATAGCCTAATCGCCCATTGCTGCCGAGCGAGGTGCCCTGCACCGCGTCTTCACGCAGGATCACCCGTGTTTCCCATTCAAACTCCACCCCGGCGTACTGACGCACCCAGTCGCGCAGCTCGGTGACCCAGGCTTCACCCGGCAGAAAGCGGTTGTACTCCTCCGCGCTCAGCGGGCCAATTTCGATGCGAAACTTATGCTGCACGTCGCGGACGGCGACGCCGAGAAAAGCGGACTCCCCCATGCGCGGCATGCGGCGTCCTGCTCCCAGCTGCGCCTGCTCGCGCGTGGAAAGCGGCATCCACTGCGGCACGTTGCTCACCAGCTTAACCGGCGCTTTAAAATAGCTGCGCAGGATCTTCTCCAGCCCCTCCGGATCCCGCCCATGACGGGTCAGGTGTCCGGCGTGGGTAAAGCGGGCATGCGAGCTCAGGCTGCCTTTGTTCATCTGACCCGGCTGCCCCATGCCAATCAGCGACGCCAGATAGCCCTCAAAACGATTATTGTCGGCGCGATCCAGAGAGACCGCCGGCTGCGCATCCGCCCAGGCGCGGTAAAACAGCAGCGTCAGGCGATGATGGAACAGGTCGGCAAACGCGCTGAGGCTGCTGTCCTGATGATGATAAATACGCTCGCGGGCGTATTCGGTCATGTGGACCGGCAGCGGGCCATTCGGGCCAAACAGGCCGAAGCTGAGGATGGACACCTCATGCAGCCCGCTCTCTTCGCGCTGACGTACCTGGGCCAGCGTCGACGGCGCAAAACTCATCGACGGCTGCTGGCCGATGCGCAGCGGCTCAAATTTCGGCAGCGGCGCGCGTCCCAGCGGGTAGCGCTCGCCGCCCTGGGCATCAATGCGCCTTAACAGCTGAAACAGATCGTAGCGCCAGGGCGTCTCGCGGACCCCGCTCCAGAACGCATCCGGCAGCCGGGTCAGGCGATGTACGCGCAGCGGTGCAGTGGCAGCGTCACTCATATCAGCGCCCTTTTACCCATACGCGGCGCCCAGTAGCCAATCTCGCCGCGCTGCTGACTCTTCAGGGTGAACTCCGTAAAGCTGTTGATGGACACCAGACGGGCAAAAAGTCGTTCCATCACGCTGCCGAAAAGCCACGGGCTGGCGCCGGAAAAGGCTCGCTCATCGACAGTCAGGGTAATGCCGATCCCGCGGGCGAAAACGACCGGGCCGGGTTCAGGCACGCGGCGGTGAACCGGCTCCAGCACGCAGTGGCGTACCCCCTCCACCTGACGCGCAACGGGCGTTTCTGCCAGGTTGGCGTACAGCCCTAACAGCTGTCGCAGCGCGGCCGCACCCTCTTCGTTTTCGCTGTCCATCAGGCTGAGGTAGTTCATCTGCAGCTGGCTGATGAGCCGCCAGGTGCTGAACCCTTCTGCCAGCGCGGGGCGCGGCGGCGTCGGGCCTTTACGCAGGGTGAGAGATTTCACCGGCATGGAGTCGGCCATAATGAACTGCCCAAGCTCCTGCTGCAGCATCAGCGGCAAATCGCGGCTGGTGCACAGCACCTCGGCAGAGATATAGCGCAGGTTTTCCTGCCACGGGGCGTGCTGTTCATCCACCAGCGAAACAAACACCTCTGAACCGATGTAACCGGTACGGGTGCCGTAGCGCAGGGCGTGCTCGGACAGCACGCGCTGTTCACGACGCAGAGAAAAATAGGCCCCGTAGTTGCCCGCATCGCCGCTCCAGGTGCTCCAGAAAGGACGAAACGTCTGGTCATCACGCTGGCCGTCCGCGCTGCCGTAGATTTTTTTGACCGCGTAGATTTCATAATCCAGCGGACGAATGTTATCGACCACCAGATGGTATTCATGCTGGCCTTCATTCAGCTTCTGACGCGCCGCGACCTTGGGGAACAGGTTGATGACAGGCGTGCAGTGCAGCGCCAGATGGCTGGCATCGACCACGCGCTCCAGCTGTTCATCCGACTTATCCAGCAGAATGAAGATGTCGAAGGCTTTTTCGCCTTCACAGCGTTCGATAAGCGTGCTCAGACCGCTCAGGCTAATAAAGCGGAAGCGGGCCGGAAACGCGAAATACTCCTGCAGCAGGCGATAGCCGTCAAAGTTGCGCAGATCGTCCGGAAGCAGCGCCTGGTCAGGCTCAAAGCCCTCCTGGCGCAGCGCGTCAGACGCCAACAGCTGTCGCTGCGGCTGCGGGCTGACCGTCTGACAGACGATCCCGGCGTGGTGCTCCATCACCAGCTCCAGCAGCTTCAGCGCTTCAATATCCGGACCGCCGAGGAAAAACTCCAGACGGTCGAAATCCAGGTGCCCGAGGTTTTGCGGGCCGTCGCAGGCGATGCGGATCCGTAAGGCGCTGTTGATCCCCTGCTGGCTCAGCCCCAGCTGCGCCAGCGGCAGATCGGCGGGCACGCCGCCCAGCTCAACTTTGTCGATTTTCAGCGGCAGCAGGTTGACCTCGTGCGCCGTAGTATAGCTGCAGGTCACGCCGGTTTTTTTCAGCGCCAGGCTGTCCATCATGGTACCGCGCGGCACAATGAAGCCCTTGCTCAGGTCGCCCCGGCTGCTGTCGGGCTCAATCTCCGCGATCGCCATCGACGGCGTGGGCGCGAGATAGTTAGGCGCAATCATCTCCAGCAGACGCTGGGAGAAGCGCGGAAACTCCGCGTCCATTTTCATCTGCACGCGGGAGGTCAGGAAGGCGAAGCCCTCCATCAGACGTTCGGTATACGGGTCCGCCACTTCGATGCCGCGCATGCCCAGCCGTCCGGCGACTTTTGGGTAGCGTTCGGCAAACTCAGCCCCCATTTCACGCAGGTAGGCCAGTTCACGGTTGTAGTATTCGAGCAGTTTACTTTCCATGATTACCCCGCATCTTTCAGTTCAAAATGGCCGTTTTCCAGATCGACATCGGTACGAAACAGAAACTCCAGCGGGTACGGCACACACCACAGACGCCCTTTGATCTCGATGGAGAGCACGTTGTGCAGATCCAGCGAGGAGGTATCCGACACGCAGCGGACCTGCAGCCCCTGCGGCAAAATGCGCGGTTCGAAATTGATGATGGCCTCGGTGAGCTTGCGCTGAATGTCGTGCCATTCGATATCCGACATTCTTTTCCCGGCCAGCGGTGCGACGCCGAAGTTGACCACCGAGCGGTTCACGTGCGGCAAGGCGCTCAAATCGCCGGAGGCATCGTGGTTGATGGTATTAAACAGCCACTGCAGATCGCGCAGCACGTTGCGGCGCAGGGCGGCGTGGGTGATCAGATTGCTGTTGGCCGACTCGCGTTTTTTTTCCGGGTCGTTATCGGTAAGACGATCCAGCAGCGAGGGCTGCATTTTGTCGCGCGCCCCCACCTTCTCCTGCTTGCTGCGGGCCTGCCAGCCGCTGCGCAGCAGATCGCCTTCGCCAGCGGGATTACTCATCGGCTCCATCCGTCGCAAACGTCACGAGGTTCAGAGACAGCAGCGGATATTCGCTTTGTTCGCTCAGCCACGCTTTCTGGCCCCGTCCTTCGTACAGCGTACCGTCAGCGTCGAGCGGCAACCATTCGGTCGTACGTCCAAGCATGACGGCATCGGAAGCGTCTTCAGCAAACGGATAGCGCGCCGGGATCTGGCATACCTGCTCCGTACCGTCGGTCAGGCGCACCAGCGCGTGACGCCAGACCAGATCGGTGACGCTGGCAGGCGCCTGGAAACGGATCTCGGCGATAGCGCTAAACGGTAGCCAGAAATAACGGCCGTTCACGATGGTTTCGCACACCGGGCCGAGGCGGGCATCGCCATCCATCAGCCAGCCAAACGCCTGCGTCTCCTCGTTTTCGAGGACAATGTGGCCTGGGTTTGCTTGAGCCTGGTCAAGGGCTTCAAGACGCAGCGCACTGGCGCGTTCGCCCTCCTCGCTCAGCGCCGCGGCAAGAGTTGTCAGCCACGGCCACTGGGTTTCAGGCATGGCCGGACGGGCCTGTCCCGCCATCACCTGCGCACGCTGCATCTCGCCCTGAATGGATTGCTCCAGTAGGGTAACGGTTGGCTTCGCCTGAGGCTTCAGCGCCCCCCAGCTTTTAAGCTGGGTCAGGGCGCGCGTCCAGTTGCCGCTGAGGATCAGAAACTGCACAAACGCGGCGCGGAGGTCGGCATCCGCCGGACGGACTTTGATATCGGCTTCCAGACGACGCAGCGCATCGCTGAGCGGCTCACCCGCCAGGTGTTGATAGAGCGTATTCATCGCCACTCCTTAGTTTGCCGCGCGCCATGCGCCCACAGCCGGATCGCGCAGCTGAGGACGAAGGGTATCAATCAGGACAATATTCAGCGAGGTACCGGGAGTCACCCACGCGCCCCAGGTCTGTTTCACTTCGGCAATGCGCGCCTGCAGTTTGGCGTCATCGCTGGCGATCTCGCGTGAAATCTCTACCGCCACCGTACCGTTGCTTTTCCAGCCGTTCAGGGCGTTGTCGTAGGGCAGGATCATCCAGCTTTGATCGCTGTTCTGCGTGCTGAACACCATGCGTTCTTTGTTGACGGAGGTGATCAGGGCGTTTTCAGGATCGGCGCTTTTGTTCAGGCCCATGACCGGGAAGCCGTGAATGTAGGTCACCGCCATCTCTTTCTGCTCGCCGTTGCGGGTCTGAGAGATAACGGTATGACCGCTCAGCCAGCTGCCGTTGCCGCAGCGGGTGGTATCGGTGTCCGGGATGAACAGTGCGGGTGCGGAGGAACCGCCTTCCCAGAACGTGCGCAGATGGCAGCCGTCCTGGAGGGTAAATTCCTGCCACGGCGTGCGGTCGGCAGCCACGGTGCGGGCTTCAGCGTTCTGATCCGGCGGCAGCAGCGCGCCGCTGGCGTCGGTACTGGCCGGAGCCGCCTGTTGCTGTTTCACCACCAGCGCCCAGTCCTGCGCTTTCCCTGCGGTACCCTCAGCCAGCGTGACGCCCGCCGGATCGTTAAGCGTCCAACTGAGTTTATTCACTTTGCTGCACTGGTGTTCCAGCAGTGAGCCAAGGCGCGGCACAAAGTTTTCCAGCACGGAGACGTCTTTCTTGCCGTTTGCCACAATGCGCAGCGCCACTTCAGGCTTACACCAGCTCTGCGGCGTGTTGTCTTTGATGTTGTCGATCCAGATATCCAGCTTCTGCGCAGGCGACTGCACGATGCGGAAATTCTCAGCCTGCGCGGTGGAGGTCACCGCCAGAAGTGCTAAACCCGATAGCCAAAGTTTCATATCGTTCCTTGTGTGTCTAATCAGTTCCGCAGGGAAGAAATTGCGCTGCGTCAGAGAGCGTATGCAGCAAAGTGGTGTCCTGAGGGTCGCCCATCCATACCGCCAGGGCCGTATAGTTGTCCTGAGCATTCCCCTCCTGCTCGCCATTCTTTTGAATGATTTGGTTCATTAAGGTCAGCCACTCCTGGGGCGTATTGACCATATGCAGCGACTGCTTCATTTGCTCTTCGCTGACGCCGTGCCAGAACCCGTCGGTGCAGAGTAAAAAGGCATCGCCGTCTTCCACCTGCACCACGTCGCTGTAGCTCGCTTCCGGCCCGCCGTTTTCAATCCCCAGCGCGAGGTACAGCAGGTTGCTGTTGAGATCGTCGGTCTGATGCCCCGCATCCTTCATCTGCTGCACCAGGCTGTGGTCGGTGGTCACATGCCACAGCCAGCCGCGGCGAAACAGATACAGGCGGCTGTCCCCGGCGTGCGCCCAGTAGGCCAGACGGTAATCCCGGTCAATGAACAGGCTCACCAGCGTTGTGCCCATTCGACGGTAATCCTGAACCGCCTGCTGTTCGCTGAGAATGGTGCGATTCGCCGTTTGCACATAGTCGCGAATATGCTGCGCATTCAGGTGCTTGTCGCCATCAAAGCGGGAAATAATGCTGTTGCGGGCCAGCTCAGCGGCCACCTCACCGCCCGGCAGACCCGCGATGCCGTCGCAGACGACAAAGCAGGCTGAACGTTCCCCTATGGTTTCTCCCGTCTGATCCTGGTTGCTGGCGCGCGTCCCCTGGCGGGAGAGAGAAGCCGTTGCGATATTCATTTGTCTTCCGATCCGCTCTGTGAGTCTTTGTACTGATTCACCTCCATGTCATACGCATGAAGGAAGGCTTCGCCGAACAGGGTGTGGAAGTCATCCTCAATTTCGCCTGCCGTCTCGCCATAGCTGCGAACGAAGTAGTCCCACAGGGCGGCTTTGCGGCTGCCCGGCAGCGCCAGACGGGAGGTCATGCCGTTCTGCTTCGCCTGCTCTTCCAGCTGTTCCGGGTTAAAGGATTGCAGCATTGCGGCGATGATGGCGCGAATACCGGAAATCATGCCCAGTTGGTGCGCCTGCAGATCGATCAGCGCATCGCGCACCGATTTGGTCGGCGGCATAAAGCCCGGCATCGGCGTACCGAACATCTGGATCAGTACGGTTTTCCCGGTTGGCAGCAGCTTGAACGGGTTGTTGGCATCGTCCAGCACCATGGTCATATCGGCTTTCACGCCGCGTTTGAGGATGGAGCGCGAGGAGAGCAGCGCCACGGTGCCCTGAGAGAACATGCCGAGGATCTGCCCCAGCTGACGCATATTCTCACGGTCAAACTGCGGGACGGGCTGCATTTCGCTCAGGCCCATGCCTTCCAGCAGCGCCTCCAGCAGCTCGCCCTGTAACACGTCCCCTTTCTCGCCGTTATTTACAGCGGCGGTTGGGGATGAGGCATTATTGACCGGGTCGATGCGCAGGCGGCCCTTAGGTGCCTGAGCGCTGCTGCGCGCAACCGCCTGCGGTGTCGGCATGGTGAAACCTGCGTAATCCGGACGCGCGGGCTCTTCTTCAACAGCACGCGGGGCTTCCTGCGGCTCAGGGGCAAACAGCGGAGAATCGGCGAGCACGTCCTCCTGCTGCTCAGGTTCCGTCACTGGCGCAGGCTTTTCGTCAAGAATGTCATCCGGATGGGTTAATGGCGCGCCGCCCATCAGCCCGAGCGGGTCGTCATTACGCGCGGCGGGCGCGCTGGCCGTGCCGCCAAACAAGGCCAGCGGATCGAGTTCATCCCCCGCCTCTTCTTTAGGTTCGACGGGCTTTGTCTCTACCGGCGGCACCAGCGTTGATGGCGTAATGTCGTCAAAGATGCTCTCTTTTTTGAACAATGCTTCATCGCCGAACAGCGTGTCGGGGTCAACGTTCTTACGCTCGAGCTTCGGATCGCTGTCGTTGAACATCGCCAGCGGATCTTCGGCGTTACGCTCCGATGCAGCAGGCTGGGAGAACGGATCCTGTGATGCCGCTGGCTGGGGTTTTGTGCGATTGCTGGAGATACTGTCGGAGATAGAGAACTCCTGCATCAGGCTATCCCAGATCTCCGTTGGCACGGCGGTCGGCTCGCCCTTCCCGCGCGGTGCGTCACTCGCCGGTTTAGGCTGCGGCGCTGGCGCGGGTGCGACTGTCGGACGCGCCTGCTGATGCATGCTGGCCGCCATGCGGCTCACCGGCTGCGTATCGTGGATAATTTCAGCCACTTCGATGCGGTAGTCATCAATACCCAGAACGTCTCCATCCTGCAGCTCAACCTGACGCCCGCGTTCCAGTGGAATATCGTTCAACACCACGCGCGTAACGCTGCCACGGTTAGTGACGCGACATTCGCCATTGGCGTCAACGTGAACAATAGCCTGCAGACGCGAGATGGTGCGGTCATTGTCCGGCAATACCAGATTGTTATCCGTACCGCGCCCAATGGTGCCGCCCGGGGCGTAAAAATCACAGCTGCTCTGCGGCGGCTGATGACCGGGTTTCGTAGAAATAATCGTGAATCGCATGGCGTATTCCTGCTGGTATGATTAGCGCTCAAACGCTGCCGCTCTCGGGGCGAGAACGGCGGCGTTTGGGTGGTAATGCAAGGGACAGTTTAATAAATTGAGCATCATCTGGAACGGCATTTTTTATCGCCCGGTAGCAACTAACACAAATAACAACAGCATTAAACACACCACTGAAATCGTTACTTTGTGAAACATATTAATCCAGGAGAAGCGGTATGTTGACAGTATTAATGTTCCTGCTTCAGGAGAAATTTGTCTTGTGCTCCCTGACTTTATCGGCTTGCACGCAATTATTTTTCTCATTAAGAATACGCGATGAGCAAATCCGGGTAATCCAAGCTGTTCATAAAAAAGGTAATCATTTATTTCTAAGTATTGTTTACTACTCAGAAGGTGAAATGCTTCTGTAAGTTCCTGAGAGTGTTTCCGATAAAAATAAACATATAAAACTAGAGAAACAAACAAACCTAAAAATACAAAAGAAAGCAGCATCAGACGCATTGATTCGTACATTTACTCGTCCCCGGAAAAAATCAAGTTGCTAATCCCTTCACCCAATTCAGCCCCCCCTTTTGTACCCATCCAGGCTCCCGCTGAAGTAGCACCTAGTCCTACAACAATTCCACACACAAGGGCACCAGTACCCATCGTAGGTATTCCCATTGCACCACAAAGAGCGCCAGTTCCTAAAGACGCAGCCCAGGCTCCTCCCGCAGCGCCAAGCGTGCCTCCTCCAAACTTACTGTATTCAGTAACAGCAACTTTTCCACATTCATCTTCACGATCGACAGTACAGGCTTTATAAACATCATTAGAAGTATTTAAAAAAGAGAAACCTAATGAGATCCAACCACCTGCTTTCATGATGCTAGCTGCGCGTGAAGAGCGTACTATATAATCTGAATATCCAGGAATCGCGCCAACCCCAACCGTACTCCATTCATGGACGATAGAGCGGCTTGATAAGTTCAATGCTTTTTTAATGTTTTCGTAGGTTTGAATCTTAAGAGTTAATTTGCTTACGTTATTTAGTAGAGGTTTTAGCTGAGAGAATAACGCCCTTCTTTCTATATAAAACTGCTGACCAATTAAAGAACCTTGTGATATAAATTGATTCTGATAAGTTCTCTCAATTTTAATGAGTATACTTTCAATTTGCCTGAAATATTTTTCACCTAAATCACCAGCATTTCCAGCCAGTTTATCGCCTAAGGAAGTCAATGCAGAAATATTTTCATAATTAGCGTGGAGATACTCTGCAACAGATGTGTTTAATGATGCCAACGCATGGTTACTTTTCTGTTTTGCTCTGGCAAGAATACTCAGTTGCGATGACTGATTCGTATTGTTTGGGTCAGCCACGATGAGTAACTGTCCCGGTTTCAACCAAGGAGTATCATTGTTTATTTGCATAAAGTATCTGGCGGCTTCGCTATTTACATTATTAAACAATAATCGCGCTTGATAATCTAAAGTTCCAGGATGTTGGACCACACAGTAGCCCGGGCTAACGGTTGAACGTTGTGTCATATTTAATCCCTTTAATCAACACACTTAGTGTTCAGAGTTTGCAGTGATGAATTATTTAATCATTTTGTAATTAAACAAATATTCAAACGCTGACGCACTCTTTAAAACATCTGCGTTTGAAAACTATATCATTCACTCATCATTAAAAGTAAGTCGCTACTCGAACCTTTCTTTAATATAAACCGTGCTGCATATCGAATAGCAGTTTTTTCATTGACAACCTTCAATACAACATCATACTCGCCCTCGCGCCAGTCAACCTCATCCAGACGAATACATTCCTCTGAATTCAAGATACGCATTGCTGGAGGTTGAACATGGAAATTCATATTTTCCCATTGATTACCAACGTGTTTCATTACAGATGGTGCGTAAACTGATATAGGCCCATTAAAATTTGAATCCTGCCTGATACCAAGACAAGGGATATTGTTTTCTAACGTGACAGAAAGTTTCTCATACTGTGCAGGAGGTGAGATGCAAGCACTACACGCTAATGCAATCGATAATACGCTTAACTCTCTAATCATCATTAACCTGCAGCATATTAGGAATCAATCATCATGACCGGGGAGGTTCCCCGGTCATGGATGAACAATTACGCTTCTTTGTTCTCTTTGATGTTCCAGCCAGCGCTGCTTTCAGCACCTTTACCACCGGCGGTGGTCTGCTCCCAGTACTGCTGTTTCACTTTCGCAGCCTGGAATGCGTAGGTCACGCCAACGGTGTCGCCGTTGTCTGCACCGGTGTACTGAACAGAGGTCACCAGGACGTCTTCCAGGGTGATGCGGGTGTATTCAACCTGCTGGCCACCTGCTTTGCAGACGGACAGTTCAACTTTGGTCAGGTGCTTACCGCTTGCGCAGTGTTTCAGGACTGCTGTAGTGGATTTGTCGATCAGCGCGTTAACGTGCAGGTCGTTAAAGTTAACTTTACCGGCACCGCCGCCACCGCCAACGCTCATATTACCCGGCTGGGATGCACCCCAGGAGAAGGAGGTAATATCAGTCCAGCCGGTGTGGTTAGAATCTTTAGACTCGCCCGTAACACCCTCGACCTTCAGAAACATATCAATAGCCATAATATCTACTCTTCGTGAATGAACAATATTGCTTTCGAAAAAGCCCTTATATGGCAAACAGGAAAGCATGGGGCTGAATAAAACCGTCCATATTTTACCTCTGCCTCATATCAAATGACCCGTGTCATTTGACAGTCTTACATTCCCCCTGAATGAACGGAAAGAATGTGAAGTCTTTTACTACTCCGGGTTATCCTGAATCCAGGTACGTTCAGGATCGCCAATGATGACCTGCGGAACCAGTTTATTCAGTTCGTCGCTATGATAAAGACGTAAACAGTTTAAGGTTACGCCTTTGATATCGGGTTTTCGCTCTGAATGAAAATCGTTAATTTGATTTTTATATTTCGCAATAAGGGCATTCACTTTATCAGTGCCATTTTCGGCATCAAAAGGTATCCACTCAATGAATGCACTCGCACTACGGGACGCATCAGCAGAAAATTGGCTGCCTTTATCTGCCACTTGCGCAAGACAGCGCGCCAGAACTAAATCTTTTAAAACCTGCCGATATGTTTGCTGATGATAAAAATCAGGATAGCTATCTCCGGCACACACGTAAAAAGTCATAAATGCGAAGAAAAAACAGAAACGTTTCACCTTATATCCTTTGCCATATGCTCAGTAGCGCATCTGCCAGCGTGAGGCACTAACTTTTCTCTTTCCATTTCTCTGCGACAACGTATATCCCTATCGCTAATGCATTAAGTCCAGCACATAAGAACCCATGCATTGCGATCCGGGGTATATCTTCCGGCCAGTCAAAGATAAACAGATAGTAGCCGGATACCGTCACACACAGCATGAATGAAATAATTAACAACGTATAAATCGTTAAATAGCTGATGAATTTTTTTGTTATCGCTTTCACAGGTAAATTCATTAGCTATCTCGTATTCACAGTAAGGCCGCCGGCCCCAATGGGCCGGCCACCTTCATTACGCGTCTTTCGTCTTCAGCGACGGCAGTTTAGAAACCAGACGCAGGGAAACGGTCAGACCTTCCAGCTGGTAGTGCGGACGCAGGAAGAACTTCGCGGCGTAGTAGCCCGGGTTGTCTTCGATTTCCTGCACCTGCACTTCCGCAGCCGCCAGCGGTTTGCGGGACTTGGTTTCCTGGGAGGAGTTAGCCGGGTCACCGTCCACGTAGTTCATTACCCAGTCGTTCAGCCAGCGCTCCATCTCTTCGCGCTCGCGGAAGGAGCCGATTTTGTCGCGCACGATGCACTTCAGGTAGTGGGCAAAACGGCAGCAGGCGAACAGGTACGGCAGACGTGAGGCCAGACGCGCGTTGGCGGTGGCATCCGGGTCGTGGTACTCGGCCGGTTTTTGCAGCGACTGCGCGCCAATGAAGGCGGCAAAGTCGGAGTTTTTGCGGTGAACCAGCGGCATAAAGCCGTTTTTCGCCAGCTCGGCTTCACGACGGTCGCTGATGGCGATCTCGGTCGGGCACTTCATGTCCACGCCGCCGTCATCGCTCGGGAAGGTGTGGCACGGCAGGTTTTCAACCGCCCCGCCGGACTCCACGCCGCGAATCGAGGTGCACCAGCCGTACTCTTTGAAGGAGCGGTTGATGTTGGCAGCCATCGCATAGGCGGCATTCGCCCAGGAGTAGCTGTTGTGGTTCGCGCCGTCGGTCTGCTCTTCGAAATCAAAGCTGTCGACCGGGTTGGTGCGAATGCCGTACGGCAGGCGCGACAGGAAGCGCGGCATCACCAGACCCAGATAGCGGGCATCTTCGGATTCACGCAGTGAACGCCAGGCCGCGTATTCGGTGTTCTGGAAGATCTTGGTCAGGTCGCGCGGGTTAGCCAGCTCCTGCCAGGACTCCATCTGCATCACGCCCGGTGCGGTACCGGTGATAAACGGACAGTGTGCCGCAGAGCCGATGCGCGCCATTTCGCCCAGCAGCTCAACGTCCTGCGGGCTGTGGTCGAAGTAGTAGTCGCCCACGATGCAGCCAAACGGCTCGCCGCCGAACTGACCGTACTCCTGCTCGTAGATTTTCTTGAAGATCGGGCTTTGATCCCAGCCCACGCCCTTGTAGCGCTTCAGGGTGCGGCCCAGCTCCTGCTTGGAGATGCTCATAAAGCGGATCTTCAGCATCTCGTCAGTTTCAGTATTGTTTACCAGGTAGCTCAGGCCGCGCCAGGCGCTCTCCAGCTTCTGGAACTCGTCGTGGTGAATAATCTGGTTCACCTGCTGCGACAGCTGCTCGTCGATACCGGCAATCAGGTTCTGAATGGTGCGGTAGGTATCGTTAGAGAAGGTGACGGTATTTTCCAGCGCCTGCTGCGCCAGGGTTTTGACCGCGCTTTCTACGGCGGAGCGCGCCTGATCGGTTTTCGGGCGGAACTCTTTGTTCAGCAGCGCGCTGAACTCATCCTGGCTGAACGCCTGACCCGCCTGCTGCTCGTGTTGTTGAGTCTGGTTGCTCATCGATTATTCCTCGCTACCTTTCGCGCTTTCGTCATTTTTCGGCAACTGGCTCAGGGATTTGAGCAGCGTCGGATCCTGCAGAATTTTTGCGATCAGCTCTTCCGCACCGTTTTTGCCGTCCATGTAGGTCAGCAGGTTAGAGAGCTGGGTACGCGCTTCCAGCAGCTTGTTCAGCGGCTCAACCTTGCGGGCCACCGCATCCGGCAGGAAGTCGTCCATGCTGTCGAAGGTCAGATCAACATTCAGTTTGCCTTCGCCCGTCAGGGTGTTATCCACGTTAAACGCCACGCGCGGCTTCAGCGCCTTCATGCGTTCATCAAAGTTATCGATGTCGATTTCAAGGAATTTACGCTCATCGACGGCCGGCAGGTTTTCCACCGGTTTACCGACCAGATCGGCCATGACGCCCATCACAAACGGCAGCTGAATTTTACGTTCTGCACCGTAGATCTCTACGTCGTACTCGATCTGGACGCGGGGAGCACGGTTACGTGCGATGAATTTCTGTCCACTGTTACTCATTGCCATGATGTTCTCCATCAAAGATGCGCGGTGAAGGTGAAACGGCAGGCTCCATGCCTGTCGTCATAATGCCAGGACGCGTTATTCGCGGCGTCCAAAGATGTTTTCCAGTTGGTTAACGCCGTCTGGCGCCAGGTCGCGAATAATGTCCATAAAGTTAAGTTCAGACAGCCGCTGCACCCGCTCAATCATCAGCGGTGCGGGATGGCTCGGTTCGTACTGCGCAAAATACTGTTTCGCCTTTTCCAGCATCAGCTGGGCGTCGGCACGGCTGGTGACCTGCACGCTGCGCCAGTCAGTGACCTGCTGAACGGGCTGCGGTGCCGCCGATTGCTGCTCGGTCTGGGGTTCAGCCTGCGCCTCACGGTTCGGCAGCAGCTTGCTGATGTCGGTCACCTGACAGGCGCTGGCGACCAGCCCAACGGTTTTCAGCAGTTGTTCCATCTCCGGTACGCCGCTCTCGCCAAGATACCCGGTGAGCAGATCGCGAATGGCCAGCAGGCGTTCGTTAATCACAATGACCGCTGCGGTGCCGGGCTGGTCGCCGCGGGCCAGCTCGTCAATCAGCCTTGGGCGGCCGCCGGGATAATCAGGGCATTCGGTTTTACTGCCGTCGAGCAGCGCCTGCGCGTCCCGAAGCGAAATTTCATCCCCGTTCGAGCGCAGCAGCGAGGCGTTGCGTACCGCGACGGTGAGGTCAGATTTATCGCTCAACCCCGCAAGGGCGTTGATGCGGTAGAACGGATCGGTTTCGCCATACTCTTCCAGCAGCGGGTAGAGTTGCTCCCAGTAACGGGTCAGCGCTTCCTGCACCAGTAGCAGCCCGTCTGCATAGCCCGCGAGCCCACGACGACGCGTCCAGGCATGGGTAAGCGCCAGCAGGACGCGAAGATCTTTGGTGCGGGTCAGCAGGCTGGTAGCGAATTTTTCTACCGTGTTCCAGTCAGCGGGCTCTGCCGGAATGATAGTGTCGCCGAACTGCTGCTCCGCTTTCCCCTGGCTGGCCTGATTCATGATCTGGAAATCGGCGTCGTACTCCAGGTTTTCGCCGCAGGGCTTTTCGGGGCTTATCGGCGCGAGAAATTCTTCGATATTCATGAGATCCCTGCTTATTCAAACATTGGCGGATAAAGACCGTGGCGGCCCGGTCGGGCGCCACCTGCCGGATCGAACAGCAGCGTAAAGAGCTGCCCGGTAAAGTTGCCGCTGTGGACGTGCGTGTAAAGCGGGTAGCCGTCACAGCGGTTCGTCCACCAGAAGCTGGTCTGACGCAGCGGGTCAAAACACTCTGCCGCCTGCGGCCAGCCCAGCGTGGTTTGACCGTCATCGTCATAGCCAATCACGTCCAGAATGTCGGATCGCTTTTGTGGCTCAACGGGCTGCGGCGCCGGGATACTCATCAACATCTCGTCAAGCTGCGAGGCGGAAAAACCGTTGCGCACCGCGTGCAGTCCCAGACGACCCAGCTGTTGGTACCAGCTTTCGGCCTGGCCGAGCAGACGCGATGACCATTCGGCAGGACTAAAGCTCAGCTGAATGCAGACCGGGTAGTGGCGTCCTACGCTGTCACGTCCCGGTAGCAGGCAGCCCATCTGGATCATCTGGCTGCCAAGCATAGGCGGGACGACAAAGTTCCACACCGGAGCTTTCGTAAACTGGCGCTCACCGCTGCGCTGCTCTTCCTGTTGCCAGGCCAGCAGGCCGACCTGAAACCAGTGTGACCACTGGCGCTGAAGGGTGTCAGGAAAGCGACGCTGCAAAAAGTCACCGGCGCTGGGTAATTTGCCATACCAGCTGTAGCGGTTCATCGCAGGGGTATTCGTCATACGGCTGTCCTTGCGGTTATGGGCATGAGAAACGGGGAAGCTGGAACGGGTTGCGGATGCTGTTTGGCGCAAACTCCAGCGTGACCTGATGACCGTCGACGTTGAAGGTGGCCTGACGGCTCAGGCTACCCGCGCCAGGACTGGTCCGGGCCTTATCGAAAAAGCGGTTCAGCGCCCAGGATCCGTTAGTCACCAGAGATGCCGTACTGCCGTTTGCCAGCCCGAGCTGCATACGCACCTGGTTGGTGCCGCCCGGTCCTGGCCAGTTCATGATCTGCACCGCCTGAGGGCCGTGGCTGTAGCGCAGAAGCTGGCCGTCAACGTCCAGCGTCAGGTTCAGAATGGTGTTATCCATCCGCACGGTGCGCACCGTGACCTTATAGGACGGCGTTGTCGCCCCGTTGGCAAAGAAAGCGTCGCGGATTGACTGCGCCTGCTGGAACGGGCGCAGCAGCCCTTCGCTGCCCGGCAGGGTTTTACCGTCGATCCCCGGCATAAAGCGCCAGTTGGCCTGGGTAGTGTCGACTTTGTTGGTCAGGTTATCGCGGAAAAAGGTATCCATCAGCCCGGTACCGGGGGCAAACATGCGGGCGAGATCGTCAGGCGTGACTTCCGTGCTGGCGCTGCGCACCAGCGGGTAGCGACCGGCAATCGCCTGACGGCAGAAACCGCCCACTTCCACGTTAATGCGCTTACGTACGTTTTCCAGATCGCGGCGCTGGGTGTCGCTGCTGGCACCCACGGCCATATTGCTGAACATGGTTTGCAGCCCGCCCGGCAGACGGCCCGCACTGGCCTGCAGACGGCTAATCGCGTCGCCGCCCGGCGCAGGCATTCCGCTGTTGGCCGCATCCTGAACGGCGGTCAGGTAGCGATACAGCTCATCAACCTGCTTGAGAAAATCGTCAAACACAATGGTCTTTCCGCCTTTCTCCAGCGGCTGCGCCAGCTCTATCATCGGCGCATAGTGATCAGTCACCAGCTGCTCAGGCGCCTGTACCGCTACCGCTCCCTGCGTTGGCGCCGCATCGCTGTTACTGAACAGCGCCTGCAGCGTGCGGGTAGCACGGTTGCTCTGCTCCTCCGCTTTCCCGGCATCCTCTGGCGCAGGCGCATTTCGCGACAGCGTCAGCACCTGACTCAGGTTCAGCACCAGACGGCGCAGCGGCGAGTTTGCCCCGGAAAGCAGGCGCGCGGTGTTGATACGCTGGGAGAGATCGGCGCTGTTGTTAAGCTGAATGTCGGCGAGAAAGCGATCCCAGTTGGCGATAAAGTCACGCATGTAAAGCTGGCGCACCGCGTTATCGATCTGCTGTTTATCTTCCTGGGCCGTGGTGGCACCCAATACCCAGGCGTCGTCTTCATGCAGAGCGGTCGTAACGCTGTCAATCTGGCCGTTAAAGCTTTTCCAGTAGCCGTCCGGGGTATACAGACCCGGCACGCCTTCGCTGACCGGCTTGCCGCTTTTGCGGGAAAAGACCAGCTCGCTCTGCGGGCCGCCGAGATCGGAAAGCGAAACTGGCTTCAGGTTCTCATCGTGCTCCAGCAGGCGCTTCAGACGACCGTAGACGCGAGTGGAGAGCGGCTGCTGATTGATGAGCGCCCTTTCGCGCGCGATCAGGGATTCATCCAGCGCATAGGGTGACGCCTGAATTTTCGGTTCCAGCAGTTGGGTCAGATGCCATTCAAGCTGCTGAAGCTGCGCCTGCGTGACGTCCTGCGGCAGGTTGCGCTGCAGGTTGAGCATCACCCAGGAATGCAGGAATTTGCCGTCGTAGTGTTTCGGCTGATAGAGCATCTGATAGGCTTTCAGCGCCTCGTAGCTGTATTCGACGTCGCTGCCGTTGTCGTTACGCAGCCAGGTGGTGATGTGCATCGCCACGGCGGGGAGCAACATCTGATCCAGCGCTTTCTGATACAGGGACTGCGATGCATCGCTGACGTCATCCCCGCGATAAAGACCCATGCGGCGAGAGACCGGCGGGTCATTCACATCAAAGGCACCGCTCTTCGGCAAATCGACCAGACCATTTAGCAGCGGCAGCAGCGCAAAGAGATCGCGCTGAGGTTGATTTTGCAGCGCCTTACTCTGCTGCTCCAGCACCGGCACTTTGGCGTCAACTTCTTCCAGATACGCCTTGTTTTTAGCGTAGCTGGTCAGCCACAGCCCGCCCAGAATCACCAGCAGGGCCAGCAGCGCCGCGTAGCCGGACCAGATCACCGCCCGGTTGCGCAACTCCCACCAGCGGTTTTCACCGGCAATGCCCGCTTCCTGGAAAATGACGTTTTGCAGCAGATTCTTGATAAAGAAACTCTGGCCCTTCGCGCCCGGGATCGGGGCTTCTTTGCTGACGGAATCCCAGTTGTCGCTTTCGGCCCCTTCCGGCAGAGAGAGCGCGCGGTTAAGCTCGCCCATCACGCGGTCAAACGGCATGCCTTCCTGGGTCCCGCTGGCAAAGTAGATACCGCGCGGCGAGAATTCGGTTTCAAAGTTTGAACGGGCAAAGACCGTGCTCAGGTAATCCGCCAGCAGCGGGCGCAGCGCGGCAAACTCCTGCGGGAAGAGATAGGCTTCCGCGCGGGTTTTGCCGTCGTGCTCCTTGAGCATGGTCTCCGGCAGACCGGCATCCAGGCGCTGCTGGAGCAGAGAAAACTCCTGCTGGAAGTTGCCCATCAGGTCGTAATCCGCGTGTTTGGTCTGCTCCCACGGCAGCGTAAAGCCCCAGATCTGGTCGCGCTGCGCTTTGTCGTAATCGGCAAACCAGGCGCGGAAGCCCTTGAGCAGGTCAGCCTTGGTTACCATCACGTACACCGGGAAGCGGATGCCCAACTGCTCATGCAGCTCGGAAAGACGCTGGCGCAGGTTCACCGCCTGCTGGCGGGACGCCTCGGCGGACTGGGTGAGCAGGTCGGAAATGCTGATGGTAATAATCACACCGTTGATCGGCTGGCGACGACGATACTTACGCAGCAGGTTGATGAACTCCAGCCATTCCCCGGCGTCCTGAACCTGTTCGCTCTCCTGCGTGGTGTAGCGTCCGGCGGTATCCAGCAGGACAGCCTCGTTGGTGAACCACCAGTCGCAGTTGCGCGTGCCGCCGATGCCCCGCAGCGCGGTTTTACCGAAGCGATCCGCCAGCGGGAACTGCAGCCCGGAGTTGGCCAGCGCGGTGGTTTTCCCGGAGCCCGGCGCGCCGATGATGACGTACCACGGCAACTGATAGAGATACTGTGTGCTGAAACGCTGCGTCCACTGCGCGCTGTGGCCCGCTTTACTGAAGTGGGCTTTTTTCAGCATCTGCGCGGCTTCGTCGAATCGACCTGCGAGGATCTGCTCCTCGTTATTCAGGCGTTTCTGCGGGTCGGCCGCGTCCGCTTTGGTGGTGTTTTCATTGAGCTTGTCCATCAGCTTGCGGTTCAGCCAGGCGTTATACAGCCGGGGCAGAATGTGGCTCTGGGCCCAAATCAGGTACACCACCGCGATACTGATAACGCGGTTCTGTTCAGATTCAAGCGGGCGGGTATCCACGATGGACAACAGCGGACCAATCATCCAGATCACCGCCGCGAGCGCCGTTACGCCGAGGAAGCTCCACAGAATGCGATTGGTCAGTATGGAAAGAAGAGTAGTCAGCATCCTTAGTTTCCTTGCGGCAATCCGTTCAGCTCAGCCTGCGTATTTTCAGGCGACACCAGCAGAGTAATTTCCACACGGCGGTTACGGGCGCGGTTTTCTGGCGTATTGTTTGGTGCCACCGGGTTAATCTCGCCCCGCCCTTCCGCTTTCACGCGTTCAGGCTGCGAGAGACTTCCCTGCAGCTGTTTTTGCACCGACCGGGCGCGTTCGAGAGAGAGCTCATAGTTGGAGGCAAAGCGCGCGCTGCGGATCGGCACGTTGTCGCTGTAGCCCACCACCAGAATTTTGCCGCTGACGTTATTCATCGCCTGCGCAATGCGGTTGATGACCGGCTCATAGCGGTCACGCACCACCGTCGAGGCCGAGGCGAACAGGCCGTCCCCTTTCAGGATCACCACGCTGCGATCCGCTTCATCCTTCACCGCCACCAGACCGGCATCAATTTCAGGCTTCAGGAAGCCGCGCAGGTTCAGTACCGCAGGCAGCTGGCGAGCCGGCTGCTGAATGGTGGTTTCCGGCAGTTGAGACTGGTAAATCTTCGCCAGCACCGGGCTGGTGTTATCGCCCAGACGCCAGTTAAGCACGATATAAAACAGACAGGCGATAAACCCGACCAGCGCCACGCAGGCCCAGAGGGGAACCATCGGACGCCACAGCTTGCGCAGTACAGGACGATCTTCCGGGTGCACCGAGAGCGGTGGCGCGTAGCTGCCGCGCACGCTGCGGATCATCTGCCACAGTCGCTGTTTAATGGTTTCAAGCTGGGTGCGTCCATTGTCCAGCACCCGATAGCGGCCCTCGAAACCGAGCAGCAGGCAGTAGTTGATCATCTCCAGCAGCAGAATATGTTCGCGCGGGTTCTGAGAGAGGCGCGCCAGCAGCTGGAAGAATTTTTCCCCGCCCCAGGTTTCGTTATGGAACGTCACCAGAAGGCCGCTGCTGGACCAGACGCCGCTGCTGCCCCAGGGTGTGAGCGCGGCGGCTTCATCCAGCGCCGTACACAGACAGTAGCGGGCGCCGACGATCACTTCATACGGCAGCCCCGCCTGCTGGCATCGCACTTCGAAACGGCGAATTTCGTCGATCAAACGCTGGCGCAACGCCACCTGATCGTCATGAGAAACCGAATGACGGATTTGTGGAATGGCATTGAGCAGCGGGTTGGCAGCCGCCACCAGCTGATTGTTGCCACTGGCTCCGGTAAACACAGCATCACTGCCGGTATCCTGTCGTTCCTGCATATTTAGTGCTCGCTTTATTATTCTGTCGGGCTACGGATGGCCCAAAACTCCATATCGAGACCCGGAAACTCCCCTGCGAGATGCAGAGCGAACGCACCGGACTTATCCATCTCGTGCCACAGCTCACTGCCTTTCTCCAGCTCGAAATAGCTGTAGCCCGCGTGCCACGGTATCTGCGGCGGGGCGACCGGCATGGCGCGCAGCATAATACCCGGCAGCTGCAGCTGAACCAGATCGCGAATTTTCGAGACCGGTGCCACCTTCATCTGGGCCGGGAAATGGGTTTGCAGGTGTTCGCCCGGCACGTTGGCTTTCACCGCCAGCACGAAGCCGAACTCGCGCACCATGCTGGTCTCCGGCACGGTGGCGATATTCAGACCGTGGGAACGCTCGTTGAGCGGCAGCTGGATAGCGTGATCTTCCATCACCAGCGACAGCCCCTGACGCAGCATCAACATCAGCTTGCTGAAGCAGATCGCCAGATCGTCATGGTCATACACCGGAAGCACGCTCTCGGCGGTGCGTTGAGAGGTCCAGGTGGCCAGTTCCGTCGCAAACGGCAGCCAGCTGCGCCACAGCGTTTCCGGGTGGAGGAGCGGCAGGGTTTTTAAATGGGAAATTTCACCAAGATGGCGGTTAACCAGCGAAAGCAGCGTGAACTCAATCAGTTCGGAGGTATTAAAACGCCCGGGCTGGCGCAGACGTCCGCCAATCTGCTGGCTGCGCTGCACCAGCAGCCCGTGCAGATCGTTGATCATGCTGTAGATCTGCGGACTGTAGTTGGCGTTTAGCATCGGCGGAATGTAGCTGTTGTCGAGCCGCACGTGGTTGTCGTTGCGTTTTTCGCTCACGAAGGCCACGCCGATGGCGGTCCACTCTGCCGTGAGATCTTTTTCCAGCATCAGGGTCAAGCGCAGACGGCCAAACTGTACCGTGGCATCGCCCACTGACATGGCGTTATCGTCTTCGACTTCCTCTTCAAAGGCGAGGTAACGCGCCAGCGAGGCCTGCTCTTCGCTGAAAATCACCTCTTCACGTTCGCCGCGGCGAACCGGCAGCGCAAGCACCACCTTCTCATTGGTGAGATTGTCAGGGATCTTCAGCGGCACCGGGCCGTTGCGGCCATTTCGCACCTGGAAAAAGGTGCCGTCAGGCAATAACCCGCTGCAGTAGCTCAGCGCTATGCAGCCCTGGCGGAGCATCGCTTCGTCCAGTTCAACGTCGAGAAAGCCCCACAGATACGATCGCTGCAGCGCACCCCATTCACGAATGTGGTTCAGCAGGTAACTTTCTGTCCGCTGAAAATGGTGTGGACGCAGGAACATCCCTTCGGTCCAGACGACCTTTTCTGCTTTCGTCATGATGATGTGTTTCCTGTTATGAAGCGCGTTACTGGCTGATGACCCGGATACCGTTCACGTCCAGGAAGACGTTGGCGATGAGTTCATCTGCGGACCATTTCCAGAACTGGTAGAAATGGTTTTCGCCGGGAACAGGCAATGGGATTGAGACGCGCCATTTTTTCCCGTCCAGCGTCTGATATTCCGCCATCACGCCGATATAGCGTGCCTCGGGCGAGCTTTGTCCACTCAGGGTTTTCGAAAGCTGGCCCGGCATCAGGAAGAACACATCGCTGTTAAGCAGATTCGCGCCAAGTGTGGCTGACGCGTTGTTCTGCAGGGAATAGAAGTCGCTGGACATGAAATCCGCATCGGATTTCAGCAGCAACACTCTGACCTTTAATGGCGCAGAATCATTGATTTGGGGGTGAGCCTGAAACTGCAGATTGTAGCGGGAGGGGTCGCTGTGTGAAGACGACGTACAACCACTCAACAGGGTGAAAATCACCGCGAAAAATGCTAACCCGAGCTGATGAAACGTTTTTGTATTCATAAAAAATACGCTCTTGAAACCCGTTTAGTTCAGGATCCAGGTGCCGTTTGCGCTGTCTTTGCAGGCTTTGCTGTTGCCATCGACGTCAACACAGGTTGCTTTCTTACGCGCTTTAGGGCGGATCGCCTGTTTACGCACGGTGGCTTCGTACTGGTCGGCCTTGATGACGGCGCGCATAGGAACGTAACCAATCAGCTGCTCATTCCCTTCGTCGGCAAGCGCCATCCAGAAGTGTTCAACCTGACCCAGCACCACGTAGGTTTTGCCGGTCTCGAGCGTGCGGATCACTTTTCCGCCGTAGTCCGGACGGCTCATCAGGGATGCGGGATACATGGCGCGATAAGGCTCATTCACCTGGGTGAACTCTGCCGGAGGCAGCACAACGTGACGGTGAGTTAAGGTGACGCCGTTAACCTGGCTGGTCACGATGGTATCGTCAGTGATCGCAGGTTTCTGCGGCGCTTTACAGCCCGCCACCGCCATTACAAACAGAAGTGAAAACAGTACGCGCATTTTCATATGCTTTTCCGTAGCGATATTTCGATGATGGAGATAAGGAGATGAAGTTTGACTTAAGTGCTATTGTTAAAATAGTCAGGATATTTTCGGGGCGTTACTATTTTTAGGGCATAGCTACCGCACGAGCCTTTCAGAATAAGGCCCAGCGTCTTCCTGACATATTTTGACAAACGGTAAACAAGTTTACATGAGCTTCGCATCAATTCAATATTTACCGTTACGTAACTGTTGGTAAATGAAGCAGTCGGTAGATTATAGGATTAATCTTAATAAAAAATCATACATGGCCTGAATCCCTTTATTCCCTTACCTAAAACCTATATAACAATCTGTTTTATAAATAAAAAAACCAAAAGAGAACCACTTTCATTAACGCAATGTCGCTATTATCGCCACTACCATAATTAGTAGAATTGGCGTATTGGTGATATCAGAAGAACATATCGCCGATGAATTATTTGTTGCACTAACAGGGTATCTTTAATATTGCACGTACTTTACGCTCAGAATGGGCCTATTTCACTTATGCCGCGCGGCGTTAATTTCACGGCTCAAAATAACTTTATATTTCTCGTTATGAAAATTTCCCTTTAAGGCATAAATTATATCCATTAATTATTAAGCCTGAGTTAACCTTCCCGCCATTATCGCCCCCGAAAAATGCACACGATTACCCGCCAGTCGCCAGCCTTGTCAGTTTTTGCCGCTCGCTAGCTTCATACGAAGTTTTATTGCTGCTACATCTTTGTCTGTTCACGGCCATCTATCTCACCTACCGGATGATAGATAAGATTTATTATTAAAATGATAAAAATTCGTTATAATTTCTTTAAATTTTTAGGCATCACACTCGATAAAGCGCTGTAATAAAAAGAATTTAATAAGAAGCAATGTTCCCTTACGCATGCGCGTAGCCATCCGGTATTCATTGCTTTTACTTATTGCCCGGCGCAGCGCTTTTATGGGTTCAGATGTTGTGTGACCGAACAAATCAGGAGTGGGTATGAACACGAAAAGACGCGCAGTTCCCGGCATCAGACACTATGACGGTCCCGCCGGAGGCTGGGGCGCGCTGAAAGCGACGGCCATCGCGGTACGTACCCAAATGGATACCCTGGACGCCCCCGCGACGCTGCTGCGTACCAACCAGCCGGACGGTTTTGACTGCCCGGGCTGCGCGTGGCCCGATAAAGAACACAAATCGACGTTCCAGTTCTGCGAGAACGGCGCGAAGGCGGTGACCTGGGAAGCCACCAGCAAACGCGTCACCCCCGCGTTTCTGGCGGAAAACAGCGTCGCTTCGCTGTTGGCAAAATCGGACTTTGAGTTGGAAGGCTACGGTCGCCTGACGCATCCTCTGCGCTACGACCGGGCAAGCGATACCTTCCGCCCTGTCGGCTGGGACGAGGCGTTCCAGCGTATCGGCGAAGTCTTGCGCGGGCTCGAACCGGATCGGGTTGAGTTTTATACCTCCGGGCGTGCTTCAAACGAAGCAGCGTACCTGTTCCAGCTCTTCGCCCGCGAATACGGCACCAATAACTTCCCCGACTGCTCGAATATGTGCCACGAGGCCACCAGCGTCGGCCTGCCGCGCTCGATTGGCATCGGGAAAGGTACCGTCTCGCTGGACGACTTCGATAAGACTGAGCTGGTGATCTCCATCGGCCACAACCCCGGCACTAACCATCCGCGAATGATGGGGACTCTCCATGAGCTGGCCCGTCGCAACGTGCCGATTATCGTCTTTAACCCGCTGCGCGAGCGCGCCCTCGAACGTTTCGCCGACCCGCAGAGCGTGATTGAAATGGCGACCTACAGCTCCACGGATATCGCCTCGACCTATTTCCAGGTAAAGGCCGGAGGCGATGCCGCCGCGCTGAAAGGCATTGCCAAACACCTTCTCGACATGGAGGCCGAGCGCGGTGGCGTGCTGGATCATGCATTTATCGCCGAACACACTCAGGGCATTGAGGACTTCGCCGCCGATATCGCGCAAACCCGCTGGGACGACATTGAGCGCGAGTCGGGCCTGAGCCAGGCGGCGCTCAGGAAGGTGGCCGAAGCCTATGCCAAATCGAATGCCACCATCATTACCTACGGGATGGGCATTACCCAGCACAATAAAGGCACGGCAAACGTCCGCCTGATCGCCGACCTGCTGCTCCTGCGCGGAAATATCGGCAAGCCCGGCGCGGGCATCTGCCCTCTGCGCGGCCACTCAAACGTGCAGGGGAACCGCACCGTCGGGATTAGCGAGAAACCCACGCCGGCCTTCCTGAACCGTCTCAAGGACGTTTTTGGCTTTGAGCCGCCATCTCACCACGGACACGATGCGGTGCAGGCCACGCAGGCGATGATCGATGGTCGTGCGAAAGCGCTCATCTGCCTCGGCGGTAATTTTGCGGTTGCGATGCCCGATCACGAACGGGGTTTTCCGGCGATGGGTAACCTGGATTTGAGCGTGCACGTCGGCACCAAGCTGAACCGCACCCATCTGCTGGTGGGCAAAGAGACCTTTATTTTCCCGTGCCTCGGCCGCACCGAGCTGGATATTCAGGCGACGGGCCGTCAGTCCATTACCGTCGAAGACTCCATGTCGATGGTGCACGCCTCGTCCGGCAAGCTGAAGCCCGCTTCGCCGTTGCTCCGTTCGGAACCCGCCATCGTGGCCGGCATGGCGAAAGCCACACTGCCGGAAACCCGCGTGGACTGGCTGACGCTGGTTGAAGATTACGACCGCATCCGCGATCTGATCGAGCAAACCATTCCAGGCTTCGAGAGCTACAACGCGTGGATCCGCGTTCCCGGCGGTTTCCGCATGCCGCTGCCGCCGACGCAGCGCATCTGGCCGACCGCGACGGGCAAAGCGATGTTCTCGGTGTTCGAGGGCGTTCACGAGAACGCCAGCGGTGAAGGCGAGCATGTGCTGCGGCTGATCACGCTGCGCAGCCACGACCAGTACAACACCACCATTTATGCTCTGGACGACCGCTACCGCGGGGTCTTTGGCCGCCGCGACGTGCTGTTTATGAACGAAGACGATATGGCACAGTCAGGGCTGGAGCACGGCGATCGCGTGGATATCGAAACCGCCCTCCCCGACAGCGTTCAGCGCCTGGAGGACATTACCGTGGTGGCGTACAGCATCGCGCCGGGCACCGTCGGCGCCTATTACCCGGAGGCCAACGTGCTGGTGCCGCTCGATTATCTCGACAAGGACAGCGGCACGCCGTCGTATAAATCGGTGCCCGTTCGCATTACCCTGCGCTCAAAAGAGATCCGCATGCTGTAAGGCTGTTGGCGCGGAAGATCACGATGGATATTAAACAGTTAAAGTACTTAATCGCGCTCGACGAGACCCGCCATTTTGGTAAAGCGGCCTCGCAGTGCAATATCACCCAGCCGACCCTCTCCATGCGCATCCGCAGCCTGGAAGAGGAGCTTGGGCTGGTGCTGATTGCGCGTGGGCAGCGCTTTGAAGGGTTTACGCCGGAGGGTGAACGCATCCTCGCCTGGGCCCGCGCCCTGCTGGCCGCGCACGACGGGCTACAGGCGGAGGCCGCGCTGTGCAAAGGCCAGGTGGTGGGTGAATTACGGCTGGGGATGGTGCCGCTGGCGAGCGTGGATCCGATGATTTTTATTCGCCATCTGACGCAAAAATACCCGGAGCTAACCTATAGCCTCTATTCCATGTCCTCAGCGCAGATTGCCGACGGGGTCAGCCGCAACCAGCTTGAGCTGGGAATTTGCTACCTCAACAGCATCGACACCAGCCTGTTTGACATTATCCAGCTGCCAGAAACGAAGATGGGCCTCCTGCACGACGTCCGCCATTTCCTGCTCGGCCAGACAACGCTTGCCTGGCACGACCTGACGAAATTTCCGCTGGGCTTCCTGACCAAAGGGATGCACTACCGGGCGCATATGGAGGCCAGCTTTAAGGCTGCCGGCATCGAACCGACGTCCGTTTTCGAGAGCGACTCCACGTTCCAGATCATTCAGGCGGTTCAGAGCGGCGTGTGCTGCGCCGTGATGCCGCTGAACAACGGGCTGGAAGCACTGAACAGCAATTTCAGGATTGTCCCCATCGCCGATGCGAACATTGAGGCGCCCGTTGGCCTGATTATGCGCAGGCAGAAGCCCGTCTCCTCGCTGGCGCTGCGCTGCTTTACCGACGCGCAGGAGATTTATCACGCAGTCAATGAAGCGTAGGCCTGGCGCGTCACCACGCTAAAACCGTCGATCAGCACCGCGTCGCAAATCTCCCGGTACTCAGGTGAACTCACCAGGACGCGGAGCGCATCGCGAATGGCGTTAAGCGTTTCAGGCGAAGTGTTTTGCGAGGCGATCAGCGGCAGCCCCGGCGTCAGCGGGGTACGGTCAATGACCGCCAGCCCCGCAAGCCGTTCCGGCTCATGGCGCTGTAGTAGCGCCCAGGTTACGCAGTCGATGGCCGCAATATCCCCCACCCCGCCTTTTACATCAATCAGCGACTGGCGATGGCTGCCGCTGAAAATCACCTGTGAAAAATAGTCATTGACCGTATCAGGCGCCACTCGTCTTCGCAGCGTGTTGTAGCCGGACTGGGAATCCGGCGCATTACACACCACCCGCCGCCCGCGGATATCATCAACGCGCAGGTGTTTATCTTCTTCACGCACCACCAGCAGGCTACGGTAAGCGATCCCTTCGCAGCCCGGCGCCGCGTAATGAAAACAGCCGACAACCTGCACTTCCGGCAACCGCGTGACCAGCGGATAACCGCAGGTCTGGCTCAGGATGAGCCCAGGCTGCTGCCAGTGCGCCAGTAAGTCCTCTTCCGGGATGCCCGGCACAGGATCACCCACCGGCACACCACGTGCCAGCAGCAAAGCGTGCACGGCTCGCCACAGCGCGTCGGTATCGGCCCGATTGACGGCATACATCGGAAACGCCAGCAGGTTACTCATGCTCTTCTCGCTTTATCCCCGGATGAACCGTGACGTCCACAGCCTGATCCCAAAACTGCCGCAGCCATTGGCCGTAACCCTTGACCACAAAACCGTGATTCCGCTGCTGGTACACCGCCCGGTTTTGCTGGTAGAGCGCCTTCAGACCATACCAGGGTACACCTGGCAGATCGTGATGCACTGAATGGTAGTTGAGATTCAAAAACAGCACCTGCCAGAAGAGCCCGGCTTCGTTAATCACCGAGCGGGCGAGAGGATCGTCTGCAGCGCGGTGCTCGAGGAAAGAGCGCACTTTGGTGAGCGCCAGCGCGGGATAGCTCACCGCCAGCACAAACCAGACCGGTGAGAAACCGACATAGCGCATCCAGACAAACAGCCCCGCCAACAGCACGCCATGCACCAGCCACATTATCATCGCCCGAAGGTGCTGCTGGCGAAACGCCGCGACGACACTTCCCAGCGTCTGGACGATATCCAGCAGCGGAGCCAGTAACAGCCGGCCCAGAAAAGTATTACGCAGATGAATAATGCGCTTCTGCCAGGGCGCAAAACGCGCCCAGCTCTCTTCGGTAAAATAGTAGGATTCCGGGTCGTCCACCGGTACCGTGAGATGTTCGTTGCGGTGATGGGCCAGATGCGAGTCGCGGTACAGGCCATAGGGATACCAGACCGCCAGCGGCAGCGTACCGAAAAGCTGGTTTAGCCGGGGAAAGCGCGTCGGATGCCCGTGGATCAGCTCATGCTGCAGCGACAGATACCAGGCGGTAAACCAGATCAACAGCACCGTGGCGGGCAGTAAGCCGAGCGTGCGCCAGTACGCCAGCGTGGCAAACCAGCCGGTATAAATAGCGATAATTAACAGCCAGGTGGGAAGCTCGCTTCGCCACAGAAACCGTGCGGCAAGCTGGTGAATATGTTTTCGCTGTTGCGGGTGTAAATAGAGACTCATTCCTTCCGATGCCGTTCCGCCCGTCATTATGTGTCCTGACGATCCGGGAAAACGGCTGAAATAACAAAGAACTTAAATCGCTTTGCTTTGCCAGAAATGGCGTTTATGCGCTCTGTTCCAGTTGACTTATTGTGTAATAAAGCTACTTTTCAGGACATGAAGAAGATCCTGATTATTGTTCCTGACGGCGGCATGCTGTTTGAAGCCGCCGGTATCGCCGACATTCTGATGCAGGCCAACCGGCTGCATCCGGAAGGGCTTTCCCACCCACGCTACCGGATTATCATCGCCACCACGCAGCCTCACCAGGTGATCCATGGCCAGTCCGGCCTGAATTTGCTGGCGGATTACCGTCTGCCGGAGCTAGATCCGCGTGAACCGCTGGACACCATTATCATTACCGGACGCGGCATGAACGAGCAGGAGAGCACGGCGGTGGTCGACTGGCTGCATCTTGCAGCGCCCCATGCGCGGCGTATTGCCTCCATCTGCGGCGGCGCGATGCTGCTTGCCCAGAGCGGTTTGCTTGACGGTCGACGGGCAACCACACACTGGCGTCTGCTGGAGACGATGCAGGCCGCTTATCCGGCCATCAGGGTGGAAGGCGGCCCGCTCTACGTTCAGGATGGGCCTATCTGGACCTCCGGCGGGGTCAGTTCCGGTTTCGACCTGACGCTGGCGCTGGTGGAAGACGATTACGGTTTCTCTCTCGCCCGCGACGTGGCGCAGGATATGGTGATGTACCTTCGCCGTCCGGGCGGGCAGCTGCAGTTTAGCCGCTATAATTTGCAGCAGTCCGGCACCCAGGGGCCGATTAGCGAACTGCAAAGCTGGATCCTGCAAAACCTGACCGCCGATCTCTGCGTTGAGAGCCTGGCGGAAAGAGCGGCGATGAGCCCCCGTAATTTCACCCGCGTTTTTACGCGGGATGCGGGAGTCTCTCCGGCCCGCTACGTGATGGAAGCGCGTCTTGCCGCCGCCCGGCAGCTGCTTGAGCAGACCAGCGATCCGCTGGAGCTGATTGCTGAGCAAAGCGGGTTTGGCACCAGCATCAACCTGCGTCGCGTTTTCGAGAAACAGCTTCATCTCACCCCAACGGAATATCGCCAGCGCTTCCACTGCCGCAAAATGGCGTAATGTGATCCTTTTTTGTCATTTACGCCATTCAGCCCGACGCCTACAGTGACTCCAGACAACAGAGATAAGGAGTGCATCATGGTTAAGGTCGGTATTAACGGTTTCGGCCGTATCGGACGTAATTTCCTGCGCGCGGCGCTGGGTAACCCGGATCTTCAGATTGTGGCCATTAACGATCTGACGGACAGCCAGACCCTCGCCCATCTGCTCAAATATGATTCCCTGCTCGGCACGCTGCAGGTACCCGTTGAGGCGGCGGACGGTGCGTTACAGGTCGATGGACAGCGGATTACCGTATTCAGCGAACGCGATCCGGCGAATATCCCGTGGCGCGACGTTGGGGTGGACGTGGTGATTGAAGCCACCGGTTTCTTCACCGAACGCGAAAAGGCGGCGGTCCATATCACCCACGGCGGCGCTAAGCGCGTCATCATCTCTGCACCGGGCAAAAACGATGACCTGACGGTGGTGATGGGTGTAAACCACGAGCTGTACGATCCGGCCCTGCACGCCGTCGTGAGTAACGGGAGCTGTACCACTAACGGACTGGCTCCGGCAGCACAGGTGCTGCATCAGCAGTTTGGTATTGAGCACGGCCTGATGAACACCACGCATGCTTATACCAACAGCCAGGCGCTGCACGACCAGCCGGAGAAGGATCTGCGCGGTGCACGCGCGGCGGCCCTGTCGATTGTGCCTTACTCCAGCGGCGCGGCGAAGGCGCTGGGGAAAGTGATCCCGTCTCTGGACGGTAAGCTGACCGGGTATTCTTTGCGCGTCCCGGTTCCGGTGGTCTCGATTGTGGATTTGACGGTAACGCTGAGCCGTAACGTGACCGCCGACGAGGTGAATGCCGCGTTCCGTCAGGCCGCGGCTAGCGGACCGCTAAAAGGGATCCTGGGCTACAGCGATGAACCGCTGGTCTCCAGCGATTACCAGGGCGACCCGCGCTCCTCAATTATCGACGGGCTGTCCACGCTGGTGATTGGCGGAAACATGGTGAAGATCCTGGCGTGGTATGACAATGAGTGGGGCTTCTCAAACCGCCTGGTGGATTTGGCAGTGCTGATGGATAAGAAAGGGCTGTAAGCCTTATCTTGATGCCGGGTGGCGCTTGCGCTTACCCGGCAAATAATTCACTCCGCTTTTACTTTCACACCCATAAACACAATCACCATTGCCGTCACCAGCAGGAAACCGCTGCCCGCAAACACGCCGCTGGCACCGTTGAGGTCGAATACCGCCCCGCCACCCGCCGCGCCTGCGCTTATTGCCAGCTGAATAGAGGCCACCAGCAAACCGCCAGCACTTTCGGCTTCATCAGGGACGGTGGTTGCCAGCCAGGTTGACCAGCCCACCGGTACCAGGCCAAAGGCAAAGCCCCAGAGCGCAACCAGTAGCCCATCCAGCATCGCCAGATGACCAAACGCAACCATCATGAGCGCCAGTACACCCATGGCGAACGGCACCAGCGCCAGCGTCAGGCGCAGATTTCGTGCCAGCAGATGTCCAGCTATGGAGGTGCCGACAAAGTTGGCGATACCAAAGCCAAGCAGGATCAGCGAAATCGTCTCTACGCTTGCCTGACCGACGGTCTCCAGGAACGGGCGCAGGTAGGTAAAGAAAGCAAAGTGGCCGCTGAAGATCAAAATGGTTGCCAGCATCCCGCCGATCATCCCCGGACGACGCAGCACCCGGAACAGGGTTCCCAGACTGCCGCTGCTCTCCGGCTTCATCGACGGCAGGACCCAGACCTGCCACAGCAGGGCCGCCACGCTCGGCACTATGCAGAGAACAAAGACGTTACGCCAGCCAATCAGGCTGCCCAGATAGCTTCCCAGCGGCGCCGCGACAACCGTTGCAATGGACACGCTGGAGAAAATCACCGCCAGCGCTTTCGGCACCTTATCGGCAGGTACCAGCCGCATCGCCGTGGCGGTCGACATCGCCCAGAATCCCCCGATTGCGACGCCCAGCAGCAAACGTCCCATCAGCAAGACGTGCAGGGTTGGCGCAAAGGCCACCAGCAGGCTGGAGACGATCTGCAGCACCGAAAAGAACATCAATACCCAGCGACGGTCGATACTTTTGGTGGCTGGGGTAATCAGCAAGCCGGTGACCAGCGCCACCAGCGCAGTCGCCGTGACGGCCTGCCCGGCCATCCCTTCCGTTACGCCCAGACTGGCAGCCATTGGCGTAAGTAAACTGGCGGGCAGAAACTCTGCCGTGATCAAACCAAAGACGCCCAGCCCCAGTGAATAGACCGCCCGCCAGGCGGGTTTTGCAGGCGCTATCGCCTCGCTCGCCGCGACACATGAACTCATCTGTTGATCTCCCGTTACCAAAATGTGACTAATATCGCAAAAGCATAGAATGTTCCCCATGGACGATCTATGACATATAATCTCCACTTATTGATTATTCGTCCGGAGTTGTGCGATGACCGTTCAGTCACCCGATTTGATCAGCGAGCTTTTGCGCGGCATGCGCCTTTCTGGGGTGAAATACCGGCGAATCGAAGCCAGCGCGCCATTTGGGGTGGCGTTCCACCAGGCTCCCGGTCGGGCGCAATTCCATTTTGTCAGCCACTGCAGCGCGCTGCTGCGCATGGAGAGTGGCGCAACCTTTGAACTGCGCGGCGGCGATGCGCTCTTTATCCCGAACGGCAACGCCCATGCCCTGCTCTCTGACGCGCAGGCTCCCCTTACCCCGGTGAATGCCTTCCCAAGCGAGCCTATCTGCAGCTCGGTCTGCGCGATTGCCTGCGAGCCCTGTCCGGACGGCGAGAACACCATTATCTTTAGCGGATGCATGGATTTTGAACTGGGCGGAATGCAGCCGCTGATCAAGGCCATGCCGGAGGTCATGATGGTGAGCAGTCTGATGTCCACCTGGCCGGAGATCCATCCTCTGCTGGCTGCCATGGAGCGAGAATCCATGACCCGTCAGGTGGGCTTTGCCGGGATCCTGGCTCGTCTCGCTGACGTCGTCGCGGCGCTGATCGTGCGCGGCTGGGTAGAAGCCGGATGCGGCAAAGCCACCGGGTGGGTACAGGTGCTGCGCGATCCCCGCCTCAGCAGAGCGATTTATGCCATGCACCAGCAGCCCGGCCTGAACTGGAGCGTGGCGGACCTGGCAAAAGAAGCGGGCACCTCCCGCTCCGTGTTTGCCGAACGGTTTCTTGCCGCGACGGGGACCACCCCGGCAAAGTATCTCAGCGAGCTGAGAATGCGGCTGGCTATTCAGTACATCCGTCATGAAAATCAGCCCATCGAAACGGTCGCGCTGCGGCTGGGATACGGGTCTCTGGCGGCATTTAGCCGTGCCTTTAAGCGTATTATTGGACACGCGCCGGGCACGCTGCGGGAAGCCAGCCAGACCCCGGAAGAGGTGTAACGGACCAGCAATATTTCACGCGAAGCGGGCAATATTCGTCTAAGGTTTTCAGGTGATTGACAACAGCGGTCACGCTGTTTAGTGAAGACAGGAGACGAACTCATGATAAGACCTCGTACGCTACGCCCTGCGTTCTTGCAGCTTGCGCTGGGAAGCGCGCTGCTCGGCGTAACAGCATTTGCTTATGCTGACCAGCCCCCCGCCACCCAGACAACCTCACCCGATATTTTGCTGGGCCCTCTGTTTAATGATGTGCAAAGTGCCAAACTGTTTCCCGATCAAAAAACCTTCGCTGATGCCGTCCCCAAAAGCGACCCGCTGATGATTCTGGCGGATTATCGGATGCAGCACGCCCAGTCCAGCTTTGACTTACGCCACTTTGTCGAGATGAACTTCACGCTCCCCGCGGAAGGCGAAAAATATGTTCCGCCTGCTGGACAAAGTTTACGTGAGCATATTGACGATCTCTGGCCCGTGCTGACGCGCACCACCGATAAAGCCAGCAACAAATGGGATTCGCTCCTGCCGCTACCGAAACCTTACGTGGTGCCCGGCGGGCGTTTCCGCGAGGTGTATTACTGGGACAGCTATTTCACCATGCTGGGCCTGGCCGAAAGCGGCCACTGGGACAAAATCAGCGATATGGTGGACAACTTCGCCTATGAAATTGACACCTTCGGCCACATCCCCAACGGCAACCGCAGCTATTACCTGAGCCGTTCGCAACCGCCGTTTTTCTCCCTGATGGTCGAACTGCTGGCGACGCATGATAAGGACGCGCTGAAAAAATACCGTCCGCAGATGGAAAAAGAGTATGCCTACTGGATGGAGGGCGTCGACGGCCTGCAGCCGGGCCAGGCCAACAAACGCGTGGTGAAGCTGGATGACGGGACAATCCTCAACCGCTACTGGGATGACCGCGATACTCCGCGCCCGGAGTCCTGGCTTGATGATGTGACCACCGCTAAAAACAACCCTAACCGCCCGGCGACGGACATCTACCGCGATCTGCGTTCTGCCGCTGCGTCAGGCTGGGACTTTAGCTCCCGCTGGATGGACGACCCGCAAAAGCTTGGCACCATCCGCACCACCAGCATTGTGCCGGTGGACCTGAACGCCCTGATGTTCAAGATGGAGAAGCTGCTGGCACGGGCAAGCCAGGAGGATGGCGATAGCGCCGGTGCGAGCAAATATGACGCGCTGGCCGCCTCACGACAGAAGGCCATTGAGAGCCATCTGTGGAACGAAAAAGAGGGCTGGTACGCGGATTACGATCTCAAGAGCAAAAAGGTGCGTAATCAGCTCACCGCCGCCGCCCTGTTCCCGCTTTACGTGAAGGCTGCGGCACAGGACCGCGCGGATAAAGTGGCTGCGGCTACCGCGTCACGCCTGCTGAAGCCGGGCGGCATTACGACCACCACCATCAACAGCGGCCAGCAGTGGGATGCGCCAAACGGCTGGGCACCGCTGCAGTGGGTCGCAGCGGAAGGATTGCAGAACTATGGCCAGGAAAAAGTGGCGATGGACGTGACCTGGCGCTTCCTGAAAAACGTTCAGCACACCTACGACCGCGAGAAGAAGCTGGTGGAGAAGTATGACGTCTCGTCTACCGGTACCGGCGGAGGCGGCGGTGAATATCCGTTGCAGGATGGATTTGGCTGGAGCAACGGCGTGACGCTCAAGATGCTTGACCTGGTTTGTCCAAAAGAGAAACCGTGCGACAGCGTGCCGGAGAATCAACCTGCGGCAAATGATGACACCGCGCCGGCGAAAAGCGCGGCGCAGTAATTCCCCTCACCTTCCTCCTCTCCCCAATGGGGAGAGGGAAAAGGTCATCAGAAACTGTAACTCGCCCCTAGCTGATACGTCCGGTCACGCCCAATCCAGCAGTTGGTTGCGTCGTAACAGGTCAGCGTCTCTTTATTGGTGATGTTCTGCGCGCTGGCTTTAATCGTTAGCCCTTCCAGCGACGGCAGAATTTCGCCCATGCGGTAAGAGGCCGCCAGATCGTACTGCGTGGTGCCGCCGAGTTTGCCCGCATCGTTATTCGGTGAAATTTCCATCGGCCCGGTATAGCGTGCGCCAGCCCCCAGCATCAACCCTTTCAGCGGCGTACTGTCGAAGGTGTAGTCGCCCCACAGGTTGAAGGCATTCTCCGGCACCTGGGTTGGACGCTTGCCCTGGTATTTATCATCTTCCGTATTGATGGCGTGGGTGTAGGCGTAGTTCGCAATCAGCGTCAGGTTATCCGTCGGGCGGCTGACCGCCGACAGCTCTGCCCCTTTGGATTCCACTTCCCCGGTCTGACGGTAGTTGAGGAAGCCGGGATCGGAGGTGACGACATTTTTCTGGCGAATGTTAAACACCGATGCGGTAAAGGTGGTGGCGTAGTCCGCCAGCAGGTATTTCACCCCGCCCTCAACCTGCTTGCTGGTCGTTGGCTTCACGTCTTTTGCCGTGAGCGTTCCCTGCGGCGAGACCGGTGCAAAACCTTCCGAGTAGCTGATAAAAGGCGAAATACCGTTATCGAAGGCGTAAAGCGCCCCCAGACGTTTGGTGACCCGATCCTGAGAGACATACGCTTTGTCGCCGTTTTGCAGGTAATTCGTGGTCACGGAGCGGTAATCGTCATAGCGCAGGCTACCCAGCAGGTTTAATCCACCGAACTCCACCTGATCCTGCAGGTAGTAGCCGTTCTGCTGATAGCTCAGACGGTTCTTCTGGGCGGTATACAGTCCCAGCGCGCCTTCATCGATCTGCGCGTGGTCAGGATTGCGCATATCAATACCCGGCGTTGAGGAGGCGTATCGGTAGTGGAAGTGCGAGTTCAGCTTCTGATAGTCAAACCCGGCCAGCAGATGATGTTTCCATTCCCCCAGCGCAACCGTTTTGGTGACCTGGTTGTCGATGTTGAAGCTCTGAAGATCTTCATCCGTGGTGTAAGCAAAGCGGTTGAGTTGATAGACCTCGCTGCCTGGCCCGGTTGAATAGACGCTGCGCTGATGGGTGTCCACGTCGAAATAGCGCGCTTTCTGATTAAAGCCCCAGCCGCTATCAAACTCATGCTCAAAGCTGTAGCCCAGCATCCACTGGCGCTGTTTGAATCCGCTCCACTCGTCCCCGGCATAGTCCCGACGATCGGCGTAGCTCGAGCGCAGATAGGCGAGCGGCAGCGGGTCGGACGGCGACAGGCTCGGGGTATTTTGCGCCAGCGCATCAATGGTGAGGCGTGTTTTGCTGTCCGGCTGCCAGGTCACTGACGGTGCCACGAGATAGTTTTCGTAGCGCGTGGTGTGCGGCTGGTCGTCATTTTCCGTCGCTTTCCCCAGCAGACGGTAGTTCCAGTCGCTGTCAGCAATTTGCCCGGTCGAGTCGAGGTAGCCCTCTTTCAGGTTACGGGTGCCGGTGTTGAAACCCACCTCGGTACGGGACGCTTTTTGCGGCTTTTTGCTTTGAATATTCACCAGACCACCCGGCGAGCCGCCGCCGTACAGCACTGAGGAAGGACCTTTCAGAATATCGACGCTCTCAATCAGCAGCGGATCGATGCGCGCTTTGGTGTTACCGGTGACGTTATACGGCAGCTGCAGGCCGTTATAGAATTCCTGGTCAACGGTAAACCCGCGGATCTTGTACTCGCTCATGTACGAGGTACTGCCCCTCACCTCGGTCGAGACGCCCGGGGCATAGCGCAGGATTTCATTCACGGAATTCGCGTGACGCTTTTCTATCTCCTGCTCCGAGAGGGTGTTGATCACCTGCGGCGTTTTACTTTCTGCCACCGCCGATTTGGTCGCACTGTTCGTCCATGAAGGAAGCGCGCTGCCCTGCTCTGCGCCCGTGACTACGATAGTCGATTCTTCCGCAAAAGCCTGTGCCTGCAATGCCAGCGCCACGGCTCCTGCCAACGCACATAACGCAAAACGTGAGGTATTCATAATTGTCGTCTTTGTTATAGATAATACTGGGAACGACAATTATTATCATTTCGATTAGCAAATCAATACGCGAATTAAAAAAACGGCCCTCAGGTGAGGGCCGCTTGTGAACATGTTATGCCCGTCGGAGTAACCGGAATATGCCCAGCACAACAATAGCGCCGACCACCGCAACCAGGAAACTGTGGAGATCGAAACCGCTGATGCTGCCGCCAAAGCCAAACATCGTTGCCAGCCAGCCGCCGACAACCGCCCCGACCACACCGAGTACACAGGTCAGAATAAAGCCGCCACCATCATTTCCCGGCATGATCAATTTGGCGATAGCGCCGGCAATAAGACCAAAGATAATCCAGGCGATGATACCCATAGCGATGCCCTCTTGCAGGTTTAACGCATGCACGGAAAACCTTCCGCGCTGGTGACTTAAGTATAGGTCATCGCCCGAAAATCATTTTCATCTCACCGACTTAAATTACGGCGGCCAGTAAAAAAAATCACCGGTTTGTATTAAGTTTCATTTCAGATTGCCGATAACGCAGAGACAGTCTGTCATATATCAAGGAGCAATCTGGCGTGAGTAATTACAGTGAGCAGTTCCTGAAACAAAATCCGCTGGCTGTATTAGGGGTATTACGCGACCTGCAAAAAGGTGAAGTGCCGCTACGCATGCGTTGGTCAAACAATCAGTTTATAAGCAAGATCCTCGACGTGTCGTCCGACCGTCTGATCGTCGACCTGGGCAGCCAGGAGCATGAGAACCGCGCCGCGCAGCGGGCGGAAAAAATCTCGGTAATGGCTGAAACCCAAGGCGCAAAGGTGGAGTTTATTCTGCCGCGACTGGAATTAAGCGAATATCTGGGGCTGCCTGCTTTTACCACGCCGCTGCCTGATAACCTCTGGTTTGTACAGCGTCGGGAATATTTCCGCATCAGCGCCCCGCTCCATCCCGCTTATTTTTGTCGGGCAAAAATGCCGGATAAAAAAGAGATCCGCTTCCGCCTCTTTGACCTGTCGCTGGGCGGCATGGGCGCGCTGATGGATACCCCCAAACCTGACGGCCTGGTGGAAGGCATGCGATTCACGCAGATAGAGCTGGATATGGGCGGCTGGGGACGGTTTTATTTCGATGCGCAGCTGATTGCCATCAGCGAGCGTAAAGTGGTGGACAGCAAGAACGAGACCATTTCCACGCCCCGCCTGAGCTTTCGCTTTCTGAACGTGGGGCCGGGGGCAGAGCGCGAGCTTCAGCGCATCATTTTCTCTCTGGAGCGAGAGGCGCGGGAACGGGCGAATAAAGTCTTATGAGGGGCGTCGGGCAGCGAGGCCGCCCGACAACGGCATTACATGGCGTCCATCGCTTTCTGAACTTTCCAGATATAACGCGGTGCCTGCGGTGACGGGTGATTCTTCACTACGTGCTCAAAGAACTCGTCTTTGTCCATGTCGTTTATCTCTTCAATCGCCTCTTTACGGTCGGACGAGAAGGTTCTGAGCAGCGCACCGGCGCCGTTTACGTAAGAGACCACCAGCGCGTACTGCATCACTTCAGGATCTTCAATCCCCTTCAGCACGCCGTGTTCCAGAATGCTCAGGTAAGCTGTTCCCATCGAGATGTTGCGTTCCGGGTTTTTCAGCTCGCTGGTTGACGGCTGACCGCTCCAGCCCATATAGCGGTAGACCTCTTTACCTGCCGTTGATGCCTTAAGCTGCATCAGCCCCACCGCGTTGGATTTACTGACGAGCGTTGGGTTGCCGCCGGATTCCACGGCAATGATCGCCGTAACCAGGCGCGGGCTCACGCCCCAGGCCTTCCCGGCTTGTTCGCTGATCGGCATCCACTGCATGGCCCGTTTCACCGGCACTTCAGGGTTCCAGGGCGGATTTTGATAATCATGTTTTGAACTACAGCCAGCAAGCAGCACAATCAAAAAAGCAAACCATCTCAATTTCACGTCATCTATCCTTATAGCCGGTCATCGCAGTGCGCCGCCTCTTGAAGCAGGCAGCGTATAAGCGGCATGATATAGACAATTAGTTTCTCATTCAGCAAGGAATTGCCATGTCTCAGTTTCATCTCATCGCGCCGTCGGGTTACTGCATCAACCAGGACGCGGCACAGCGGGGCGTTCAGCGCTTACTGGAATCCGGCCATCGGGTAGAAAATCAGACAATTATCCCCCGCCGCCTGCAGCGCTTCGCCGGAACAGAGGCGCAGAGACTGAATGATATCAACAGCCTGGTGAACCTGAAGGGTGCAAACCAGATTGTGCTCGCGGTGCGCGGCGGGTATGGCGCGAGCCGGTTGCTGGAAAGTATTGACTGGCAGGGTCTGGCAAAACGCCAGCAGCAGGATCCTCTGCTGATTTGTGGACACAGCGATTTCACGGCGATCCAGCTCGGCCTGCTGGCGCTGCACAACGTCATTACCTTCAGCGGCCCGATGCTGGCCGGTAACTTCGGCGCGCCGGAGCTGGATGCGTTCACCCAGGAACATTTCTGGCGCGCGCTGCACAATTCGACCTACAGCGTTGAGTGGCAGGGAAATGGGCCGCACTGGGAATGTGAAGGCCAGCTCTGGGGTGGAAACCTGGCGATGGTGGTGTCGCTGATTGGCACGCCGTGGCTGCCCCAGATTGAGGATGGCATTCTGGTGCTGGAAGATATCAACGAGCATCCGTTCCGCGTCGAGCGCATGCTGCTCCAGCTTTACCATGCGGGTATTCTCGGTCGCCAGTCCGCCATCGTGCTCGGCAGTTTTAGCGGCTCGGCACCGAATGACTATGATGCGGGCTACTCCCTTGAGACGATGGTTGATTTCATCCGCTCGCGGCTGGATATTCCGGTGATTACGGGACTGGATTTTGGCCATGAGCAGCAGACCGTTACCCTGCCGCTGGGCGCTCAGGCGACGCTGACGCATAATAATTCAGGCAGTCGGCTTACTCTCAGCGGCCATCCGGTCTTAAAGGCATAAAAAAGCGCTTAAACCACCTCAATAAAACGCTGTTACTGTCGTTAATATGTTAGGGTTTTAATAACAGCGTTAACATTGAGGTGGGAGTACGACAACATTGGATGCCGCAGCAATAATCAGCCTTTTCATTCTGGGTTCTGTGCTTGTAACCAGCAGTATTTTATTGAGTTCATTTTCATCGCGTCTCGGCATACCTATTCTTGTGATTTTTCTTGCCATCGGCATGTTGGCCGGCATTGATGGCATCGGCGGTATCCCATTCGATAATTACCCTTTCGCTTACATGGTGAGTAACCTCGCGCTGGCGGTGATCCTGCTGGACGGCGGGATGCGCACCCAGGCGAGCTCTTTCCGGGTCGCCTTAGGGCCAGCGCTGTCGCTCGCGACGGTTGGCGTGTTGATTACCTCCGGCCTCACCGGGATGATGGCCGCGTGGCTTTTCCATCTCAATCTCATGGAAGGTTTGCTGATTGGCGCGATTGTCGGTTCAACCGACGCCGCAGCGGTCTTTTCCCTGCTTGGCGGCAAAGGGCTAAACGAGCGCGTCGGATCAACGCTTGAGATTGAGTCCGGCAGTAACGATCCGATGGCGGTGTTTCTCACCATCACACTGATTGAGATGATCCAGCAGCACGAAACGGGCCTGAGCTGGATGTTCGCCTTGCATATCCTGCAGCAGTTCGGGCTGGGGATTGTTATCGGCCTGGCGGGGGGCTACCTGTTACAGCAGATGATCAACCGCATCTCGCTGCCCGCGGGGCTTTACCCCCTGTTGGCGCTGAGCGGCGGGATTCTGATTTTTGCCGTCACCACCGCGCTGGACGGCAGCGGCATTCTCGCCGTCTACCTCTGCGGTTTCCTGATGGGCAACCGGCCGATTCGCAACCGCCATGCCATTTTGCAGAACTTCGACGGCCTGGCGTGGCTGGCGCAGATCGGCATGTTCCTGGTGCTCGGTCTTCTGGTCACGCCATCCGATCTGCTGCCGATCGCCGTTCCGGCGCTGATGCTGTCCGCGTGGATGATCTTCTTCGCCCGTCCGCTGTCGGTTTTTGCTGGCCTGCTGCCGTTTCGCGGCTTCAACCTGCGCGAGCGGGTGTTTATCAGTTGGGTGGGCCTGCGCGGCGCGGTGCCGATTATCCTTGCCGTTTTCCCGATGATGGCCGGTCTGGATAACGCGCGGCTGTTCTTTAACGTGGCGTTCTTCGTGGTGCTGATTTCGCTGCTGTTCCAGGGAACGTCTCTCGGATGGGCGGCGAAAAAGGCCAAGGTGGTGGTGCCGCCCGTTGGCTGGCCGGTCTCCCGCGTGGGGCTGGATATTCACCCGGAAAACCCGTGGGAGCAGTTTGTTTACCAGCTCAGCGCCGACAAATGGTGCGTAGGGGCCTCACTGCGCGATCTGCATATGCCCGCCGAAACGCGCATTGCCGCCCTGTTCCGCGATAACGTCCTGCTGCACCCTACCGGCAGCACCCGCCTGCGTGAAGGGGATATTCTCTGCGTCATTGGCCGCGAGCGCGACCTGCCCGCGCTGGGCAAACTGTTTAGCCAGTCGCCTCCGGTGGCGCTGGATCAGCGTTTCTTCGGCGATTTTATTCTGGAAGCCAGCGCCAAGTTTGCCGATGTGGCGCTGATTTACGGCCTGGATGAAGGGCTGGAGTACCGCGACAAGCAGCAAACGCTCGGGGAAATCATTCAGCAGCTGCTGGGGGCTGCCCCCGTCGTTGGTGACCAGGTAGAGTTCGCCGGGATGATCTGGACGGTTGCGGAGAAAGAAGATAACGCGGTGAGAAAAGTCGGCGTCAGACCGATGGAAGAGGAAACCGAGTAGTTGTTTTTTTGCCGGGTGGCGGCTTCGCCTTACCCGGCCTACTAAACCCTCGAACGTAGGTCGGGTAAGCGTTAGCGCCACCCGACGCAACCATTCGTTACACCGTCACAACTGGCACTCTCGGTGCCAGCGCGCACATCAATTCATAGCCGACCGTGCCCGCAGCGGAAGCCACATCGTCGATTTTAACCTCATTACCCCACAGCTCGACCGGCGATCCGATGCCCGCCTGCGGACAAGGGGTTAAATCTATCGCCATCATATCCATTGAGATGGTGCCTACCGTGCCCGTGCGAACACCATCGACCCACACGGGCGTGCCGGTTGGCGCCAGACGCGGATAGCCGTCCGCATAACCGCCCGCGACAATCCCGATGCGCTGCTCGCCCGCCGCACGGTAGCGGCTGCCATAGCCTACCGTGTCACCCGTCTTCAGCGTCTGCACGCCAATGATTTCACTGCGCAGGGTCATGACCGGCTTCAGGCCGCTGTTGGCGACGTCCTGCCACTGGCCTGAGGGAGACGCGCCGTACAGAACGATCCCCGGACGCACCCAGTTATAGTGGGCTTCAGGATGCCAAAGCGTCGCCGCTGAGTTCGACAGCGAACGTGGGCAATCCAGCCCTTCTGCCGCCTGCTCAATGCGGACCATGGCATCGGCGATACCGTCCGGCTTTTCAGCATCCGCAAAATGCGCCATCAACGTCATTTCACCGACATTTTTCAGGGCACGCAGCTGCTGCCAGACCGTATGGACCCGCTCAGGCTGGAAGCCCAGGCGGTTCATGCCGCTGTTCACCTTGAGATAGATATCCAGCGGCGCGTGGAGCTTCGCATCCTGAATCGCCTTAATCTGCCAGTTGCTGTGAACGCTGGTGGTCAGACGGTATTTGTCCAGCAGCGGCAGATCGTCGGCGTGGAAAAAACCTTCCAGCAGCAGGATGGGCCCTTTCCAGCCGCGCTCGCGCAGCAGAATGGCCTCTTCAAGATTGAGTAAAGCAAAACCGTCCGTCGCGCTGAGCGCGTTCCAGATACGGTCAATGCCGTGGCCGTAGGCATTTGCCTTGACTACCGACCAGACGCGTGTACCCGGCGCAGCACGGCGAACAATTTGCAGGTTATTCTTGAGGGCCTGCAAGTCCAGCTGAGCCAGAATGGGACGGGACATGACGACTCCTTAGTTATGCGCGCCGTGCAGGTGCTGAGGACGCGATGGGGTAAACCCTGATTGATAACGTGCGGCACTTAAATCGTCAAACGGAATTACCGGCGTGCGCCCGGAGATCAGGTCACTCAGCAGTTGACCCGAGCCGCAGGCCATCGTCCAGCCGAGCGTGCCGTGCCCGGTATTGGTCCACAGGTTTTTATACGGCGTGCGGCCGACAATCGGCGTGCCGTCCGGCGTCATCGGACGCAGGCCGGTCCAGAACGTCGCCTGCTCAACAAAACCTCCGCGCGGGAAGAGATCGCCCACCACCATTTCCAGGGTTTCACGACGCGGCTGCAGCAGCTCGGTGTTGAAGCCGACAATCTCCGCCATGCCGCCCACACGGATGCGGTTGTCGAAGCGGGTGATCGCGATTTTGTAGGTTTCGTCCAGAATGGTCGAGACGGGCGCGCCGCTCTCTTCTTTCACCGGAATGGTCAGCGAGTAGCCTTTCAGCGGGTAGACCGGAATATCGAGGATGCCTTTCAGCATGGCGGTGGAGTATGAGCCAAACGCCATCACGTAGGCATCGGCTTTGATCACCTCCTCCCCACACTTCACGCCGTAAATTTTTTCGCCCTCGGACAGCAGCTTGTCGACAGAGGTGTTAAAACGGAATTTCACCCCTGCCTGCGCGCACATCTGTGCCAGACGCTGGGTAAAGAGCTGACAGTCGCCGGTTTCGTCGTTTGGCAGACGCAGCCCGCCCGTCAGCTTGTGCGCCACTTCCGCCAGCGCAGGCTCCACCTGCCCCAGCTGACTGGCTTCCAGCAGCTGGTACGGTACGCCCGCATCTTCCAGCACGGCGATATCGCGGGTGGCGTTTTCATACTGTTGTTCAGTGCGGAATAGCTGCAGCGTACCGCCCTGTCGGCCTTCGTACTCAATGCCCGTCGAGGCGCGCAAGGCTTTCAGGCAATCACGGCTGTACTCCGCCAGACGCACCATGCGTCCTTTATTTTCCATGTAGTGGCGGGTGTCGCAGTTGCGCAGCATCTGCCACATCCACTTCAGCTGGAACTGCGTGCCGTCGAGACTGATCGCCAGCGGCGCGTGGCGCTGGAACATCCACTTAATCGCCTTTAACGGCACGCCGGGCGCTGCCCACGGCGCCGCATAGCCCGGAGAGATTTGTCCGGCGTTCGCCGCACTGGTTTCAAGCGCCGGGCCAGATTCACGATCGATAACGGTAACCTCATGCCCAGCCTGACTTAAATACCAGGCGCTGGTTACGCCAACGACACCACTTCCCAGTATGACAACACGCATAGCCACTCCATTATGTGCAAAAGAACAATCTTCTAATTACAGATTGATAACCTAGTTGAAAATATTATTCAACATACGACTTTTTTATGGTGACTTACCTCACACATCCCCCTGTATCAGGGGATAGTGCTAATTTGGGATCTCCTGCTGCGCGTTATTTTTAGCCAGCATAAAACTCTGCGAGACCCGCTTTTTTTGCCGTATCAAAAACGCGAAATCGCAAAGAAAAAATTTCTGCTTCAGCACGCTTTTTAACGCGTTGATCTATGCTTGAAAGGAGGCTCTCCAGACAGAGAGAGCTCCCAACAACGAGGGCGCGCTAATGGCTACTATTGATTCCATATCCAAGGACAACACACGTCTGAGCGATGGACCCGACTGGACCTTCGAGCTGCTTGATGTCTATCTGGCCGAGATTGACCGGGTGGCAAAACTCTATCGCCTGGATACCTATCCACATCAAATTGAAGTCATTACGTCCGAACAGATGATGGATGCCTACTCCAGCGTCGGGATGCCGATCAACTATCCGCACTGGTCGTTTGGTAAGAAATTTATTGAAACGGAGCGGCTGTATAAACACGGCCAGCAGGGGCTGGCGTATGAGATCGTCATTAACTCCAACCCGTGTATTGCCTATCTGATGGAAGAGAACACCATTACCATGCAGGCGCTGGTGATGGCTCACGCCTGCTACGGGCATAACTCTTTCTTCAAGAACAACTATCTTTTCCGCAGCTGGACGGATGCCAGCTCGATTGTCGATTACCTGATTTTCGCCCGTAAATACATTACTGAATGCGAAGAGCGCTACGGCGTGGACGAAGTGGAAAAACTGCTCGATTCCTGCCACGCGCTGATGAACTACGGCGTTGACCGCTACAAGCGTCCGCAAAAAATCTCCTTACAGGAGGAGAAGGCCCGGCAGAAAAGCCGCGAGGAGTACCTGCAAAGCCAGGTGAATATGCTGTGGCGCACCCTGCCGAAGCGTGAAGAGGAAAAAACGGTCGCCGAAGCGCGTCGTTATCCGTCTGAGCCGCAGGAAAACCTGCTCTACTTTATGGAGAAAAATGCGCCGCTGCTGGAGCCGTGGCAGCGCGAGATCCTGCGCATTGTGCGTAAGGTGAGCCAGTATTTTTACCCGCAGAAACAGACGCAGGTGATGAACGAAGGCTGGGCGACCTTCTGGCACTATACCATCCTTAACCACCTGTATGACGAAGGGAAAGTCTCCGAACGCTTTATGATGGAGTTTCTGCACAGCCACACCAACGTGGTGTTCCAGCCTGCTTATAACAGCCCGTGGTACAGCGGCATTAACCCGTATGCCCTTGGCTTTGCGATGTTCCAGGACATCAAGCGCATCTGCCAGTCGCCGACGGAGGAAGACAAATACTGGTTCCCGGACATCGCCGGTTCCGACTGGCTGGAAACGCTGCATTTCGCGATGCGTGACTTTAAGGATGAGAGCTTTATCAGCCAGTTTATGTCGCCGAAGATCATGCGAGATTTCCGTTTCTTCACCGTGCTGGATGATGACCGTAACAACTACCTGGAAATTTCGGCGATCCACAACGAAGAGGGCTATCGCGAGATCCGCTCTCGCCTCTCTTCCCAGTACAACCTGAGCAACCTTGAGCCGAATATTCAGGTGTGGAATGTGGATTTACGCGGTGACCGCTCCCTGACGCTGCGCTATATCCCGCACAACCGTGCGCCGCTGGATAAAGGGCGTAAAGAGGTGCTGAAGCACGTGCATCGGCTGTGGGGCTTTGACGTGTTGCTTGAACAGCAGAATGAAGATGGCAGCGTGGAGCTGCTGGAGCGATGCCCGGCGCGGTTGAATACGCTGTAGTGCCGCTTTTTTGCCCGGTGGCGCTACGCTTACCGGGCCTACAAGAACCGTAGGTCGGGTAAGGCGTAGCCGCCACCCGACGAAAAAAACCTCTCTTGCGAGAGGTTTTTTCTTTTAGCGGGTCTGAATCGCTAAATCACCCGGGAGCGTCTTCTGCATGCGGTGCCAGATTTCACCGGAATCATGCCCGTAGCGACGCACCGTCTCATACACCTGATCGTGCAGCCCTTCAGTGCAGAGCTTGCTCAGCTTATGGTAGAACCCCAGCGCCAGGCTGCGGGCTTCAGGGTTAGCGAAGTAGTGGCGACCAATGCGGGTATACAGCCCTTTCATCCCGTTCAGGATCAGGCCGTAAATCGGGTTACCGGAGGCAAAGGCCAGGCCGCGGAAGACGTTGTAGTCAAGCGTGGCGAACGCGTCAGCGTGGTCTTCGACCTCGTTCGCGCTGGCCAGCACCGCGAGCGCATCTTCAGGGTGCTGACGGAACGCGGTGCGGATAAAGATAGTCGCGATGTTGGTACGCACGGAGAGCAGATTGTCGATCAGCTGCGGCACGCTTTCGTGGTCGAGACGCGCCAGCGTTTCAAGAATGTTCAGCCCGGACGTTTCCCAGAAGTTGTTTACTTTCGTTGGCTTGCCGTGCTGAATCGTCAACCAGCCATCACGTGCCAGACGCTGCAGGACTTCACGCAGCGTGGTACGGGTGACGCCAATCAGTTCAGAGAGTTCGCGTTCAGCAGGTAGAATTGATCCCGCAGGGAAACGATTATTCCAGATGCTTTCAATGATGTACTCTTCCGCGAAACCCGCCGGGCTCTGCGCCTTAATGACCATAGTGAGATTTCCATTACACAGCTTTAGCAAATTGGACTCATCATACCAGAGGCGCGCAGAGGCAGATAGCGTGGCAAAGTGAGAAAAGGGGATCGGCGTTTCATTTTTGTGAAATTTACAATGTGGTCTTATCCGCCTCCAGGCCGCGATTTTTGCGTATACTGATGCTTTGTATTACTTGACGGGAAGGACGTCTGTTGTGGAAATTTCTTTTGGGCGCGCGCTATGGCGCAATTTTTTAGGTCAGTCTCCTGACTGGTACAAACTGATACTGCTGGTTTTCCTGGTCGTAAATCCCATCATTTTTAGTGTGAATCCCTTTGTCGCCGGCTGGCTGCTGGTGGCTGAGTTTATCTTCACCCTGGCAATGGCGCTGAAGTGCTATCCCCTGCTGCCCGGCGGCCTGCTGGCGTTTGAAGCCGTGGTGATTGGTATGACCAGCGCTGAACATGTTAAACACGAGCTGGCGTCGAATCTCGAAGTGCTACTGCTGCTGATTTTTATGGTGGCCGGTATCTACTTTATGAAACAGCTGCTGCTGTTTATCTTCACGCGCCTGCTGCTCAGCATTCCATCGAAAGCGATCCTCTCACTGGCGTTTTGCCTTGCTGCCGCCTTTCTGTCGGCCTTCCTGGATGCGCTGACCGTTGTCGCGGTGGTGATCAGCGTCGCCGTCGGCTTTTACGGGATTTATCACCGGGTGGCCTCCTCGCGCCCGAGCGAAGATCTTCAGGATGACAGCCACGTCGAGGCGCATAACCGTGACGTGCTGGAACAGTTTCGCGCGTTTCTGCGCAGCCTGATGATGCATGCGGGCGTCGGTACGGCGCTGGGCGGCGTGATGACCATGGTGGGTGAGCCGCAAAACCTGATTATCGCCAAAGCGGCTCACTGGCAGTTCGGCGAGTTTTTCCTGCGCATGGCCCCCGTCACCCTGCCCGTGTTCGTCTGCGGGTTAGCAACCTGCATACTGGTCGAGAAGTTCCACATTTTCGGCTACGGCGCGCAACTGCCTGAGCCGGTGCGCAAAGAGCTGCATAGGTTTGACGAGCAGAGCCGCAAACAGCGTACGCGCCAGGAGACGCTGCGTCTGATTGCGCAGGGGATCATCGGCATCTGGCTTATCGCCGCGCTGGCCTTTCATCTTGCCGAAGTCGGGTTGATAGGCCTCTCCGTAATTATCCTTGCCACCACCTTTAGCGGCGTAACGGACGAGCATGCTATCGGCAAAGCCTTTACAGAAGCCCTGCCGTTTACCGCGCTGCTGGCGGTCTTCTTTGCCGTCGTGGCGGTGATCGTCGACCAGCACCTGTTTGCACCGATTATCACGTTTGTGCTCCAGGCGGCTCCGGACGCGCAACTTTCGCTCTTTTATCTTTTCAACGGCCTTCTGTCGTCCATCTCCGATAACGTCTTTGTCGGGACGGTCTACATCAATGAAGCCAAAACGGCTATGCAAGAAGGCGTTATCAGCGCCCAGCAGTTCGAGCTGCTGGCGGTGGCGATCAACACCGGCACCAACCTCCCTTCCGTGGCGACGCCTAACGGCCAGGCCGCATTCCTGTTCCTGCTGACCTCGGCTCTTGCGCCACTCATACGACTTTCTTATGGAAGAATGGTCTGGATGGCCCTGCCCTATACGCTGGTACTGACGATTGTGGGTTTGCTTTGCGTCAAAATTACCCTCATTCCTTATACGCAGTGGCTGATACAAGCGGGTATACTTGCCGCGCATTAAGACGTGTAAATCGGGCAGTTCGCTGCCCGTTTGCCTTTTCGCATGATAAACATCCAATTACGTTTTATTTCGTCAGGTACAGGTGGCGCGGAAAACGAATTCGTTTACACTGCGCTTTCTAAGCATGTTCCAGGGAAATGATTATGTTGAGATTTTTAAACCAGTGCTCTCGCGGTCGCGGAGCGTGGTTGCTAATGGCCCTGACCGCCTTTGCGCTGGAAATGGTCGCGTTGTGGTTCCAGCACGTGATGGGGCTGAAGCCCTGCGTGCTGTGTATCTACGAACGTTGCGCATTGTTCGGCATTATGGGCGCGGGTCTCGTGGGCGCGATTGCCCCGAAATCACCGTTACGCTATGCCGGTATCGCCATCTGGCTGTACAGCGCCTGGAAGGGAATTGAACTCTCCTGGGAGCACACCATGATGCAGCTGCATCCGTCGCCGTTTATGACCTGTGATTTTGCCGCCCGCTTCCCGAGCTGGCTGCCGCTGGATAAGTGGCTGCCGCAGGTGTTTGTGGCGTCCGGCGACTGTTCTGTGCGTCAGTGGGAATTCCTGACGCTGGAGATGCCGCAGTGGCTGGTGGGCATTTTTGTGGCCTACTTCGTCGTGGCGCTGCTGGTGCTGATTGCCCAGCCGTTTAAGCCAAAGAAACGGGACCTATTTGGAAGATAAAAGCAAAACGGCAACTTCGGTTGCCGTTTTTAATGTTTGCGCCCTCTCCCGTGGGAGAGGGTTGGGGTGAGGGCATCAGACCGCACAACAGCGCATAATAAAAAACCCGCCGAGGCGGGTTTTTTATTATCACCGATTTGGGTGATTCATGATGTGGTCTTCCCAGTCCCGCACTTCAGACTCTTTCACCGCAATATGGCGCACGGAAATGCGTTCACCGTGCATAGCCGCTTTGGAGCCGGTCAGCAGCGGGTGCCATTTGGGCAGATCTTTTCCTTCCGCCAGCAGGCGATACGCGCAGGTATGCGGTAACCACTCAAAGGTCGGCAAATTTTCACGGGTTAGCTTGATGCAGTCCGGCTCGTACTCGAAGCGGCGTTCGTAGTTGCGGCACTGGCAGGTTTTGATGTTCAGCTGCTTGCAGGCGACGTTGGTGAAATAGATCTCGTCAGAGTCCTCATCCATCAGCTTGTGCAGGCAGCACTGTCCGCAGCCGTCGCACAACGACTCCCACTCCGCGTCGGTCATTTCGTCGAGCGTTTTAGTTTGCCAGAAAGGGATGTCGTTCATCAGGATGTCCACACGTCAAAAGAAAGCGCACCTTATAACGAGTCTGGCACGTTGATGCAAGTTTTGCCGCCCATTTCAGGCGGCAAGGTGTTTTTACAGCACGCGTGTTTTCAGCGACAGGCCGTTGAAACTGACCTCAAGCTCATCGCCACCGTTGAGCGGGCCGACGCCCTCTGGCGTACCGGTCAGGATCACATCACCCGGTTTCAGGGTAAAGAAGCGGCTCATGTAGGCAATCAGCGGGACGATCTTGTGGATCATGTCTGCCGTGGTGCCCTGCTGGCGAACTTCGCCATTCACCTTCAGGCTGAGCGGGGTGTCCTGCGGGTCATCAGTGAACTCACTGACGGGAACAAAACCCGAAATGGGGCAGGAATTATCAAAGCCTTTGGCTTTTTCCCACGGTTGCCCCGCTTTCTTCATCTTGCCCTGCACATCACGCAGGGTGAGATCCAGGGCGACACCGTAACCGGCAATCGCTTTGTGCACATGCTCTTCAGAAGCCTGGCGCAGCGTGGCGCCAATCAGCACCGCCAGCTCCACCTCGTGGTGCACGGAACCCAGCCCTTGCGGTAACGCCAGCGGCTGGCGAATATCGCAGAGTGCGGTTTCGGGCTTAATAAACAGGACCGGCTCGTCTGGCGTCGCGCTGCCCATTTCCTGAATGTGTTTTGCGTAGTTGCTGCCCACGCAGACGACTTTGCTGACGGGATAATCCAGTAATGCACCTTGCCAGTTATGATGTTGATACATGGTCGACCCCTAAACGGTTGATGTGTTGTTCCCGGAGGCGTCCGGGTTTATTTCTTTCCGTTCACCTCAAGATGCTGTTTTAATAAATTCTCGGGTGGTGGCGGAAGCTGTAAATAATAGCCTTGTTCGGTTAATGCCAATTTCACTTTTTCCAAATCGGCATTCACCAGCGCCTTACGCCCGTCAAGCGGCAGCAGCATTGCCAGCTGAGGACGGCCAAAGTTTTTCATTAATTCTTCAGGCACGCGCGAAAAATCGTCTTTCTTTTCGACATAAAGATAGGTCTGGTCACGGCTTGTACTTCTATAGATCACACAAAACATGTTTTTACTCTGAATTAATGGGTGGTTGCTTGCCTCAATATACTCCTGACTATAACATGCCTGATACTCTTCGGAATATCGCAGCGAGTTGTTGCGGTTAATAGCAAATTGAGTAAGGCCAGGATGTCAAACACGCCCATCGAGCTTAAAGGCAGTAGCTTCACCTTATCAGTGGTTCATTTGCATGATGCAAAACCCGAGGTTATTCGTCAGGCGTTAGAAGATAAAATCGCGCAGGCACCCGCCTTTCTGAAACATGCCCCCGTTGTCGTCAATGTGAGCGGTCTGGATGCCCCGGTTAACTGGAAACTTCTCCAGCAGGCGGTTTCATCCACCGGGCTGCGTATTGTCGGCATTAGCGGCTGTAAAGATGCTGAACTGAAAGCCGAGATTGAACGGGCAGGGCTACCGCTCCTGACCGAAGGCAAAGAAAAAGCCCCTCGTTCGGCCCCAGCGGCGGTGCAGACGCCCCTTCCCCCGGCTCAAAACGTTACACCTGTCACAAAAACGCGATTGATTGATGTGCCGGTTCGTTCCGGTCAGCGAATTTATGCGCCAAACTGTGATCTAATTGTTACAAGCCACGTCAGTGCTGGCGCTGAACTGATTGCGGATGGCAATATTCACGTCTACGGTATGATGCGTGGGCGTGCGCTCGCGGGCGCAAGTGGCGATCGGGAAGCACAAATATTTTGTAGTCACCTGACGGCGGAACTGGTGTCCATCGCAGGTGAATATTGGCTGAGCGACAAGATCCCAGCCGAATTTTATGGCAAAGCGGCTCGTCTGCTGCTGGCAGACGACGCGTTGACCGTTCAACCGTTGAATTGATCCCTTTTTAACAAGGAATTTCTATGGCACGCATTATTGTTGTTACTTCGGGTAAAGGAGGCGTTGGCAAGACCACCTCCAGCGCGGCCATCGCTACTGGTTTGGCCCAGAAGGGAAAGAAAACCGTCGTTATCGATTTCGATATCGGCCTGCGTAACCTGGACCTGATCATGGGTTGTGAGCGTCGCGTCGTGTATGACTTCGTAAACGTCATCCAGGGCGATGCCACGCTTAACCAGGCGCTGATTAAAGACAAGCGCACCGAGAACCTCTACATTCTTCCGGCGTCTCAGACCCGTGACAAAGACGCGCTGACCCGCGAAGGCGTGGAAAAAGTGCTCGACGATCTGAAAAAGATGGAGTTTGACTTCGTCGTCTGTGACTCCCCTGCCGGTATCGAAACCGGTGCGCTGATGGCGCTCTACTTCGCGGATGAAGCCATCATCACCACGAACCCTGAAGTCTCGTCCGTGCGTGACTCAGACCGAATTCTCGGTATCCTCGCCTCTAAATCCCGCCGTGCGGAAAATGGCCAGGAACCGATCAAAGAGCACCTGTTGCTGACCCGCTACAACCCGGGTCGCGTGAACAAAGGTGACATGCTGAGCATGGAAGACGTGCTGGAGATCCTGCGCATCAAACTGGTTGGCGTTATCCCGGAAGATCAGTCCGTGTTACGCGCCTCTAACCAGGGTGAGCCAGTGATCCTGGATACGATGGCAGATGCAGGTAAAGCTTACGCCGATACCGTTGACCGTCTGCTGGGAGAAGAACGTCCTTTCCGCTTCATTGAAGAAGAGAAGAAAGGTTTCCTCAAACGCCTGTTCGGAGGATAAGTTATGGCATTACTGGACTTTTTTCTCTCGCGGAAAAAAAGCACCGCCAACATCGCAAAAGAACGTCTGCAAATTATCGTTGCGGAGCGTCGTCGTAGCGACGCCGAGCCTCACTACCTGCCGCAGCTGCGCAAGGACATCCTGGAAGTGATCTGTAAATACGTGCAGATTGACCCGGAGATGGTCACCGTACAGCTGGAGCAAAAAGACGGGGATATTTCGATTCTGGAGCTGAACGTTACGCTCCCGGAAGCGGAAGAGTCGCGTCCGTAGGTTTGGGATTTCGTAGCCCCGGTAAGCGCAGCGCCACCGGGGGAATATGCCGGGTATATCGCCCGGCATATTTTTATCGCGGATAACCTTCCAGCAGCGTATTCAGGCGATCGGCCATCAGTTCCCCGCGCCACCCCGCCACCATCTCTGGCAGCCCATTCTGCGGCTTCAGCTTCCAGTGCCAGTTCAGTAATTGATTAATCTGACGACGTGATGCCAACAGCTCCGCGCTCAGCTTGCTTTCCGTTGCGACGTTCTGCACCAGCGCTTTGATATCTTTAAACGCTTTACGATAGCCCGGCATATCCATCAGATTCAGCAGCGGTTCCGGCAGGTCTTCATCCGCCGTTTGCTGTGCCTGCGCCACCAGCGCGAGCAGGGTTTTGCCGTGGAAACGAATTTCGCTTCCGGAGAGACCAATGCTGTCCAGTTCACCCATGCTGCCCGGCATGTAGCGGGCGACCGCCCACAGATGCTCTTCACGCACCACAAAGTTCACGGCCAGATCGCGCTCACGCGCTTTGCGCAAGCGCCAGTCTGCTAACAGCTGCAGGCAGGCCAGCTGACGTGTGCGAAGCTGCCAGGCGTTCGTGATGTCGCGCCAGGCCTCTTTCGGGTCAACCACTTCCTGACGGCGCTGCTGGGTCATTCGACACTCATCCATCGCAGCGGACAGCCAGCCGGAGGCTTCCGCCTCCTTCATCAGCTGTCCGGCAATCGGCAGCAGGTAGAAGACGTCTGCCGCCGCATATTCCAGCTGACGCTCGGTCAGCGGGCGCGCCAGCCAGTCGGTGCGGGATTCGCTTTTATCCAGCGTCAGGCCGGTATACTCCTCAACCATGGCAGCAAAGCCCCATGAGAGCGGACGCCCGCTGAACGCGGCGAGGATCTGCGTATCAATGAGCGGCTGTGGCATGATGCCAAAGGTATTCATAAACACTTCCAGATCTTCACTGCCCGCATGCAGGAATTTGGTCACGGCCGTATCCAGCAGCAGTTCGCGCATCGGTGCCCAGTCGGTAATACCGAGCGGATCAATCAGCGAGACATGTTTGCCGTCGTACATCTGAATCAGGCCCAGCTGCGGATAATAGGTTCTCGTACGGACAAACTCGGTATCCAGGGCGATGGCGGGATAGTCGCGCGTCACTTCGCACAGCGAAGCCAGCTCGTCGTTGGTCGTGATCATCTGGTAATTCAAATCATATTCTCTTTTGTTTGCGCCCATAAAAAACGCCGGCTTAACCGGCGTCTGGGCGATTAACGTGAAGCTCAGGCCTTATTGTCTACTTTGGCACGGGCTTCGTCACGTAATTCTCGTCGTAATATCTTCCCGACGTTGGATTTCGGCAGTTCATCGCGGAATTCCACTAGCTTCGGCACTTTATAACCCGTCAGTTGACGGCGACAAAACGTTATCAGCGCATCCTCGGTGAGAGAAGGATCTTTCTTGACCACAAATATCTTCACCGCTTCACCGCTGCTACCGGACGGAACGCCCACAGCCGCCACTTCGAGCACGCCGCTGTGCTGCATGACCACGTCTTCGATTTCGTTCGGGTAGACGTTAAAGCCGGAGACCAGGATCATGTCTTTCTTACGATCGACAATGCGCAGGAAACCTTCGTCGTCCATCACGGCGATATCGCCGGTATGCAGCCAGCCGTCTTTGATGATCTCGTCCGTGGCATCCGGGCGTTGCCAGTAGCCCAGCATCACCTGCGGCCCTCTTACGCACAGCTCGCCCGGCTCACCATGAGGCACTTCGTTATCCTCATCATCCACCAGCTTCGCTTCGGTCGACGGAACAGGCAGGCCAATGCTGCCGCTGTGGTAGTCAATGTCGTGCGGGTTGACGCTCACCAGCGGTGCGCACTCCGTCAGACCATAGCCTTCCAGCAGGTACTGCCCGGTAAGCTTAACCCAGCGCTCGGCAACCGCCTGCTGAACCGGCATGCCGCCGCCCGCGGAGAGGTGCAGCGTGGAGAAATCCAGCTGCTGGAACTCTTTGTTGTTGAGCAGCGCGTTAAACAGGGTATTCACCCCCGTCATGGCGGTGAACGGATATTTCGCCAGCTCTTTCACCAGGCCCGGGATATCGCGCGGGTTTGTGATCAGGATGTTCTGCCCCCCCAGCTCGATAAACAGCAGGCAGTTCATGGTCAGCGCAAAAATGTGATACAGCGGAAGCGCGGTGATCACCACTTCTTTACCCGGATGCAGCAGCGGCCCGTAGGTGGCGTTCACCTGTTCAAGGTTCGCCAGCATATTACGGTGGGTAAGCATGGCCCCTTTGGCGACGCCGGTGGTCCCGCCGGTGTATTGCAGAAACGCAAGATCTTCCGCCACCACTTCGGGTTTCACATACTGCATACGGTAGCCCGCATGCAGCGCGCGGCGGAAGGAAATGGCGTCCGGCAGATGATATTTTGGTACCAGCCGCTTCACGTATTTAACGACAAAGTTAACCAGCGTGCCTTTGGCCGTGGAAAGCTGATCGCCCATGCGCGTCAGAATGACGTGCTTAACCTGGGTTCGGTCGACCACTTTTTCCAGCGTGTGGGCAAAGTTTGAGACAATGACAATCGCAACCGCGCCACTGTCGTTCAACTGATGCTCAAGTTCACGCGGGGTATACAGCGGGTTCACGTTGACGACAATCATCCCGGCTCGCAGGATGCCGAACAGCGCTACCGGATATTGCAGCAGGTTTGGCATCATCAGCGCGACGCGGTCCCCTTTTTGCAGCCCCAGCCCTTCCTGTAAATACGCAGCAAACGCCCGGCTACGCTCTTCCAGCTTACGGAAGGTCATCACTTCGCCCATGTTCACAAACGCAGGCTGGTCAGCATAGCGCCGCACCGAGTGTTCAAATAATTCAACCAGGGATTGATAACGGTCAGGATTGATCTCCGCAGGCACATCTGCGGGATAACGGTTAAGCCAAACCTTTTTCAATGCATCACCTCTGAAATGAGTGTTCGTCGTCATCACAGCCCCGATAATAAACAGTTTGTTAACATTATATTAACTCAGCGTACCAGTTTATTAATTGTTCAGATTGCAGGTTGCGAAGCGCGTCACTCTTTTTTTTCATTTTATCCGTAAAAAAACAGAGACAGCGGCTGAGCCGCTGTCTCTTTCCTAATAATAACAGTCAGTTACTCAGTTACGATCGTTTGAACCTGCGCCGGGCCCGGGTTGTACCAGCCCCAGCCGGGATAACCATAACGGTAAGGATGAGGACCCCACATCCACGGATCGATCGGCTGTGGCGGCATGACCACCTGCTGGGCAATACGCCAGCGTTTGTAGCCGGTCACCTGCATGGTCATAAATTTATACGGCGTGCTGCCGATTTTGCCCTGCTCCGCACCGGTAATTGGCCCCACAACCGTCACCAGTTGCCCGCGGAAATCGACCGGGTCAAGGAAACCGCTAACGTCTGCATAAATGCGCCCGCGCGAGGCTTCACCCAGCACGGGGCGAGCACCGCTGTCCAGCGGCACCGTCGCAATTTCCAGACGGGTTTTACCTTGCTGGTTAAAGACCTCGATCACCTTGCCGCCGAAGCGCGATTCCTGGCCCACATACAGCTCAGGCGCGTTCATAACGCGCACCAGATCCTGCTGTGGTGTTGGGCTACTGCCCTTAATCGCATCAGGAACGGTTACGCAACCGCTCAGTGCTGTGGCAACAACGCCTGCCATTAAAAGGCGAACAACTTTAGTTTGAACCGCCATGATGCGACTCCTTTTTCTCAGTTCCTGTTACTGAGATTCACTCGCGGCCTGGAAGTTTCTTCCACGCAACGGTGTTTCGTAAATAAACCGGCTCAGCCTGTTCAACAGCAACGGTTTTTCCTTTCGCGAACAGCTGACAGGCAATGGGAAGCATATCTTCGGCGGCAGGTAGCAGCATATTGCCGTCGACCAGCGTTACGCCGGTGTCGTTCCCCATTTCCGGCCAAGCCGGCCAGCCCGTCCCTACCGTCGCCCACTCACCGGAAAGCTGCTTCAGGCGTTCGGTGACGGCTTCAGGCGTCAGCACGGCTTCCGTCTCTTCACCGTGCCAGACGCCGTTTTCATCACGCGTATATTCGGCCCAGTAAACTTCACCCATACGGGCATCAATCGCCGCCAGCACGCGGGTTGCGCCGGTCATGCGCCAGGCACCCTGCGCCATGGTGGCGAGGGTTGAGACACCGATCATCGGCAGTTCAGCGCCCAGCGCCAGCCCCTGCGCAATGCCAATCCCGATACGCACGCCCGTAAAGCTGCCAGGGCCACGGCCAAAGGCCAGCGCGTCGAGGTCGGTTAAGGAGGTGTTGCCCTGGGTTAACATGGCTTTTACCAGGGGCAGAATGCGTTGGGTGTGTTCCCGTGGGCACTCTTCGAAATGGGCAGAAACAGCACCGTCGTTCAACAGAGCAACAGAGCAAGCCTCTGTCGCGGTATCAATAGCCAGAATTCGCATCAGTCGTCGCGCTCTCGCAAGGGTCAGTCACAAAATGGCGCGCATCTTAGCACATTCCGGGGCGAATTACTCCGCCGTTGGGTTTGCCAGGAAACGCACCGCGCGTTTTATGTCCCGCGTCCGCGGTGCGGGGGGCAGGCTGGCGAGGAAGGTGGCACCGTAAGGGCGCATCACCAGTCGGTTATCGCAAATCACCAGCACGCCGCGATCGGTGACGTCGCGGATCAAACGCCCTACCCCCTGCTTGAGGGTAATCACCGCGTCCGGCAGCTGGACCTCGTCAAACGGATCGCCCCCGCGCAGGCGGCAGTCTTCCATGCGCGCCTTGAGCAGCGGATCGTCCGGGGAGGTAAACGGCAGCTTATCAATGATCACCAGCGAGAGCGTATCGCCCCGCACGTCGACCCCTTCCCAGAAGCTGCTGGTCGCCACCAGCAGGGCATTCCCGGCGCTGACAAACTGCTGTAACAGCTGGCCTTTGCTGGTTTCGCCCTGCAGCAGCACCGGTAGGGTCATGGTGGCGCGGAACTGCTCGGCGAGGTCACGCATCATGGCGTGAGAGGTGCAGAGCATAAAGCAGCGGCCGTTGTTGGCCTCAATCATCGGTTTTAACATCGCCGCCAGATGGCGCGCCGCGCCCGGCTGGTTCGGCAGCGGCAGATTTCGGGGAACGCAGAGCAGCGCCTGTTTTTCGTAATCGAACGGGCTGGGCAGGAGCAGCGATTCCGCCTCCTCAATGCCAAGACGTTCCGTGAAGTGATGCAGATCGTCATTCACCGACAGGGTTGCCGAGGTGAAGATCCAGCTTCCCGGTTTTTGCGCCATCACCTCTTTAAATTTATCCGCCACCGTCAGCGGCGTGAGCGCCAGCGTGAAATGCCGTGAGGTGCACTCATACCAGTAGCTGAACCCCGGCTGGTTAATCTCTTTCAGCCGTTTGAGCCGCCCGCGATAGAGCGTGGCGCGCTCAAAGGCCGCGTCCAGCAGCGCGGAGCGTCCAAGCGACAGCTTTGCCACGTCGTAGCAGAGCTCCAGGGCATCATCGAGCAGCAGCAGCGCGCGCTGGATGTTTTTGTCCGCCAGCAGCTCTCGCAGGTTGCCGCGATAGCCCGGCTCGCCGAGCTGTAGGCGGAAATCCTGCGCGCTCTGCGCCAGGCGGTCGGCGCACTTTTGCAGCTGCTGGGTATCTTTGAGTTCGGTCCGGTAAGCGATGGTGAAGTCTTTCGCCAGGTCCTGAAGCTGACGGCTCGAGAGCGACTGGCCGAAATACTGGCTGGCGATGTCCGGAAGCTGGTGGGCTTCGTCGAAGATCATCACGTCCGCCTCCGGGATCAGCTCGCCGAAACCGCTGTCCTTGACGACCATATCCGCGAGGAACAGATGGTGGTTCACCACCACCACGTCCGCGTCCATCGCCGTTTTACGGGCTTTTACCACAAAGCAGTCTTTATACAGCGGACAGTCGCTGCCGAGGCAGTTGTCGTTGGTGCTGGTCACCAGCGGCCAGGCGGGAGAATCTTCCGGCACGCTCGCGCAGGTGCTGATATCGCCCTCTTCGGTCTGGTTCGCCCATGACCGAAGGATAATGACGTCGCTCAGCGTCTGCACCGGCAGGTCGCCACCCGCCAGCGCCTGCTGCTCAAGACGTTCCAGGCAGAGATAGTTGGAGCGCCCTTTCAGCAGAGCCAGACGCCCTTTGTATTTCAGCGCTTTCGCCACCGTGGGCAAATCGCGGCTGTAGAGCTGATCCTGCAGCGCCTTCGATCCGGTGGAAATAATCACCTTCTTCTTCGCACGCAGCGCCGGAGCAAGGTAAGCATACGTTTTACCCGTGCCGGTTCCGGCTTCGACCACCAGCGGCTGAGCCTTATCGATAGCGTGCGCAACGGCGTGCGCCATCTGTCGCTGCGGCTCGCGCGGTTTAAAGCCGGGGATAGCCTGCGCTAATTGACCTTCAGGGGAAAAATCGTCTGCCACGGTGCTCTCTCACTGTATTTTTGCACAGGGATTATGTCAGCCCATCCTCTCCTGTGCCACCCCAAATAGTGACGACAGGAGCACAATATGGCAGTCTTGCCGCCTGACGACGAAAAATAACGAGGAAACGTTTATGACAATTGTGCGCATTGATGCCGAAGCCCGCTGGTCTGATGTGGTGATCCATAACCAGACGCTCTACTACACCGGCGTACCGGCTAACCTGGACGCGGATGCGTTCGAGCAGACGGCGAATACTCTGGCGCAGATTGATGCGGTGCTGGAAAAACAGGGCAGCGACAAATCCCGCATTCTGGATGCGACGATTTTCCTGGCAAACAAGGACGATTTCGCGGCGATGAACAAAGCCTGGGATGCGTGGGTGGTAGCGGGTCACGCGCCTGTACGCTGCACCGTACAGGCCACGCTGATGAAACCGGAGTACAAGGTCGAGATCAAGATTATCGCGGCGGTGTAAGCCCGATTACTCTTCTGGATCTTCATCTTCATCTTCGAATCGCGCCACAATCCGCTCGCCGGAATGACTGGCGCGAATCTCCTCGGCGACAACGGTAATCGCCTGCCCGCTGCTCATCCCCTGGGACATCAGTTCCTGAATTCGCTCAACCGCTTTCTGCTGCTGTTCATGGCTCAGAGAAGGTAAACCTGCAAACATCGTCAACTCCTGCTAAATTATTCGCGCTAATTATTTCACGCTGCCCGGTAGTATGCCATACATGAACATGCGCTTCCCCACAGTTATTACCCTGCCCTGGCGTGCTGATGCCGCTGAATTCTGGTTTGCTCGCCTGAGCCACCTTCCGTTTGCGATGCTGCTGCACTCCGGCCATGCGGATCACCCCTACAGCCGCTTTGATATTCTGGTGGCCGATCCGGTCAAAACGCTGACAACTGATGACCTGTCGCCAACGGACGATCCGCTAAAGCAGCTTCAGCAGGAAATCAACGCGCTCGGCTTATCCGCTACCCCAAACCCGGACCTGCCTTTTCAGGGAGGCGCGCTGGGCCTGTTTGGCTACGATTTAGGTCGCCGCTTCGAAACGCTGCCGGACCTTGCTAAGGACGATATTCCGCTCCCCGATATGGCAGTGGGGCTTTACGACTGGGCGCTGATCGTCGATCACCGCAGGCAGGTGGTGTCTCTTTTGAGCCATACCGACGTGAATGCACGTCTGGCCTGGCTGGAAGCCCTGGAGCCTGAAACACCGGGGGATTTCAAGTTGACCTCAGGCTGGCACGCCAACATGACAGAGAAGGAGTATGCGGAAAAGTTCGCGCGCGTGCAGGCGTACCTTCAGAGCGGCGATTGTTATCAGGTCAACCTTGCCCAGCGATTCCAGGCAACCTATCAGGGCGATGAGTGGCAGGCATTTAGTCGCCTCAATGCCAGCAACCGCGCCCCATTCAGCGCGTTTGTGCGCCTGCCGCGCGGGGCGATCCTGAGCCTTTCCCCCGAGCGGTTCATTCACCTTGCGAATGGCATCATTCAGACCCGCCCGATTAAAGGCACCCTGCCGCGTCTTGCCGATCCCGACGCCGATCGCCAGCAGGCGGAAAAGCTGGCCGCCTCGCCGAAAGACCGCGCTGAAAACCTGATGATCGTCGACCTGATGCGTAACGATATTGGCCGTGTCGCGGTACCGGGCAGCGTCCGCGTGCCTGAATTGTTCGTGGTCGAGCCTTTCCCGGCGGTGCATCATCTTGTCAGCACCGTCACCGCGCAGCTGCCCGCCTCGCGCACCGCCTGCGATCTGCTGCGCGCCGCGTTTCCGGGCGGCTCCATCACCGGCGCGCCAAAAGTGCGGGCGATGGAAATTATCGATGAGCTGGAGCCGCACCGCCGCAACGCCTGGTGCGGCAGTATTGGCTATGTGAGCCTTTGCGGAACCATGGATACCAGTATCACTATCCGCACGCTAACCGCCTGCGACGGGAATCTGTACTGTTCCGCTGGGGGCGGGATTGTGGCCGACAGCCAGGTCGATGCGGAATATCAGGAAACCTTTGATAAAGTTAACCGTATCCTTCAACAACTGGAGAACTAACGGGTGGAAAAAGAGAACCTGACGCTGGATGATTTTTTGTCACGCTTTCAGCTTTTGCGACCTGCGGTGAACCGTGAAGCGCTGAACCAACGTCAGGCGGCGGTGCTGATCCCGGTGGTACGACGCGAACAGCCTGGCCTGCTGCTCACGCAGCGATCGCCGCATATGCGTAAACATGCCGGTCAGGTCGCCTTTCCGGGCGGCGCGGTGGATAGCACCGATGCGTCGCTGATTGCCGCCGCGCTGCGTGAAGCACAGGAAGAAGTTGCGATTCCGCCGGAAGCCGTCGAGATTGTTGGCGTATTGCCCCCTGTCGACAGCGTCACCGGTTTTCAGGTCACCCCGGTAGTCGGCATTATTCCCCCCGATCTTCAGTATCATGCCAGCGTCGATGAAGTCTCTGCGGTGTTTGAAATGCCGCTGGAAGAAGCCCTTCGACTGAGCCGTTATCACCCGCTGGATATTCAGCGTCGTGGGCATGACCATCGGGTGTGGTTGTCCTGGTATCAGCATTATTTTGTCTGGGGCATGACGGCGGGCATTATTCGTGAGCTGGCGTTGCAGATCGGCCTGAAACCTTGACTATACTTTACATTCCACCCTTTTCTGGCAGGTTTGCGATCGCGGTCGCGCTATTAGCAAAACCATCGTTAACCATTAGTTTAATTCATGTGAATAGTTAAGCCGAGGTTGGTGTTCCCTCTTACACTATGCGCAGTTATAACATCGTTACTGGAACCCCGGTAACCCTGTCAGGAGTGTAAAAGTGATTAGTATATTCGACATGTTCAAAGTGGGGATTGGTCCTTCTTCTTCCCACACTGTAGGGCCGATGAAGGCCGGTAAACAGTTCGTCGATGATCTGGTCGAAAAAGGATTACTGGAAAGCGTTACCCGTGTTGCCGTTGACGTTTACGGCTCGCTGTCATTAACGGGTAAAGGCCACCACACCGATATCGCCATTATTATGGGTCTGGCAGGCAATATGCCGGATACCGTTGATATTGATGCCATTCCGGCATTTATCCGCGACGTGGAAGCGCGCGGTCGCCTGCTGTTGGCTAACGGCCAGCACGAAGTGGATTTCCCACAGGATGACGGCATGCGTTTTCGCAGCGACAACCTGCCGCTGCATGAAAACGGCATGACCATCCATGCGTGGAACGGCGAAAAAGAGATCTACAGCAAGACCTACTACTCCATCGGCGGCGGTTTTATCGTTGATGAAGAACATTTTGGCAAAGACAGCGTAGGCGACGTTAATGTGCCCTACCCGTTCAAGTCTGCTACCGAAATGTTGGGCTACTGCAAAGAGACCGGCCTGTCGCTTTCCGGCATGGTGATGCAGAACGAACTGGCGCTGCACAGCAAGAAAGAGATTGAAGACTATTTTGCGAACGTCTGGCAAACCATGCGCGCCTGTATCGATCGCGGGATGAATACCGAAGGCGTACTGCCGGGCCCGCTTCGCGTGCCGCGCCGTGCCTCCGCGCTGCGCCGTATGCTGGTGGCCACGGACAAGTTCTCTAACGATCCGATGAACGTGGTTGACTGGGTGAACATGTTTGCCCTGGCCGTGAACGAAGAGAACGCCGCCGGTGGCCGCGTCGTAACGGCGCCAACCAACGGTGCGTGCGGCATTGTGCCAGCGGTGCTGGCCTACTATGACCACTTTATCGAACCGGTGACGGCGGATATCTACATCCGTTACTTCCTGGCGGCGGGTGCGATCGGTGCGCTGTACAAGATGAACGCCTCAATTTCTGGCGCGGAAGTGGGCTGTCAGGGTGAAGTGGGCGTAGCCTGCTCCATGGCAGCGGCTGGCCTCGCGGAACTGCTGGGTGCAAGCCCTGAGCAGGTGTGCGTGGCGGCTGAAATCGGCATGGAGCATAACCTGGGACTGACCTGTGACCCGGTGGCAGGCCAGGTGCAGGTGCCGTGCATCGAGCGTAACGCTATTGCTTCGGTGAAAGCGATCAACGCCTCCCGTATGGCGATGCGTCGTACCAGCGAACCTCGCGTTTCACTGGATAAAGTGATCGAAACCATGTACGAAACCGGCAAGGACATGAACGCCAAATACCGTGAAACCTCACGAGGCGGTCTGGCCATTAAGGTACAGTGCGACTAATACTTTCCTTCGCCCATCTGCAACGGATGGGCGAATTTTAACGTCACGCCTCGTCTCATTATGTAATCCCCACTACACTTTCTCTGTTGCGTCCGGCTTTTGGGGCTGGTGGCTTACAGAGCGACCGTTCATGCAAAAAGCACAAGCGATCATTAAAGATTATCGCCGAAAACGCGTTATCGTCTGTGTCACGGTTGCGCTCCTTACGCTCATCCTGACGTTGGGCATTCGGTTTATTTCGCAGCGTAACGTCAATCAGGAGCGCATCCAGAATTTTGCCGACCATACGGTTCACTCCCTTGAAAAAGTGCTGCTTTCGCTGGAAAACCGACGCGATGTGTTACAGGCCCAGGTTGGACAGCCCTGCAGCCAGGCTCAGCTGGTATTACGCAAGCAGGCGGCCATTCTGCAGACCGTCCGCTCAATTGCTCTGATTAAAGACGGAGTCCTCTACTGCTCGAGTATTTTCGGCTCACGCAGCGTGCCGGTCAGCACGTTCCTGCCGATTTTTCCCGCGCAGGAACCGCGGCTGGTGTTGTCGACCGACCAGTGGTTGCTGAAGGGCAGCCCGATCCTCATTCAGTGGTATCCGGCCTCAAGTGACGGCGAAGACGGGGTGATGGAGATTGTCAATATCGACCTGCTCACCAGAATGATCCTTGAACCGCAGCGGCCACTGATAACCGATGTGGGTTTATCCGTCGGGAATCATTACCTGCGCTACGGCCAGCAGGTTACAGATACCCTGACGTTTGATGATGGCGATGTGCTTCTGTCGCTGGCATCAACGCGCTACCCCTTCAGCATTACCGTGAGCGGGCCGGGTCCAGGTTCAATCGCACTCCAAAATTTGCCAACACAATTACCGCTGGCACTGATGCTGAGTTTGCTGCTGGGCTACATTGCCTGGCTGGCCACCGCGCGTCGAATGAGCTTTACATGGGAAATTAACATGGGGCTGGCGGCGCGGGAATTTGAGCTGTTTTGCCAACCTCTGGTCAATGCCCGCACCCAGGATTGCGTCGGCATCGAGATCCTGCTGCGCTGGAATAACCCTCGTCAGGGCTGGATTTCGCCGGACGTGTTTATTCCTCTGGCAGAGGAACACAGCCTGATTATTCCGCTCACCCGCTATGTCATCACCGAAACGGTACGTCAGATAGGCTACTTCCCCGCCACGTCCGATTTTCATATCGGTATTAACGTGGCCGCCAGCCACTTCCGCCACGCCGCCCTGCTGCAGGATCTGAATCAATCGTGGTTCAGTGCAAACCCGGCACAGCAGCTGGTGGTTGAGCTTACGGAGCGCGATGCCCTGAGAGATGTGGATTACCGCATCGTGCGCGAGCTGCATCGAAAAGGGGTTAAGCTCGCCATTGATGATTTTGGCACCGGCAACAGTTCACTCTCCTGGCTCGAAAAGCTCCATCCTGACGTGCTGAAAATTGATAAATCCTTTACCACCGCCATCGGGACTGACGCCGTGAATTCGACAGTGACGGATATCATTATTGCGCTGGGCCAGCGGCTTAATATCGAACTGGTTGCGGAAGGGGTGGAAACCGAAGAGCAATCGCGGTATTTGCGTCGCCACGGGGTGCATATTTTGCAGGGATATTTCTTTGCGCGGCCAATGCCGCTGCGGGAATTTCCGAAATGGCTGGCGGGAAGTTCTCCCCCGCCAGCGCATCACAATGGACACATCGTGCCCTTAATGCCGTTACGCTAAAAAAGTTTACTCTTCTTCGTCGTGTGCAGATTGCTCTTTAACAATACGCACCATATCAACGCGATAGTCGTTGGCTTCGACAATGGTGATATGCAACGGCGGCAGTTCAATCACATCGCCGATACGCGGGATCTGACCGTTGACCGAAATTACAAGCCCTGCCACGGTGGCGATGTCTTCTTCATCGTTAATGACGTTTTCCAGCCCCAGCGTGTGCGAAAGCGCGTGCAGGTCAGTGGTACCTTTGACCAACCAGCCTTCGCCGTCCGCAACGATTTCCGGCGTTTCGTCCGCATCCGGGAATTCACCCGCAATCGCTTCCAGGACGTCCAGCGGCGTAACAAGACCCTGAACCACGCCGAATTCGTTGGTAACGATCACGAAGCTACCGCGGGCGCGACGCAGCACGCCGAGCAGGTTGATGGGATCCAGCGTTTCCGGAACGACAATCGCAGGCGACGAGGCCGCAATGGCTTCCACATTGACGCCCTCTTCCAGCGCCACCAGCATCTCTTTCGCACAGACCACACCGATGATTTCATCCAGTTCGCCACGGCACACCGGGAACAGGCTGTGCGGTGAAGAGAGGAGTTGCTGACGTATTTCATCCACGCTCAGGTTGGCATCCACCCAGCTGATTTCACCGCGTGGCGTCATTATTCCGCGCAAGGAACGGGAGGCCAGGGAGAGCACGCCGTTGATCATGTAGCGCTCTTCTTCAACAAATGCCCCTTCGGGGACCGGAACCGGGTTACGGTTCTCACTATCTGACTGCACGTTTGCCTGGCGACGGCCGCCCATCAGGCGCAGGATCGCATCAGCGGTACGGGCGCGCAGCGGCTGGTTTGACTGCTGCTTAATGAAGTTGCGGCGCGCAATCTGGTTAAACAGCTCGATGATGATCGAGAAGCCAATCGCGGCGTACAGATAGCCTTTCGGAATATGGAAGCCAAAGCCTTCCGCCACCAGGCTGAGACCAATCATCAGCAGGAAGCTCAGACACAGCACAACAACCGTTGGGTGCTGGTTGACGAAACGCGTCAGCGGTTTCGACGCCAGCAGCATCACCGCCATCGCAATGACGACAGCCGCCATCATCACCGGCAGGTGGTTCACCATACCGACTGCGGTAATAACCGCATCCAGCGAGAAGACCGCATCAAGCACGACAATTTGCAGTACCACGACCCAGAAACTGGCATAGCCCTTACCATGACCATCATCATGCTGCCGGTTTTCAAGCCGTTCATGTAGCTCAGTCGTCGCTTTGAAGAGCAGGAATATCCCCCCGAACAGCATGATCAAATCACGGCCGGAGAAGGTGTAATCCATGACGGAGAACAGCGGCTGGGTCAGCGTGACCATCCACGAAATAACGGACAGCAAGCCCAGTCGCATGATCAATGCCAACGACAGACCAATCAGACGTGCTTTATCACGCTGTTTTGGCGGCAGTTTGTCCGCAAGGATGGCGATAAACACCAGGTTATCAATACCGAGAACAATCTCCAGTACGACCAGCGTGAACAATCCTACCCAGATTGACGGGTCCATTAAGAATTCCATGACAAGCTCCTGCTAAAGGAATGACAAAACGGTGCCCCACTCAATGTGGGCAAAACAGAGGCAGACAGAGTCGATACGTGGCGAGGATCGCCGGGGAAAAAGGCGCGAAATGGCCTGATAGATGACTGACGTCGGTGACGGTCCATATAGTGGGCTGTAGCCCTATACTCCTGAACAGGTAAACGGAGGCTAAACATATCAGAGACAATAGGTTTTACGCAAAGATTTACGTTCTTTTGCAAAAACACAATAAGACTAAATTTGTGTTGAGAATTTTCTCGATCGGGAAAGCTAAATTACGGATCTTCATCACATAAATTATTTTTTCACTGTCTAAAATAATTCGCGGAAGTCTTAGTTTTTTGAACTCTAACCCTTATCTGAATCGATTCGGTTCGCCAATACGATTCTCAGTACGTCTGCCCGACAGGCGTATTAATGATAATAAAAGGAGGTAGCAAGTGACCATTGCTATTGTCATAGGCACACATGGTTGGGCTGCTGAGCAGCTACTCAAAACGGCAGAGATGCTGTTGGGCGAGCAGGAAAACGTCGGCTGGATCGATTTCGTTCCCGGTGAAAACGCCGAGACGCTGATAGAGAAATACAACGCTCAACTCGCGAAGCTGGATACCAGTAAAGGCGTGCTGTTTCTCGTTGATACATGGGGCGGCAGCCCGTTCAACGCTGCCAGCCGCATTGTCGTCGATAAAGAGCATTATGAAGTCGTCGCCGGAGTTAACATCCCTATGCTGGTGGAAACCTTCATGGCGCGCGACGACAACCCGAGCTTCGATGAGCTGGTGGCCCTGGCGGTGGAAACCGGTCGTGAAGGCGTTAAGGCGCTGAAAGCACAACCGGTTGAAAAACCCGCCCCGGTTGTGGCGGCACCGAAAGCGGCAGCCCCAGCGAAACCGATGGGCCCGAACGATTATATGGTCATCGGCCTTGCGCGAATTGATGACCGCTTAATCCACGGCCAGGTGGCGACACGCTGGACCAAAGAGACCAACGTTCGCCGCATTATCGTCGTCAGTGACGAAGTGGCTGCGGATACCGTACGTAAAACCCTTCTGACTCAGGTTGCCCCTCCAGGCGTTACCGCGCACGTGGTGGACGTCGCCAAGATGATCCGCGTCTACAACAACCCGAAATATGCGGGCGAGCGCGTGATGCTTCTGTTCACTAACCCTACAGATGTCGAGCGCATTGTTGAAGGCGGCGTGAAAATCACCTCCGTGAACATTGGTGGTATGGCTTTCCGTCAGGGCAAAACGCAGGTCAACAACGCGATTTCGGTTGATGAAAAAGATATTGAGGCATTCAACAAGCTGAATGCACGCGGTATTGAGCTGGAAGCCCGTAAGGTTTCCACGGATCAGAAACTGAAAATGATGGATTTGATCGGCAAAGTTGGGAAATAAGCCCGCGCCGGTTTTTTACATAAAGCTTATGCAATAGGAGAAGTACAATGGAGATTACCACTCTTCAGATTGTGCTGGTGTTCGTCGTCGCATGTATTGCGGGTATGGAATCCGTACTTGATGAATTTCAGTTCCACCGTCCGCTGGTGGCCTGTACGTTGATCGGTGCCGTTCTCGGTGATATGAAAACCGGTATCATCATCGGTGGTACCCTGGAAATGATCGCCCTCGGCTGGATGAACATCGGTGCTGCGGTTGCGCCCGATGCCGCGCTGGCGTCGATTATCTCAACCGTTCTGGTTATTGCCGGTCATCAAAGTATTGGTGCCGGTATTGCCCTGGCGATCCCACTGGCTGCAGCAGGCCAGGTTCTGACCATCATCGTGCGAACTATTACCGTTGCCTTCCAGCACGCGGCTGATAAGGCGGCTGAAAATGGCAACCTGACGGCGCTATCCTGGATCCACGTTTCGTCCCTGTTCCTGCAGGCAATGCGTATCGCTATCCCGGCGGTTATCGTTGCGATCTCTGTCGGTACGAGTGAAGTCCAGAGCATGCTGAACGCCATTCCAGAAGTGGTGACCGGCGGTCTGAACATCGCGGGCGGCATGATCGTGGTTGTTGGTTATGCGATGGTCATCAATATGATGCGCGCAGGCTATCTGATGCCGTTCTTCTACCTCGGCTTCGTGACCGCAGCCTTCACCAACTTCAACCTGGTTGCTCTGGGTGTGATTGGTGCAGTGATGGCGATTCTCTACATCCAGCTCAGCCCTAAATATAACCGCGTCGCGGGTGCCCCAGCGCAGGCTGCTGGTAACAACGATCTCGATAACGAACTGGACTAGCAGGTGAGCGAAATGGTTGATATGACAAAAACTACCACTGAGAAAAAACTCACTCCGGGTGATATTCGTGGCGTGTTCATTCGTTCTAACCTGTTCCAGGGTTCATGGAACTTCGAACGTATGCAGGCGCTGGGCTTCTGCTTCTCCATGGTACCGGCAATCAAACGCCTGTATCCGGAAAACAACGAAGCTCGTCGTCAGGCGATTAAGCGTCACCTGGAATTCTTCAACACCCATCCTTACGTCGCAGCCCCGGTTCTTGGCGTGACGCTGGCGATGGAAGAGCAGCGTGCGAACGGCGCAGAGATTGACGATGGTGCCATTAACGGCATCAAAGTCGGCCTGATGGGGCCGCTGGCAGGCGTGGGTGACCCGATCTTCTGGGGAACCGTTCGCCCGGTCTTCGCGGCACTGGGTGCCGGTATCGCGATGAGCGGCAGCCTGCTTGGCCCACTGCTGTTCTTCATCCTCTTCAACGCAGTACGCCTGTTGACCCGTTACTACGGCGTGGCTTACGGCTACCGCAAAGGCGTGGACATCGTTAAGGATATGGGCGGTGGCTTCCTGCAGAAACTGACCGAGGGGGCGTCAATCCTCGGCCTGTTTGTGATGGGGGCACTGGTTAACAAGTGGACGCACGTAAACATCCCGCTGGTGGTCTCAACCATCACCGGTCAGGATGGTCAGACGCGTGTGACTACCGTGCAGACGATTCTGGACCAGCTGATGCCGGGCCTGGTGCCGCTGCTGCTGACCTTCGCCTGTATGTGGCTGCTGCGTAAGAAAGTAAACCCGCTGTGGATCATCGTTGGCTTCTTCGTCATCGGTATCGCGGGCTACGCTGTCGGTCTGCTGGGCCTGTAAATTTCAATGCTATAGGCCGGGGGCTTGCCCCCGGTCTTTTTATCTGGAGGATGAATGACTGTCACGGACATCGTACTGGTTTTGTTTATTGTTGCCCTTATGGCTTACGCGATCTATGACGAGTTCATCATGCCCCGCCGCCACGGCGAGACGCTGCTTTCCCTTCCCCTTCTGCGACGCGGGCGTGTTGATGGATTCATCTTCGCGGGCCTTATCGTCATTCTGATCTACAACAACGTGACCAGCAACGGTGCACTATTAACCACATGGTTATTATCTGCGCTGGCATTAATGGCGATTTACCTGTTCTGGATCCGCTCGCCAAAACTCATTTTTAAAAAACACGGATTCTTCTTCGCCAATGTCTGGATAGAATATAACCGCATTAAAGAGATGAATTTATCCGAAGACGGTGTGTTAGTGATGCAATTAGAACAGCGTCGTCTACTGATTCGGGTCAAAAATATTGATGACCTTGAAAAGATCTCCAGATTACTCCTTAAAACTCAATGAGTTATTAATATAGCATCGGCTATAAAGTACGATATTCGCGTGCAGACAATATAGCCATTGCTATATCCCCCCCTCTTCGTAACTTATATTTATTAACGATATTTTCACGCATAAATCTAAATGAAAATCGTTATCAGAAAAGCAGATGAATTAAGCCTGCTTCGATATTGTTTTATATTCTCAAAATATGTTAAGGTTGCGCCCGTCGTTGGGGAGTAGCCGATTTCCTGTTCTCAGGAAATGTACGTGTCAACATACTCGTTGAAAAACGTGGCGCGTACGGATTGCTTTCAGCACATTTCAGGTGTGTTGCGATCAGGCGAGACCATAGATACATCAACTGCTGTTTACTGGGGGCAGTGATGTGTCATATGGATATCCCCGGTCTGGACGCTGTTATGAATATCTCCGCTACGATACTTCTCGCTTTTGGCATGTCCATGGACGCATTTGCTGCTTCCATCGGAAAAGGCGCCACGCTCCACAAACCTAAATTCTCAGAAGCCCTGCGTACCGGCCTGATTTTTGGTGCTATCGAAACGCTAACGCCGCTTATTGGCTGGGGTCTGGGGATGCTCGCCAGCCAGTTCGTGCTGGAGTGGAACCACTGGATTGCATTCGTCCTGCTGGTGTTCCTCGGGGGGAGAATGGTCATTGAGGGTTTTCGCGGTAACAGCGATGAAGATGATGAGCCACAGCATCGCCACGGCTTCTGGTTGCTGGTCACCACGGCGATTGCCACCAGCCTTGATGCCATGGCGGTCGGCGTCGGTCTGGCATTCCTGCAGGTCAATATTGTTGCAACCGCGCTGGCCATCGGCTGCGCTACGTTGATTATGTCAACGCTGGGGATGATGGTAGGTCGGTTTATCGGCCCGCTGCTGGGCAAGCGAGCCGAAATTCTGGGCGGTATCGTGTTAATCGGTATTGGCGCTCAAATCCTCTGGGCGCACTTCGCCGGTTAAACCTCGCGCTGCCAGACGTGAATACTGAAGTCAGTCTGGCAGCGAAAAACGGTCTGCTTCGATAACGTTTCCCACACCTCTGGTTTTGCCCGCCATGCGAATGGCGTCATCTGCAGCAACGCTACGGCCTCTTCCCCTTTGAGATCCATTTCATACGCCACAGTGCGTTCCTGTTGCAGCATAAAACCCGGCAGTTGTTCAGAGTGAGGCGCGTGCAAACGCACTTCGTCGTATATCAGCCCTTTCAATTCCATCAGGTGCCGTGGTCCTGGCGTGACGGTGATCACCCAGCCACCCGGTTTCACCACGCGCGCCAGCTCTTCCGCTTTGCAGGGAGCATAAATGCGGATAATGGCGTCCATGCTGGCGTCGTCAAACGGCAGCCGGTGGCTGGATGCCACACAAAACGTCACGGCAGAATAGCGTTTTGCCGCCGCGCGAATCGCCACTTTTGCCACATCCAGGCCAAAAGTCTCTGCGCCCTTCTCACGGGCAACCTCTGCAAACGTTGCCGTGTAGTAGCCTTCACCACAGCCGATATCCAGGACAGCGGTCGCATTATCAGGCAGGTTATGCGTCAGTACCTGCGAGACGGTATCCCGAAGCGGCTGGTAATGTCCTGAATCCAGAAACGCACGGCGCGCCTGCATCATCTCTGCGCTATCACCCGGATCGCGGGAGCGCTTGTGCTGCACAGGGAGCAGATTCACGTACCCTTCCTTCGCCATATCAAACTGATGTCCCTGCGGACAGGTAAAGCTTTTCTCTGAGCGCAGCAGATGCGCGTGGCAAAGGGGACAACTGAAGGACATGACAACTCCGGGGGCATAAACCAAAGGGCGAAGTGTACCGCTATTCGCCCGTCTTATAAACGCCTGGGTTAACGCATAACGATAAGGTGGTCAGAATCCGCCGGCAGACCATCCGGTCTCACATTCTCCAGACGCAGCACGTTGCCCATAATTTCGCTGAACACCGGCGCGGAGACGGCACCGCCGTAGTAGGCGCCGTTTTGAGGATCGTTAATGACCACCACCAGCGCAAAGCGCGGATCGCTGGCAGGCGCAACGCCAGCGGTATAGGCGACATATTTATCGACATATTTACCGCTGTCATCAATCTTCTTCGCCGTTCCGGTTTTCACCGCCACGCGATAATCCCGTACGGCAGCCTTAACACCGCCCCCGCCGGGCAGCGCAACGCTTTCCATCATATGTTCGACTTCATGCGCGATCGCCTCTGGCATCACCCGGTGCCCCATAACGGGAGGATCAATGCGGGTAATAGAGAGTGGACGCTCAAGACCAAAGCCACCGATAGTGGCGTAAACATGCGCCAGCTGAAGCGGCGTCACCATCAGGCCATAGCCGAATGCAAACGTCGCCCTGTCGAGCTGGCTCCAGAATTTACGCTGTGGCAATAGCCCCGCGCTTTCCCCCGTTAAGCCAAGTCCCGTATCTGTGCCGAAACCAAAGTTTCGGTAGGTATCAATGAGATGCTGGATCGGCATCGCAAGAGAGAGGCGAGATACGCCCGTATCGCTCGATTTTTGCAGAATGCCGGTCATCGTCAGCTCAGGGTAGTAACCCACATCGCGGATACGGTGCCCGTCAAGCATGTACGGATGAGTGTCAATCACGCTGTCCGGCTGTACCAGCCCCTGCTGTAGGGCCGTCATCAGCACCAGCGGTTTGACGGTCGACCCCGGTTCGAAGGTATCGCTGATCGCACGGTTGCGGAAATCGTTTAACGTCGCCCCTTCGCGGTTGTTAGGGTTAAAATCCGGATAGCTGGCCATCGCAAGAATTTCACCCGTCTGGATATTGATTAATACCGATGCACCCGACTCGGCTTTATTCCACGCAACCGCATTATCGAGCGCGTCCTCGGTGATGGTTTGCAGACGCTCATCAATACTCAGCTGAATGTTATGGGCAGGAACGGGCGCCACTTCCGTGAGATTTTCAACAACGTGCCCGTAGCGGTCTTCCCTCACCTGTCGGACGCCAGGCTTGCCCATCAGCTGGGTATTGAAACTTTTCTCAACACCTTCTATTCCTTGTCCATCGATATTGGTAAAACCAATAAGATTGGCCGCCACATGTCCCGCTGGGTAGAACCGACGAGATTCATCGCGTAAATTAATGCCTGGCAGGTTAAGTTTGTCTATCCACTGCGCCTGAGAAGGATCGACCTGACGGGCCAGGTAAATAAACCGTCCCTGCGGATTGCTGTTTATCCGCGACGATAGCGTGCTCAGAGAGAGATGCAGCGCATTGGCCAGCGCCTGCCAACGGTCGTCAAAGCCTACGCCACCTTTTGCCAGTACCGTTTTAGGATCGGCCCATACCGCACGAACGGGCACGCTCACCGCCAACGGCCTTCCCTCGCGATCCATAATCATCCCGCGCGGAGCATCAATGGCGACCTCACGCAGCGAACGCATGTCCTCCTGCTTCACCAGGTTGTCAGGTTTAACGATTTGCAGCCAGGCCACCCGCCCCAGCAAAAAAGCCAGACTGCAAAAAATGGCAAAACAAAGCAGAGCAAAACGCGCCGGAGTGAAGTTTCCGGTGGTCATTAGGGTTTTCTTTTTCACCTGAGCCTCAGGACTGTTGATCAACGCCCTGATTTAACGGGAAAAAACGCCCTTAAGGAGGGGAAACAATGCTAATAATCTCGTAGCTTTGCAACAAGTTACTAACAAGAAGTGGAATGGTAATATTTTGAAAGATAACAGAATAAAAAAGCCCCGCGATACGCGAGGCTTTATGTCTGAGATTGAAGCGCCAGGCACTTCAGTCAGCAGTGGTTCGATCAGATAGCAGTTACGTTAACTGCAGCTGGGCCTTTCTGGCCGTCCTGAATTTCGAACTCAACGTTCTGGCCTTCAGCCAGAGTTTTGAAGCCATTACCCTGGATTGCAGAGAAGTGTACGAACACATCTTTGCTGCCGTCAGCAGGAGTAATGAAACCAAAACCTTTAGACTCGTTGAACCACTTAACTTGACCTTTAATCTTTGCCATTTGCAAAATTCCTTAGAGTGTTTTCTTAGCCCGCAGGCTTGACTGAGATAAAACTGAGACATTACTGCATGAGGCACTAATATAAGGTTCGGCAGAGAAGCGGTATTCAACGACAACGTGTTTACTCAGGACTTCTTTACTGAAAATGCCACACATAAACAGAACTGTACCTCGTTTGACCCAAAACGTGTTATCACACACAACGATTAATATGGCAAGCCATTTTTAAACGTGTCTCGATCCGCCGCACAAATTCAAACACTGCCCTGGTATGATCTGCACACTTATGCGCAACGATCATGGACAACGTGAGTCCTGTACACCGCCACTGCGCTATTACCGCAAGCGCTGTTATCAAAGACTTTTTTACCATAGACCATACATTACATGCCGTCCAGATTCAGGGGCAACTTTCTTTAGAACATTGATTGCGTTAGAACATTTTGTGAAAACTTATGCTCAAAACATTCCAACGCATTGGGAATAGGACAATGCATATTTGGTGTTAATAAACATACTGACACTGCATTAAAAATCACCAATGAATAAAGAACACGATGCACCAAAATAATGAAATTTTTATGACTCTGCCTCAAAACAAGGCAAGCAAAACGTTTCGATAAAAATAAAACAATCCTGAAGGGCTATAAATACAAAATATATGCAACTATTGCGCGCATTGTTTAAAAGGATAAATATTCGCCAATTTTCAGTATCCTGAAGGAATTATTAATCGGTGCTACATTATTAAGTGCCTGAGTTAACGCCTGCACAGGTTCATCAAGGGATTCATCTGCCAGTTCAAACACGCCCCAATGGATGGGAAAGGCCAGGGGCTGGCCGAGCTGCTGCCATAACGCCACGGCAGATTGCGGGTCCATATGATGGACCGCCATGAACCATTCTGGTGCATACGCGCCAATCGGCAACGCGGCGGCGTCAATTTTGCCCAAACGTTCGGGGATCGTTAACAACTCCGGCGTATAGCCCGTATCGCCGCTGAACCAAAAACGGTGCTTTCGTCCCTCAAAGACCCAGCCACACCATAAGGATCGATTCCGGTTCCAGGGGGTACGCATACTCCAGTGCTGCGCCGGAACGGCTGTCAGAGTGATACCCTGCCAGGTCATGCTCTGCCACCAGTCGAGTTGTACGATGTGCCTGGCTCCGCGACGGCGAAACCACTCAGCCAGACCTAAGGGAACAAACAGCATTACGTCGGGAAAACGTTTCAGGATACGGCGAATGGTTGCATCGTCGAGATGATCGTAGTGATTATGCGAGATAACCACCGCATCAAGCTGCACAAGTTGTTCAACTGACAGTGCAGGAGGTGTTTTGCGCACCGGTCCGGCAAAAGGAAGCGGAGAAGCGCGTCGCGAAAAGACCGGGTCGGTCAGAATGGTGTTGCCATCCATCTGCACCAGCAGACTCGCGTGTCCAAGCCACCATGCCCCGTCGCCTTGTGGCTGGTCCAGCTCAACCGGTTGCCACCACTGGCGGATGAAATCGTCATAGCCCAGCGCAGGCGGTTTCGGTAAACCTGCGGCTTTCCGCGCCTTACGCCAGCGCTCCACATCGCCGGGCTGATGTCCCACAGGAGCGGTATTGCGAAAGCCATCTGGCGTGTGATGGAGCCGGGAGGGGTCATACCAGGGATTTTTCCAGACCACGGCCACCTCCCGCGAGCTACATTATAGGTTTATCGTTCAGCCACCAGACGGATAAAATCGTCTTCGTTTTCTTTGTCTGCGAGGACCGCTTCTTTAGGGGCTTCTTTCTCTTCTGGTTCGTTCGCTTCGCACAGACGGCGCAGCAGCGCATTTTGACGCTTTTGCTGATCGAGCAGCGCTTCAAGCAACTCAATTTGCTCGTTCGTACGCGAGCTGGCACGGTTGACGAAAAACCAAATGACCAATCCTGTGACCAGAATAACCAACGAGACCATCAGGGATGCCAGATTTAGCAGCCCTGAATTCATTAACTCACCCATTTCACCACCTCAATAAAAACGCCCATTTTACCACTGGCGCGAAGGAAGGAAATGACCTTAGGAAAAAATGCGTCTTACCACGGAATAAACTGGTTGATTGCGCAAACGCCGCTAAAAAACTGTACATCCTGATCGCACATCACGTTGATAGTCTGTGTCCACAGCACCACACATGCTACCAACACGATAACCAGAATTACCCAGCGTATTTTTTTCACTCCACTCTCCGTTTTATCACCCGAGGCAGCCAGGTTATCACGGCTATCTTAAACAGCGACTAACTGTACCCTCAACAGACTCTTTTCGGAATCGTGCACTTGTTTCACAGAGTAAACAGGTTAGGCTAAATGCATGACAACAACGATAAAGAGGCAATGATGCATTTAATCATTCGAACTATTATTGCACTGGCCGTTCTTTGGACTGGCCTTCTGTTAACCGGCTATGGCGTGCTTGTGGGGAGCACCGAAAACGCCGCGGGTTTAGGTATCAAGTGTAAATACCTGACAGCCCAGGGCATGAGTACAGCACAGTATATCCACTCGGACAGTGGGATCATCGGTTTGACCAACTGCCCGGTTCTGCGTAAATCGTCCGTTGTGATTGATAACGGCTAATTTTGCTGAACCGCATCCATGAAAAACGCCGCAAAATGCGGCGTTTTTTTATCTCTTGCGGGGTTAGAACGGATAATCGTTATAGCCCATCTGTTCAGAGATTTTACGCGCGGCGGTATGAAGAATAGCAACATACTCATGCAGTCGTTCTTCGGAGAAGCGTAGCGTCGGGAATGAGATACTCAGGCCTGCAATGACAACACCAAAGCGGTCGAAGACAGGTACGCCAATGCAACGCAGCCCTTCTTCCTGTTCTTCGTTATCTTCACCGTAACCCTGCTCACGCACTTTATCCAGCACCGCCAGTAACTCATCAGTGGTGGTGATGGTACGCTCCGTGCTGCGTTTATATTCCACGCCTGAGAGGATCTGCTCAACTTCTTCACGGTCGCGCCAGGCCAGCAGGACTTTACCAATGGCGGTACTGTAGAGCGGGTTACGACGACCAATGCGCGAATACATGCGCAGGTTATACATGGAATCAATTTTATGGATGTAGACAATGCTGTCCTCATCCAGTGCGCCAAGGTGAACAGTCTCTTTTGTCAGACGAGAAAGTTCGCGCATTTGAATATCCGCACTGCGGATCAGATCTACGTTTTGCAGGGCGCGGGCGCCCAGTTCGAACAGTTTCAGCGTCAGCGAGTATTTTTCAGATTCTCCTTCCTGCGCGACATAGCCCAGTGACTTCATGGTTTGCAAAAAGCGATAAACGGTGCTTTTCGACATCATCACACGCTGCGACAACTCTGTAATACCAATTTCACGCTCTTCTCCGAGCGCCTGTAAGATGCCAAACACCTTCAGCACGGAAGAAACAGAATCTGGCTGCTTATCCAAATCTGCAATTGCCATTTATCACCTCATGGAGAGTGTTTTATAAAAATCAGAACCGGTTTTTATTATAAATTCCCGTCATGCTAGCTGCAATCAATCCTCGTTTACTTCGTTACAAATCTGCGACATAAAACGGAATTAACGGTGCTAAAATAGTTACCCTGAGAATAATTTCCTACCGAGCTATTCATCCATAATGCAAAAAATCCTTTCCGATGGCCTGCCTTTGCCCCAGCGTTACGGCGCTATTGCGACGATTATCATCGGCATTTCCATGGCCGTTCTCGACGGTGCCATTGCTAACGTGGCCCTGCCAACGATAGCCAGCGATCTGCAGGCCTCGCCCGCCAGTTCGATCTGGATCGTCAACGCCTACCAGATCGCCATTGTGGTTTCGCTGCTCTCATTCTCTTTTCTGGGCGACATGTTCGGCTATCGCCGGGTTTATCAGTGCGGGCTGGTGGTTTTTACCCTGACCTCGCTCTTCTGCGCCCTTTCAGATTCGCTGCACACCCTGACGATAGCCCGTATTGCCCAGGGTTTTGGCGGCGCGGCGCTGATGAGCGTCAACACCGCGCTGATCCGCTTAATTTACCCGCAGCGTCATCTGGGGCGCGGGATGGGGATCAACTCCTTTATTGTCGCGGTCTCTTCTGCCGCCGGGCCAACTATCGCGGCGGCCATTCTTTCAGTCGCCTCCTGGCAATGGCTTTTCGCCATCAACGTGCCGCTCGGCATCGTCGCGATTGGCTTTGCCCTGCGCTATCTACCTGGTAATGGCCCGAAAAGCACAATGCCCCGCTTTGATCTGCCCAGTGCGGTAATGAATGCCCTGACCTTTGGCCTGCTGATCACTGCTCTGAGCGGGTTTGCCCAGGGTCAGTCGCTGGCGCTTACCGGCGCAGAGCTCGCCGCCCTGCTGGTTGTAGGCTTCTTCTTTGTACGTCGCCAGCTTGCACTGCCGGTACCATTGTTGCCGGTAGACCTGCTGCGTATTCCCCTTTTCTCGCTGTCTATTTGCACCTCGATCTGCTCGTTCTGTGCCCAGATGCTGGCGCTGGTTTCCCTGCCCTTCTTCCTGCAGAGTGTAGTCGGTCGGTCTGAGGTTGAAACCGGGCTGCTGTTAACGCCGTGGCCGCTGGCGACGATGGTGATGGCGCCGCTGGCCGGGTATTTGATCGAACGCGTGCATGCCGGACTGCTGGGTGCAATCGGGCTGACGGTGATGGCAACCGGCTTGTTTGCCCTGGCTCTGCTTCCCTCATCGCCTACGGATCTGGATATCATCTGGCGCATGATCCTGTGCGGTGCGGGTTTTGGTTTGTTCCAGTCGCCTAACAACCACACCATTATCACTTCCGCACCGCGCCATCGCAGCGGGGGAGCCAGCGGCATGCTCGGCACGGCGCGCCTGCTGGGTCAAAGTACTGGTGCTGCACTGGTTGCGCTGATGTTTAACCTTGCCGGGCAGAACGGTAACCACGTTGCGCTCCTGACCGCAGGGTTCCTTGCAAGCCTCGCGGCCATAATCAGCGGACTCCGGGTCACCCAGCCCGGCGTGAAGGCATAAAAAAAGCCGGGCGGAGTACTCTCCAGCCCGGCTTTTTCGGTGTTTTCGCGTTACTTCAGGTATTCGCCACTGCGCAGCGCTTCAATACGTTTATCAAGCGGCGGGTGAGACATAAACAGCTCACTGAGTGATTTCGATTTACCGTTAATACAGAAGGCCATCATGCTGTTTGCTTCCTGCGGCTCGTAGCTGGTCTTCAGACGCTGCAGGGCAGCAATCATTTTCTCACGCCCTACCAGTTTTGCAGATCCCGCATCCGCGTGGAACTCACGATGACGGGAGAACCACATGGTAATGATGCTTGCCAGAATACCGAACACCAGCTCAAGGACCATCGAAACAGCGAAATAGATCAGCGGGTTTCCGTTGCTCTCTTCTCCTTCGTCGCGGTTCCCCCCCATAAAGCCTGCCGCGATTTGCGCCAGGATACGAGAGATGAAGATCACGAAGGTGTTCACCACGCCCTGAATCAGGGTCATGGTCACCATATCACCGTTCGCGATATGGCTGATTTCGTGAGCGATAACCGCTTCGGCTTCGTCACGGCTCATGTTCTGCAGCAGACCTGTGCTGACGGCAACCAGAGACGCATCACGACGCGCACCCGTTGCAAAGGCGTTAATGTCCGGCGCATGGTAAATCGCAACCTGCGGCATCGCGATGCCTGCCTGTTTTGACTGCTGAGCCACCGTGTTCATCAGCCACTGTTCCATATCGTTACGCGGCTGCTCGATAACTTCACCACCGACTGATTTCAGCGCCATCCACTTCGACATGAGCAGTGAGATGAATGAGCCACCAAAACCAAACAGCAGCGCCATAATCAACAGACCCTGAACGCTGCTCGACTGAATTCCTGTCAGGCTTAGCACCAGCCCGAATACCACCATAACCGCCAGGTTGGTGAGCAGGAAGAGCGCGATTCGCATCATAATTTTCTTTTAACCTCTGTTTAACAAAACGCACTATGCGATTACCCACATCGTATGGGTATTGTGGCTATTTTCAAGGATTCGAGGGGTGTAAGTCACCAGAAAGACACAACTTTACACAATTGAAATTCAGGTTGACGAGAGGAAGCAGAACTAAAAAAAACAGGCACAATGTCTTGTGCCTGTTGAGGGATTATTTTGTAGGTGCCGGTTGCACTGCGGGTTTCTCTTTCTCCAGATTCGCCAGGTCGAGGGCGATATGCACCGTCTCGTCCAGATACGGATCCGGCTCCTGGTAATCTTTTGGCAGATCGTCCAGTTTTTTGAGCAGAGGCTTACCTTCACGTTTGAAGCGATCGTTGATACGCGCCAGACGCGTTGCGTCATCCTCATTGTTCTCTTTTTCACGCTGAGCGTAATTGAGAGAAACAATGTTCCGCTTCGCCTTCAGGGCATTGAAACGCGCAATGTCCTTCATGATGTACTGGAATTCAGGATCTTTGAGGATGCGTTCGTTATGGTCTTTCAACAATGCAGGACCAAACTGCGTCATGTCGCCAGATTTCACGAATGTCGCAGCATTGATGCTATCCCACGGCAACGCGTTATCTTCAAACTTCTCGCCCGTTTCGGTCTCTTCGGTGCCCGTTGGCATCATGATATCCGGCGTCACGCCTTTACGCTGCGTACTGCCACCGTTCACGCGATAAAACTTTTGAATGGTGTACTGAACGGAGCCCAGTGCAGGCCATTCCGGGCGCAGCATCTGATCGTAAATACGGTTCAGAGAGCGGTACTGCTGGACGGTGCCTTTACCAAAGGTCGGCTCACCGACGATAAGCGCACGGCCATAGTCCTGCATTGCCGCGGCAAAGATCTCCGAAGCAGACGCACTGAAGCGATCGACTAACACCACCAGCGGGCCTTTGTAATAGACCACACCATCGGTATCGGCATCTTCACGCACTTTACCGTTGTTATCACGGACCTGAACAACCGGGCCAGACGGGATAAACAGACCCGACAGGGAAACCGCTTCGGTCAGCGCCCCACCGCCGTTGCTGCGCAGATCGATGATCACGCTGCTGACATTCTGTTTTTCCAGCTTCTGCAACTGCACTTTTACGTCGTCAGTCAGACCAACGTAGAAGCCAGGGATATCCAGAACACCGACTTTCTCTTTACCGACGGTTTTCACCGACATTTTGACGGCACGGTCTTCAAGACGAATGCGCTCGCGCGTCAGGGTAACGATACGGGTTTTGGTCCCTTTCCCTGCTGGCAGAATCTCAAGGCGAACTTTGCTACCTTTCGGCCCTTTAATCAGCGCAACCACATCGTCCAGGCGCCAGCCGATGACATCGACCATGTTCTGTCCGGTTTGACCAACACCGACAATGCGATCGCCTACGCTAATCGCTTTGCTTTTGGAGGCTGGACCACCTGCCACCATGGAGTTGATCAGGGTATAGTCATCGTCCATCTGCAACACCGCGCCAATACCTTCCAGAGACAGGCTCATTTCGGTATTAAACTGCTCAGTGTTACGTGGAGAGAGATAGTTGGTATGCGGATCGATTTCGTGGGCGAACGCCGTCATTGCCAGGGAGAACACATCTTCACTGTTGGTCTGCGCCAGGCGACGGATGGCAAATTTGTAGCGACGGTTTAAGGTCTCACGAATTTCTTTCTCGTCTTTGCCGGTGAGCTTGAGGCTCAGTTCGTCATATTTAACTTTTCCGTCCCACAGCGCATTCAGCTCGGCTTCGTCTTTCGGCCATGGCGCTTTGCTGCGATCCAGATTAAAGGTGTCGTTGCCGGTAAAGTCCATTGGACGTTCCAGCACTTTCAGCGCGTATTGATAACGTTCAAAACGACGCTTTTGCGATAAATTATACAGATCGTAGAACAGATCCAGCTTACCGGAGCGCAGTTCGTCACCCACGTCGGATTTACGTTTAGCGAACTGTTCGACGTCGCTGGCCAGCAATACGTTATGGCTGTAATCCAGCAAGTTCAGATAACGGTCGAAGATTTTGGCCGAAAAGGCCTGATCGAGATCGAACTGACGATAGTGCGAACGAGTAAAGCGCGACGTCACGCGCTCACTCACCGTCGCATGCTGCGTCTCTTCCTTCAATACCGGAATTTGATCAACACGCGTAATATCGTCCACAGCGAAGGCGTGACCTGTTATAGCAAACAGGCCCGCCAGCGCGGTGAGCTTAAAAAAAGTGTTCATGCCAGGCTTGGCCTCCGTTTCAGAACAACAAGTGTTCTGCGCGTACTATCATTGACATACCAGAAGTCAGCTGTACACGAACGCCGTCTTTGGTGATTTCCAGTACGGTGGCGTCCATCGCATTGTTACCCGCTTTGACCTTCAGAGCCTGACCGACGCTCAGGGCGTTAATGTCAGAAACTGGGGTATGGCGCTGCTCTTCACGAGGCGCGCGTGGGGCTTTAGCTGCTGGTTTGTCAGCACGCGGTTTGCGATCGTTATTCTCATTGCGACGCGGTGCTGGACGCGGTTTACGCTCGCGACGAGGTGCATCTTCCTGACCATTGGCCGCAGCGGCTTCGCGTTTTTTCGCTTGCTGTTCGGCACGCTGTGCCTGAACGCGTGCTTTGGCTTCTTCCAGCTGCTTACGCGCATGTTCAACGTGCTGCTCGTCCAGTTCGCCGCAAGGGTTGCCGTCGAGATCAACACGGGTTGCGCCCGGTTTGATACCGTACAGGTAACGCCAGCTTGACGTATAAAGACGTAAGGCAGAGCGAAGCTGCGTTTTGCTGAGATTCATCTCACCTTCAACACGCGCGACCAGATCCTGAAAGATACCGACTTTCAGAGGACGAGCCTCACCTTCAGCGCTGAAGCACTGAGGAAAACGCTCGGCCAGAAATGCGATAACTTCTTTACTGCTATTCAACTTAGGTTGATTTTCCATGAAATTTCCTGATTACAACGGACGTTGCCAACTCGCGCAGGCATGAACAGGCGACATTATAATGACGCTATCAGTAATTGCTACGTTATCCGTTGATTATCCTGCGACGCTCGCAAAGAATTTTTGATAATCGGTTGCTGCCAGAACGTTTTCCAGATTCGCTGCCAGCTCTCGCAGGCCCTGCTCGTCTTCGGAGGTAAAGCGACTGAAGGCCGTACTGTCGATGTCCAGAACGCCAATAATCTGATTTTTTACCACCAGCGGCAGCACGATTTCAGAATTACTGGCCGCATCACACGCAATGTGACCGTCGAAGGCGTGAACATCCTCCACGCGCTGGACCTGGTTTGTGGCCACCGCGGTACCGCATACGCCGCGTCCGACCGGAATACGCACACAGGCCAGTTTTCCCTGGAAAGGCCCCAGCACCAGTGTTTCACCTTCAAGAAGGTAAAAACCGGCCCAGTTAACCTCGGTCAACCGTTCAAACAATAATGCACTTGTATTTGCCAGAGTGGCTAAGAAGCTGGTTTCACCTGCCATCAATGCCTTAAAATCGCGGTTGAGATCCGCGTAGAATTCTGTTTTGCTCATTCTTCAATCACTTAGTTGTCTTACAAAATTACCGCATAGCCTATTAAAATAAGCATTAAATGCGCTCATGCTCAAGATGAATCAATTCATGAGTTAATATAACTTTCAACAATACACTTTTGTGCGCAGCTGATGGCCTTAAAAACAACCAAAATTACGCCGACAAAGAAGATCACTATCCATAAGGTCAGTGAAGCCCTGCCTCGTGCACATTATCAGCGTTGCCCGCAGTGCGATACGCTTTTTATGTTGCCGAAGATGAAATCGCACCAAAGTGCCTTTTGTCCCTGCTGTGACGCCAAAATCCGCGACGGGCGGGACTGGTCGTTGACCCGTCTGGCAGCCATGGCCGTGACAATGCTGTTGCTTATGCCCTTTGCCTGGAGCGAGCCGCTGCTGAAACTTTATCTGCTCGGCGTGCGTATTGATGCCAACGTGCTGCAGGGGATCTGGCAGATGACGCGCCAGGGCGATCCCCTGACCGCCGCCATGGTGCTGTTCTGTACCGTCGGTGCGCCTCTGGTGTTGGTCGCCGCCATCGCCTATCTGTGGCTTGGTAACATTCTTGGGATGAATCTGCGCCCCGTGTTGCTGATGCTCGATAAGCTGAAAGAGTGGGTCATGCTGGACATCTATCTGGTCGGGGTCGGCGTGGCGTCAATTAAAGTGCAGGACTACGCATTTTTGCAGCCCGGCGTTGGGCTGTTTGCCTTCATCTGCCTGGTATTGCTCAGTATTCTGACGCTGATCCATCTGAACGTAGAGCAGCTTTGGGAGCGTTTTTATCCCCAGCGCCCTGCCTCGCGTCCGGATGAAAACCTGCGCGTCTGTCTGGGTTGCCATTATACTGGTTTGCCTGATACACGGGGACGCTGCCCGCGATGCCATATCCCATTAAGGCTGAGGCGCAACAACAGCCTGCAAAAATGCTGGGCAGCGTTGATTGCTTCCATGGTATTCCTGATCCCGGCTAACATGCTGCCGATTTCAATCATTTACGTGAATGGCGCGCGCCAGGAAGACACCATCCTTTCAGGGATTATCTCTCTCGCCCACAGCAACGTGGGCGTGGCGGCCATTGTCTTTATCGCCAGTATCCTGGTGCCGTTCACCAAAGTGGTGGTGATGTTTACGCTGCTCATCAGCATCCATTTTAAATGCGAACAGGGCCTGCGCACGCGCATCCTGCTTCTGCGCTTTGTTACCTGGATTGGTCGCTGGTCGATGTTGGATCTGTTCGTGATTTCGTTGATGATGTCGCTCATCAATCGCGATCAGCTGCTTGCTTTTACAATGGGACCCGCAGCTTTTTATTTCGGCTCTGCGGTGATATTGACTATTCTTGCTGTGGAATGGCTGGATAGCCGCTTACTTTGGGATGCACATGAGTCAGGAAACGCCCGCTTCGCCGACTGAAGCGAGAATTAAAACAAAACGCCGCATTTCGCCATTCTGGTTGCTGCCCGTCATCGCTCTGATGATCGCGGGCTGGCTTATCTGGACGAGCTATGAAGATCGCGGAAGTACCGTCACCATTGACTTCCAGACCGCCGACGGTATCGTCGCCGGACGCACCCCCGTTCGCTTCCAGGGGGTGGAAGTCGGTACGGTCCAGGACATCACGCTGGGAAAAGGGCTGAACAAAATTCAGGTGCGAGTCAGTATTAAATCTGACATGCAGGATGCCCTGCGCAGCGAAACGCAGTTCTGGCTGGTGACGCCGAAAGCCTCCCTCGCCGGTGTGTCGGGGCTGGATGCCCTGGTTGGCGGTAACTATATCGGCATGATGCCGGGTAAAGGCGAGCCGCAGGATCACTTTGTGGCGCTTGATACGCAGCCGAAGTATCGACTCAATAACGGCGACCTGATGATTCATCTGCAGGCACCTGACCTGGGTTCACTGAACAGCGGTTCGCTGGTGTACTTCCGCAAAATTCCGGTAGGCCGCGTTTACGACTATGCGATCAACCCGAATAAACAGGGTGTGACCATTGATGTCCTCATCGATCGCCGCTTCACTAACCTGGTGAAAAAAGGCAGCCGCTTCTGGAATGTGTCCGGCGTGGATGCAGACGTCAGCCTGAGCGGTGCAAAAGTGAAGCTGGAGAGTCTGGCGGCGCTGGTGAACGGCGCTATCGCGTTCGACTCCCCGGAGGGGTCCAGCCCTGCCAAGGCCGATGACACCTTTGGGCTGTACGCCGATCTGGCCCACAGCCAGCGCGGTGTGATAGTGAAACTTACCCTGCCCGACGCCAAAGGGCTGAAAGCCGGTTCTACACCGCTAATGTATCAAGGGCTGGAGGTCGGACAGCTCACAAAAATGACGCTCAATCCCGGCGGGTCCGTAACCGGGGAGATGACAGTTGATCCGAGCGTGGTCGATCTCCTGCGCGAGAAAACGCGTATTGAGATGCGCAGTCCAAAACTGTCGCTGAGCGATGCCAGCATCAGCAGCCTGCTCACGGGCAGTACGTTTGAACTTATCCCCGGAGAGGGCCAGCCCAGCAACAGTTTTGTCATCGCCCCGGCGGACAAAGCACTGCTGCAAAAACCAGGGGTAGTGACAATTACGCTTAACGCTCCAGAAAGTTACGGCATTGAAGCCGGTCAGCCGCTGATCTTACATGGCGTGCAGGTCGGTCAGGTGCTGGAGCGTACGCTTTCGGAGAAAGGCGTCACCTTCTCGGCCGCTATCGATCCGCAGTACAGCGATTTGGTCCATGGTGACAGTAAGTTTGTGGTGAACAGCCGCGTCGATGTGAAGGTCGGCCTGGACGGCGTTGAGTTCCTCGGGGCCAGCGCCAGCGAATGGGTCAACGGCGGGATCCGCATTCTGCCGGGCAATAAAGGCCCCGTGCGGGAAAGTTATCCCCTGTATGCCAATCTGGACAAGGCGATTGAAAACAGCCTAAGCGATCTGCCTACCACCACGCTGACGCTGAGCGCCGAGACGCTGCCGGACGTGCAGGCCGGTTCGGTTGTGCTGTATCGCAAGTTTGAGGTCGGGGAAGTGATCGCCGTACGTCCACGCGCGGACGCCTTTGATATCGAACTGCATATCAAGCCGGAATACCGCAAGCTGCTCACAGCAAATAGCGTATTCTGGGCGGAAGGCGGTGCGAAGGTCCAGCTTAACGGCAGCGGATTAACCGTGCAGGCATCGCCTCTCTCCCGCGCACTGCGCGGCGCGATTAGCTTCGATAATCTGCCCGGTGCCGGTGGCGATATGCGCAAGGGGGACAAGCGTATCCTCTTCCCGTCTGAGACCGCGGCGCGTGCCGTAGGCGGACAGATCACCCTCCATGCCTTTGATGCGGGGAAACTCGCTGAGGGAATGCCCATTCGCTATCTGGGCATTGATATCGGGCAGATCCAGAAGCTGACGCTGATCACATCGCGCAATGAAGTGCAGGCCACCGCCGTGCTCTATCCGGAGTACGTGCAGACCTTCGCCCGTGCGGGGTCGCGTTTCTCCGTGGTCACGCCGCAGATTTCTGCCGCAGGGGTTGAGCATCTCGACACGATTTTGCAGCCCTACATCAACGTGGAAGCCGGTCGAGGCAAACCCCGCCGCGACTTTGAACTGCAGGAAGCGACGATTACCGACTCGCGCTACCTTGATGGCCTGAGCATTGTGGTGGAGGTCCCGGAAGCGGGTGGACTGTCCATCGGTACACCGGTGCTGTTCCGCGGTATTGAAGTCGGTACGGTGACGGGGCTGACGCTGGGTACGCTTTCGGACCGTGTCATGGTCGCGCTGCGCATTAGCGATCGTTACCAGCACCTGGTTCGCAACAACTCCGTATTCTGGCTGGCCTCAGGGTATTCACTGGACTTTGGCCTGACGGGCGGCGTGGTGAAAACCGGTACCTTTAACCAGTTCATACGCGGCGGTATCGCCTTCGCAACGCCGCCGGGTACACCGCTGGCACCGAAGGCCCAGCCGGGTAAACACTTCCTGCTGCTTGAAAGTGAACCCAAAGAGTGGCGCGAATGGGGAACCGCCCTGCCGCGTTAATCTGAAAGGCTCCGGTGTCAACGCGCCGGAGCCTTTATGCTACACTGCGCGCCTGAATGTTTCCCTGTGGTGTGCCCGTGGCTCAAAACTCCGTATTTCTTCCTGAACAATTCCTGGCGCAGATGCGCGAGGCGCTTCCTTCTCATCTTTCCTTCGATGATTTTATCGCCGCGTGCCAGCGTCCGCTGCGTCGTAGCATCCGCATCAATACGCTCAAAATCAGCGTGGCCGATTTTCTGACGCTGGTGTCGCCGTATGGCTGGCAACTTACGCCGGTGCCATGGTGTGAAGAGGGTTTCTGGATCGAGCGCGACGACGAGGACGATTTACCGCTGGGCAGCACCGCTGAACACCTGAGCGGGCTGTTTTATATTCAGGAAGCGAGTTCGATGCTGCCGGTTGCCGCCCTGTTCGCTGAGGGTAACGCGCCCGAACGCGTGATGGATGTCGCCGCCGCGCCCGGCTCAAAAACCACGCAGATTGCCGCACGCATGGGCAACCGCGGGGCGATCCTCGCCAACGAGTTTTCCGCCAGCCGCGTGAAGGTGCTCCACGCCAATATCAGCCGCTGCGGTATTCATAACGTGGCCCTGACGCATTTTGACGGCCGCGTATTCGGTGCCGCCTTGCCGGAGGCATTCGATGCCATTCTGCTGGATGCTCCCTGCTCCGGCGAGGGCGTGGTGCGAAAAGATCCTGATGCGCTCAAAAACTGGTCGGTGGAAAGCAACCTGGATATCGCTGCCACACAGCGCGAGCTGATTGAGAGTGCGTTTCACGCCCTGCGTCCTGGCGGCACGCTGGTCTACTCAACCTGCACCTTAAACCGCGATGAGAACGAAGAGGTTTGTCTGTGGTTGAAAGCGCAATACCCGGATGCGGTCGAGTTCTTGCCCCTTAATAACTTATTTGCCACGGCACAAGAGGCGGCTACGCCCGACGGTTTTCTCCACGTGTTTCCGCAAATTTACGACTGCGAAGGGTTCTTTGTCGCACGTCTGCGTAAAACGCAGGCGGTAGATCCCCTGCCAACACCAAAATTCAAAGTCGGTAATTTCCCCTTTGCGCCGCTTAAAGGTCGCGATGCCGCGCAGCTTGAAGCCGCCGCCAACAGGGTTGGGCTGGTCTGGGACGAGAGTTTGCACCTCTGGACACGCGATAAGGAGATATGGCTGTTCCCGGCACACGCTGAGCCGCTTATCGGTAAAGTCCGCTTTTCCCGTATCGGTATCCGCCTGGCGGAAGTGCACAACAAAGGGTATCGCTGGCAGCACGAGGCGGTTATTGCGCTGGCGGGTCGCGACAACACCTTTGAGCTGACGTATCAGGAAGCCGAAGAGTGGTATCGCGGGCGTGACGTCTACCCTGAAACCACCCCGTCGCAGGATGAGGTCATTGTTACCTATCAGGGCTTCCCGTTGGGGCTGGCGAAAAAGGTCGGGTCACGGCTGAAAAATAATTATCCGCGCGAACTGGTTCGTGATGGTCGCTTGTTTACGGGTAACACTCGCACTGACTAAAAAAGCGCATTTTTTTACTGGCGATTTTGCTCTCCTTGTCTAGGCTAAAAAATGGATGCCCGTACTGGTCATACCAGATTTTTGCAACGAACCCGGAGAGCACTATGACGAAAACCAGCGTGCGCATTGGCGCTTTTGAAATCGACGACGCAGAATTGCGCGGCGAAGCGCAAGGCGATCGAACGTTAAGTATTCCCTGCAAATCCGACCCGGATTTGTGCATGCAGCTTGATGCATGGGATGCCGACACCAGCGTCCCGGCAATCCTTGACGGAGAACATTCAGTCCTTTACCGCGAGCATTACGACCGTAACACTGATGCCTGGGTCTTGCGTCTTGCCTGACCTAAAGTGAACCCGCCCGAAGGCGGGTTATTTATTACTGCAGCTGAACCAGCGTAAGAAAACCACCGAACACCGCACCGGTGTCGATATAGTGCAGGTTATTAAAGTCATAGCGCTTATCCACCGGCGTATGCCCGAACCAGAAATGATCCGCCCCCTGGATCCCCTGCCCTTTACCCACCATAAACCCCATTAAACGGTCACGATCCCATAGCACGCGCTGCGCGCTCACCGGTTTGTTCCAGACGTACGCCTCTGCCGGATAATCCGCGTGGGCGACAACATTCAGGCCGTTTACACAGGTTATTTCAATAATATGCGGTAATTCCCGACACGCTTCGAGTAACGTCCGTGCGCGCGTTTTGTCCTGGAGCGTTGAAAACCACATACCGCCATTCATCGTCCAGAGAGCAAAATCATTACTTTCAAGTGCATCCAGCGCCATTTGTTCATGATTCCCGCGCACCGCCCGAAACCATTTCTCATGCAGAAGCTGTAAACACTTCACGCTATCGGGACCGCGATCGATGATATCCCCTACAGAAATCAGCAGATCTGCACAGGGATCAAAGTGGCGACGTTTCAGTTCGTCCATGAGCCATTGATAGCAGCCATGAATATCGCTAACAACCCAGACGTGACGCCAGTTTTTACCCTCAATTCTCTGATACATAACGCCTCCTTTGAGAAGTATAGCTGCCGTTGAACTTCGCCTGCGCAGGCGTCAGTGACCCGCAGTCGTCTTTCGCCAACTACGCACAAGAATTTAACAAAACAGTCAAAAAGGGCTGGACTTAGGCCTGCCGTAGTGTGGTATGTTTGAACCAGGCGTACAGGAAGTGTGCTTTCTGCAGAGGTCGATAATCGGATTTTGTCGTTTACTTTCATGCAGATAAAAAGAGACCGAATACGATTCCTGTATTCGGTCCAGGGAAATGGCTCTTGGGAGAGAGCCGTGCGCTAAAAGTTGGCATTAATGCAGGCTAAGTCGCCTTGCCTTTTAAGAATAGATGACGACGCCAGGTTTTCCAGTCCACAGTTAAAGTGGCCTGAAAAAAAGCGTCGGAGCATCATTAAACGTAAAAAACCGCAGTGCTTTCGCTAGCATCTGCGGTTTTTTATTGGAAACATTGGCGTTAGCAGAGTTTATCCGCGCGCTCGATAAACGGTGCCAGGCTCATCTTCTGGCCAGGTTTAGCGGGATCGTCAATCTGGATAATGCTAATCGGTTGTCCGTTACTCTTCCCGCTGGCAACCTGCTGCTCTGCGGTATCGTTTAACGGATATTGCACCAGCGTGCTTGGGTTGATCGCGTACAGGGCGTGGCCAGGACGACAGGTCAACATCACCTCTTCACGATTGAAGGCCCATTTTTCCTTCCCCACCTCGAAACGGCTGACGGTGATCACCTGCGGCGCGGCCAGCGCACTCCCGGTGCAGGCCAACAGTAAAAGAGAAAGTAGTGTCTTTTTCATATGTCTTTAAACCTTGTCAAAAGGGTTCCCAGGTCGCAAACAGACTGACCGTGGCCAGTACCAACGCGCCCAGCACCACTTCTGCCTGTGTCATCCTGATAAAAAGGGTTTGCTCCCACCCGGCATCCGGACGAAAGCGTGGCACCAGAAAATACCGATTCGCCAGCGCAATTACCACCATCAACGCCACCAGCGCACATTTGAACAACAACATTTTTACGTAGCCCGCCTGCCAGGGCACATTGATGCCGGTAATAAACAGCGAGTTAATGATACCCGTGAATATCACGCCAGCCACGGCATAGTGCCCCACGCGGGAAAAGCGCATCATGGTATAGACCGCCGCCGTCTGCCAGCGTCCGCTCGAGAGACGCATACAAAACAGTAGCGGCAGCAATCCGCCAAGCCAGGCTGCCGCGCAGAGGAGATGGATCGCATGATTAAGGCGGTGCAGTGCGCCCGGCGCACCGTCATCCATTGCCGCATGCCCGACGCCCGCCAGCAGGACAAACTGCCCCATCGCAAGCAGCAACAGCCGCGAACCTTTTTGTGGAGCAAGCCACGCGGCACCGGCGGTGACGATGGCCAGAACGATTTGCCACAGCCAGACGCCGCCAAACTGCGTCCCCAGCACGCTTCGCCAGATATCCGCACTCAGCACGTCAGGCCAGCCGTTGCCCATCATGCCGCCCTGCACCGCAAACATCAGGAGTGCGGTCACAAGGCTGATTAACGCGGCCATTTTCTGCTGCGACTGAAAGCGTCGTAACATCAGGCGTTGCAGTGACGACGGCGCAAACCAGACGCTGTAGAGCGCATTGCCAAAAATCAGCATCAGCGCGCCGAAATGGATGAAGCGTAACGCCACGTAGACCAGCGCCAGCATGTTACTTCACGCTAAAGTGATAGCTGCCTTTGGTTTTGTGGCCGTCAACCGAGACCACATGCCAGTCCACCTGATAGGTGCCCGCCGCCAGCGGCTGTTCCAGTGGCACAACCAGCCGGGCGTTGTCTTTTTCATCCCGCTTCACGGGACCGGTTTTCATCACCTGCTGTTGCGCATCGGTCACTACAACGCCGCTAAATGCCGGTTCAATACCTTCAGAGAAGTTCAGCGTAAGGGTCTGCGGGGCCGCTACCTGAGTATTGGCCGCCGGGGATTGCTGTTTGAGATGCGCGTGTGCCAGAACGGCGGGCGTCACTGCCGACGCGATCAATAAAGTGAGCGCACGCACCGCGCGGGAAGAGGAGAAATCCATCAGAATCATTCCTTTTTGTTATGCCTGTAAGGTAAAGAATAACGCTGTATAATAAACGAGTCGAGGATCATCCTCCCTTCGCTTGTCATCGTCATCCAATCGCGGTAACGTTGCCGCCGCATAAAAAGGAGAAGGTAATGAACATTAATCTGGCTGCCCTTCCTCAGGACGAGATGGACAAAGTCAATGTCGATCTCGCTGCCGCTGGCGTGGCATTTAAAGAACGCTACAACATGCCCATCGTGGCTGAAGTTGTCGAGCGTGAACAACCCGCGCACCTGCGCGACTGGTTTCGCGAACGCCTGATTGCGCATCGCCTGGCCTCGGTTAACCTCTCGCGACTGCCGTACGAACCTAAAGTTAAATAAGCTTAACGACGCATTACACTTCCTTACGCGGATTATGGCAGGATAAGAAAACCCTTATAAAATTAGGTGTATTCTTAAATCCCGGCGACTCAGTGTATAAGGAAGTCACGATGTCTCGATGGAATATTGCAGCAGCTCAATATGCCGCACAGCACCCCAGTGTCGATAGCCATGTAAAACACCACCTCCGTTTCATTGACGAAGCGGCGCGACAGCAGTGTCAGCTGCTGGTGTTTCCTGAACTCTCATTAACAGGCCCCGGCGAGGCTGACCTGCCCGCGCCGCCCGACGATCTGCAACTTTCTCCGCTCCTTCACGCCGCGCAGGCATACAACATAACGGTTATTGCAGGGCTGACGCTCGTTCATCAGGGCCAGCGTCAGAAAGGACTTGCCCTCTTCACGCCCCATCTCGATACCGTTCTACGTTATCCTCAGGGAAGCGGTGCGAGCCTGATCCCGGGGGATAAACAGCTCACCATTATCGATACCCAGTCAGAAACGCCTAACCTCGATCCGCAAGCCACGCTATTTACCAGCTGCCAGGCGGTAGGCGATAACCGCTGGCGACAGTCCATCAGCACATTGCAGCGCTTCGCGCATAAGTACGCCATTGCGGTATTAATGGCTAACGCCCGCAGCGGCAGCGCATTATGGGATGAAAAAGGTCAGCTGATCGTTCGCGCCGACAAAGGCGAGCTGCTCTTAACCGGATCTCTTGGCAGACAGGGTTGGCAAGGCGATATCATTCCTTTAGGCTAAGCGTTTTAGGGTCAGGAGCGATCAATGCTGCGCGTCATCGATACCGAAACCTGCGATCTGCAGGGCGGAATAGTAGAAGTGGCTTCAGTCGATGTGGTTGACGGAAAGATCGTCAACCCGATGAGCCACCTGGTGCGTCCCGACCGTCCGATAAGTCCGCAGGCGATGGCAATCCATCGCATTACGGAGTCGATGGTGGCGGACAAGCCATGGATTGAAGAGATCATACCGCATTATTACGGCAGCCCGTGGTATGTCGCACATAACGCCAGCTTCGATCGCCGCGTGCTCCCGGAAATGCCGGGGGAATGGATTTGCACCATGAAGCTGGCTCGTCGACTGTGGCCGGGGATTAAATACAGCAATATGGCGTTGTATAAATCCCGCAAGCTCAGCGTCAAAACGCCTGAGGGACTGCACCATCACCGCGCCCTCTATGACTGCTATATCACCGCCGCGTTGCTGATTGATATTATGAATATCTCTGGCTGGACGCCGGATGATATGGCAACCATCACCGGACGCCCTGCGCTGCTGACCACCTTTACCTTTGGGAAGTATCGCGGCAAACCGGTGTCGGAAGTGGCGGACAAAGATCCGGGTTATCTGCGCTGGCTGTATAACAACCTCGACAGAATGAGCCCGGAGCTTCGCCTGACGCTGAAGCACTATCTGGGTGACGCCTAACGTTCTGCGCGGCCTGGCAGCGTATCCTGCGCCAGGCCAATCAGGAACGCGTACTCCAGCGCGACGCCTTCATAGGATTTAAATCGCCCTGACTTACCCCCGTGCCCGGAGTCCATGTCGGTACAGAGCAGCAGCAGATTATCGTCAGTTTTCAGTTCACGCAGCTTCGCCACCCATTTCGCAGGTTCCCAGTATTGTACCTGTGAATCATGCAGTCCTGTGGTGACCAGCAGATGCGGATACGCTTTCGCCTTCACGTTATCGTAAGGGCTGTACTCTTTCATGTAGCGATAATAGATTTCGTCCTGAGGATTCCCCCACTCTTCAAATTCACCCGTGGTTAACGGGATAGACTCATCCAGCATGGTGGTCACCACATCGACAAACGGAACCTGCGCGATGATGCCCTTAAAGCGCTCAGGGCGCTGATTAATCACGGCCCCCATCAGCATGCCGCCCGCGCTTCCCCCCATCCCAAAGCAGAGCGTCGGGTCGCCATAGCCTTGTTCGATGAGGGCATCGCAGACGTCGAGATAGTCATTGAACGTGTTTTTCTTCTTCAGGAATTTCCCCTCTTCATACCAGTGCTGGCCCAGTTCACCGCCACCGCGCACGTGGGCAATAGCATAGACAAAGCCGCGGTCGAGAAGGCTCAAACGACTACTGCTGAAATCCGCATCCATACTGGAGCCATAGGAGCCGTAGCCGTAAACCAGAAGAGGGTTTTTACCCTTGTTAAAATGCGCCTTGTGATACACCAGTGAGACCGGCACCTCAACGCCATCGCGGGCGGTCACCCACAGGTGTTCGCTGCGGTAGTTATCCGACTCGAATCCTTTCACCTCAGCCTGTTTAATCACCTGGCGCTGCCCGGTGTCCATATCCAGTTCAAACAGGGTGTCCGGCGTCGTCATTGAAGAGTAGCCATAACGCAGGCGCGACGATTCCGGTTCAGGGTTAAAGCCAATCCACGTGACATAGGCCGGATCGTCAAAGGCAATTCCCACGACCTCCCGCGTTTTCCTGTTGATTTGGCGGATACTGGTCAACCCCCGCTGACGCTCTTCCACCACCAGCCAGTCGGTAAACAGCGTAAAGCCTTCCAGCATCACCTGCTCCCGCGCGGGGATCAGCACCTCCCACTTGCGCTCATCACGCACTTTGGTTTTGTAGAGGCCGAAGTTTTTACCCTCGCGATTCGAGCGCAGGTAAAAACTGTGCTGGAAATGGTCAAGACTGTACTCATGATCTTTGCGGCGCGGCAGGAAGCAGAGCGGCTGAGCATCAGGCAGTTCGGCATCCAGCAGCAGGACTTCCGAGGTGGTGGCGCTGGCCAGGTAAATAATTACATAGTGACGCGATGAGGTTTTGTGCAGGCTGACGTAAAACGTCTCGTCTTTCTCTTCGTACACCAGCTCATCATCGGCAGAATCCGTCCCTACGGTGTGCCGCCAGACCTGGTAAGGCAGCAGCGTGGACGCATGCTTTTTGACGTAGTAGACCGTTTCAGAATCATTCGCCCAGACAAAATCCGGGGAGATATTCTCCAGCATTTCCGGATACCAGTTCCCCGACTCGAGATTGCGGAAGCGCAGGCCGTACTGTCGGCGAGAAAGATAGTCTTCTGCGAGCGCCATAATGGCGTTATCTGGCGATACCGACATACCGCCCAGCGTATAAAACTCACTGTGAGCGGCACGCTGATTGGCGTCCAGCAGGATTTCCCATTCATCCCATTCGGCACATAGCACCGACTGGCGCTGATAGATGGGGTATTCATTTCCGGGCTCATAGATATGACGGTAGCGATAACCGTTTTTGGTCCAGGGGGCAGACACATCGCGCTGGGGAATACGCTGCACCATTTCGTTCAGCAGCTGGTCCTGCAGCGCCTGCTGGCTGGACATGACCTTGCGGCCATAGTCGTTTTCCTGGTGCAGATAGTCGAGCACGTCTGGCTGGGAACGAGAGTCATCCCGCAGCCAGTAATAGTGGTCTATGCGCGTATCACCATGCGTGGTGATCGCATAAGGAGTACGTCGGGCTTTCGGTGGCATGTCATGATTCTTTTGAGTTTTACACCCTATAAGGTTGGCAAAACACGCGCATGATGCAAGCGAAACATGACCACATCAGATGATTACCCGGCCTGTAACGTCTGTTTTTGCTGCTGAATATCCTGCTCAATGCCCTCACGCACATCCTGAGGGATCTTTAGCGCATCGCCGAGCGCATTCAGATAGCTGCGCTCCATAAAGTGATCGACATCGATAGCCGCGCAGCTCAGAAAATAGAGTTCAAGCGCCTCTTCTTCGTTCTTCACGCTTTGCGCCAGACGCTGGGGATCGAGAGGCTGTTCGATGGCCTGTGCAACCAGCGCTCTTCCCTGCTCTTCCACACCGGCCTCACGCATCTGCTGCTCTATCGCCGCACGCTCTTTGTCATCGATATGACCGTCACTTTTGGCTGCGAATACCAGCGCCAGAATGAGCCGCTCCGTTCGGAGATCGAGCGGTGTAACATGCTCGCCGTATTGCGGTTCACCCTGATGCGCGGTGCGCACTTTGTCCTTGTATTTGTTCCACAGGACGGTACCCGCGATGGCTCCGCCCCCCGCGAGGAGTGCGCCAGTGCCATATTTTGCCAACAGCTTACGCGATGATTTATTGGCGACCAGCAGCCCCGCCAGTCCACCCAGCGCGCCCGGTACCAGAAGTTTGCTGAGCCCTTGCTCACCAGACGACACGCCTTTCTGACCCAACATGGATTGCAATTGATTTAACCAGCCTGACATGATTTCCCTCACTTAACAGTGCATATAGCTCACAGCCTAAGCGAGCCTGTGTCAGGATATGTCTGCCTGCGCTAAAGAAGCGCAAATTGTTGTGCGTTGAAAGTCCCCGTGCGCAAGACAGACGCAAACGTTTTCGTTTATACTGCCCGCAACTTTTTCAGGGGGATTTTTATGACTCGTTTAGGAACCGCGCTGCGACCTGCGGCGACGCGTGTGATGCTGTTGGGCTCGGGTGAGCTGGGAAAAGAGGTCGCCATCGAGTGCCAGCGTTTAGGTGTGGAAGTCATTGCCGTAGACCGTTACGCCGACGCACCCGCCATGCATGTCGCCCACCGTTCTTATGTGATTAACATGCTGGATGGCGATGCCCTTCGCGAATTGATTACGCGCGAGAAACCCGATTTTGTCGTACCGGAAATTGAAGCCATTGCCACCGACACGCTCATTGCGCTTGAGCAGGAAGGCCAGCGCGTGGTGCCCTGCGCGAAAGCCGCAAAGCTGACCATGAACCGCGAGGGCATTCGCCGCCTGGCCGCAGAAGAGCTGGGGTTGCCCACGTCGAGCTACCGTTTTGCGGGCGATAAGGCCGCATTCCTGCAGGCCGTCGAGGAGATTGGCTACCCGTGCATCGTTAAGCCGGTGATGAGCTCCTCCGGTAAAGGACAGAGCTTTATTCGTGACAGCAGCACGCTGGATAACGCGTGGGATTATGCCCAGCAGGGTGGCCGTGCCGGAGCCGGTCGCGTGATCGTCGAAGGCGTCGTGAAGTTTGATTTCGAAATCACTCTGCTCACCGTCAGCGCCGCTGACGGCGTCCATTTCTGCGACCCGATTGGCCACCGTCAGGAAGATGGCGATTACCGCGAATCCTGGCAGCCACAGCAGATGAGCGCCCTGGCGCTGGAGCGTGCTCAGGAGATCGCCCGTAAAACCGTCCTGGCGCTGGGCGGCTATGGTCTCTTCGGCGTGGAGCTGTTTGTGTGCGGTGATGAGGTGATTTTCAGCGAAGTCTCCCCTCGCCCGCATGATACCGGCATGGTGACGCTCATTTCGCAGGATCTCTCGGAGTTCGCCCTTCACGTGCGCGCTTTCCTCGGCCTGCCCGTTGGCGGTATCCGTCAGTATGGTCCTGCGGCATCGGCAGTGATCCTGCCCGAGTTGACCAGCCGGAACGTGACGTTTGATAACGTCGACGGAGCGGTAGGCGCAGGCCTGCAGATCCGTTTGTTCGGCAAGCCGGAGATCGACGGAACCCGTCGTTTGGGCGTAGCGTTAGCCACCGGGCATAACGTTGACGACGCCGTGGCGAGAGCAAAAGCGGCCGCTGCGAACGTCAGGGTAGAGGGATAAAAAAACGGGCCAAAAGGCCCGTTTTTCATGCTGCGATTAACTTACTGTTTCGCACCTTCAACCGCTTCGCGAGCCAGTTTGGTGATGCGATCCCAGTCACCGGCTTCCAGCGCATCCGCCGGCACCAGCCATGAACCGCCGATACACAGAACGCTTTTCAGCGCCAGGTAGTCACGGTAGTTGGCAGGAGAGATACCGCCGGTCGGGCAGAAACGTACCTGAGAGAATGGACCCGCAATCGCCTGCAGCGCTTTGGTGCCGCCGTTGGCTTCAGCCGGGAAGAATTTAAACTCTTTCAGACCGTAATCCATGCCCAGCATCAGTTCAGACACGGTGCTGATACCAGGGATCAGAGGAATAGAACCTTCGGTTGCCGCTTTCAGCAAAGGCTCAGTCAGGCCCGGGCTGATAGCGAACTGAGCACCGGCTTCGGTCACTTCAGCCAGCTGCTGCGCATTCAGAACGGTACCCGCACCGATGATGGCGTCCGGCACTTCTTTGGCGATAGCGCGGATAGCGTCCATCGCACACGCGGTACGCAGGGTCACTTCCAGAACGCGAACGCCGCCCGCAACCAGCGCTTTCGCCATTGGAACAGCGTGCTCCAGTTTGTTCACCACGATGACCGGCACGACAGGGCCAGTGGTCAGGATTGCTTCTGCACTTGTTTTCCAGTTTTTCATCAGAGTTCTCTCTCGCCAGATCGTTAAAATCAAGTCTTCTTAAAACGTAATACAGGTTGCGCCCTGCTCCGCGCCGGACAACTTCTCGCGCAGCGCGCCAAACATTTCGCGTCCGGTACCCACGCGCGACGCGCTCAGGTCAGGAATATGGGGCTGACGTGCCGCCAGCTCTGCATCATCAACCAGCAGGGTTAACTCGCCTGTCTGGCCGTTCACGCGGATCATGTCGCCGTCACGCACTTTCGCCAGCAAACCACCGGCGTAGGCTTCCGGCGTCACGTGGATGGCAGAAGGCACTTTACCCGATGCGCCAGAGAGGCGTCCATCGGTCACCAGCGCAATTTTGAAACGGCGGTCCAATAATACACCAAGTGGTGGCATAAGTTTATGTAATTCTGGCATCCCGTTGGCTTTTGGCCCCTGATGACGCACCACCACCACGCAGTCCTTATCAAGCAGGCCCGCATCAAAAGCAGGCAGCACGTCGTGCTGGCTTTCGAACACCACCGCAGGCGCTTCGATAATCTGGTTCTCTTCCGGGACGGCAGAGGTTTTCATAACCGCACGACCAAGGTTACCGCTCAGCACTTTGGTGCCGCCGTGACGGGAGAACGGCTGTTCGAAGGTCGCGATAACCTGAGGATCGAGAGAGTCGCTCGCCCCTTCGCGCCAGTCCAGCTCGCCGTTGTTTAGCCACGGTTCGAGGGTATAACGCTGCAGGCCAAAGCCCGCCACCGTGTTCACGTCTTCATGCAGCAGACCGCCCTTCAGCAGCTCGCGCATCAGGACAGGAACGCCGCCCGCCGCCTGGAAGTGGTTGATGTCTGCCGGACCATTCGGGTACAGGCGCGCCATCAGCGGCACCACGGAGGAGATGTCGGAGAAGTCATCCCAGTTGATCAGGATGCCCGCCGCGCGCGCCATCGCGACCAGGTGCATGGTGTGGTTGGTTGAACCACCGGTTGCCAGCAGCGCAACAATCCCGTTGACGATAACTTTCTCATCAACCATTTTGCCCATCGGCATCCAGTCGTTGCCGTTCCCGGTCAGACGCGTCACCTGACGCGCCGCGGCTTCGGTCAGCGCCTTGCGCAGCGGCGCATCCGGCTGGATAAAGGACGAGCCAGGAAGCTGCATCCCCATGAACTCCACCACCATCTGGTTGGTGTTGGCCGTACCGTAGAAGGTACAGGTGCCCGGCGCATGGTAGGAGGCGGCTTCCGCTTCCAGCAGCGCCTGACGGTCGGCTTTGCCTTCCGCGTAGAGCTGGCGGATACGCACTTTTTCTTTATTTGGCAGACCGCTCGCCATCGGGCCTGACGGCACGAAAATCGCGGGCAGATGACCAAATGACAGCGCCGCCATCACCAGGCCAGGGACGATCTTGTCGCATACGCCGAGATAGAGCGCGCCATCGAACATATTGTGAGACAGGCCCACCGCGGCAGACATCGCAATCACTTCGCGGCTCAGCAGCGACAGCTCCATCCCGTCCTGTCCCTGCGTCACGCCGTCGCACATAGCGGGCACACCGCCTGCCACCTGACCCACGGCATTTACGCTGTGCAGCGCGTTACGAATGATTGACGGATAGACCTCATACGGCTGGTGCGCGGAGAGCATATCGTTGTAGGAGGTAATAATGGCGATATTGTTACGCAGCATGCTTTTCAGCGAATCTTTATCACCCGGCTGACAGGCGGCGAAACCGTGCGCGAGGTTACCGCAGGCCAGCTGCGAACGGTGGACGGTCTCACTCTTTGCTTGTTCAATACGGGCGAGGTAGGCGGAACGGGTCTCTTTCGAGCGTTCAATGATGCGTTGTGTTACGCGTAACAATGTCGGATTCATAAAAGCTCCTCTAATTTATTTGTCTGGGCTCGGGAGTTTACAAAGTCGCTGGCAGTTGTTAACAACGCTGAAACGCTTGCTGTCCGGAGCTCAAGGGCAAAATCGCTTCCGGCAGTGTAATAAAAAAAGCTCCGCGGGTGAATCCACGCGGAGCTTAAAAGTTTAAAAAATGTGCCACTAGCTGTGTTAGATCATGTTACCGGTAAAATAACACCTTTGGGCTAGAGGCTAATGTTACTCAAACTCGTTCCAGGAGCGACCGTCACGGGTGATCATCGCAACGGAGGCGACCGGTCCCCAGGTCCCTGCCTGATATGGTTTTGGCGCATCCTGATCGGCTGCCCAGGCTTCGGTGATGGAATCGACCCATTTCCACGCCTCTTCCACTTCGTCGCGACGCACGAACAGCGCCTGGATACCGCGCATGGTTTCCAGCAGCAGACGCTCGTAAGCATCGGCAAGGTGCGTCTGGTTGAAGGTTTCGGAGTAGCTCAGATCCAGCTTGGTGGTCTGCAGGTTGTGTTTGTGATCCAGACCCGGCACTTTGTTCAGGATCTGGATATCCACGCCCTCGTCCGGCTGCAGACGAATGGTCAGTTTGTTCTGCGGCAGTTCCTGCCAGGACTCTTTGAACAGGTTCAGCTCTGGGTTTTTAAAGTAAACCACCACTTCGGAACATTTAGCAGGCAGACGCTTCCCGGTACGCAGGTAGAACGGAACTCCCGCCCAGCGCCAGTCGTCGATATCCACGCGGATAGCCACGAAGGTCTCGGTGTTGCTGGACTTGTTCGCGCCCTCTTCTTCCAGGTAGCCAGGCACTTTTTTGCCTTGCGCAAACCCGGCGGTGTACTGACCGCGGACGGTCTTCTCACGCACGTTGGAGCGGTCGATGCGGCGCAGTGACTTCAGCACTTTTACTTTCGCGTCACGAATGCTGTCCGCCGTCAGGTCAGACGGTGGAGACATGGCAATCATGCACAGAATTTGCAGCAGGTGGTTCTGGATCATGTCGCGCATCTGACCGGCCTGGTCAAAGTAACCCCAGCGACCTTCGATTCCCACCTCTTCCGCCACGGTGATTTCCACGTGGTCGATGGTGCGGTTGTCCCAGTTGTTCACAAACAGGGAGTTCGCAAAGCGCAGCGCCAGCAGGTTCAGTACCGTCTCTTTACCGAGATAGTGGTCGATACGGTAGACCTGGCACTCTTCAAAGAACTCGCCCACCTGGTCGTTGATTTCACGCGAAGTTGCCAGCGACGTACCCAGCGGTTTTTCCATCACGACGCGCGCCGGTTTAGCATTCAGCTTCGCTTCGCCCAGACCTTTGCAGATCGCGCCGAAGGTGCTTGGCGGCATCGCAAAATAGTTAATGGTGACGCGATTTTTTTGGTCCAGCATCTCGCCCAGACGGGTAAAGGCGCTTACGTCGTTTACGTCCAGATTGCAGAAATCAAGGCGTCCGCTCAGCGTGTCCCACAAACTTTCATCAATTTTCTCTTTCATGAACGTTTCGAGCGCTTCGCGAACCACTTTTGTATAAGCGTCCTTGTCCCAGTCGGCGCGCCCAACACCCAGGATACGGGTATCCGGATGAATTTGGCCCGCTTTCTCCAGTTGATACAGGGAAGGCAGCAATTTTCGGCGTGCTAAATCGCCTTTCGCGCCGAAAATGACCAGGTCACATGCCTGGGCTGTTTGCGTTACCGCCATGTCATTCTCCTCAGTTAGATCACCTGGTGCTTCTGCCAGGTATCGTTGTAATTTTATTACAATGCACTGTACTGCTTTTACGTCATTCCTGAAACCATTAGCGCTTAACGTCGCGTGCGATACCGCGATTTTCCGCCCTTCAGACGATAGCGATGGCGCAATGACGCAACAAACGTTGATTCTTTGCGCAACAGGGTCACTGCAAAATCCGACATCGATCAAGTAATGAAAAAAAACAACAACATTTCTTGTCGACTGTTACCCTTTAGTAAACCACAGGGGTAATATCGGCTAAAACGAATCTCGATTTCATCTATAGATGAAATCGTTTCCACCCCCACGAGCGCCCTGTTAACAATGAACATGCTGGAAAAAATCCAGTTTCAACTGGAACACCTTAGCAAATCCGAGCGAAAAGTGGCCGAAGTTATTCTTGCCTCTCCCGCTCAGGCGATTCATTCAAGCATCGCCGCTCTGGCGCAGGAATCGGGCGTCAGCGAACCGACGGTTAATCGATTCTGCCGTAGCCTGGAAACGCGCGGCTTTCCTGATTTTAAACTGCATCTTGCGCAAAGTCTGGCAAACGGCACCCCGTATGTTAATCGCAATGTGGATGAAGACGACAGCGTTGATGCATACACAGCGAAAATATTTGAATCCGCCATGGCGACGCTGGACCACGTGCGCCAGTCGCTGGATATGGGCTCGGTCAATCGCGCGGTCGATTTGCTGACACAGGCCAAGCGTATTGCCTTCTTCGGTCTTGGCTCCTCGGCTGCCGTGGCGCATGATGCCATGAACAAGTTTTTTCGCTTTAACGTGCCGGTGATTTATACCGATGACATTGTGCTGCAACGCATGAGCTGTATGAATTGTAGCGAAGATGATGTCGTGGTCCTGATCTCGCACACCGGGCGCACCAAGAGCCAGGTTGAGCTGGCTCAACTGGCGCGTGAAAACGATGCCATGGTGATTGCTCTGACCACCGCAGGCACGCCGCTGGCACGGGAAGCGACGCTCGCCATCACTCTGGACGTGCCGGAAGACACCGACATGTATATGCCCATGGTGTCACGTCTGGCGCAGCTAACGGTGATTGACGTGCTGGCGACCGGTTTTACCTTGCGCCGGGGTGCAAAATTCAGAGATAACTTGAAGCGTGTCAAGGAAGCGCTCAAGGAATCGCGTTTTGATAAAGAATTGCTTATAAAGAGCGATGTTCCCTAATAACTAAGATGTACGACTTACGGCATTCGGTCCCCTCTTTGCTGCCTTGCGGCAGATGAAGGCCGATTTAATGTTCACGCAACACCAAAGTTGTTTCAGTCAACGGAGTATTACATGTCCAGAAGGCTTCGCAGAACCAAGATCGTTACTACATTAGGCCCGGCTACCGATCGCGATAATAATCTCGAAAAGATTATCGCCGCAGGTGCTAACGTGGTGCGTATGAACTTCTCTCACGGTACGCCAGAAGACCATAAATTACGTGCCGATAAAGTGCGTGAAATCGCGGCTAAACTGGGCCGCCATGTTGCCATCCTCGGTGACCTCCAGGGTCCAAAAATCCGCGTATCGACATTTAAAGAAGGCAAAGTCTTCCTCAATATCGGCGATAAATTCCTGCTGGATGCCAACCTGAGCAAAGGCGAAGGCGACAAAGAGAAAGTGGGTATCGACTATAAAGGTCTTCCTGCTGACGTTGTGCCTGGCGACATCCTCCTGCTCGATGACGGACGCGTACAGCTGAAAGTCCTCGAAGTTCAGGGCATGAAGGTATTCACCGAAGTGACCGTCGGTGGCCCGCTCTCGAACAATAAAGGCATCAACAAACTCGGCGGCGGCCTCTCTGCAGAAGCGCTGACCGACAAAGACAAAGCGGATATCGTGACTGCGGCGCAAATTGGCGTTGATTACCTTGCCGTCTCCTTCCCGCGCTGCGGCGAAGACCTGAACTATGCCCGTCGTCTGGCGCGTGATGCAGGCTGCGACGCGAAGATCGTTGCCAAAGTGGAGCGTGCTGAAGCCGTGTGCGATCAGGACGCGATGGACGACGTGATTCTGGCGTCTGACGTGGTTATGGTTGCCCGTGGTGACCTGGGTGTGGAAATTGGCGACCCTGAACTGGTCGGTATCCAGAAAGCGCTGATTCGTCGCGCGCGCCAGCTGAACCGCGCGGTGATCACCGCCACTCAGATGATGGAATCCATGATCACCAACCCAATGCCAACCCGTGCGGAAGTCATGGACGTGGCTAACGCCGTGCTGGACGGTACCGATGCGGTAATGCTGTCTGCGGAAACCGCGGCGGGCCAGTATCCGGCGGAAACCGTGGCCGCCATGGCGCGCGTGTGCCTGGGTGCGGAGAAGATCCCAAGCATTAACGTCTCTAAACACCGTCTGGACATTCAGTTCGACAACGTGGAAGAAGCGATTGCGATGTCTGCGATGTACGCCGCCAACCACCTGAAAGGGGTGACTGCCATCATCACCATGACCGAATCTGGCCGCACCGCGCTGATGACCTCGCGTATCAGCTCCGGCCTGCCGATCTTCGCCATGTCCCGTCACGAACGTACGCTGAACCTCACGGCGCTGTACCGCGGCGTTACCCCGGTTCACTTCGACAGCACCAATGACGGCGTCGCTGCCGCGCACGATGCGGTGAACCTGCTGCGCGACAAAGGCTACCTGGTGTCTGGTGATATCGTCATCGTGACGCAGGGTGATGTAATGAGCACCATCGGCTCAACCAATACCACCCGCGTATTAACCGTAGAGTAAGATCCGATCCCCTCTCCCCTAAGGGGAGAGGGACAGAGTGAGGAGTGTGTTTTTTTACTTCTTCGGGAAAAGCTCTTTACGCTTGTACGGCTCGGTTTCACCCGGCTTACGCGTCTTCAGCAGCTTCAGTATCCACGTGTACTGTTCGGCATGCGGCCCCACCAGAATTTCCACCTCTTCGTTCATACGACGCGCGATAGTGCGATCGTCCGCGGTCAGCAGGTCATCCATCGGTGGACGCACCTCAATGCTCAGGCGATGCGTTTTACCATCATAGACCGGGAACAGCGGGATCACGCGAGCGCGGCAAACCTTCATCAGGCGACCAATCGCAGGCAGCGTGGCTTTGTACGTTGCAAAGAAATCGACAAACTCGCTGTGCTCCGGGCCGTGGTCCTGATCCGGCAGATAGTATCCCCAGTAGCCCTGACGAACCGACTGAATAAACGGCTTGATGCCATCGTTTCGCGCGTGCAAACGTCCGCCAAAGCGACGGCGCACCGTGTTCCAGACAAAATCATAGATCTTGTTACCCTGGTTATGGAACATCGCCGCCATTTTCTGGCCCTGAGACGCCATCAGCATCGCCGGAATATCAACGCCCCAGCCGTGAGGCACGAGGAAAATGACCTTTTCGTCGTTGCGACGCATTTCGTCGATGATTTCCAGCCCTTTCCAGTCAACGCGGTCGACAATCTTCTCCGGCCCTTTCAGCGCCAGTTCAGCCATCATCGCCATAGCCTGCGGCGCGGTGGTGTACATCTCATCGATGATGGCTTCGCGCTCGGCCTCGCTTTTTTCAGGAAAACAGTAGTAAAGGTTGATCTGCGCGCGGCGGCGGGCGCTCTTGCCTAAACGCCCGGCAAGACGGCCAATTTTACCCAGAACGGGATCGCGCACGGAAGCAGGCAGCATCGCTATGCCAGCAAAGGCATAAACCCCAAGCCAGGCGCCCCAGTTGCGCGGATGGCGAAAAGATTTTTCAAACTCAGGAATGTATTCAATATTGTTTTTTTTGGTTTCCATGCTGGTTCCAGGGTCTGGTGACGCAAAAATATATTCAGATAGTGTAGCGAGGCAGTCGCTTGCGTACAAAAGAAAAAGCCGGCGCAAACAGACGCCGGCTTCATTAACAAACAGATGGCTTAATCAAAGCGCAGCTGTGGCATCACCTCTTTGACCTGCGCCAGGTAATCGGTACGATCTTTACCCGTCAGACCTTCGGTACGCGGCAATTTCGCCGTCAGCGGATTCACGGCCTGCTGGTTGATCCACACTTCATAGTGGAGATGCGGGCCGGTTGAACGTCCGGTGTTACCCGAAAGCGCAATGCGGTCGCCACGCTTCACTTTCTGACCAGGTTTAACCAGCAGTTTACGCAGGTGCATATAGCGCGTGGTGTAAGTACGACCGTGACGGATAGCCACGTAATACCCTGCCGCGCCGCTGCGTTTTGCCATAACCACTTCGCCATCGCCAACCGAGAGCACGGGTGTACCTTGAGGCATTGCGAAGTCTACACCACGGTGCGGCGCAACGCGGCCGGTAACAGGGTTAAGACGGCGCGGGTTGAAGTTAGAGGAGACACGGAACTGTTTAGCGGTTGGGAAGCGCAGGAAGCCCTTCGCAAGCCCCGTACCGCTACGGTCGTAGAACTTACCGTCTTCGGCACGGATCGCGTAATAATCTTTGCCATCGGAGCGTAAACGAACGCCCACCAGCTGGCTCTGCTCACGCTTGCCGTCCAGCATTTCGCGGGACATCAGCACGGAGAATTCGTCGCCTTTTTTCAGTTTGCGGAAATCCATCTGCCACTGCATGGCTTTGATCACCGAACTGATTTCAGCGCTGGTCAGCCCGGCGTCGCGCGCGCTGGAAACAAAACTCGCCCCGACGGTGCCGTTCATCACGCTGTTTACCCAGTCGCCCTGCTGCATTTCGCTGGTCATCTTGAAACCGTTTGCAGTGCGATCGTAGGTGCGGGTTTCGCGGCGGGACATCTCCCAGGTCAGACGTTGTAAATCGCCATCTGCGGTTAAGGTCCAGGAGAGCTGTTGACCAATTTTCAGATTACGCAAATCTTTGTCCGAGGCCGCGAGCTGGCTGATATTCCCCATGTCGATACCGTACTGATTGAGCACGCTGCTCAGCGTATCACCGGTTGACACGACATATTCATGGATGCCCGCTTCATTGGAGATTTTATCGTCCAGTTCATCCTGCGGGATAGCTTCATCTTCCTGAGCAGCCTGGTCGATAGGTTCACTGGCCTCAGGCAACAGCGAACGGATCTCGCTTTTCTCAAGCTCGATGGTTTTAATGATAGGGGCAGAACTCGGGTGGTAAACATAGGGCCGCCAGACGGCGACCGCTAAGGTGAGAACTGTAAGCGACCCCAGCATAACGCGATGGGGTCGAGGCAGATTGTTAAATGCCAGGGCGACAGAGCGGGCTATCTGTTGCACGTATTCACTTCCTCGTTAATCTCCTTTCAGGCAGCTCGCATACTGATTCCCCAGTTGGCTGAGGAACTGCGAATAGCTCGCTTTGCTCAACTGGATGTTCGTACCTAGCGGGTCAAGGGTTCCCATGCGCACGGATGTTCCCCTGGCCACGGCTTCTACGACCGCTGGCCTGAACTGTGGCTCAGCAAAAACGCACGTCGCTTTTTGCTCAACCAACTGTGTTCTGATCTCATGTAAACGCTGCGCACCAGGCTGAATTTCAGGGTTAACGGTAAAGTGCCCCAGCGGGGTCAGGCCGTAATGTTTTTCGTAATAGCCATAGGCGTCATGAAAAACGAAATACCCTTTTCCTTTTAGCGGTGCGAGCTCGGTACCCACCTGCTTGTCGGTTGCAGCTAATTGAGCTTCAAACGCTTTCAGGTTGGCGTCGAGTTTGACTCGACTTTGCGGCATAAGTTCCACTAATTTGTCATGGATTGCAACCGCCGAAAGCCGCGCTATCTCTGGGGAGAGCCAGAGATGCATATTGTACTCGCCGTGTTGGTGATGCTCGTCACCTTTTTCGTCGTGAGCATGATCGTGGTCGTGTTCGTCACCGTCGTCATCTGCCCCTTTCATGAGCAACGGCGTTACGCCAGAAAGTTCGGAAATAGTGACCTGTTTTGCGTCAGGTACCTGTTTCGCCGACTTCTGCATGAACGCTTCCATTTCCGGTCCAATCCAGACAACTAAGTCCGCGTTTTGTAAGCGCTTTACATCAGACGGACGCAGAGCATAATCATGCTCTGATGCACCATCCGGGAGCAGAACCTGGGTCTCCGTCACCCCATCAGCGATGGCGGCGGCAATGAATCCAAGTGGTTTAAGCGAAGCGACAACGGCGGCGTTAACATCTTGTGCTGTTGTCCCCCAAAGGGCAGCGGATAATGCTGCGAAAAGAAGCGTATTTTTATGTAACATAATGCGACTAATCATCGTAATGAATGCGTGGAATGTGATATTATAACATTCGTTGACTTCTGCAAGCTTAAATTGACATGACAACTTTGGTTTCTATTGAAAATGTGTCGGTATCATTCGGCCAGCGCCGCGTTCTTTCTGACGTGTCACTGGATCTAAAACCCGGCAAAATTCTGACGCTGCTTGGCCCTAATGGCGCAGGCAAATCTACGCTCGTGCGCGTGGTACTGGGTTTGGTGGCCCCCGATGAAGGGGTTATCAAACGTGAAGATAAGCTGCGTATCGGCTATGTGCCGCAAAAATTACACCTGGACGCCACGCTGCCGCTGACGGTCAGCCGCTTTCTGCGTCTGCGCCCGGGTACCCGTAAGGCCGATATCCTCCCTGCGCTGAAACGCGTGCAGGCAGGTCATCTTGTCGACGCCCCGTTACAAAAGCTTTCTGGCGGTGAAACCCAGCGCGTGTTGCTTGCCCGCGCGCTGCTGAGCAGCCCGCAGCTGCTGGTGCTGGATGAACCCACCCAGGGCGTGGACGTGAACGGTCAGGTTGCGCTTTATGATTTGATCGACCAGCTTCGTCGCGAGCTTGATTGCGCAGTGCTGATGGTTTCTCACGATCTGCATCTGGTGATGGCGAAAACTGACGAAGTGCTGTGCCTGAACCATCACATCTGCTGTTCCGGCACGCCGGAAGTGGTCTCCATGCATCCTGAATTTATCTCAATGTTCGGCCCGCGTGGTGCGGAACAGCTTGGGATTTACCGCCATCATCATAACCACCGCCATGATTTACAGGGACGAATTGTCCTGCGCCGGGGAAACGGACACTCATGATTGAACTGTTACTGCCCGGCTGGCTGGCCGGGATTATGCTTGCCTGCGCCGCGGGGCCGCTGGGCTCGTTTGTGGTGTGGCGCAGAATGTCCTATTTCGGCGATACGCTGGCCCATGCCTCTCTGTTAGGGGTGGCTTTTGGCCTGTTACTGGACGTGAATCCCTTCTACGCGGTGATTGTGGTCACGCTGCTGCTGGCGGCCGGTCTGGTCTGGCTGGAAAAGCGTCCTCACCTCGCCATCGATACGCTGCTTGGCATCATGGCTCATAGCGCCCTCTCTCTCGGCCTGGTGGTCGTCAGTCTGATGTCGAATATCCGCGTTGACCTGATGGCCTACCTGTTTGGCGACCTGCTGGCCGTGACGCCGGAAGACCTCATCTCTATCGCCATCGGCGTGGTGGTGGTGCTCGCTATTCTGCTCTGGCAGTGGCGTAATTTGCTGGCGATGACCGTGAGTCCGGACCTGGCGTTTGTCGACGGCGTGAAGCTGCAGCGCGTGAAGCTGCTGCTGATGCTGGTGACGGCGTTAACGATTGGTGTAGCGATGAAGTTCGTCGGCGCGCTGATTATCACGTCGCTGCTGATCATCCCTGCTGCCACGGCGCGTCGTTTTGCCCGTACGCCTGAGCAGATGGCGGGTGTAGCCGTCATTATCGGGATGATTGCGGTAACGGGTGGGCTAACCTTCTCGGCGTTCTACGACACGCCTGCGGGGCCGTCTGTGGTGCTCAGTGCGGCGGTGCTGTTTATCTTCAGTATGATGAAGAAGACGGCAAATTAATATGGAGGGCGTTGATGCCCTCACGCTGGCCCTCTCCCACCGGGAGAGGGAACAATGCGTTACGGCATTGCCGGTGGAGTAATGCCGAAATGATTCCACGCCCGCACAGTCGCCATTCGTCCACGCGGCGTACGCTGCAGGAAGCCCTGCTGGATCAGATACGGCTCCAGCACATCCTCAATCGTCTCTCGCTCTTCTCCGATTGCCGCCGCCAGGTTATCCAGCCCGACCGGGCCGCCAAAGAACTTGTCCAGCACCGCCAGCAGCAGCTTACGGTCCATGTAATCGAAGCCTTCGGCATCGACGTTCAGCATATCCAGCGCCTGAGCGGCGATCTCAGCGGAAATCGTGCCATCGTGCTTCACTTCGGCAAAGTCACGCACGCGGCGCAGCAGGCGGTTGGCGATACGTGGCGTACCGCGGGAACGCTTCGCCACTTCAAACGCGCCCTCTTCGCTCATCTCCAGCCCCATGTAGCGGGCGCTGCGGCCCACGATGTGCTGAAGATCAGGCACCTGGTAAAATTCCAGGCGCTGCACAATACCAAAGCGGTCGCGCAGTGGAGAGGTTAACGACCCGGCACGCGTCGTGGCGCCAATCAGGGTAAACGGCGGCAGGTCGATTTTAATGGAGCGCGCAGCCGGGCCTTCGCCGATCATGATATCCAGCTGGTAGTCTTCCATCGCCGGATAGAGCACCTCTTCCACAACCGGCGACAGGCGGTGGATTTCATCGATAAATAAAACATCGTGCGGCTCAAGGTTGGTGAGCATTGCCGCCAGATCGCCCGCCTTCTCCAGCACCGGGCCGGAGGTGGTGCGCAGATTCACGCCCATTTCATTGGCAACGATATTCGCCAGCGTCGTTTTCCCCAAACCAGGCGGACCAAAAATCAGCAGGTGATCGAGCGCATCGCCGCGCAGTTTTGCCGCCTGGATGAAAATCTCCATCTGGGAACGAACCTGCGGCTGGCCGATATACTCATCAAGCAGCTTTGGGCGGATCGCGCGATCCACCACGTCATCTGCCTGAATAGTGCCTGCCGATACCAGGCGGTCTGCTTCAATCATCCTTTACCTCACAATGCAGCGCGCAGCGCTTCACGAATCAGGGTTTCACTGCTGGCGTCCGGTTTGGCAATTTTACTCACCATACGGCTGGCCTCCTGAGGTTTATAGCCCAGCGCCACCAGCGCAGCAACCGCTTCCTGCTCGGCGTCATCATCCGTCGCAGGGCCGCCTGGAGAGGTCAGCACCAAATCGGCAGCCGGAGTGAACAGATCGCCGTGCAGACCTTTAAAGCGGTCTTTCATTTCGACAATCAGACGCTCGGCAGTTTTCTTGCCGATACCCGGCAGTTTAATCAACGCAGCAGGATCTTCGCGCTCAACGGCATTCACAAACTGTGGTGCGGACATGCCGGACAAAATCGCCAGCGCCAGCTTCGGTCCGACGCCGTTGGTTTTAATCAGCTCGCGGAACAGGGTGCGTTCCTGCTTATTATTGAAGCCGTACAGCAGTTGAGCATCTTCACGCACCACAAACTGGGTAAAAACTATCGCCTCTTTACCCGCGTCCGGCAGCTCGTAGAAGCAGGTCATCGGCATATGGACTTCATAGCCCACGCCACCCACTTCCAGCAGCACTAACGGGGGTTGTTTTTCAATGATGATGCCTCTGAGTCTGCCTATCACGTGACGCTCCTGCGTTCTGGAAAATTGTTGACTGGCGACATAATAAAAAAAGGCTGGATGTTTATCCAGCCTGATTTCTTATTATCGTAACCTGCCTCGCGCCAGATTGAGCCGCGACTCGCTCATCTGCATCGCGTTCTGGCTAACGTGACAGTGGGTAATCGCAATCGCCAGCGCATCGGCGGCGTCGGCCTGCGGGTTTGCGGGAAGCTTCAGCAGGGTACGCACCATGTGCTGCACCTGGCTTTTCTCCGCGCTACCGATGCCCACCACCGTCTGCTTGACCTGTCTTGCCGCATATTCGAATACCGGCAAATCCTGGTTCACGGCAGCGACGATGGCAACGCCGCGCGCCTGACCGAGCTTTAGCGCCGAATCCGCGTTTTTCGCCATAAAGACCTGCTCGATGGCGAAATAGTCGGGCTGAAACTGGGTGATGATCTCCGATACGCCCGCATAAATGAGCTTCAGGCGCGACGGCAAATCGTCGACTTTGGTGCGAATACAGCCACTGCCCAGGTAGGTTAACTGGCGTCCAACCTGACGGATAACGCCATAACCGGTGACGCGTGAGCCTGGGTCAATCCCGAGAATAATCGACATCACGCGTCTCCTGTAACGGATTTATACGCTCTCATCAGAGAGTCGCTGCAACCTCATCAGAGATTTCACCGTTGTGATACACTTCCTGCACGTCGTCGCAGTCTTCGAGCATGTCGATAAGACGCAGCAGTTTTGGCGCAGTCTCTGCATCCATATCCGCTTTGGTGGACGGGATCATGGAGACTTCAGCGTTGTCCGCTTTCAGGCCAGCCGCTTCCAGCGCGTCGCGCACTGCACCCATCTCTTCCCACGCGGTGTAGACGTCGATAGCACCGTCATCAAAGGTCACCACGTCTTCCGCACCGGCTTCCAGCGCCGCTTCCATGATCACATCTTCGTCGCCTTTCTCGAAGGAGATGACGCCTTTTTTGCTGAACAGGTAAGCCACGGAACCGTCAGTGCCCAGGTTACCACCGGTTTTGGTGAACGCATGGCGCACTTCCGCTACGGTACGGTTACGGTTGTCAGACAGACACTCAACCATTACCGCTGTACCGCCAGGACCGTAACCTTCATAAATGATGGTTTCCATGTTCGCGTCTTCATCACCGCCCACGCCACGTGCGATAGCACGGTTCAGGGTGTCACGCGTCATGTTGTTCGACAGCGCTTTATCGATCGCTGCACGCAGACGTGGGTTGGAACCCGCATCGCCGCCGCCCAGACGCGCTGCTGTCACCAGCTCGCGAATGATTTTGGTAAAGATCTTACCGCGCTTGGCATCCTGTGCCGCTTTGCGGTGTTTGGTGTTGGCCCACTTACTATGACCTGCCATAAAAAGTTCTCCAAAATTATCCTGCGCCTTTCAGCTTCCAGATGCGTTGGCTGCGTCCGCTCATACCAGTCACTTACTAATGTAAGCTCCTGGCACTTCGCGGCCTTGCCGCCTTCCTGGAAACTGAAATGCTTGGAAATTAATTAACATTAATTACAAATTCTTCAATCGCCTGCCGGTTGCTCCACGACTTGGTGAGTGCAGCGGCATCCGCCGCATTCACCCAGCGGTAGGTCAGGTGTTCAGTGAACACGATCTCCCGTTCATGGGGAAGCGCAAGACAGAACCACGACTCCGTATTGCGTTCGATACCCGGCGCATAGCGATGACGTAAATGGCTAAAAATTTCAAACTCCACCGTGCGCTGACAGTCCTTCAGGGTCAGTTGCTCGCGAGCAACATCAATGGCGACCTCTTCCTTTACTTCACGCGCGGCGGCCTGCGGCGCGGTCTCCCCCTCTTCCAGACTGCCGGTAACCGACTGCCAGAAATCAGGATCGTCGCGCCGCTGCAACATCAGCACCCGCTTCGTGTCTTCTGCATAAATGACCACCAGGACCGAAACGGGAAGCTTATATGCCATATCAGTTTTTCTCTTCCTTCTTCACCACTTCAATGCCCAGCTCAGCCAGAGAGGCCGGGTTGGCAAAGCTTGGCGCTTCGGTCATCAGACACGCGGCAGCAGTGGTTTTCGGGAAGGCAATAACATCACGGATGTTATCGGTGCCGGTCAGCAGCATGGTCAGGCGGTCAAGACCAAATGCCAGACCCGCGTGTGGAGGCGTGCCGTATTTCAGCGCGTCCAGCAGGAAGCCAAATTTCTCGCGCTGCTCCTGCTCGTTAATGCCCAGGATGCCAAACACGGTCTGCTGCATTTCGCCGCTGTGAATACGCACGGAACCGCCACCCACTTCATAGCCGTTGATAACCATGTCGTAAGCGTTCGCGACCGCATCTTCAGGCGCCGCTTTCAGCTCTGCCGCACTCATGTCTTTTGGCGAGGTGAACGGGTGGTGCATTGCGGTCAGACCGCCTTCACCGTCGTCTTCAAACATTGGGAAATCGATAACCCACAGCGGCGCCCATTTGCTTTCGTCGGTCAGGCTCAGGTCTTTGCCGAGCTTCAGACGCAGCGCACCCATTGCATCCGCAACGACTTTCTTGTTGTCTGCGCCGAAGAAGATCATGTCGCCGTCCTGCGCGCCGGTGCGCTCGAGGATCGCTTCCACGATGTCTGCGTTCAGGAATTTCGCTACCGGGCTGGTGATACCTTCCAGACCTTTCGCGCGCTCGGTCACTTTAATATAGGCCAGACCTTTCGCACCGTAGATCTTAATGAAGTTGCCGTAGTCGTCGATCTGCTTACGGCTCAGGGCAGCACCGCCCGGAACGCGCAGCGCCGCGACACGACCTTTCGGATCGTTAGCCGGGCCAGCAAATACCGCAAACTCAACGGCTTTCACCAGGTCTGCTACGTCCACCAGCTCCATCGGGTTACGCAGGTCTGGTTTATCAGAACCGTAACGGCGCTCGGCTTCGGCGAAGGTCATGATAGGGAAATCACCCAGCTCTACGCCCTTCACGTCGTTCCACAGGCCGCGTACCAGCGCTTCCATTACTTCACGCACCTGCTCGGCGGTCATGAAAGATGTTTCGACGTCGATCTGGGTAAATTCTGGCTGACGGTCAGCGCGCAGGTCTTCGTCGCGGAAGCATTTCACGATCTGATAATAGCGGTCGAAGCCGGACATCATCAGCAGCTGTTTGAAAAGCTGAGGAGACTGCGGCAGCGCGTAGAATTTGCCTTTATGAACGCGGGACGGGACCAGGTAGTCGCGCGCGCCTTCCGGCGTGGCTTTGGTCAGCATCGGGGTTTCGATATCGAGGAAACCGTGGTCATCCATAAAACGACGCACCAGGCTGGTGATTTTCGCACGGGTTTTCAGGCGCTGAGCCATCTCCGGACGACGCAGATCCAGGTAACGATACTTAAGACGCGCTTCTTCGGTGTTGACGTGGTTGGAGTCCAGCGGCAGCGCTTCAGCACGGTTGATGATAACGAGGTCAGACGCCAGGACTTCAATCGCACCGGTCGCCATGTCTGCGTTAACGTTTTTCTCGTCACGCGCACGCACGGTGCCGGTGACCTGAATGCAGAACTCATTACGCAGTTCAGAAGCCAGCTTCAGCGCCTCAGCGCGATCCGGATCGAAGAACACCTGAACGATACCTTCGCGGTCGCGCATATCGATGAAGATAAGGCTACCAAGATCACGACGACGGTTGACCCAACCACACAGGGTAACCTGCTGCCCGACGTGGGACTGACGCAGCTGCCCGCAATATTCTGTACGCATGAGATATCCCTTAATTAGCCGCAGGCTGATTGTCGCCTGTCTTGCAGGCCACGATGTCGCAGCTTTCTGTATGTCACAACTGGATGAAAAAAGGCGGCTATTATACTGGAAATTCCGCCGGACGATAAGAGAGAAGCGCGGCCTGACGCTCGTTTGCTGCACTCTTATTGCGTATTCTCACAAAAATTAACAAAATTATCCGACCGATAACAGGCCATCACGTCGTAAGGTGTAGTCGAAGCTATTCATTTAACTGGAGTTACTATGTTGACACTTGATGCCACCAAAACTGCACTTGTAGTGATTGATTTACAGGAAGGGATCCTTCCCTTTGCCGGTGGCCCACATACCGCTGACGATGTGGTCAGCCGTGCGGCCCGTCTGGCGGAAAAATGCCGCGCCAGCGGTGCGCCTGTTGTCATGGTGCGCGTCGGCTGGTCAGCGGATTTCGCCGAAGCGTTGAAACAGCCGGTGGACGCTCAGGCTGCCGCGCACGCATTGCCGGACAACTGGTGGACATATCCTCTCTCGCTCGGCAAACGCGACAGCGATATCGAAGTCACCAAACGCCAGTGGGGCGCGTTCTACGGCACCGATCTGGAGCTGCAGCTGCGCCGTCGCGGGATCGACACCATTATCCTGTGCGGGATCTCCACCAACATTGGCGTGGAATCCACCGCCCGCAACGCCTGGGAGCTGGGTTTTAACCTGGTGATTGCCGAAGACGCGTGCAGCGCGGCTTCTGCGGAGCAGCATCAGGGCAGCATGACCCACATCTTCCCGCGCATCGGGCGCGTGCGCAGCACAAGCGAGATTTTAAGCGCCTTATGATCTACGTGGGCCTGCCCCAGTGGTCGCACCCAAAATGGGTGCGTCTGGGCATCACCAGCCTCGAAGAGTATGCCCGACACTTCAACTGTGTCGAGGGTAATACCACGCTGTACGCGCTTCCCAAAGCAGAGATTGTTGAACGCTGGCGGGAACAAACCACGGACGCGTTTCGCTTCTGCTTTAAATTTCCGGCGACTATCTCCCACAACGCCGCGCTGCGTAACTGCGGGGATTTAACCGAAGAGTTCTTTACGCGTATGTCCCCGCTGGCCAGCCGGATTGGCCAATACTGGCTCCAGCTGCCTGCAACCTTTGGCCCACGCGATTTACCCGCGCTGTGGCAGTTCATGGATGCGCTGCCCCGTGAATTCACCTACGGCGTTGAAGTCCGACATCAGGACTTCTTTGCGAAAGGCGAGGCCGAACGCGCGCTCAATCGCGGTCTTCTTGAACGCTCCGCTAACCGGGTGATCCTCGATAGCCGCCCGGTACACAGCGCAATTCCTCACAATGAGGCTATTGTGGATGCCCAGCGCAAGAAGCCAAAGGTCCCGGTTCACGCCATCGTGACCGCGCAAAATCCAATGGTCAGGTTCATCGGCAGCGATAACATGCAGCAAAATCAGGACATGTTCGCCGTCTGGCTGCAAACGTTAGCGAAATGGGAACAAACGACCACCCCCTACCTTTTCCTGCATACTCCCGACATTGCCCAGGCTCCAGAACTGGTCGATGCTCTCTGGCAGGCCTTGCAGGCCGCGGTACCGTCCGTCGGCAGCGCCCCTTCGATTCCACAACAATCTTCTCTTTTTTGAGGAAGGCACTTATCATAGAGAGGTGCCATCTGCCAAATAACAGGGAGTTTGTATGGTCAGCGCGCTGTATGCGGTGTTAGGTGCATTACTGCTGATTAAGTTTTCATTTGATGTTGTGCGCCTGAGAATGCAATACCGTGTCTCCTACGGTGACGGTGGTTTTTCCGAACTGCAGAGCGCCATTCGCATTCACGGTAACGCGGTTGAATACATTCCCGTCGCGCTGATCCTGCTGCTGTTTATGGAAATGAACGGGGCAGAAACCTGGATGGTGCACGTCTGCGGCCTGCTCCTGATTGCGGGTCGGCTAATGCATTATTATGGCTACCACCACCGCGTATTTCGCTGGCGTCGTTCCGGCATGAGCGCGACCTGGTGTTCGCTTGTGCTGATGGTGCTGGCTAACCTTTGGTATATGCCGTGGGAGTTGGTTTTCTCCTTCCGTTAGCGCACAATACGCCCCTTTATTTTTCCCGGATTTTTACGTTATGTCAGATCGCGACACGCTTTTTTCCGCGCCTATCGCCAGCCTGGGCGACTGGACCTTTGATGAACGGGTAGCCGAAGTCTTCCCGGATATGATCCAGCGCTCTGTTCCCGGTTATTCCAATATTATTTCTATGATCGGCATGCTGGCTGAACGTTTCGTTCAACCCGGCACGCAGGTCTATGATCTGGGCTGTTCGCTCGGCGCGGCAACGCTGTCGATCCGTCGTAACGTACGTCAGGATGACTGCAAGATCGTTGCCGTCGATAACTCACCGGCCATGGTCGAACGCTGTCGCCGCCACATTGACGCCTATAAAGCACCCACCCCTGTTGAAGTCGTGGAAGGCGATATTCGTGATATCGAGATCAAAAACGCGTCGATGGTGGTACTGAATTTTACCCTGCAGTTCCTGGTGCCTGAAGACCGCCAGCTGCTGCTGGACAAAATTTATAAAGGTCTGAACCCCGGCGGCGCGCTGGTGCTCTCTGAGAAGTTCAGCTTTGAAGACGCTAACGTGGGCGAACTGCTGTTCAATATGCACCACGATTTCAAGCGTGCGAACGGCTACAGCGAGCTGGAGATCAGCCAGAAGCGCAGCATGCTCGAAAACGTGATGCTGACGGACTCCGTAGAAACCCACAAGGCGCGCCTGCGCAAAGCGGGATTCGAGCACAGCGAACTGTGGTTCCAGTGCTTTAACTTTGGCTCTCTGGTGGCGCTGAAAGCTGAGGATGCGGCATGATTGAGTTCGGCAACTTCTATCAGCTGATTGCAAAAAATCACCTCTCCCACTGGCTGGAAACCCTGCCCGCGCAGATCGCCACATGGCAGCGCGATCAGCAGCATGGGCTGCTTAAGCAGTGGTCCAACGCGGTGGAGTTTCTGCCGGAACTGACGCCGCACCGTCTGGATCTGCTGCACAGCGTGACGGCGGAAAGTGAAGAGCCGCTCCCGGCCGGGCAGATAAACCGCATCGAGATCCTGATGCGTAACCTGATGCCGTGGCGCAAAGGGCCATTTTCGCTGTACGGTGTGGACATTAATACCGAATGGCGCTCAGACTGGAAATGGGATCGCGTTCTGCCGCATCTGTCCGACCTGACCGGTCGCACCATTCTCGACGTCGGCTGCGGCAGCGGCTACCACATGTGGCGCATGATTGGCGCAGGTGCGCATCTGGCGGTCGGTATCGATCCGATGCAGCTGTTCCTGTGTCAGTTTGAAGCAGTCCGCAAGCTACTGGGCAACGACCAGCGCGCGCACCTGCTGCCGCTGGGCATTGAACAGCTCCCTGCCCTGAAAGCGTTTGATACCGTCTTCTCCATGGGCGTGCTGTATCACCGTCGTTCTCCGCTTGAACACCTGTGGCAATTGAAGGATCAGCTGGTCAGCGGCGGCGAGCTGGTGCTGGAAACGCTGGTGATTGAAGGCGATGAACATGCCGTTCTGGTGCCGGGCGATCGCTACGCGCAGATGCGCAACGTTTACTTCATCCCTTCCGCGCTGGCGCTGAAGAACTGGCTGGAGAAGTGCGGGTTTGTGGATGTGCGGATTGCCGATGTCAGCGTAACCTCGCTCGAGGAACAGCGCCGCACGGACTGGATGATCACCGAATCGCTGGAGCAGTTCCTCGACCCGGCCGACCACAGCAAAACCATCGAAGGCTATCCGGCTCCGATGCGTGCGGTGTTGATTGCGACCAAGCCGTAGCCTTTTAGCCGGGTGGCGGCTACGCCTTACCCGGCCTACTCATAGCACGTTTTTCTCCGAAAGAGTTCAAGTTGCAGCGAGGCGGCCAACGCAGCTGCGGCTTGAAATATGAAGGAGAAAAAAAGGCCCCTGTTGAAATTGCAGGGGCCTGGTACAAGCAAGCATCATATTGGGCGACATGATGCGCGGTAAAAATCGGTACGTTGCTACACGTGATGGCGTTCAATCAACGATTTCATTACCGCAACCGACTCTCCATCTACACCGTAGCGTGAGTACTCATCCGCTTCAGCATCCGTCGACATAGACAACCCTGTATTGCGATAGCGCATGGGTGACGGTATCCATTGACCTGCCGAGCTGTGAAGCTCTTCTACCCCTGCGTCTAAAAAAAGTTCCAGATTGCTGGCGCGTACTCCTGCGCCCGCCATGATTATTGGAACACCGGAATGTGCTTTTAGTTCCGTAATTAATTGCAGTCCTTTTTCAGCTGACGCCCGCTGACCCGATGTCAGGATGCGCGCCACGCCAAGTTCTCCAAGCGTTTCAAAGGCCTGAAGCGGATCTTTACACATATCAAATGCACGATGAAAAGTGACGGCCAGCCCCTGCGCGGCGCTCATAACCTGACGCATGCGCGGTATATCGATATTGCCGTCTTCATCCAGCAGGCCGGTCACCAGCCCCGGGAACCCCAGCTCCCGAACGAGTGCGATATCATCAAGCATGGCACTGAACTCGCCCGCCGTGTAACAAAAATCACCGCCGCGCGGGCGAATAATCGGGTGAACGGGAATGGTGACGGCCTGACGGGCAGACTTCAACACGCCGAAGGAGGGCGTCAGCCCGCCCTCTTTCGGTGCCGCGCACAGTTCAATGCGGTCCGCACCCTGCTCCTGCGCGGTCACGGCACACTCCACGCTGTAACAACAAATCTCCAGCAGCGCCATTTAATCCTCCTTAATTTCCACTCAACGAACCATCATGCCACGCCGTCCCTTTTCGGTCCCGGCGTGAACTCACAACTCTTAGGCTTCACTGGCAACAATCTGTTCGATGGTCCAGGGATGAAACTTCACCGTAACCTGTCCATCAGTAACGGCAAGCGTCGGATTGGGCAAACGCTCGCGCTCACCTTTTGGTGAACTCGTCTTCACATAGATACCCGGCTGGCTTAAGCCCTCGTCGGATAACAGCGCCAGCGCGCGCGCATTCAGCGTTTCAGGCTCGCCCGGCAGGACAATTTCGATGTGCTCCCAGCCTTCATGCGGATAGCGTTTCTCGCCCGGCCACGGCAGTTCGATCACGGTGAATTGCCAGTGCGCGACACGCACCGGCTCATGCAGCTTGAACAGGCAGATTGGCCGACCATTTATGATATTTTCAGACAGCAGCTCGCCGCACAGCTCGAAACCGCGACGCCAGCGCTCGGCTGTCGCATTCTGATGACAGCGCAGAGAGATGTGATCGGCCTCAAGCGGTGCGATATCCAGCCCCAGGCGGGTGGCAAGTTCTGTGAACACCTGAGTGAAGCGCGGTAAATCTGCGGAAATATCATGCAGTTCGTCAATGGTTTGCCAGTTCGCCATTCGTCAGTCTCTTATCATGTCGCAAAGCCGCTAATTTACTCTGTTCCCCTCTTTCGACCAACCGCAGAATAGAGGTTTTTATGACTGCATGATTATGCACACCTTCTTAGCCTGGATTCTGTACTATCTTCAGCCCCCGCAATGCTGACGCCAGAGGGCATTTGCAGTATACTCCCGCCCTAAATTCTTTAACGGGCGCGGGTCGTTGTTCACCCGCACCAAAAACGTAAGGTATCCAGGTGAATATTCAGGCTCTTCTCTCAGAAAAAGTCAGTCAGGCACTGATTGCCGCAGGTGCGCCTGCGGATTGCGAACCGCAGGTTCGTCAGTCAGCAAAAGTACAGTTTGGCGACTATCAGGCTAATGGCGTGATGGCAGTGGCTAAAAAACTGGGCATGCCGCCGCGACAGCTCGCTGAGCAGGTACTGACGCATCTGGATCTCACCGGGATTGCCAGCAAGACTGAAATCGCCGGCCCGGGCTTTATCAACATCTTCCTTGAGCCTGCGTTCCTGGCAAGCCACGTTGACGCGGCGCTGAAGTCAGACCGTCTGGGCGTTTCCCAGCCGAAGGCGCAGACCATCGTAATCGACTACTCCGCGCCAAACGTGGCGAAAGAGATGCACGTCGGCCACCTGCGCTCCACCATCATCGGTGACGCCTCCGTGCGTACCAATGAGTTCCTCGGCCATAAAGTGATCCGCGCGAACCACGTGGGCGACTGGGGTACCCAGTTCGGCATGCTGATTGCGTACCTGGAAAAACAGCAGCAGGAAAACGCGGGCGAAATGGCGCTGGCGGACCTGGAAGGCTTCTACCGCGAAGCGAAAAAGCACTACGACGAAGACGAAGCCTTTGCCGAGCGCGCGCGCAGCTACGTGGTAAAACTGCAGGGCGGGGATCAATACTTCCTGGAGATGTGGCGCAAGCTGGTCGACATCACCATGTCCCAGAACCAGCTGACCTATAACCGTCTGAACGTCACCCTGACCCGCGACGACGTGATGGGAGAAAGCCTCTACAACCCAATGCTGCCAGGCATTGTGGCAGACCTGAAAGCCAAAGGTCTGGCGGTAGAGAGCGAAGGCGCAACGGTGGTGTTCCTTGATGAGTACAAAAACAAGGAAGGCGAACCGATGGGCGTCATCATCCAGAAAAAGGATGGCGGCTATCTCTACACCACCACCGATATCGCCTGCGCGAAATACCGTTACGAAACCCTGCATGCCGACCGCGTGCTGTATTACATCGACTCCCGCCAGCACCAGCACCTGATGCAGGCATGGACCATCGTGCGTAAAGCCGGTTACGTGCCGGATTCCGTCCCGCTGGAACACCACATGTTCGGCATGATGCTGGGTAAAGACGGCAAGCCGTTCAAAACCCGTGCGGGCGGTACCGTGAAGCTTTCTGACCTGCTGGACGAAGCGCTGGAACGCGCCCGCCGTCTGGTGGCCGAGAAGAATCCGGACATGCCTGCTGACGAGCTGGAAAAACTGGCTAACGCCGTCGGTATCGGCGCGGTGAAATACGCGGATCTGTCCAAGAACCGTACCACCGACTATATCTTCGACTGGGATAACATGCTGGCGTTTGAAGGCAACACTGCCCCTTATATGCAGTATGCCTACACCCGCGTGCTCTCCGTGTTCCGTAAGGCAAACATCGACGAAAGCGTGCTGGCGAACGCCACGGTGAGCATCACCGAAGATCGCGAAGCGCAGCTGGCAGCGCGTCTGCTGCAGTTCGAAGAGACGCTGACGGTTGTCGCACGTGACGGTACGCCGCACGTGATGTGTGCCTACCTGTACGATCTGGCGGGTCTGTTCTCCGGCTTCTACGAGCACTGCCCTATCCTTTCCGCAGAAAGCGAAGCGGTTCGCAACAGCCGCCTGAAGCTGGCGCAGCTGACGGCGAAGACCCTGAAGCTGGGTCTGGATACCCTGGGTATCGAAACCGTAGAGCGTATGTAATACAAAAAACCCGGCAAACGCCGGGTTTTTTATTGTCAGAAGTATTTCCGCAAATACTCCGTCAAACAGAGAATCGCCATCGCCTGCCCATATGGCATCGACGTCAGCGGGATCTGGCGATAAAACTCCAGATCGCTTCCCATCCCCGTACCGAACGACGTTTGCAGCAGTTCCCCTTCCGGCGAGATATTCTTCACGATACCGCGAATCGCTTTTTCTGCCACTTCGGCATACTCCGCGCCGACGTAGCGCTTGCGCACCGCCTTCAGAATGCCGTAGGCAAACCCGGCGGTGGCCGAGGCCTCAAGATAAGAGTCTGGATCGTCCAGCAGCGTATGCCACAGCCCACTCTCGTCCTGACATTTCGCTAGCGCGGCAATCTGCGCATTCAATACCTGCACCAGATAGCGACGGACGGCGTTGTTTTCCGGCAGGTCCACCAGCTCGAGAAAGTCCGGGATGACGATGGTGAGCCAGCTGTTGCCGCGTGCCCAGCGGGCATTGGCGAAGTTATGGTTGCCGTCGTAGCTCCAGCCGTGGAACCACAGGCCGGTCTCCCGATCCATCAGGTTTTGCACGTGCAGCAGGAACTGGTAGACCGCCTCTTCAACGTACTCCGGCTTATTGAGTAGCTTGCCGATTTTCGCCAGCGGCAATACCGTCATCATCAGGGTATCGTCCCACATCTGCTGATGGTTCTCTTCAGCGAGGGTGATGTGCTGCATGCCGCCGTGTTCAGTGCGCGGCATCTCATTCATCGCCCATTCCGCCCAGCTTTCCAGCCACGGTAGCCAGGACGGGTTTTTCGTCTCTTCGTAGCGATAGGCCAGCGTCAGGAACGGCGACATGGTATTCACGTTTTTAGTGGTTGCGCCTTCCGCAAAACGGTCGGCAAACCAGCCGTCGATAATCTCGCGCATACCTTCGTCGCCGGTCTGGCAGTAGTACTGCCAGATCCCGTACAGGCCGACGCCGTGCGTCCATTCCCATCCGGCCCAGCCTTTGGTGTCGATCACGCGCCCGTCGTCCAGCCGCAGCAAAAATTGCCCCGTTTTGTCGTGGATATTGACCAGGTTATGCGTCACCTTTTGAATCAGCGATTTCAGCTCATCCCTGGCGATAAAGCGCTCAGGCTGACGCAGTAACGGGCTATGTTTGACAGGCCAAACTTTCATCATCTTAACCTCTGTTGTATGTCGAATTCAGTACCGCGCGATCCTTCAGCGAAGGTGCCGCCTGTTTATTACGATTCAGATAACCAATGTTGTTGTTGCCCCACAGCGACTCGTAAGGCATACCGGCCAGCATTTCCACGGTCGCGCGGGCCTGCGGCGTAGCAGCTTCTGGCATCGCCCGGCCGGACTCGCGCATTTTGGCGGTCTCTTCGCGCAGCGTGCTGTGGGTCTGCAAATTGAGTTTGAAGCGCAGGGAAACGAGGAAGCCGCAGAACAGCACCAGAATGGTACCCACGCTCAGGATCATCAAAATAGTGTGGCTCACTTCCGCAGGCTGCACTTTCTGGCCGCTGACAAAGCCGGACATCTGCATCACGATGCCCACCAGCATCACCGCACCGGCCTGTGACGCCTTACGGGTCAGGGTCATGATGCCCGCGAAGATCCCCTCGCGGCGCTGGCCGGTGATCACTTCATCGACGTCAGCAATGTAGGTGTAGGTGTTCCACGGCACGTAGTTGATACCGCCGCGACCGAGGCCCGCCACCGCAGAGATCAGCAACAGCAGAGAGTAAACGTCGCTCAGACCCGCGTAATAGAGTACGGCGTAGGAAATTGATGCCAGACCAAACAGCACGACCACCATGCGGTAAGACGGCGCAGGCCCGAAGCGAATGCACAGCGGGATCATGGCGATTACGGCCAGGAACTGGAAGATGGCCATCGTGCCCAGCAGGTTAGACGCCATAGAGGCTTCCTGCATCAGCACGAACACCACGTAGTAGGTGAATACCGCGTTAAAGACGTCCTGCGCGATGTAGCCCCCGAGGTACATGCCCAGATGCTGGCGGAAAATCTTGATACGCAGCGTCGAGCTTAACTCCACGAACAGACGGTTCAGGCTCTGGCCCAGCGTCAGCTTCTTCTTCTCCTCTTCGGCACGCAGCGCCGCTTCAGACCACTCCTCGCGCGGGCGCTCCCAGGTGAAGAACCAGACGAAGGTCAGCATCAGCGCGCAGAGCACGGAGAAAACCAGGCTTGCGTAGAAGAAGGAAACCGCGTTGTCTTTCCCGAAGTGGGTCAGCAGGATCCCCGGCAGGAAGGAGGCCAGAATGGCGGACATCTGCGCCATAGAGATGCGCGCCCCTGAGAACTTGGTTTTCTGCTTAAAATCGTCGGTCATTTCCGGTACCAGCGTTTCGTACGGCACCAGAATCATGGTGTAGACAATATCAAACACCAGATAGGTCAGCAGGTAGTACCAGAAGCTCATGTCCCCTACCCACATCAGCGAGTAGCTGAAGACGCACGGAATACCCAGCAGGATAAAGAACTTACGACGGCCAAAGCGCTTACCGAGCCAGGTCGTACCAAAGTTATCGGTCAAAAAGCCCATCAGCGGGCTGACAACGGCATCCAGCACCCTTGCGGCGGCAAAGATGAACGTTGCTTCAATCGGTGTGAGTCCACAGAAGGTGGTATAAAAATACAAAAGCCAGGCCGCCGTCAGCGCGGTGGTACCCGCGCCGAGGAAATCGCCTGACCCGTAAGCAAGATAATTTGCGAGTCCAATTTTACGTGTTTTCATTGCCGTCAACCCTAATCAGTTTTGGGAGACTCCCTGTAAGCAAACCTCGTCCGGGAGTTTTTACACGGCTACAGTAAAAGCATCGACCTGTTGATACCTTTCTGTTTCTGCCATCGCAATGGGGTGAATGGCAAAAATGCAAAGAGTGTCGTCACGCGTGTCACTGATTTATAAAACGGCGTTTCTATTGCATCAAAAGGTGAGGTCAATTTTGCGAGCCAGCCATCAGAATTGCCTGAAGGCTGGCGAAAAGGCAGGCAGTTAACGGTAGTTGACGATGACGGAATTGCTCTGAACCTTCAGCGCCGGGATCAGGCGACCGCCGCCGGGCACTTCCCAGATAAAGCGTAAAGGCTCGACGGCGGGCACACCGTTGAACGCCTGGGTCGTTCCGCTTTCACCGTCTATTTCGGTACAGCGCGTCTGGGAACAGAGGCGCACCCGCAGCCCGGCGGGCGTTGGGCCTATCAGCGTATAGTTCCAGACCACCAGCGTCATCAGCCCAGAAGCCGGTTCCGGCGGCGACAGCGGGCGCGACGACATTGCCACCCCGCGATGGCTGAGGGTGATGCCCATGCTGCTGGCCTGCCATGTCCCCTCGCCTGCGGCCTGCGCCGCCAGCGGGAAAAAGAGTACCCAGAGCCACTTACGCATTATTTCCCTCCAATGGTCGCCGTCATACGAATGTGGCGATTGTCCGACAGCTCCATATTCGACAGCACCACCAGCTGGTTCAGGCTACGGCGCAGGAAGCGTGAAAGCAGCGGTCGCAGCGCGTGATTCACCAGCAGAACCGGCGGCGCGCCCAGCATCTCCTGACGCGCCAGCGCCTCCTGCGTCTGCGCCAGTAAGCGGTCGGCCAGACCCGGCTCAAGGCCGCCACCGCCCTGCAATGCCTGCAACAGCAGACGCTCAAGCGGCGTATCGAGGCCAATCACCTGCACTTCTCCGGTGCCCGGGAACCACTGCTGGGTGATCGCACGGCCCAGCGCCACGCGCACCACCGCCGTCAGCTCGTGCGGGTCGCTTTGCAGCGGCGCATGCTCGGCGAGGGTTTCCAGAATGGTGCGCATATCGCGGATCGGCACCTTCTCGTCGAGCAGGTTTTGCAGCACCTTGTGCAGCGTGGTCAGCGTCACCACGCCCGGAACCAGATCTTCCGTCAGCTTCGGCATCTCCTGCGTCACGCGGTCAAGGAGCTGCTGCGCTTCCTGACGCCCAAACAGCTCGGCGGAGAACTGGCCAATCAGGTGGTTGAGGTGGGTCGCCACGACGGTACTGGCTTCCACCACGGTATAGCCCTGAATCTGCGCCTGCTCTTTCAGGGCGCTTTCGATCCAGATAGCGGCCAGGCCAAAGGCCGGATCGATGGTTTGCTCGCCCGGCAGCGTGCCTGCGGCGGTGCCGGGGTTAATTGCCAGCCAGCGGCCCGGATAGGCATCACCGCTGCCAATTTCGACACCTTTCATCAGAATGCGGTAGCGCGCGGGCGGCAGGTCCATATTGTCGCGAATGTGAACCACCGGGGGCAGGAAGCCCATATCCTGGGCGAATTTTTTACGGATGCTGCGGATACGCCCCAGCAGTTCACCATCCTGCTGGAAATCCACCATCGGGATCAGGCGATAGCCCACTTCCATCCCCAGAGAATCTTCCAGTTGAACATCGTTCCAGGTGGCCTCCACGGCCTGAGTATTTTCCGGCATTTTCACCGGCACAGGCTCGGCGGCCGGTTTCATTTCACGTCCGCGCATCCACCATGCCAGGCCCAGCAGACCCGCGGTGAACAGCAGGAACACCAGGTTTGGCATCCCCGGCACCATGCCGAGCAGGCCAAGCACCGCCGCAGACAGCAGCATTACGCGGGGGTTGCTGAACAGTTGCCCCACCATCTGCTCGCCCACGTCCTGATCGGTACTCACGCGCGTCACGATAACACCCGCGGCGGTTGAGATGACCAGCGCCGGGATCTGCGCGACCAGACCGTCACCGATGGTCAGCAGCGTATAGCTTTCCGCCGCGTGGCCCATGTCCATCCCGTGCTGCAATACCCCCACCAGCAGGCCGCCGACCACGTTGATGACCATGATCAGGATGCCCGCGATGGCGTCACCGCGCACAAACTTACTCGCACCGTCCATCGAGCCGTAGAAGTCTGCTTCCTGCGTCACCTCCGCACGGCGCTTTTTCGCTTCATCTTCTGCGATAAGCCCGGCGTTCAGGTCGGCGTCGATTGCCATCTGCTTGCCCGGCATCCCGTCCAGCACAAAGCGTGCGCCGACTTCCGCGATACGCCCGGCACCTTTGGTGATAACCATAAAGTTGATGATCACGAGGATAACGAACACCACGATACCGATGGCAAAGTTACCGCCCACGAGGAAGTGGCCGAACGCCTCAACCACTTTACCCGCCGCCGCCGCGCCGGTATGGCCTTCCATCAGGATGATACGGGTAGACGCCACGTTCAGCGCCAGCCGCAGGAGCGTGGTAAACAGCAGAATGGTCGGGAACGCCGCAAATTCCAGGGTGCGCTGGGTGAACATCGCCACCAGCAGCACCATGATGGACAACGCAATGTTGAATGTGAAAAGCAGATCGAGAATGAATGCCGGGAGCGGCAGTACCATCATCGACAGAATTAGCAGGATGAGAATCGGCCCGGCAAGGATCTGCCATTGGGTCGATTTCAGGTTGCCGGGCAGGCGCAACATTGCCACCAGATTAGCCATCAGTGTCCTTCTCGTTCAAAAAATCCAGCGCGTCAGGCACCGGAAGGTTTTCAGGTTTCACAGGTCGTTGACCGCCAGCCAGACGCCAGCGTTTTAATTGCCATACCCAGGCCAGCACTTCAGCCACGGCGGCGTAGAGTTGTCCTGGGATCTGCTGCCCGATTTCCGCATGGCGGTATAAGGCACGCGCCAGCGGTGGCGCTTCAAGAATAGGGACGCGGTTCTCCGTCGCAATTTCGCGGATACGCAGCGCGATAAGCCCTGCCCCCTTCGCCACCACTTTTGGCGCACTCATTTTGTTTTCGTCATACTGCAGCGCAACGGAATAGTGGGTCGGGTTGGTGACGATCACATCGGCTTTAGGCACGTCTTCCATCATGCGTCGACGAGCAGCCGCACGCTGCATCTGGCGGATACGCCCTTTCACGTGCGGGTCACCTTCCATCTGCTTATATTCGTCACGAATATCCTGACGCGACATGCGCAGCTTCTTGAAATGGCTGTAAAGCTGGAAGATGACGTCGAAGCCCACCATCGGGATGATGCTCAACACCACCAGCAGCGAGCCAAACCCGACGAGGTTCATGGCGTTGCGCATGGCGCTGAGCGGCGATTCGCTGATGAGGCGCATCATTTCAGGCCAGTTATGCAACAGATAAAACCCGGCCGTGCTACCCATCAGAGTCGATTTGAGGATGGCTTTAACCAGTTCGGCCCCGGTCTGGGCCGAAAACATACGTGCTATTCCGGGAAACGGGTTGAGTTTAGAAAACTTGGGCTGCAGCGATTTGCCGCTGAACACCAGGCCACCCAGCATGATCGGCGACACTATCGCCACCAGTACCACGCCGGTAATCAGCGGCAGTAAGGCGAACATTGCGCCTTTAATCAAAATAATGATTTGACCCAGAATGAGATTGGGATCGTTGACCATGCTGTGGTCAAAACGTAACCCAGAAGAGAGCATCCCCGCCAGTTTACGGGCGAGCGACTCCCCACCCAGCCAGATAATGCACACGCCTACGACAAGGATCAGCAGGGATGTCAGTTCTCGGGATCGGGGGATCTGCCCTTCCTCACGCGCTTTTTCAAGTCGGTGGGGTGTGGGGGCTTCCGTTTTGTCGTCGTTCTCTTCAGCCACAGTGCATGCTCAGCCCATTACGTCACGGGTATCATGCCAGCGCGGGGGAAATCCAATGGCGGGAAAAGCCCCTTGATTCGGGCTCTTTTCGGCGATTCTTACGTATATCGCCTCAGGCAGCGTGCGCCACCTGAGGCGGAAGAGACAATCAGAAGCCGAGGCTGTCCAGCAGGTCGTCCACCTGGTCCTGGCTTGCCACAACGCCCGCTTTGGTGGCGTCGAGCTGTGGGCCATTGAGCAGGCTTTCGTTCTCGCGTTTCGGACGGGCAGCCGGTTCCGGGATGTTCTCCAGCAGCACCATCAGCAGCTGACGTTCAATCTCCTGAATCACATCCATCATGCGCTTGATCACCTGACCGGTGAGGTCCTGGAAATCCTGCGCCATCATGATGTCCAGCAGCTGCGCGTTGGTAAAGCTGGTGTGGCCCGGCACGTCGCCCAGGAACTGGCGGGTATCCGTCACCAGCTCGCGCGCGTCAGCCAGCTCGATAGGGTTTTCAAACCACTCATCCCAGCGCTGGGTCAGCGCTTTCGCGCCCTTCTCCATCGCGTCCTGGTGCGGCTGTGACGCTTCAACGCTGTTCAGCGCACGTTCCGCGGCCTGAGCAGTCATCTGCACAACGTAGTCCAGACGGTCGCGCGCATCAGGAATCGCTTCTGCCGCTTCGGCGATGGCCTGATCCAGTCCCAGTTCACGCAGGCTGTCGCGCAGCATGCGCGTCAGGCTACCAATGCGGGCGATAATGTCGCTCGGTGAATGTTCTTCAACGGGTTTCATAGCAGGTTGCAACATATCCATCACCTCACATGCCGAGTTTCTCGAAGATCTTGCCGAGCTTCTCTTCCAGGGTTGCCGCAGTGAATGGCTTCACCACATAGCCGCTTGCGCCCGCCTGAGCTGCTGCAATGATGTTCTCTTTTTTCGCTTCTGCGGTCACCATCAGCACCGGCAGTGACGCCATACCGGCATCCGCACGAATGGTTTTCAACAGTTCCAGACCATCCATGTTCGGCATGTTCCAGTCGGAAATCACAAAACCAAAGCCGCCCGCCTGCAGTTTGTTCAGCGCATCAACGCCGTCTTCTGCTTCTTCAACGTTGTTGAAGCCCAGCTCTTTCAGCAGGTTACGCACGATGCGACGCATGGTGGAAAAGTCATCCACAACCAAAAATCTGAGCTCTTTGTCCGCCATAAAACTACACTCCTCTTTAAATACGTATTGCCTGTCCGGCACTGATTTTCGCCAGCATCTGCTGGCTTACCTGGCTAAGATCGACCACTTCGCTCACGCCACCCATGTTGATGGCCTCGCGCGGCATGCCGAACACCACACAACTTGCTTCATTCTGCGCAATCGTCCAGGCGCCAGCCTGGTGCATCGCAAGCATTCCGGCGGCACCGTCGTTGCCCATCCCCGTCAGGATCACCCCCACGGCGTTGCGCCCCGCATGTTTCGCCACCGAATGAAACAGCACATCCACCGACGGACGGTGCCGGTTAACCGGCGGTCCGTCATGAATTTTGATTTGATAGTTCGCGCCGCTGCGCGACAGCTCCATATGCTTATCGCCCGGGGCGATGTACGCGTGTCCCGGAAGCACGCGCTCGCCGTCTTCCGCCTCTTTCACACTGATCTGACACAGCTTGTTCAGGCGTTCAGCGAACGAGCGGGTGAATCCCGGCGGCATATGCTGCGTAATGAGAATACCCGGACTTGAAAGCGGCAATGGCTGGAGTACATGACGAATTGCCTCTGTTCCTCCGGTTGACGCCCCAATCACCAGCAGTTTTTCCGAGCTGAGTAACGGGCCGGCCTTCAGGGTCGCAGGCGCGGCCATCGGCGTGTGGGCGGCAAGCTTCGCCCGCGACGCGGTGCGGATCTTCTCGGCAATCATCTCGCTGTAGGCCAGCATCCCTTCGCGGATCCCGAGCTGCGGCTTGGTGACAAAATCCACCGCCCCCAGCTCGAGCGCGCGCAGGGTGATTTCCGAGCCCTTCCCGGTCAGGGAGGAGACCATCACCACCGGCATCGGACGCAGGCGCATTAATTTTTCAAGGAAATCGATGCCATCCATGCGCGGCATTTCGACATCCAGCGTTAGCACGTCGGGGTTATATTTTTTAATTAAATCCCGCGCTACCAGAGGATCGGGGGCGGTCGCCACCATCTCCATATCGCTGTGGCTATTGATGATTTCAGTCATGATCTGGCGCATCAGCGCTGAATCATCGACAGACAATACCCTGATTTTACTCATGCTTTTTCCTTACTCAGCGCATAGACCGTTTGCCCACGCAGGCTAAACTCACGCGCGAGGTTGCTGAAGTTTTCCGAGTGCCCGGCAAACAGTAAACCGTCAGGCTTGAGCAACGGAACAAACCGACGCAAAATGTCCTGCTGCGTCGTTTTATCAAAATAGATCATGACGTTACGGCAAAAAATGGCGTCGAACGGCCCCGGCACGTTGTACTGCTTATCCAGCAGGTTAACGGGCGCGAATTCGACGCAGTTCGCCAGCTCCTGGCGTACGCGTACCAGGCCTTCATGCGGGCCCGTGCCGCGCATGAAGTAACGCTGCAGCTGCTGAGGCGACAGCGTTTTCAGCTCGTCCTGACGATAAACGCCGTTACGCGCCTTCTCCAGCACCTCGGTGTCGATATCGCTGGCGTAGACTTTCCAACGTCCGGGCGCCATACCCAGGGTGTCTGCAAGGGTGATCGCCAGCGAGTACGGCTCTTCCCCCGTCGAGGCGGCCGCACTCCAGACGCGATACTCGCCGCTGCGACGGCGCGCGTGGTCTGCCAGCACCGGGAAGTGGTGCGCCTCGCGGAAAAACGCCGTCAGGTTGGTGGTCAACGAGTTAATAAAAGCCTGCCATTCGGCGCTGTTCTGGTTCGCTTCAAGCATGCTCAAATAGCGACCAAAATCATCCAGCCCAAGCGTGCGCAAGCGCCGCACCAGCCGGTTGTAGACCATGTCTCGCTTATGATCCGCAAGCACGATCCCCGCACGCTGGTAGATTAACTGACATATCCGACGAAAATGCGCGTCGGACAGCGCGAGGCGCTGTGTCATCTGTAACAATAATGACGTTTGCCCTGAGGGCGTGGGTGATGTCATAGCGCCTTCTTAATCACATTCAGGATACAACTGGCACGGCCTGTGACCGCCCGACTTCTGTTACTGCTTCAACGTGCTCTTTGACATTAAACACCGCGACCAGCCCGGTGAGATGGTCGGCCTGGTTTGCCAGCTGGTCGGTCGCGGCTGCCGCCTCTTCCACCAGCGACGCGTTCTGCTGCGTGACCTGATCCATCTGGCTGACGGCCTGGGCCACCTGTTCGATCCCGCGGCGCTGTTCATCCGACGCCGAGGCGATTTCACCCATGATGTCGTTAACCCGGGTGACGGAAGTGACAATCTCGGTCATGGTTTTCGCCGCCGTATCGACCAGGGCAGATCCCTGCTGAACACGGGAGACCGACTCTTCAATCAGCCCTTTAATCTCTTTCGCCGCGTTGGCACTGCGGCTCGCCAGGTTGCGCACTTCACCCGCAACGACCGCAAACCCACGCCCCTGCTCGCCCGCACGCGCCGCTTCAACGGCGGCGTTGAGCGCCAAAATGTTGGTCTGGAACGCGATACCGTCAATCACGCTGATGATGTCGCCAATTTTTTGCGAACTGGCGGCGATATCCTGCATGGTGCTGGCCACGTGTGAGGCCTGGTCGCCCCCTCGCTTCGCCGTCATCGCCGCCTGTTTTGACAGATCCGATGCCTGACGCGCGTTGTCGGCGTTCTGGCTTACCGTCGCGGTCAGCTGCTCCATGCTGGCCGCCGTCTGCGCCAGCGAGGCCGCCTGCTGCTCGGTGCGAGATGAGAGATCGTTATTGCCTGCTGCAATCTCTGAGATCCCCGTGTGCATGGCATAGCTGCCCTGCCGCACGTCGCTCACCGTTTCCCGCAGCGATCCCTGCATCGCCTTCAGGCTGGCAAAGATGGCCGAAATTTCGTTCTTCCCGTATACCGCCACCGGACGCGCAAGGTTGCCTTTGGCAATGCTGTCGAAGTGGCTGCTGATAATCGCCAGCGGCTGCACGATCATCCTGCGAGCCCACAACAGCGCGCCGCCGGTCAGCAGCCCCGCCAGAATCACGACAACGACGAAGATCACGCCCGACATGTGGTAGCTGGTACGGCTCGCTTCACCGGCACGCTGAACAGACTGGTTGATATCCTGCTGCCACGCGTTAAAGCTGCCGTCAAACGCCGCCTGAGAGGCCTGCACCGGCGCGGTCATGAAATCCGAAAGCTGGTTGTTCTCAAGCCAGGTCGCCTGGTGGTCCAGATCGCTGTACCACTGTTCAAAATTCTTTTTCATGGCTGCTTTCAGCGCTTTCTCTTTCTCGCTGTCGGCGGCCTGCGCCGTAAAGGCTTTAAACTGCGCGTCGGCCTGCTTCAGGCTGTCGCGCGCGGTCGCCATCAGCGCCTTGATGTCATCCGGCGGATAGCTCAGCGCGGTCAAAGTTCCCGCCTTGTTCAGCGCAGTGCTTGCCTGCAACAGCACGGCACGGGTTTGTGCCAGCGCGGAGCGCTGCTGATTACTCGTCTCGACTTCCTGCAAATTCTGATAACCATCGCGAAACGCCCAAAAAGACAACCCGTTACTGCCAACCTGCAACACACCGCAAAGGATCAGAATCAAAAACAGTGTGGTCGAGATACGAATACGATTTAACATCCACGCTCCCATCAAGCGGCAAGCAGCCGCGGTTTAATTGTCAGTCAAAATGTTTCCCAGTTTTCATCTTGTCCGGTCGTCGCGGTGCGCGTACGGTTTGCAGCCGATTCAGCGGCAGGCGCGCGATACGTCGCCTGCGGGGTGACCGTGTTTCCAGCGAGTGAAGCGAGACGAAACGCCGAGACGGCCATCTTCAGACGGCTCGCCTGGTCTTCCAGCGCGGCAGCCGCCGCAGCGGACTCCTGCACCAGCGCGGCGTTTTGCTGTGTCACGCGATCCATTTCCGATACCGCCAGGGCGACCTGGTCGATACCACGACTCTGCTCATCAGACGCAGAGGCGATTTCACCCATGATGTCCGTTACGCGGGTAACGGCATTCACGATGTCATTCATGGTCTCCCCGGCGCTTTCCACCAGCACGGAGCCGGTATCCACGCGGGAGACGGAATCTTCAATCAGGGCTTTGATCTCTTTTGCCGCATTGGCGCTGCGGCTGGCCAGGTTGCGCACTTCACCGGCCACCACGGCAAACCCGCGTCCCTGTTCGCCCGCACGGGCCGCTTCTACGGCGGCGTTCAGCGCCAGAATGTTGGTCTGGAAGGCAATGCCATCGATGACGCTGATGATGTCGGCGATTTTCTTCGAGCTGTCGGCGATTTCGTGCATGGTTTTCACCACGCCATCCACCACGCGACCGCCGCGCTGCGCCGTCTCAGAGGCGCTTTCTGCCAGCTGAGACGCCTGACGGGCGTTATCGGCGTTCTGCTTCACGGTGGCGGTCAGTTCTTCCATGCTGGCAGCCGTCTCTTCGAGGGCAGACGCCTGCTGCTCGGTACGGGAAGAGAGGTCGTTATTCCCCATGGCAATTTCGCTGGTGCCGGTATAGATAGCCTCGGACCCGTTACGCACGTTGCTGACGGTCTCCACCAGCGAGCGCTGCATGTGATCAACGCTGTTTGCCAGTTCGGTGATCTCGTTGCGCCCCGACACGGTCAGCGTTTTGGTCAGATCGCCTGAGGCGATGTCGCGGATATGCGCAATCACGCGGCCCAGTGGGTTGAGAAGGATGTGACGAATGCCGTACCAGACGGCCATCAGCACGATAACCAGCGCCAGCGCCAGCACGGCCATCTGCCATTTGGCGAAACGGTAGTCGTTCTGGCTTTCCGTAAATGCGGAGTGGTACAAGTCGCTGCTGGCTTTGGCATAGTCACCCAGCGCCGCGCCGAGTGCGTTTTGCATCCCCTGCGTCGGCTGAGCGAAATAGGCATCCATGTTGCCGCTCTCCAGGAACTGGATCAGCTCCGTCAGCCCGGCAAAGTAGGCGTTGTATTTCTCATCAATATTGGCGCTCGCCTGCTCCATCGCAGGCTGTGGGGCAATCTTTTTGAAGGCGTCGTAATGTTTTGCCGCGTCGGCAAGCGTCGCACGCGCGTTTTTCAACAGGTCCGTTTTCGCGCTGCTCTGCTGATTGTTCGGATCCATCATCATGCGCGCGGACGAGCGGCTCAGGTTGATACGCGTTTGCAGCATCAGATCCCACGTCGTGGTCAGTTCACTCTGCTGCAGCCGCAGATCGTTCGAGGCCACGAAGCTGTCCTGATTTTGTTTTAGCGACGAGAAAAAGAGGCTACCGGAAATAAGCTGAAGAAGTGCGAAAATGACCAGCACCATCATGAGCATTGTGACAACGCGGATACGGTTCAACATACAACACCTTCTCATAGATTTATTAACGGTGTTATCGGCACAGGCCACAGGAACTTTACATTTGCGAAAGGGAAAAGCGCGGGGTTAAAACGCCACGTCGACAATCAGCGTGTCGGTGTAGGCTCCGGCGGGCGGCGTGGCCTGGCTGGTGAGGACTTTTGCGGTGTAGTTATAGGTGCGCAGTAAACCGTCGGTACTGACCTGCGACGACGTCGCGCTGCTCCAGCGCTCGCTGCCGCTGCCGCCCCAGCGGTTGCCGCTGGCTTCTTTATAAATGTCATAACTCAGGGTGTTACTGCCGCTGACCATCCGGCGGACGTTATTGAGGGCGTTGGCACCATTATTAATGCCGATGGTGTAGGTGCTGCCTTTGGTACAGGTGACGGCAATGGCCTGCGAGACGGCAGGGAAACTTTGTACCAGCGGCGCGCTGTTGAAGTTCACGTCCGGCGTGGTCATGGCGCTGCAGTCGTTGGTGACGGTCATGTTAAGCAGAATACTGGTCGTTGCGGTACCCGACTGGGGAGATGTACACAAGCTTCCAAGACCGACGGCGCAGACGTTGTAGCTGATGCTGAAGGTCAGCAGCACCTGGTAAGGCCCGGCAGTCACGTTTTGTCCGGGGACGGTGCGAAAATAGAGTGGTATGTTGTACCGTTTTGACCCGAGCAGCCCCAGCAGTGTGTTCCCGCTCCAGGTATACGAATTACTTATCTGCACCTCGCTGCTGCTCGCGCACCCGGATAATCCGCACAGCCGGGTAGGGATCACATCCGCGATGGCCGCATTATCCGTGCGCTTCATGGTGGCGCGGCTGTTGCCCGAAACCGATGCCGAGGTGTAGTTCAGGGTCACCGAGTCGTTGGTCAGTACATTGAGCACGGCGTCACACGCCACCACCAGCGTGCCGGTGGTTTCCACCTCTCCGGTTCCGCTGAGCGCGAACGAGGTGACGCTGCCAAACGACGCATTAACCGTACTGACGGTACACGCCGCCCAGCCGCCGCCGGAGAACAGCAGCAATATCAACAGCAGCAGGCGCGTCATGGCCCCTCCCGGCACACCAGCGGACCGTAGGTTTGCAGCTTGTGCTCCGGATTGGCCCCCACGGTCAGCGTGGCTTTACAGCGCTTTCCGTCAGGTGCTATCACCTCAAGCGGGTTCACATCGCTGAGATTTTCCAACCAGGCGATACCGTCATATCCCACCACCGCATTGCTGCGCGAGGCGCGTCGGACCTGGCTTCCCACCGGCAGCGCCTGCCCGTGCGCATCATGCAGAATAACGCTGGCCACCCGCTCCTGCTCCATTGGGAAATCCACCAGATAGCCGCTGTGACGGCGAATGGCGATCCGCCGTTCGGTCTCTTTCAGGCGGGTATCCGCGGGCAGATTCAGGGTATCAATCCGGTAGCTTGCCGGGTAATACGCCGACACCCCGCTGACCAGCAGGTAGCCGTTGTTATTGGTTTTACCGACGGGCTGGTTCTCATAGCTAACGGGCACATCAGGGTGGCCGTCGGTACTGATGACCACAAACGCATCGTTGATCTTATTCGCCGCAAACAGCTCGCCGTCCATCAGCACAACGGATCCCATCGCCTCGCCCCACCAGGTCATGGTGTCCCTTTCGCCATAGCCGCCGCCCTGCAGCTCTATGTTGTTATTGCGCCAGCCCAGCGTCCCCTGTTGATAATCGCTGGATCTTGACTGGTTGGCCCACGCCATGTTCCAGCTGAACCCGCCGTCAGAAGGCATGGCGTGGTTGTAGTTAATGCGCTGGGTACTGCCTGCGTCCGGGGTATTTTCGAGGGTGACGGCAGCGCTGTCGCGCTCACCGAGCGGCACCTGTAGCGACAACGCGACGGTCCAGTCTCCGCGCTGTTGATCCCGGCTGCCAGCGAGGTAAATACTGCTCGCCCCCCACAGGTTGCGGCTCCAGGAGAGGTTCAGCAGCTCGGTTTTTTGACCGTCAAAACTTTCCACGCCGATCCAGGCCGCGCCGATGTTGCCGTACTGTCCCAGATTGAAGGTCAGAGAGTACTGGTCCGTATTGCGGCTGAAGCTGGCGATGGGTTTATCGTTTTCGTCGTAGATGGTCGGCTGGTCGTAGAGGGCGAGATTGCCAAAGCCGCGGTCGCGACGCGTGTGCTGGGTGGCGGCGCTAAACTCGCTGGTGCTGTACTGGTAGCCCCAGTTGATTTGCCCACCCTCGTCACCGCGCATGCGGCTTTGCGAGTAAGAGGTATTCACCACGCCAAACTGGCCGAGTTTTACCACCGTTCCCGCCCCGCCCAGCGCCAGCTCCTGCGCCCCTTCCGCGTGCCCCTCCAGCGTCAGCCAGTCCGTCATCCCGTAGCGATACGAGCCGCTGCCTGCCGCTGAACCGTAGTCAAAATTCTTGATACCGTAATTACGCCGCAGGCTGCCCAGGGTGACGGCGCCGTCGCTCAGCCCTTGTTTTAGCAAGTCGCTGGTGACGTAAAACGGGAGCGTGGTGCTTACCTGTCGCCCCAGCGTGTCCGTCGTGACCAGTACCGCATCCCCGGCACCGTTGATATAGGGCAGATTTGTCAGGGTGAAGGGGCCAGGCTGAAGCTGGGTTGAACCGGAGCGATAGCCGTTGATAAAGAGATCGACCGAGGTGGGTACCGCGGCTTCCCCCGCGAACTCGGGCAGCGGCCACGTCACCAGATCGGGGCGCAGGGAGAAATCCCGCCCGACGCTGATCCCCCCCATCCGCACGCTGGAGCTCCAGCTCAGGGCATCGCTGATCACATCCCCGACGCTCCAGCTCATCGCGTCATCTTCGTTAGTGAACAGCAGGGTCGTGTCATAGCGAACATACCCTTCCTGCTGGCCGTCGTTGCCGGTGAAGTTTTCTCGGGCGTAGCCGGTGGAGGAAAAGGAGCCGTTCTCGTTGAAGTAGCGGAACTCATGCCAGAGCGACGCCTGACCGCCGATATGTTCCGTGTGGTTGGTGTAAAGATCGTAATTCAGCAGCGCCCCGCGCCCGAAGTGCGGTTTGGCCTGCGCCGTTTGCGCGCTGAAAGGGGTCACGCGAGCCGTCACCCAGTCGCGGGGAACGGTCAGCAGCAGGCGCTGCGCGGCGCTGTCGTACTCCGCCCGAACCCGATCAAGCGAGGAGAGATTCACCTCTCCGGTGGGAACATGCGCAGGCGGCAGCCCCGCGCGCAGCAGGTCAGCGCTGGAGATAAAGAAAGCGCCTTTACGCTGCGTCACGGGTACCACCAGGCCGGTATCGTAGTGGTTGACCACGAGAGCAAGCTGGAAGACCGCCTCATCATTGATCGCCTGCGCCTGAGGAGGCGGCGGCAAACTGTCGTCGCCGGGCTCGGCCAGGGTCGCGGAACTGACGCACAGCAGTATCATCATCGCTGGCTTCAGTTTACGGGCGTCGACTGCCATTGTGCGTCCCTGGCATTAATCTGCGCGCTCATCCGCTCTGGCTGACGAACGCCAGCGGGTATCGGCCAGCTGCGGGTGCTGCCCGGAAGGACGTAGCCCAGTAATCCCTCCGCTACCGTGCGTTTCTGCCCCCCCTGCTCCAGCGCCACCTGGCTCAACCTGACGTGGACATCACCCCGGTTTCGGACCTCCAGCGCGGGCTGTCCACCCGCCTGCGTCACCCGCCAGCTCAGGTTCTGGGTCTCCGCCAGCGCGTGATGCGCGCCCTCTTTTATGGTCGGGATCCCCTGCCCATACACGAACAGAGGAATGGAGTAGCGCATCTGCAGCTTGAGGCCGATAGCGGGTTCAGCTTTGGCGTCAGGCTGGGGAATTTCATCCACTATAATGCGATAGGCCTGTTCGACCCCTGCGGGCACTGAAGCCTGTTTAATCAGGCGAATAAGCTGCTTGCTGCCGGTGCCGATCGTGACGATGGGCGGGCTGGCGACCACGTCCTGCTGCGCGGTATAACGCTCGTGTCCGTCCTCCTGCTTCCAGCGCACGATGCGGACCTGCATCGTCGTGGCGCTGTTTCCCTGGTTCTGGATCCACAGTTCCGTGGCGTTGGCGTCGGCAGCAAGCCACGGGTCAATCGGCCAGAGCAGAATAGTAGCCGCCGCCTGTGCCTGCCCGGTTGCCGCAGCCATGCCCAACGCGCCCGCAAGACAAACGGGTCTGAAAAATGGCTTCATCAACACTCTCCCTTTATTACCATGACAAGGTCACGGTGAGCTGATCGGAATAGGTTCCCGCCGGGCTAAACCCGGTCAGTAGCGCCACGCCGAAAAGCGGCAGCGCGATGTTATTGCTGTTGGAATAGGTCACCGGTATCGCCTGGTTGACGCCGATTTCGCTGTTGGCGGCCAGCGAGCTGCTGCTGTAGAGCCGGTACGGCACCAGTTCTGTTCCACCGGATCGCTTCATCCGACGAACGGATGAATAATTTTGACCGCCGTTAATGCTCATGCTCAGCGCCACACCCGGCGTACAGGCGATGGACAGCGCCCCGTTTGGCACAAAGCTGGTGCTGACCGGCGCGCTCTCGACGCCGTTATGACTGCCAAAATCCAGCGTGCCGAAAAGCCCGCCGCTACCGGTAGCCACCGCGCATCCTGGTACAATCGTCGCGCTGACCTTAAAGGACTGAGACGTCACCGCACCCGCCGTGGGCATCATCAGCGATACGACGATCAGCGTGAAAAAAGGCTGCACGCATCCCTCTGCGCGTTTGCGCAGACGTGTCAAAGTTGCCTTCATGGCGGTGCTGAATTAATAGGTGACGCTGACGTTAATCGTGTCGGTGTAGGTCCCCGGTACGACCGTCACGCTGTTGCCGCCGCCGGTAATACGCCCGTAGAGGGTGTAACTGTCCACCCCTCCGGTCGTAGAGGCGATCGGCAACGCGGCGTTATTGGCAATCACGGTGTTAAATCCGCTGTCGCTGTACAGGCTGTAAGCCACACCCTGCGCCGTATTGGACGTGTTAACCAGATAGCGCGCCGGGGTTCCTGGCGTACCGACAACGGTGCCGGGGGCCGTAGAGTTGGTATTGCCGACGACCGCCACCGTATAGCTGGCGGTCGTGCACTGAATGGTGAAGGTGTTTCCGCCGCTGGCACCGGAGAGCTGCGTGGTCAGGGTAGAAAACGTGGCGGGATGGGTCCCGAAATCGAGCGTCCCGAAGTTAATGCCACTTTGCGCGGGCGATCCGTTTATCAGACACCCGTTTGTCAGCGTCAGCGTCGCGCCGATGGTGCCGCTGCTGGTCACGGCCAAAGCCTGAGGGGCCATTGTCGCAGCCAGTAACGAGCCTGCGCAGATCAAAAGGCGTTTTCTTTTCATTTACCACTCTCCAGAAGACGTCGCCGTTCCCTTGCCACATTTTATTTTTGCTGTTCAAGATGTTAGCCCCGCTTAACGCTCCTCCGAGGGGGGTTAATGAGAATTTAGTTTACGGATATCGCTTCGACCACCTGCCCCTTCCCACATCAGGCATATGCCCTATTGACTCGTTATTTTTATAAATAACAGAGAGTTAAATTTATTCAGGCAGCGATTTTGTTTTCTGAAGAGAGAATATATCCATTAAAGTGTGATCTTAATCACAATATATCGTCAGGGCATTCACAACAAATTTAATAAAACTTAAAAAGGAGTTGTATCCCCCTACACTTTGCGTCAATTTATGGGCCGAATAATTTCCCGCTTCGTAATAAAAAATTTATATGTATCGACGCGGGCTACATCTGAAGCGCATAGAGGGTCTTTTTTCGTGGCAAGTGCAAACAAACTCACACTCTTCATCGTGATATTCATGCTGGCGGGTATTCTTTCAGGGGCAGCAATTCATGAATATGCATCTGCGGATGCCATCAAAGCCTGGTCGGATAATATTACCCTTCTGACCGATATTTTCCTCCGCCTGATCAAAATGGTCATTGCCCCGCTGGTCTTTAGTACGCTGACCGTGGGCATTATGAAGCTGGGCGAAACCTCCACCATTGGCCGCGTTGGCGGCAAAGCGATGGTGTGGTTTATCAGCTCATCCGTGCTCTCGATTCTGGTGGGGCTGTTTATCGTCACGCTGGAGCATCCGGGAAGCGGTCTGAACCTGACGGTTCCGACAGAAGCGGTGGATACCGGCCTGGCCGTCAGCGGCATGACGCTGAAAGCCTTCCTGTCGCACACCATTCCGACCAGTATCGCAGGGGCGATGTCGAACAACGAGATCCTGCAGATTGTGGTGTTCTCAATGTTCTTCGGCATTGCTGGTGCATCGCTGGGGCAGAAATTCAACGCGCCGCTGGTGGCCGCGCTGGATGTGGTTTCCCATATCATGCTGAAGGTCACGGGTTACGTGATGTACGTTGCGCCGCTGGCCATTTTCGCGGCGATCTCCTCCGTCATCGCTACGCAGGGCCTGGGCATTCTGCTGAACTACGCCTCCTTTATCGGCGGCTATTATGTGGCGATCCTGCTGACCTGCATGGTGCTGCTGGCCGTCGGTTACATGGTGCTGAAAAAAGAGGTGTTTCGCCTGGTCAGCATGCTGAAAGATCCGGTTCTGGTGGCCTTTACCACCAGCAGCTCTGAAGCCGCCTACCCTAAAACGCTGGAACAGCTGGAGCGTTTTGGCTGCTCGCGCAGTATTGCCTCTTTCGTGCTGCCGATTGGCTACTCCTTCAACCTGGTGGGGTCGATGGTGTACTGCTCTTTCGCCTCGATGTTCATCGCCCAGGCGTACAACATTCACCTGAGCTTCTCTGAAGTGACGGTACTGATGCTGACCCTGATGCTGGCGTCAAAAGGCATTGCGGGCGTACCGCGTTCATCCCTGGTGGTGCTGGCAGCGACGATCCCAAGCTTCAATATTCCGGTGGCGGGTATTTTGCTGCTGATGGGCATCGACCACTTCCTGGATATGGGCCGCTCGGCGATTAACGTGCTGGGGAATGGCATTGCGACCGCGATGCTGTCACAGAATGAAGGTGCGCGGGAAGCTGAAGCGGATCTGGTGGAGCAGGAAGCGTAAGGATGTAAAAAAGGGTGAGGCCTGATGCCCTCACCCCAGCCCTCTCCCACGGGGAGAGGGAGCAAACACAAAAAACGGCAACCTGGGTTGCCGTTTTGCATTTACCTACGCTACGTGACTCGCGGCGATATCCAGCAGCGCCATCTCGTCGCTGTTCAGCAGCTTCTCAATGTTCACCAGAATCAGCATACGCTCGCCGAGCGCGCCCAGGCCGGTCAGGTATTCGGTCGACAGCGTAACCGCAAACTCCGGCGCCGGACGAATTTGGTCAGAGGTCAGGGAGAGCACGTCAGATACGCCATCGACCACGATCCCGACCACGCGCTGTCCCAGGTTGAGGACGATCACCACGGTGTTGTCGTTATACTCCACGTCGCCCTGGCTGAACTTCACGCGCAGATCGACGATTGGCACGATCACGCCGCGCAGGTTGGTCACGCCTTTGATAAACGCAGGCGTGTTAGCGATGCGGGTAACCTGGTCGTAACCACGAATTTCCTGCACTTTCAGGATATCGATGCCGTACTCCTCATCGCCCAAAGTGAATACCAGGAATTCCTGCCCTGATGGCTCGCCCGCCAGCTTCGTTACATTACTCATACCGGTCATGTTTTTACCTTCTACTTAATCAGGCGGCTGTGTACGCCACACGTTGTTCACGATTTAATCCCTGAAGCGCCGACACATCGACGATCAGCGCCACGCTGCCATCACCCAGAATGGTCGCAGCAGAAATCCCCGGCACTTTGCGGTAGTTGCTTTCGAGGTTCTTCACCACCACCTGGTGCTGACCAATCAGCTGATCGACCAGCAGCGCGTAGCGGCGGCCCGCGCTTTGCAGGATCACCACGATGCCCTGCGTGGCTTCAGTTTTCGCGCCGTCCACTTCGAACACTTTCCACAGTTCAACCAGCGGGAGATACTCACCGCGCACTTCCAGCACGCGCTCGCCGCCCGCCAGCGGATGTAGATCTTCTTCGCGCGGCTGCAGGGACTCCATCACCGCGTTCAGCGGCAAAATGAAGACTTCGTCAGCCACTTTGACTGACATGCCGTCGAGGATCGCCAGCGTCAGCGGCAGCAGGATGCGAATGGTGGTACCAGAACCCTGTTTAGACTGGATCTCAACGTGGCCGCCCATCTCCTGGATGTTACGTTTCACCACGTCCATGCCCACGCCACGCCCGGACACGTCGGTCACCTGCTCGGCGGTTGAGAAGCCCGGCGCGAAGATCAGCATGCCCACTTCTTCGTCGGTCATGTTTTCGTTAACCGCCATGCCCTGCGAAATCGCTTTTGCCAGGATGCGCTCGCGGTTCAGGCCCGCGCCGTCATCGGTCACTTCGATGCAGATGTTCCCGCCCTGATGTTCCGCAGAAAGAATCAGGTTTCCGACAGGAGATTTCCCCGCCGCCACGCGGTTTTCCGGCAGCTCAATGCCGTGGTCGAGGCTGTTACGCACCAGGTGCGTTAACGGATCAATGATGCGTTCAATCAGGCTCTTATCCAGCTCGGTGGAGCTGCCCATCAGCGTCAATTCGATCTGCTTATTGAGCTTGCTGGCCAGGTCGCGCACCAGGCGCGGGAAGCGGCTGAAAACATATTCCATCGGCATCATACGGATGGACATCACCGATTCCTGCAGATCGCGGGCGTTACGTTGTAACTGACCCATGCTGGTGATGAGATCGCCGTGGGTTACCGGGTCGAGTTCGTTAGAACGCTGTGCCAGCATCGACTGGGTGATCACCAGCTCACCGACCAGGTTAATCAGCTGATCAACCTTCTCAACCGCCACGCGGATGCTGGTGGATTCGCTGGAGCGCGCGGCCGGTTTTTCACCGCGGGCAGGTGCAGCCGTATCTTTCGGCACGGCCTTCAGTGCAGGCGTGGCCGGTACGACGGCAGGTGCAGCCGCTTCAGCGACCTCTTCCACCGCGACTGGTGCATCGGCTGCCGCGGTTTCAGTTTCAAAGGCAATTTGGTCGGCTTCGATAACAAAGCACAGCACCGCCACGATATCGTCCTGACTGATACCGTCATCGAGCGTCGCGGCAAGGCTGTCTTTGCCTTTCACCACGTTGCTCAATGTCGCCAGGTTGCCCAGCTCTTCTTCGAGAAGGTTAACTTCGCTCTCTTTAAGACGGGACAACACCACGCGCAGTTTCGCCGGGCGGTCGGCAACGGGCGCAGCGTCCTGTGCAGCAATGGCATCAACAACGCTCAGCTTCGCCGCCGGTACGGCAGCGACCACGTCGCCTTTTGCTTCCAGCGCCAGCTGGCGCAGTGCATTGCAGATGTATTCAAAGCTGGCGGCATCAGGCTCTGCCGAACTTTTATAGGCGTCGAGCTGTTCCTGCATAATATCTTTGGTTTCCAAAAACAGGTTGATAATGTCGGTATTGAGCTGCATCTCACCGCGTCGTGCTTCATCCAGCAGGTTTTCCATTAAATGGGTCGTTTCCTGCAAAATGGTAAATCCAAAGGTCCCTGCACCACCTTTAATAGAATGGGCTGCACGGAAAATGGCATTGAGCTGTTCTGAATCCGGTGCTTCAGGCACCAGGTCCAGCAGGTGTTGCTCCATATCGGCCAACAGTTCATCGGCTTCATCAAAAAATGTCTGGTAAAAATCGCTAATATCCATGCTCACGCTATCACCTCGGATTGGCTGGTGGCGATGTTGGAACGGCAGCCGAAGGAACGGCCCCAGGCTGTTTTAAATCGTCCAGTGACTCATTCTGACTTTCGGCGTTTTCGTGCAGGATGGCCTGCTCCGCCTGCTGGTTCAGCACTAAAAGACTGATACGACGGTTGATGGCGTCGTCCGGCCCGCGGTCGGTGACGCGCATGGTTGCTGCCATGCCGACCACGCGCAGAACCTTGCCATCATCAAGCCCACCCGCCACCAGCTCGCGACGCGAGGCGTTGGCACGATCGGCAGAAAGCTCCCAGTTGCTGTATCCCTTCTCACCGCTGGCATACGGGAAGTCATCCGTGTGGCCTGACAGGCTGATTCGGTTAGGAATGCCGTTCAGGACCGGGGCAATGGCGCGCAAAATATCGCGCATGTACGGTTCGACTTCCGCACTGCCGGTTTTAAACATCGGGCGGTTCTGGCTGTCGATAATCTGAATGCGCAGACCTTCCTGCACCAGATCGATCTTCAGGTGTGGGCGCAGCGCGCGCAGCTTCGGGTCCGCTTCAATCAGCTGATCGAGATCGCCACGCAGTTTCTTCAGGCGCGCCTGTTCCATCCGTCTTTTCAGATCGTCGATGTTCGGCTCTTTTTTCACCTCACCCTTCTGCTGGGTGTAATCGTCGCCACCGCCAGGAATGGGGCTCTCGCTGTTCGAAATGCGCGGCCCGCCGGTCACCGCCGTTGCCAGCGGCGTTCTGAAATATTCCGCAATCTGGATCAGCTCTTTCGGGCTGGAGATGGAGATCAGCCACATCACCAGAAAGAACGCCATCATGGCAGTCATAAAGTCGGCGTAAGCAATTTTCCACGAGCCGTGGGAACCGTGTCCGTGCCCCTTATGCTTGCGCTTTTTTACGATGACGATCGGATGGGACTGGTTTTTCATGCGTCCTCAGTTGTCGTCTGTTGGTTTGGGTTTTTCACCGCACGCACGTGTTCTTCAAGCTCGATAAACGACGGACGCTCGCTGGAGTACAGCGTTTTACGGCCAAATTCGACGGCGATTGGTGGTGCGTAACCGTTGAGGTTGGAGAGCAGCGTGATCTTCACGCACTGCATCATTTTGGTGGTTTCCGCGCTCTTCTGGCGCAGCACGCTCGCCAGCGGGGAGATGAAACCGTACGCCAGCAGAATACCGAGGAAGGTACCAACCATCGCGTGGGCAATCAGCGCCCCTAACTCTGCTGCCGGACGATCCGCTGAGGCCAGGGCGTGAACCACCCCCATTACCGCTGCAACGATACCAAACGCCGGAAGCGAGTCGCCCACCAGCGCCAGGCTGTTGGCCGGCACTTCAGATTCGCTTTCGTGGGTTTCGATCTCTTCGTCCATCAGCGCTTCAATTTCGAAGGTGTTCATGTTGCCGCTGATGATGAGGCGCAGGTAATCGACGATAAAATCCAGCATCATCGCGTCAGCCAGGATGCGTGGATAGCTGGCGAAGATTTCGCTCTCTTTCGGGTTTTCGATGTCACGCTCCAGCGAGAACATGCCCTGCTGACGCGACTTCGCCATCAGGCGATAGAGCAGCGCCAGCAGATCCATGTACATGCTTTTGGTGTATTTCGAGCGACGGAACAGCAACGGAATCGCTTTCAGCGTGCCCTTGATCGATTTACCGTTGTTACCAACGATAAAAGCCCCTACCCCTGCACCGCCGATGATAATAAGTTCAGCCGGTTGATAGAGTGCTCCAAGGTGCCCGCCGGTCATCATGTAACCGCCGAAAACTGTACCGAGAACTACCAGGTAACCTAATAAGATAAGCACGACATCATCCTTCCGCTAGTGACTAAGGCAGGACGTTCATTTCGACAGCGTTACCGGAATACGGGGTAAAAAAAAGCAGCGGTAATTGCTTACCGCTGCTGGAATCTTGCCCACGCGTTCGGGTTAAACAGCTTGTTCGATCTGTTCATCCAGCAGTTGTGGAATAATATCGGCAGCATCCCGGGAAAGTTTACGTCTTTTTACGGCGCGGGATGGAGGCTGGCATAAACTACAGGCGAAGCTGCCAGCAGGCTGATGAGCATGGGTAATAAAATTGCCATCGCAGCAGTTGCAGCGAGACAGTTCAAGCATTCCGCTTTCAACAAAACGCACCAGCGTCCATGCGCGGGTCAGTGCCAGCAGGGGTCCATCTTCCTGCTGAGGGCATTGTTCAAGGTAAAGTTTATACGCTTTGATCACGGCATCGACGCCGCTACACAAACCGGTTTTCAGAAGGTACTGCCAGGCGTTACAGAACATTGATGCATGGATATTCTGTTCCCAGGTCATAAACCAGTCCGTTGAGAACGGCAGCATTCCTTTAGGCGGTGGACTACCACGTAATTCTTTATACAGTTTGATGAGACGACCACGGCTCAGCTGAGTCTCGCTTTCCAGCATTTGTAAACGAGCACCCAGCGTAATCAGCTCCATTGCCAGCTGTATATCACGCGCTTCCTGAACAATGCTTTTCTCGCTCATTTTTATGCCCTTTTCTTACGGGCAACGTCATCAGGCTGGCTGATTTCGCTGAGCAATCGTGTGGAGAGAAGAATACCGGTATGGACCTGTTGAAGATCGTCAACACGGGATTCCTGAGTCAGACGCGTGATTGTCTGCGGATTATCAAAGCGGAACTGGCAAACGAGTTGATTCGTTTCTGCCAGCTTGACCATCTGCGGGAGTGTTAAGCCACCCAGCATAGTTGCCATCTCTTCGTTAATACCCAGACGAAACATCGCGGACGCTTTGTCCTGACTAATCAAACGCTGCGCGAGCAGTAAATATGACAAATTGATGTCATAGATATGTTTTAGCAACTCGGATGTATGCATTGTTCCCATCCCGAATAACCAACTATTATTTTTATGCGGAAAGACCGCACCCCGTGATGTCGCCGGGAAATCACCCGGTATAAAAAAGAAAAGGCTAAATGCATAGTTGAATTTAGGTTTGTATTCAGCAAAACGTACAACAGCTGAAACGCAGCTGCGCCTCATATCGTTTTATCATTTCTTACAAATAACTAAGATTTTTCCTAATTCGACGCAAACTCTACTCGTCAGTTTTGACACATACAATGCAGCCATCCTCAAATTTAAAAAAAATGTGATCTACGTCACACAATTTAAGTGAATATTCTCCATAAATCCATCAGTATGACTTGTAATTTGGTCAAAATTTAACCAAACGAGACTGTTTTATATTCTTGAACAGCGAATACTCATGCATGCGCATGAACAGATACGGCATAGCAATTGCTTTTTCTGCTTATATTGACTACATCAATCATTCACATCGCGTACATCTGACGGTCACACTTTCATTACGCAGTAAAAACATAGAGTTAGGAAAAAAGCGCATAAGATTTATTTCACTGCGTGATCATTCAAATTGTGTTTATAACAGGTTAAAACGATTTAACACGACTGACTAAAAAAAGTGTGATTTACGTTAAGTTGTTAATTTTTTTCATTTAGACACAGTTTGCAATTATTCTTCTTATAAGAATAATTAATGAATAATTATGATAAGCTTCACACTAATGCCCTATTCCCCCCTTGCGGAAGTCTTGAAATCGCGGTAAAGCTGAAGAAACCTTGTTGTTCAGACATCAAAGGAGTGCGTGATGAGTTACACCCATCTTCTTGTTTCTGTTGCGGTTTCGCCAGAAAGTCATCAACTCGTCGCCCGTGCCGTTTCTATCGCCAGACCCACCAATGCCCGCATCAGCCTGATCACACTGACGGCCGAACCCGAAATGTACAATCAACTGGCGGCGCCCATGCTGGAGGATATTCGTGAGGTTTTGCAGGAAGAAACACAGCAGTTTCTGCGAAAGCTGGTAGAAAAGGCGCAATATCCTGTTCACCAGACCATTATTGCTACCGGGGAATTAAACGAACATATTCTTAGCTTGTGCCAAAAACAGAATATTGATTTGGTGATCTGCGGTAATCATAACCAAAGCTTTTTTTCGCGCGCGGCATGTTCGGCGAAATCGATTGTCGCCTCAAGCCAGGTGGATGTGCTGTTAGTGCCTCTCGGGGGCCGATAAAGCCCCCGAGGAAAATCATGCCAGTTTAGGGAAAGTCGCGATCTTTTTTTGCAGCTGCCCCTCATGGCTCTGCGGTTCAATTTCACGTAGATCGTCTATAAAACGAGCCTGCCAGTGGTTAATGTCATTTTTACGGATAGTCTCCATCATTTCAGCATGACGTGATATACGCTCCGCGAGCGGCATGGTTAAGGCGCGATGGAGAGCATTCGCGACGTCATCGCGATCGTAAGGGTTAACGATGAGTGCTGAAGTAAGCTCATTCGCCGCACCGGCAAACTGAGACAGCACCAGTACCCCGGGGTCCGCAGGATCTTGTGCTGCAACATACTCCTTTGCCACCAGATTCATCCCGTCACGCAGGGGCGTCACCAGCCCGACGTCCGCGTAGCGGAAGACCTTCATCAGGATCTTACGTTCAAAGTGTTGATTCAGATAGAAAAGGGGTGTCCAGCCCAGCTGTCCGTAGCGGCCGTTGATGCGCCCTGCTTCGGTCTCCAGCTGGTGACGAATATCCTGATAAGCCTGCACCTCGCCGCGCGACGTCGGCGCTATCTGCGTATAGCGAATTTTGCCGTGATGCTGCGGATATTTCTCCAGTAACGTCTCATACGCCAGGAAGCGCTCCGGTAACCCTTTGGAGTAATCGAGGCGCTCTACTGAAAAGATATTCTTAACGTTTTTCAGCTCATTTTTAAGCTGCGCCAGTTTTGGCGGCAGTGGGCCAGACGCTTGTTCGGCAATCTCTTCCGGCTCGATGCCGATAGGATAAACCTCCGTATGGAAGGTTTTACCCCAGGCTGCGTGCGATTTCCCACCCTGTGTAACCAGCCGCGTTTTACCCGACACGCTGTCGAGGAAGGCCAGCCTGTCATTTTCGGTCTGGAACCCCAGGAGATCATAATCGGACAGAGCTTCCAGGATCTCATCGTGCTGCGGAAGCGCAGTGAAGATCTCCGGCGTCGGGAACGGAATGTGCAGGAAGAAGCCGATACGATTATTGACGCCGCGTCTTCTGAGCTCTCTGGCAAAGGGCAGCAGATGATAATCGTGGATCCATAAAATATCGTCTTCCTGGATTAACGGCAGCAGTTTATCCGCGAGCAGCGCATTGACGCGCATATAGCCTTCATAAGACTCGCGCTGGAATTTAACCAGGTCCAGGCGGTAGTGGAAGGCAGGCCACAGCACGGCATTGGAGAACTCCGAATAGTATTCGTTATAGTCCTGCTCGTTCAGGGCGAAAGAGGCCCACGTAATGTTGCCGCGCGAGACTTTCTTAAGCGGCTTGTCTTCGTTACTGATTTCCCCACTCCAGCCAAACCAGAGTCCTCCAGCGGCTTTTAGGGCACCTAATACCCCCACCGCCAGGCCACCCGCGCTGGCTTTTTTATCATCCGGCGGTGCAATGCGATTAGAGACGACGATTAAGCGACCCATATAGATTTCTCCCGTTGTGTTGCGCTATTTGTTGTTGTTGCTGGTTAGCGACGTCAGATATCCACTGCCAGACGCTGGCGACGCTTTCCAGCCGCCATCCGGCACACGTTTCTCCAGGCCCGACTTTGACAGACATCCCGCCGGCCTTGTTTACCACCATAAACCCGGCCTCATCGGTCAGGTCATCCCCCAAAAATACTGGCTTACGCCCCTGAAAAGGCGGCTCGGCCATAAACGCCGCAATGGCAGCGCCTTTGTTGATCCCTGCTGGTTTTATCTCAATGACGCACTTCCCCGGCTGTAACGCGAGTTCCGGGTGCGCATCGGCCACGCCGCGGGCGATGGCAAAGACTGCCGCTTCATGATGCGGTGCCTGACGATAGTGCAGAGCAAAGGCCATACCTTTGGCTTCCAGCTCGGTACCCGGCAGCGCCTCCAGAGCAGATGAGAGATGAATATGCAGCGACTGAATTAAGGCAGCGGGGAGTGAGACAATATGCTGTTGATCATGGATATCGCGGCGCTCCGCTCCGTGTACACCGGCTAGCGGAAAGTGATATGGACTGGCGAGCACGTCCAGCTCGGCCATTGAGCGCCCTGAAATCAATGCCAGTGCTCCCTCGTTCATCCGCGAGAGCTGCTGCAAATTCTCTAACACCGTATCCGGTACGACGACCTCATCTGGATGCGGCTTTATCCCGGCGAGCGTTCCGTCGAGGTCAAAAAAGAAAGCAAATTTTCCGGGCAGTACAGGCGGTGCGGTTAACAAGTCAGCCACCCTTTTCCTCCTTACAGTGATTAAACAGCCATGTAAGTATAGACAGTGTGACGGTGCTCGCCATTTGACAACCGCCCCGTCAGTAAAACTGGCGGGGCGGTTAAGGGGTCAACTATGGTTATTAGTTGAGCAATAAAAAGCGTGGAAAGGCGTTAACCGGTACGCTTCGCTTTTTGCTTGTAACGGTCGAAAATCACGGCTGCGAGCAGGATCAGACCCCGCACCACGTACTGCGAGAACGGCGAAATATTCAACAGGTTCATGGCGTTCTCCACCGTCCCCAAAATCAGGATACCGGCCACCACATATGAGATTTTTCCGATGCCGCCTTTCAGGGAAACGCCCCCTAAAACGCAGGCAGAGATGACGATCAGCTCATAACCAATGGAGGTCATCGGCTGGCCGCTGGTCATGCGCGACGCCAGGATGATCCCCGCGGCTGCGGAGACCAGACCGGAGAGCACAAAGATAATGATCTTGGTGCGCACCACCGGAACACCCGCCAGGCGCGCCGCCTCTTCATTCCCGCCAATCGCCAGCGTGTTACGGCCAAACGTGGTGCGGTTAAGCAGGAAGCCGAACAGGATCAGGCACCCGACCGTCAGCCAGATTGGCGCAGGCAGACCCAGCCAGTTGGCATAGCCCAGGGTAAAGAAGCGCTCGTCTTCAATCCCCACGGCTTTCCCGTCGGAGATGATATAGGCCAGACCGCGCACAATTTGCATGGTCGCAAGCGTCGTGATCAGGGCGTTAATCTTCAGGCGGGCAATCACAAACCCGTTCACCAGGCCGCTCAGCACGCCGAGCATTAGCCCTGCAAAGACGCCAATCCACAGGCTCTCGGTCATGTTGATGACGACGGCCGTGGTCACGCCTGCACAGGCAATCACCGAGGCCACCGACAGGTCAAAATCGCCCGACGCCAGGCAGAACAGCATGCCGCAGGCCACCATGCCGGACATCGAGATTGCCAGCCCCAGCCCCTTCATATTAATGAAGGTGGCAAAGTTCGGCACAAAAATCGCGCAGGCGAGAAACAGCGCGGCAAAGACCACCAGCATACCGTACTGGTCCCAGATGCGGCCAAAACTGAAAGCCGACTTCGGCGCTCCGGATGTAGTTACAGAGGACATCATTGACTCCTTACTCAGGCGACAGCCTGGCTAACTTTAGGCATGGCGAGACTCAACGCCTGTTGTTCATTCGCCTGTTCATGCAGCAACTCACCGGCAATTTCACCTTCACGCATCACGACGATGCGGTCGGCAACGCCAAGCACCTCAGGCAGATCGCTGGAGGCGAACAGCACCGCCACGCCGCGTTTTGCCAGTTCATAAATCACGTTGTAGATTTCGTGTTTCGCCCCCACGTCGATACCGCGCGTCGGCTCATCCAGCAAAATGACCTTCATGTCTTCCGACAGCCAGCGGCCCAGAATGGCTTTTTGCTGATTACCGCCGGAGAGGTTCATGATCAGCTGCTCCGCACCCGGCGTTTTGATGTTCAGCGAGCGGATATGGTGGTCGGCGTTGCTCGCTTCCCAGCCGTCATTGATCAGGCACCCCGCGCGGATGTATTTGCGTCTTGCAGAGATATTGATGTTGTCGCGCACCGAGTGGACCGGAATAATCCCCTCCGCCTTGCGATCTTCCGGGCAGAGCATCATCCCTGCATTGATCGCGTGAGCGGGCTTCTGGATATCGATTTTTTGCCCGTCGATGAAAACCTCTCCTTGCGTTATCCGCGTGCCGCCAAACAGCCCTTTCATCAGCTCGCTGCGCCCTGCCCCGACAAGGCCAAACAGCCCGACGATTTCACCGCTGCGCACCGAAAGAGAAATCGGCGTGCGCACGCCGGGCGCTTTAACGCTATCCAGACGCAGGCGCTCCGGGCCGTACTCGCGCGGCTGCCAGTGGTAAATATCCCCCAGCTCGCGTCCGACCATCGCCTGAACCAGCTGGTCATGGTTAACCTGTGCCATGTCACTGAACGTCCGCACGTAGCGACCGTCCTTAAACACGGTGATGGCATCGCTTAGGGCAAAGATCTCCTCCATACGGTGCGAAACGTACAGAATGATGCGGCCCTCTTTGCGCAGCTCGCGGATCACGCGGAACAGATTTTCAATTTCACGGGCGGAGAGCGAACTGGTCGGTTCATCAAAGGCGATAATCTTGGCGTTACGCGCCAGCGCCTTGGCAATTTCAACCATCTGCCACTGGCCGATGGAGAGATATTTCAGGGGCGTTTGCGGATCAACATCCAGCCCAAGGTGTTTTAGCTGCAGCCCCGCTTCGTAATTGAGTAGCGAACGATTCACCACGCCGCTTTTGTGCGGAAGCTGACCTAAATAGATGTTCTCCGCCACGGTCATTTCAGGAATGAGGTGCAGTTCCTGATAGATGATGGCAACACCGGCATTGAGTGCCGCCGTCGTATCGGCAAACGCCACTTCTTCGCCGCGTATCGCCAGCGTGCCGGTTGTGGGGGTGTAGTTACCGCTGAGAATTTTCAACAGCGTGGATTTTCCCGCGCCGTTCTCCCCCATCAGCGCGTGAACCTGACCGGCATAGCAGTCGAAGCTAATATCGGTCAGCGCGTTAACACCGGGGAACGTTTTCCCGATGCCGCGAAAAGAGAGATAGGGATCAGACTGTTGCATAACGACTCCGTGATTCCTGTAGTGTGTACGTCTGGCCCCTCAGGTGAATGAGGGGCACAATCACAGCGTATTACTTACCGCCCAGTCCTTTTTTCGCCAGCTCCTCTTTGAAGTTGTCGCGGGTGATCAGCACCACGTCGGTCACTTCGGTGAATTTCGGCGGTTCAGCCCCTTTGGTCACCCAGTTGTAGAGCATTTCACTGGATTTGTAGCCGTGAACGTCCGGGCTTGGCAGCAGCGAGCCGTAGAAGCCGGTCGCCTGCGCTTTAGACAGTTCGCTGACCGCGTCCACGCCGTTGATGCCGATGCCGATAACGTCAGGCGCTTTGAAGCCCTGGCCTTCGGTTGCGCGCACGCCGCCCAGCACGGTATTGTCGTTCATGCCGACCACCAGCCAGTGTTTGACTTCCGGATGCTGAACCAGCATAGAGTTAGCCGCGTCGAAAGCGCCCGGGATGTCGTTAGACTTGGTGGGAACTTTGTAGATCTGCTTTTCCGGGAAACCGGCCGCTTTCAGGGCGTCCATTGAACCGGTAGTACGACGACGCGCCGTGTCCAGCTCGTCAGCGGTAATCGCCATTACGCCGGTTTCTTTTACATCCCAGCCGCGTTTTTGCATCTCTTTATAGAGTTCCTGGCCCTGACGTTCGCCGATTTTGGTCGCCGCCATCATCACCAGCGGGACGCTGTCCATCGGCTTACCTTTGGCGTTCACGAACTGGTCATCAACCGCAATGACCTTCATGTCGTAACCACGTGCTTTGGCGGCAATCGCTGAACCCAGTTTCGGGTCCGGGGTACAGATAACAAACCCTTTCGCGCCGCTGGCCGCCAGGCTGTCGATGGCGTTCAGGGTTTTTTCACCGTCCGGCACGGCGATTTTAATCACTTCAAAACCTAAATCTTTTCCGGCTTTATCGGCGAATTTCCACTCGGTCTGGAACCAGGGCTCTTCAGGCTGTTTAACCAAAAAACCGAGTTTTAAATTTTCAGCGATAGCGGATTGTGACATAACGGCAGCCAGGCCGATGGCCGCCAGCGCTTTAGTAAATTTGTGCATGGTAAACTCCAGCTTTAGCAATCTTTTCTGTAGGGAATATTTGCGTGCTTCTTATTTAATCGGACTTAAAACAAGACATTAGCGCTTACCTCGTCATAAGCGTTAGTGCTGGTGATAGTTTTAGCGGGAAATTAATCATCCATAAGAGAGCGGCATCACACCGCAGAATTACAGTAATTGCGTACATAAATTCAGCGGAAAATGACATAAAAACGGCAGGAATTGTCTGACAATTAAAAGGGGGTTAAGCAGAATAATCCATAAGATTAGCCAAGAAGTCCCTGACAGCCGGACGCCATCACGTCCGGCAGGGAAATTACCAGGCGTAATAGATGTGATCCGCGTGATCGCGAACAGGGTCTTCGTCTCCCAACAGGCGAGCCGAAAGGGTCAGCGCAAAGTCAAACGCGTGGCCCAGGCCTTTACCGCTGATCAGGTTTTTATCCTCGACGACCGGTGCATCCACGTATTCACCGTCCGTTACGGTTTCCCATAAATCTCCCGAGCAGACGTAACGGCGTCCTTTGAGTAATCCGTTACCGCCCAGCACGCGCGCTGCGGCAGAACAGAGGGGACAAATTAATTTTCCACTTTCATCATGTGTGGACACAAAACGTATGACTTCCCGACTGGCGGCCAGATTGACGCTCCCCTGCGGCCCTCCGGGTAACACCACCGCATCGTAAAGCGTGTTCAGACGTTCGGATAACGTACAGTCTGCCACCATCGGGATGTTATGGTAGCTCACCACCGCCCGAGATTCTGCGCAAGCCAGGGTTTCCACCTCAATATTCAACCGACGCAGAATATCAATCGTAATAATTGCTTCTGCTTCCTCAAAACCAGGTGCCAGCAGCACCGCAACGTTCGCCATGTTAACCTCAGTGAATGGATCGCATTAAAACAGTGTTTCATTTTTACAAAGTCATCGGGAACAATCCTGCATGACGATCACATTACTGTCATTTCGTCAAAAATTGATTTAGCGCAATTTTACGCCCAAAGAATATATTTTGAATTAATCATGCATATTTGTTCTATTCGCAGAATAATCTGTTAACAGACTATTTAATAAGGTATGTCCAGAGCAATAAATATATCAATAACGTGCAAAATCAACCACTTACAAAGATGTTAATTTATATCTACCTGTTTGAATTTCTGTACTATATTAAAATTTGTAATGTAAGGTAAATACAGCTTAATTAAGAGTTTTCTTAATCAAAAGACAAGGGTATGCTTATTTATATCGAACACAGGATGTGAATATTCGGTCAATTCCGTCAATGCAGAAATGCCTTCTGCCATGTGATTTTATCTACCTGCCGGGTCAGGTTTAGCTGCGGACATCACGTCCCACGGTCAATAAGGATATGAGTATGACTACCCAAACGATGATGCAAAAACTGAATGCCCAAATGAACCTGGAGTTCTACGCCTCCAATTTGCACCTGCACTTGAGCGCGTGGTGCTCCCAAAACAGTCTTAATGGTTCAGCCACGTTCTTTCGTACTCAGGCGCAAAGTAACGTCACGCATATGATGCGCGTCTTTAACTTTCTGAAAGCTGTAGGGGCGAACCCTATCGTAAAAGCCCTGGACACAATCGACGATAACTACTCTTCGCTGGAGGAATTGTTCCAGAAAACGCTTGAAGAGTATGAACAGCGCTGCAGCACGCTCAGCAAACTGGCTGATGAAGCCAAAGCGCAGCACGACAGTATTACCCTGAAATTCCTGCGTGATATGGACAAAGAGCAGCAGCAGGACGGTACGCTGCTCAAAACGCTTGCGGACGAACTCCGCAATGCGAAGCATGCCGGTTTATGCCCGGAGCAGACTGACCGTCATCTGCTCGACATTGTCACCGTTCAGCGCCACTGAGCGCGACTGACCTGCTCCTGACCGGGGCAGGTTCCTTCCCACAACCTCCTGCTTTGTCTGAGATTTAACAAATCAGATCTTGCTCCCAATGAATAACCACACATCGTGTAATGATTTATTTAATTACATAATGTTTGACGAGGGAGCATCATGATCACCATTGAGTTTATTGTTGTTATTGCCTGTCTGCTGGTCGGGACCCGCTTTGGCGGGATGGGACTGGGGCTAATAAGCGGTATTGGCCTGTTTATCCTGAGCTTTATTTTTGGGCTTCAACCCGGCAAACCGCCGGTTGACGTGATGCTGACCATTCTTGCGGTGATTGGCTGTGCTGCCACCCTGCAGACTGCCGGTGGTCTGAACGTGATGATGCAGTTCGCCGAGCGTCTGCTGCGCAAACACCCGCAGCACATCACCCTCCTCGCCCCCTTCACCACCTGGATGCTGACCTTTCTGTGCGGCACGGGCCACGTGGTGTACACCATGTTCCCCATCATTGCCGATATTGCGCTGAAAAAAGGGATCCGCCCGGAACGCCCTATGGCGGTAGCCTCCGTGGCCTCGCAAATGGCTATCACCGCCTCACCTGTATCGGTCGCGGTTGTGTCGCTGGTGTCCATTCTTGGCGCGCAGCACGGAATCGGTCACGCGTGGGGGATCCTGGAGATCCTCGCCGTTTCGGTTCCTGCCTCGCTGTTTGGGGTGGCGATTGCGGCCCTGTGGAGCTTGCGTCGCGGCAAAGATTTAGCGGATGACGTGGAGTTTCAGGAAAAACTGAAAGATCCGAAACAGCGGGAATTTATCTATGGCAGCACGGAAACGCTCATGAATCAGCGCTTCCCGAAACAGGCTTACTGGTCAACCTGGATCTTCTTCACCGGGATTGCCATCGTGGTTCTGCTGGGTGCCCTGCCTGAATTGCGCCCTGCTTTTGAGGTAAAAGGCAAAATGGCGGCGCTTTCGATGAACCTGGTCATTCAGATGATGATGCTGATTGCTGGTGCCGTCATGCTAATGGCCTGCAAGGTGAATGCCTCTGCCATCTCGAACGGTGCGGTGTTTAAAGCGGGAATGGTAGCGATCTTCTCGGTGTTTGGCGTGGCGTGGATGAGCGATACCTTTTTCCAGGCGCATCTGGATGAGCTGAAAATGGCGCTGGAAGGGGTCGTGAAAAGCCACCCGTGGACCTATGCCATCGTGCTGTTTCTGGTTTCTAAACTGGTGAACAGCCAGGCGGCGGCGTTAACTGCGGTTGCGCCGATGGGGTTAATGCTGGGCATCGATCCCAAAATGCTGATTGCCTTCTTCCCGGCCTCCTACGGCTACTTTGTCTTACCGACCTACCCCAGCGATCTGGCCTGCATCGGCTTTGACCGTTCAGGCACCACCCGCATCGGCAAATTTATTATCAACCACAGCTTCATCCTGCCGGGGCTGATCGGCGTGAGCTGCGCCTGCGCAGCGAGCTACCTGCTGGTGCAGACCTTCTTCTGACAGCTTCTCGGGCGACTGATACGTCGCCCGCTTCACGGCTTAGTGAGACTCGCCCTGCGGGGTGAATCGCAGCTCAATCAGCGCGATGGCTTTCTGGATTGCGCGCAGCGTAACCGGATCGGCCGCCGCGGGATGGCTGGTAAAATCGATATTTTTCAGCTGGGTCGACATTTTTTCACGCACTTCAACAGGCGCGATAACGTCAATCACATCAAGGATTTGCTTAATAACCAGCTGACAGGCAACGACGTCAGAGACCAGTTCCTGATCGGCGCTCAGGTTTTGTGACATGGGGTTTCTCCTTAGTTAAAGGCCGCCATAGTAGCAAACCGCACGCCCTTTCATCTCTTTCTCGTCGCCTCCAGGCATAAAAAAACCTGCCGAAGCAGGTTTTTTATCAGAACATCGCGCCCGGTGGGACGTCTTTGAAAGTCGTGCAGTAGTTAGCCCACATGCTTTTCAGGATTTTGCGCAGTTTCATTATGATGCTCCAGTAACGTGTTATGCAGGTGTTATTGTCAATGCGCTTATAATATGACCACCATCACAAAAATCAATCATTTTGTGATGGATGTCACACTAACAAATCCACCGGTGCAACCACAACGTTACAAAAAAAGCCGCAAAATCCACAGGTTACGTCCATATAAATTCCAGTAAATTTTTATAAAAAATTTTGATACATCAGGAAAATTATGGATGCAAACTCAAGCTGTTAGCCAACAATCCCACGCACAAACGCTTCAATCTCTTTGTCCTGGCAGTTTTCAAAGAAGCACTGCTGGAAGCGTTGACCGGATACGGCGGTTTTCACCAGTTCAGGATCGATGGCGCGCAGGGTATCGAGGTAATTTTCTTTTACCACCGCCGCTTTCACCTGATTCAGGATCCCCGCGTTGCGCACCTGCGGCTCTTTACGCTCTGGCGGATAACCTTCGCCGTTACGGCCCGTGAAGGCTTTCTCAAAGATAAAGCGCACGTTCAATTCAGCTCCCCAGCCAAAGCCTTTGGCAAATGGCAGGGACAGCGCATTACCGTTGTTGATCTGCGCAAACAGGAAAGCGTCAGCAGGATCGATGCAATAGCCGCAAATCACGCCCGGATGGATATTGAGCGACATCAGCGCCCCCTGGCCGGTACCGCAGCCGGTCACGACAAAATCCACGGCTCTGGCATTCAGCAGAATGCTCGCCATAATACCCAAATGGATATAGGTAAGATGGTGATCGTTCTCGTCGCTCATCCCGACGTTATACACCGGGAAGCCTTTTTCATCGGCAACGGCTTTTAGCTCATTAAGGATGATGGGATTTTTAGCTGCCTGGCTGTTTTCCATCATCAGCGCAATTTTCATCGTGTCTCTCCTGAATGTGTGGCGGACAAGCCCGCTGTGGATACCTTATCCCCTTAACCTTACTATCAAACAAACACTCTTTCAAATTAAGTGAAAATGCGTTTTAAAAAACGCAATTGCGCTCACAGTTTCGTGACCTGATGCTGTTCGTTGCGAAGAGAAAGGGTTGATCCTCGTGCTATTCGAGGCATTGACTGGGACGATGGAAGCTAAAATAGCGTATTTACCTCTTCACGCAGAGTGAACCATGAAAAGAGTAATCATCGCCGGAACGATCCTGCTTCTCGCGGGATGCAACGTTAACCGTCAGGCGGAGATCAGTCACCTTGACGCCCCCAACGGGATTGTCCGCCTTGACTACGGCCAGGCCATGCTGCAAAACGCCCAATCCGATTCGTACGTGAATAACGGCACCGCTGTGAAAGCCTGTCAGGGTATGGGATATGCCACCGCCTCCGCCTATGGTCAGCCTGTCAAAACCTGTACCCTGATTAGCGGATCGCTGTGCCTGAACGAGAGCGTGACCATTCAGTATAAATGCATGGGTTACGCCGTTAATCCTAACGCAACTAATCCATGGTATTAATGTCGTCTGCCAGCACCGCTGGCAGTTTTTTTTAATTAAGAACACAAACAATTCTCATTAATAAATATAAAAAGTGCCAATGCGTGTTATTCCCATTCGTATTTTTAAATAAACAAATATTTATTTTACGTTTTGCAAATAATTAAATAACAAATTATAGTGTCGCTCATTGTGAACCAGAAATAATAAACCGGAGCGCCACCATGCTGAAAACTGAAATGATCGACAAGCTCAATGCTCAAATGAACCTTGAGCTTTATTCATCCCTTCTTTACCAGCAGATGAGCGCCTGGTGCAGCTATCACAGCTTTGAAGGTGCCGCCGCGTTTCTGCGTCGTCACGCGCAGGAAGAGATGACGCACATGCAGCGACTCTTTGATTATCTGACGGATACGGGCAGCCTGCCGCGCATTGATACGGTTGCCTCTCCGGTGGCTGAATACGGTTCTCTTGATGAACTGTTCCGCGCCACTTACGAGCACGAACAGCTGATTACCCAGAAAATTAATGAACTGGTTCACGCTGCAATGACCAGCCAGGATTATCCGACCTTTAATTTCCTGCAATGGTACGTCGCTGAGCAACACGAAGAAGAAAAACTGTTTAAATCCGTGCTGGATAAATTGTCTCTGGCCGGTAAATCAGGTGAAGGCCTTTACTTTATTGATAAAGAGCTGGCGACCCTCGATACGCAGAATTAATTCCCACACGGTGCTGAACGCTCAGCACCGTTTTAATGCCCCCCCTGAGCTTATTATTTCTCCCTTTCTCCCCGACAATTCAACGCATGCCTGCCCCCTCACCAAACCGTAAACTTTACATTACACCGGTTGTAACGGTGATTTGACGAGTTCACGCTTTTCCCTTACTCTGCGCCGCAGATTAGGTCGCGATTAAGAATCGTTGTAGAGGAAAGCGTGAAAAACAGAGCTCTGGGAAGTATTTTCATCGTCGCAGGAACGACGATTGGCGCAGGAATGCTGGCCATGCCGTTGGCGGCCGCAGGCGTCGGATTTGGCGTAACGTTATTGCTTCTCGCCACACTCTGGGCGTTGATGTGTTACACCGCTCTGCTGTTACTGGAGGTTTATCAGCATGTGCCTGCCGATACGGGTTTAGGTTCGCTGGCTGCACGCTACCTGGGACGTTATGGCCAGTGGGCAACTGGCTTTAGCATGATGTTCCTGATGTACGCCCTGACGGCTGCCTACATTAGCGGAGCCGGAGAGCTGATCGCCTCCAGCGTCAATGACGGGTTTGGTTTACAAATTACGCCCGGCACTGGCGCGGTCTTCTTCGCGCTCATCGGCGGCGGCGTGGTGTGTATTGGCACGTCGCTGGTCGATCTGTTTAACCGCTTTCTGTTCAGCGCCAAGATTATTTTCCTGGTTGTGATGCTGGTTCTGCTCGCACCGCATGTTCACAAGGTTAACCTGCTGACGCTGCCGCTGGAAAAAGGGCTGGCGCTTTCCGCGATCCCGGTGATTTTCACCTCGTTCGGTTTCCACGGCAGCGTGCCGAGTATCGTCAGCTATATGAATGGCGATACCCGCAAGTTGCGCCGAATCTTTATCATCGGCAGTGCAATTCCGCTTGTCGCCTACATCTTCTGGCAACTGGTGACGCTGGGCAGCATCGACTCCTCAACCTTTATCGGTTTAATGGCTGCGCATTCCGGCCTGAATGGTTTCCTGATGGCGCTGCGTGAGGTGGTCACCTCTCCGCACGTCGAGCTGGCGGTACATTTGTTCGCTGACCTGGCGCTGGCGACGTCGTTTTTGGGCGTGGCGCTCGGCCTGTTTGATTATCTGGCCGATCTGTTCCAGCGCCGCAATACCGTTGCCGGACGCTTGCAAACGGGGGCAATCACCTTCCTGCCGCCGCTGGCCTTTGCGCTGTTTTACCCGCGTGGCTTTGTGATGGCGCTGGGCTATGCGGGCGTGGCGTTATCCGTCCTCGCGCTGCTGTTGCCTTCCCTGCTGGCATGGAAGAGCCGTCAGCTGCATCCTCAGCAGGGATATCGCGTTGCAGGGGGAAAACCGCTGCTGTGTACCGTGTTTGCCTGTGGCGTGGTGGTGATTCTGGTCCAATTCCTCATAGCCACGGGAATGCTGCCGGAAGTGGGGTAATAAAAAAGGGGCTTCGATTAGCCCCTTTCTTTATTAATGCAAACAACAGCTCTTGAACTTCTTCCCGCTGCCGCACGGACAAGGATCGTTACGCCCGACCTTCGTGCCGTTAATAATGGGTTTCTGTGTTTCATGCTGCTGCGGGTTAGCAACCCAGTAGTTGTATAAACGCAGCGCCGCGGGCTGAATGCTCTCGATGCTGGCGGTATACTCCTCTTCGGTCAGTTCATCCAGCTTTTCGCTGCCCTCTTCCGTCCCGTGCAGGGCAATCACATCCAGATCGGCTTTCAGTTCGTCGGGCAGTGATGACCAGTCGGTCAGCGCCACGCCGCGCATGTAGCCATAGCACCACTCTTCAACCACGGTGTAGCTTTGTCCATCAACGTCGTTAAAACCAAACATGGGCTCGAACTGATCCGGATACTCGCTCAGGCGCTCAGCAATGTCGTTCATATGCTTAAAGCAGAGATCGATAAAACGGTTCATTTCACGATCGTTTTTCCAGCGCGGAATGTACTTCTCGCCGCCCCAGACCGCTACCAGCCAGGCATCGGGTTCAACCACCCTTGGGCCGGAAAGCACTGCGGTAAGCATGCCGTCCAGTTCGGACACGTCAATCACGGACGCATCGTCATGACCGTAAGACATTAACGTCTCTTCCAGCCACTCCATTTCGCTTTCATTTAATGGGCCTTCAGTCATTGCTGACACTCCTGATAAAAAAGGAAACGATCCTAACACATAACGTACGCCTTTCCTGGCGGAAGTTGAGGACTTTATTGCTGCAAAAACGTGCAAATCGTGACCCTTGCACAACTTATGGGCTTTGTTGTTAACGAGATGTGATCTCCGCTGTAATTTCAGTGCGTCCCGCAAGGCTGCATAAATCGGCGCTCTATACTCAACTATGTCGCAACCCGGTCAATGGGTTAACCATTCTGGCAACGATTTTGCTTAATGTTCTGCGCGCAGACTGCGCATGGAAACCTCGCCGTTTTAAGCAGGATGTAGCCTGGATTTTGTTCGTTTAGTGCATGTTGTTCTCGATCTTAATTATAGATTGGCTGCGCCGTAGGGCGTTTGGGTTGACGCCGTGGTGCAAAAACCTCTTTGCTAAGGAACACAATAATGTCGCTGAAATTTATCAGAAGTCCTCTTTCTCTTGTGTTAGCCGGTTGTCTGGTGACGGCATTTTCCGCCCAGGCCGATATTGTGATCGGCGTGGCCGGGCCGTTTACAGGCCCAAATGCCACCTATGGCGATCAGTACTGGCATGGCGCAACGCAGGCCGCAGAAGACATTAACGCCGCGGGAGGGATCAACGGTGAGAAAATTAAGCTGGTCCAGGGAGACGATGCCTGCGAGCCTAAACAGGCCGTTGCCGTCGCCAACCGTTTAGTCGACCAGGATAAAGTCAATGCGGTTGTCGGCCATTTCTGCTCCTCTTCCACCATGCCCGCCTCCGAGGTGTATAGCGATGCGGGTATTATTGCCATCACGCCAGGCTCGACTAATCCACTCATTACCGAGCGCGGCATGAGCGATATGTTCCGCATGTGCGGCCGGGACGATCAGCAGGGGCAAGTCGCCAGCGACTTCATCATCGACAAGCTGAAAGCTAAACGCGTGGTGATCATTCACGATAAAGACACTTACGGTCAGGGTCTGGCAGACGCCACTAAAGCCGCACTCGCCAAACGCGGCGTGAAAGATGTGATGTATGAAGGCTTATCGCGAGGCGAAAAAGACTTTAACGCGCTGGTAACGAAAATTGGCGCGCAAAAACCGGACGTGGTGTTCTTCGGGGGCTGCCACCCTGAAGCGGGCCCGCTGGTGCGCCAGATGCGCGAACAGGGTGTACAGGCCAAATTCTTCTCAGGCGACTGTATCGTCAATGAAGAGATGGTCACTGCCGCAGGCGGAGCGCAGTACACCAACGGTATCTACATGACGTTTGGTAAAGATCCGCGCCTGATCCCGGACGGCAAAGCGGTGATTGAGAAATTCCGCGCCGGTAAATTCGAACCGGAAGGTTACACCCTTTACTCCTATGCCTCCGTCCAGGCCATTGCCGCCGCCTTCAAGGCCACCGGCGGCAAAGACTCCGCCAAAGCCAGCGAGTGGCTGAAAGCGAACGCCCTCGACACGGTAATGGGCAAAAAAGCCTGGGACAGCAAAGGCGATCTGAAAATGTCCGACTACGTGGTTTATCAGTGGGACGACAAGGGAAAATATAAGGAAGTGCAGTAACGGGACGGAGTCACGCTCAACGTCGGCAGGTTCGCCTGCCGACGCGGAATACACATCGGGCCGCACGCGTCGTGCGGCCTATAAAAAGAGCGCGCGATGATGAGTACATTCTTCCTGCAACAGTTAATCAACGGATTAACGCTGGGCTCCGTCTACGGCTTAATTGCCATCGGCTACACCATGGTGTACGGCATCATTGGCATGATCAATTTCGCCCATGGCGAAGTGTATATGATCTCGGCCTATCTCTGCGCCATCGGGCTGGCCCTGCTGTCATTCTTCGGTCTCGAGTCGTTTCCCCTGCTGATTCTGGGCACGCTGGCGTTCACCATCGTGGTGACGGGCGTGTATGGCTGGACTATCGAGCGCATCGCCTATAAACCCCTGCGAAACTCCACCCGTCTGGCACCGCTCATCTCCGCCATCGGGATGTCGCTGATTTTGCAAAACTACGCCCAGCTGAGTCAGGGTCCCCGCCAGCAAGGCGTGCCGACCATGCTGGACGGCGTTCTTCGCGTGCATCTGGGAGAAGGCTTCGTCCAGATCACCTACACCAAAGTGTTTATTCTGATCGCCTCGTTCGCGGGCATGCTGCTGCTTACCTGGATAATCAGCCGTACCCGGCTGGGGCGGATGTGTCGGGCGGTGCAGCAGGATCGTAAAATGGCCTCCATTCTGGGGATCAATACCGACAGGATCATTTCGCTGGTCTTTGTCATCGGCGCGGCGATGGCCGGGCTGGCGGGGGTATTGATTACCATGAACTATGGCACCTTTGATTTCTACGTCGGGTTTGTCATTGGCATAAAAGCCTTTACGGCGGCGGTGCTGGGCGGCATCGGATCTCTGCCGGGCGCCATGCTCGGCGGGTTGATTCTGGGGGTAGCGGAAGCGCAATTCTCCGGAATGGTGAACTCGGATTATAAAGACGTGTTCTCGTTTGGGCTGCTGGTATTGATCCTGATTTTCCGTCCTCAGGGTCTGCTAGGCCGCCCTGTCGTGGCGAAGGTGTAAGGGTGAAGACGATGACATCTGCCGGTTTCTCCCTTAAACGCTGCATTCTGGATTCCGTGTTTTCCGGACTGGTTGCGCTGATTATCTTTGGCCCTATCGCTGGCGTGGTTCTTGACGGTTACAGCTTCAACTTTGCCGGACAACGCCTGGCGTGGATGATTGCCATCGTCATGCTGGGACGTTTTTTGCTGAGTACCTTCCTGCAAACCGCCCCCGGTGCGCGTTTCCAGGCGAGGTTTGAAGCGGACAGCGCAGGGGTGTATGTCCGCCCTCCCGGATACAAGAGCCGCATGCGCTGGGTTATTCCGCTGGTTATTACCCTTGCGATCTGCTTTCCGTTTGTGGCGACCAAATACGTGCTGACCGTCGCCATTCTGGGGCTGATCTACGTCCTGCTCGGCCTCGGGCTGAATATTGTGGTCGGGCTTGCGGGGCTGTTGGATCTGGGGTATGTCGCCTTTTACGCGATTGGCGCGTATGGCCTCGCGCTGGGGTATCAGTATCTGGAGTTAGGATTCTGGAGCATGCTCCCGCTGGCGGCGCTGATGGCCGCCGCCGCCGGTGCGCTGCTTGGCTTTCCGGTGCTTCGCATGCATGGGGATTATCTGGCAATCGTGACGCTCGGATTTGGCGAGATTATTCGCCTGGTCCTCAATAACTGGCTGACCTTTACTGGCGGCCCGAACGGCGTTTCAGCCCCTGCCCCAACCTTTTTTGGTCTGGAGTTTGGCCGACGCGCCAAAGAAGGCGGCGTCCCCTTCCACGAGTTTTTCCATCTGACCTATAACCCGAACATGAAGTTTATCTTTATTTACGCCGTGCTGTTTTTGGTGGTGCTGATGGTGCTCTACATCAAGCACCGCCTGACGCGAATGCCGATTGGCAGGGCGTGGGAGGCATTACGAGAAGATGAGATTGCCTGCCGCTCAATGGGCCTTAATCACGTGCTGGTGAAGCTTTCTGCTTTTACGCTGGGCGCGTCTACGGCCGGGATTGCGGGGGTATTCTTCGCCACCTATCAGGGGTTCGTTAACCCCACCTCATTTACCTTTTTTGAATCCGCACTGATTCTGGCCATCGTGGTGCTGG